>JBDTRR010000001.1:0-331657 GCA_039931615.1 Acidobacteriota bacterium
TCGTCGCGCGATGGCGTGCCGCTCGCGCTCGTCGACCTCGGCCGCGAGCAGGACTTCTAGATAGGCCAGGTGCGTGTGCCGTTCGCGTACGGCTTGCTCGGCGAGCGGCCCACACTGCCCGCCGACGGTGGGGAGATGGAGCACTTTGCAGTGCTGGCGGATCGTGGCCTGTTGCACCGCCAGTGGCGTGGCGCTCATGGGGCCACCTCGGACGGCACCAGCGTGTCGTACGCCGCCACACTGGGGAGCGGGCGGTCATAGCGGGCGAGTGCCGATCCGATCGGCATCGGCGCGATCGGCGGACGCTCGAGCGTCGCCGTCAGCAGCAGATGCCGCACCGCCGCCAGGTCGCTGCAGCCCCACGTCAGCGCCGCCTCGACGGTGTGCCGGAGGGCGCCCGCGCCGTAGGTCCGCGCCAGTTGTAAGACCCCGATCATCTGGCGCGTCCCGGCTTGTTTCCCATGCCGGGTCATCAGGTGCGCCCACAGGGTGTCGTAACTGGTCGGCCACAGCCCGCGCGCGCGGCATTGCGCCAACGGCGTCGAGCCCGCCAACGCGCCGGGCTTCCGCTCCAGCACGTCGAGATAGTGCTCCAAGTCCAGGACCGGCTCGAACCGCACATAGGACCGCTCATGCCGGGCGAGACGCTGCCCGTCGGCCCAGAGCTCGACGTGGGCCGATCCGAGTTTCGCTTCCACACACGTCCCCACCGGCGCCGGCACCGAATAGGGATTGGTCTTCACGCGCACGCAGCCGGCGCCGTCCACCGTCGGGAAACTCACCTCGTGCAGGTCAAAGCGCTCGGTCGCCAACGGCCGCAGCGACGCGTGCTCGATCGTCATGGCCTCGCCGACCGACTGCATCCGTCCCTGGATCACGCGCTGCTCGTCGGCCCGACACCCGGCAAGCAACTGCGTATTCAGCGCATCGAGGTCGGCGGCCTCGGGGAGTGGCACCCAATGATTCCGCCGGAAGTACCCGGCTTCCCCTTCCACGCCCCCCTTTTCGTGTCCTTCGCCCGGGGTACAAAACTCCGCGGCAAACTGCCAATGCGATCGAAAGGCCAAGAAGCGCGTCGTCTCCTCACGTCGGAATCCCCGCAGGATCTTGCGGACGGCGCTGGTCAGATTGTCGTACCGCAGGGTCGCGAAGAGCCCCCCGAAGTACTGAAACGCGTGCTCGTGCGCCTCGAGAAACGCCTGCTGCGTCGCGCGCGGATAGGCGCGGTGGAACGCCGCCCCACTCGCCATGCTCCGCAGACAAAACACCTGGAGCGTGACCGCCTCGTCCCCCAGCATCGCGACCGCTTCGTACCAGTCGACTTGGCCCTCCTGACCCCACCGGTACGTTTGCGGCACGCACACCGCCCGGCCGAGCAGGCCCTGGGCACGCTTCCAGCTCCGCACGTACACGCGGACCGTCGACGCCGCGATCGGCGTGGCCGGCCGCTCGCGACAGAGCCGATCGTGAATGCGGCGCGCCGTGTGCCGCTGTTTGCGTGGCGCCAGCCGGTCCGCCTCCAGGATCCGATCAATGAAGGCCTGCACCGGAGCCAACGTCGGCTGCGCACGCGCCTTGTACGGCCGCACGGGCGGGACCGCATCCGCTAACGCCTGTCGGACCACCCGCCGATGGACCCCCAACTTCCGGGACACCCCTTTAATCGTCCCGACCCCACTCTGATACTCCCGCCGAATCTCCGCGAACAATTCCACTCTGGCTCTCCGGTCCAACCAACCCTCCTCGATCCCGTGGGGATCGCAACGGGTTAGTCAGCGTAACAGGGGGGCCACATTTCGATATCAAAGGGGGCCAAATTACAGTAGCGAAATCACCAAGCGTTTCGGGTCCGAAGGCCACGCGATCGAAGAACTCGTGGCCGAACTCGGCGCCGCGTTCCTCTGTGCCGATCTGGATCTGACGCTTGAGCCGCGCGAGGACCACGCCGCCTACATCGCCACCTGGCTGGATGTGCTCACGGCAGATAAACCGCGCGATCTTCGCCGCGGCCAGTCACGCGCAGCGCGCAGCGGACTTCATCAACGGCCTGCAGCCGGCCTCCGCCGTCTAGTTCGTGATTGTCACGTGCGGTCATTCAGGCGTGACGGCGACGGTCTCGCGCGCGCTCGATGAATGGATGGAACCAATGGCGACTGACAAGCGTGTCCGGCGTCAACCCGCTGAACTGCCGGAACTCGGCAATCATGTGTGATTGATCGGTATAGCCGCTCTCTGCAGCTGCGCGAGCCCAGTCCACAGACGAGGGGCGACCGACGTACGCGAGTGCCCCGTGGAACCTTGCAAGCCGGCTGTACAGCTTTGGCGGCACGCCGATCCTCTCCCGAAACTCGCGTGACAGGTGTTGACGCGACACGCCTGCCGCCTGCGCCATACTCTCCACGGCCACACGGCCATTTCGTCTGAACACAGCTGCCGCCAGTCCGTGGACATCGACCGAGCCCGCCCATTGGCGTCCACGAGCTAGGCGCGCCAGCAGCACGGCCTCAATCCTGTCGAGACGCGCCTTTTCGTCGAGGTCGCGCAACTCCGCCGTGAGCAGGGCTCCGCCTGTTCCCCAGAGCGAGTCGAGGGCGACCGTTTGATCGATCAGGTCCCTCGCCGGCACCCCGAGAATGCTGTTGACGCGCCCTGGAAGGAAACAGATTCCGAGCATCTCCGGGAAGTCTCGACCCGCAATCCTGCCGACACCCGTCTTCGGCCCGGTCACCGTCGCGCACAGCGCGCTGGAATCATCCAACCAGCGGCCGGTCGCGACGCATGTGCGTCCGAGCTCGAAGAGGATGGACGCATGCCCATCGGCCAATTGCGGTGAGCAGAGCGCCGGATCGGAGACCGGGATTTCGCGCAGGATCGGGCGGCCTGGTGCGGCAGCGAACGGTCCAGGAACGAACGAGAAGAAGGCGTACACGTCCTGCGCCAGCGCTGCACACGGACTGAATTCCCGATACCACGCGACCGGCGGGGCCATAGGCGTGTATAGCACGCAAAGTTCCATTGTTCCTATCCACGGCGTCGCGACAGGAATAATGTCACGTCGTTGAGGAGGCACGCCGTGCGCAATAGACTCACTTCACTGATCCTGTTGGCGATCCTCGTTTCGGTTCCCATCGAGGGGCAGGTCACCGGACGAAACGCGATCGAACAGGTTCTCACCGATTTTGCCGTCGCATTCAATGCGAAGGACGCCGCGAAGCTCGCGTCCTTCTACGCCGAAGATGCAGTGCTGATGCCGCCGGGCTCGCTTGTGGCCAAAGGGCAACCCGCGATCAAGTCAGCCTTCATGGCGATGGTCGCGCGTGGTGGAGTCGTGAAGTTCAACGCCCCGCTCGCGATTGAAGTAACCGGCGATCGGGCGTTTGCGGCCGGTACGTATACCGTCACGGTCTCAGTCCCTGGTTCGCAGGCGGCTGGTGGTAATGGGTCACTGATGATTGCCGTCAAGTACCTTACGGTTTTCAATCGTGTCGGGAATGACTGGAAGATTGTCTACGACATGCAAAACGCCGACGAGGCAGCGCCCAGATAGGTCGTCGCTAAGCGACTCATGAGGAGTAATTTGCTACCGTCGTCGCAACTGGTCGCTGAGAGGATGCCATCGTGACGACTCCAATGGTGCTTGTGGCCACCTGGAGCGACGGACTGTTCGTCGTCTCTGGCGAGAACCGCGATCAAGAGCTGGGCACTGAGTCGGTCAGAGCGCTCGCGCCCGACGGGCAGGGTGGCGCTCTCGCAATTGTCAGCGGACGCTCACTTCGCCGGCGTGCGCCGGACGGCGTGTGGAGCACCATGGCGACCACGGAGATGGATCTCGCTTGTTGCGTGACGGTCGGCGACGTGATCTACGTCGGAACCGACGATGCCCGATTTCTGCGCGTCAACGCGGACGGAGGACTCGAGCAACTCCGCGGCTTCGACGTGGTCGCGGGCCGTGAGACATGGTATGCGGGCTCGGCAGTCATCAACGGTCAGCGCATCGGACCGCCGCTCGGGATCCGCTCGATCACCGCAACCCCGGACGGCGCGATCCTCGCCAACGTCCACGTCGGCGGTGTCCCTCGGTCGACCGACGGCGGCGTGACGTGGCAGCCCACCATCGACGTCGATAGCGACGTCCACGAGGTTCGCGCGCACCCGAACCGTCCAGGCGTCGTGATGGCCGCCGCCGCGATCGGGCTGTGTGCCAGCCGCGACGGTGGGGTGACATGGGACGTCGAACAGGAGGGCCTGCATGCCTCCTATTGCTCCGCGGTCGCGTTTGCGGGCGACGATGTCCTTGTGTCCGCATCGATAGACCATTTCGCAGCGCAGGGCGCAATCTACCGACGACGGGTGGATGGACGCGATTCGCTGGTCGCCGTCGGCGGCGGCCTACCCGCATGGACCGACGGCATCATCGACACCGGTTGCATCGCCACGCGCGGCTCGGCAGTCGCGCTCGCCGATCGGAAGGGCAACCTCTACGTATCGGCGGACGCCGGTCGCAGTTGGTCGCGTCGAGCCAGTGGCCTCCCACCTCCGAGCAGCGTCCTCATCGTCTGAGACCGACAAAGGCATCGCCATCGTACCAGCACCGCCAGCGTCGGCGCGTGAGTGTTAACCAGCCATAAAACGCCGCAGGGTTTACCCCAGAGCCTGCGAGCGTCCTGAACGGCCTTCTTGAACGGTTGCGGCAAGTCTGTTCAAACTCGCCGCCGCGCGCGCCTCGAATTCGCTGGCACGCAAGAGCCGGACGTCGATGCGCGCGAAATGGTCGTCAGGCCCAATTCGATAGTCCAATGCACCTGAGACGGTGTTGCCAGCTGTCCAGGTTGCGGAATCCCGAGATAAGACATTCTCCAGACTGACGGCGACACGCTGCCGGCCTTCGCTGAAGTCTGCGGCGACCCCGGCGTCTACACCGAACGGCTGAAGCAGCTTGTCGAGAGCCCCGGTATCACGCTGGCGTACGACAACGCCGAACTGGGCTCGGCGCACGGGGCGTCGCTCAGTGGTCGCATCCTCCTCCGTGACGACCTGCCGCCCGCGGTTGAGTTTTCCGTGCTCGTTCACGAGCTGGCCCACGAGCTTCTACATCGCGGCGAGCGGCGCAGCGACACGTCGAAGATCGTTCGCGAGACTGAGGCTGAAGCCGTCGCGTTCGTGGTGTGCCACGCGATCGGGCTTGACACCAACACCGCGGCCAGCGATTACATCCGGCTCTACTCTGGAGACAAGGCCACGTTGCACGCATCGCTTGGAGCCGTTCAGCACGCGGCGACGGAGATCCTGACCGCGCTTCAGACCGCGATCGCATAGCGGTGCGGTGTGGCCGGCGGTCGGTGATCGTTCTGCGCTGGCTCGCAGGCGCTTGAACGGCGCGGGCTGAATCGTGACCGGGAGCTCCACCGCCGATCCCGTTGTCCGGCCTCGTTCTCGATCCCGCAGTTATTCTCCTCTCGGTCATTTCCGCGAGACGGCTCGACGCCAACGCGACCCGCGCGGCGACGAACGAATCCTGGTTTCGCTCAAGTGGCCGCAGACCGGCGGCACCGCGGAACAGAAGGTGCCGTTCCAGGTCGTGTGCCTGGCCGATGCGGTTGCACAAGGCTACGGCATTCGTTCTCCCCGTTGTCGGAGTGACGGCCAGAAGGCCCGCGACTACTTCACCGCCGGTAGGCTCTCTGAGCTCTTGATTCACGCAGCTCTCGTCCGTGTCGTGACGCCCGAGGCATTCGTCAGGCTCGCAAACACGGGCAGCGCTGATCGTTCTCGATTTTCAGACCGTCTGTCTCGCACACGCCCGAACGACCCGGCGCCCCGTGGGACACTCCTGCGCAGTCGCCGTCGCGCCAGCCTGAACCGCGTCTGTCACGCCAGCGCCATGGGCTTCGTCCTTCGCCGGCCCGTCCGGGCTGCCTCCCCACGCGCGTCCGGGCGCCTCTGGGTGCGAAGGCGCCGCGATACGCGGCCCAGGAGGAAAACAATGGCTTCGACAGAACTCACCGTGAAGATCACCCCGAACGACCACGGCAACCCGCCCGGAAAGCTCGCCGACGCCGAACTCCACTTCGCCGGTGGACCGCTCGACGGACTCAAGCTGATTGGCTTCAGCGTCTGGGAGCGCCGCGGCGGCGGCGGTCGGAACGTCACGTTCCCCGCCCGTCAGTACGTCGTCAACGGCGAGCGCCGCAGCTTTGCGCTCCTACGGCCGATCGCTGATACCGCGGCCCAACACCGCATCGGCGAGCTCGTCCTCGCGGCGTACGCCGAGTTCGAGGAGCGCACCCAGGCCAACGCGTAGACCGTCAGCCGGGGCGTCCCTTCGGACGCTCCGGCTTCTCTCACCGTCGGCCTCAGCTCGACACGCGCGTTCGGACTGGCACCTGACTCCCTGTAGGCGAAGGCAGCTGCGCTCCGTCGCCGTCCTGGAAGGCCGACGAACACTCATCCTCCAGAGGGGGACCTTGGGTCCCCGCTCGCCATGAAGACGATAGGAACGATTAGAGGCCTCCCGAGCGCAGCGTGCCGCCGTCGTGCCGCCGCCGGAGGTTAACCGAAGAGGCCTTATCGGATCCTCCGCCGCCTCGCCCGCTGGCCCCCCGGCCACAGCGCAGATTGGACGCCGATCCGGCGCGGATTCGCGGGCCGTCCCGCGCTGAATTGTCGTCCCCGACGCTTGCCAAACGCGAGAGGTCGTGGCCTGCCACCCCACCGAGCACAGCTCCGGCGTGCTCACGCGCGAGCCATTGCTGAGAATTGTCAGGAACGGGGATCGGACCCCGACGTGCCGTTCCAACCGGCCTGGCCGAGACGTTCCACTCGGAGTGGCGGCGCGCGGACGGGACGCGGCGCAGGAATTCCGTCGGGACGCCGAGATGTCGGAGGATCCGCTGGATCACGACCGGCTCTTCGATGAGCGTGATCAAGCGCAGGCGGCCGCCGCACCGGGGACACGCCAAGACATCCAACCCAAACGTGCGCGCCATGAACGATGCCCAACACTGACCGCGGGCCTGACGCCGGGCAGTTTCGGCGGGATCAGCCTCACGAGCCTGCTCAGTCTCCGAGTCCTTCGCTCCCCCATCGTCATCATCCACGGATGACTGACGCCCCACCACCTCAGCCCGCCAGGCCGCTCGCGGTCCCAGCACGCCATAGTACAAAATCAGGTTGATGCGCGGGCGCGGCACGAGCACCGCCAGCCGTCCGAGAAACTCGACCGGGTCGAACACGACGTCCGTCGTCCCATCGCGCCAGGGCTGCCGCAGCTGCAGCCGCACCTGACCCTCCGCGGTCAGGTGGATCCGCTCCTGCGCCACTGGCGGTCTCAGCGCATAGCGACACACACGCTCGAGGCGATCCCGTTGTCCCGCTGGCACCACGAGCCCGCGTGCAGATCGAAGCCGTTCCCCCGCGCATGACAGCTTCCCGCGGCCGGGAGTTCGCCCTCCTCGCGCGGGTCCCCCAGGCGACGGAGACGAACGCCGCGCTGAGGCCCGAGCGCCACGGTCCCTTGGACAGACGCCGCGGCCAGTCCGGCCAGTACCGGTGCCTCGTCTACCCACGCGTCTGGCGTGGAGCCCTCGGCATCGTCGTCCCCGAGTCCGCGGCGATCGAGTAGGCGCGTGATTCGCGGCTCCACCGTGGCCAAGACCTCTTCGACGTCCAGGGCGGTCAGGCAACGTATGGGGTGAAAGGTCAGGACGCCGGCACGGCCCCTCGCGTAGACGTCGAGCAGGTGGGCGGCGCGCTCGGCCATCCGGCGGCCGCCGCAACTCGGACAGACCGCGCGGCTTTTGCAGGAAAACGGGACGAGCCGATCGAGGGCGCAGTCGTCGCAGTGAAACCGCACAAACCCGCCCGCCAGCCAGCCACATTGCAAAAAGTCCCGGAACTCCTGCTCGACAAAGCGAGGGAGTCCCTCCCCGTCGCGCAGACTCGCGGCCTGCGCGCGAAAGGTCTCGAAGTGATCGCGCACAATCTGGTAGAGCAGACTCTGCGCGGGATGTCGCGGTTCGTAGGTCGTCGAGGACGCGCGCACGCGAGACCAGAAGGCGAGCGCCGTGCCACCGAGAACGCCGAAGAAACCGGCCTGAATCCCAGCGCGCGCGAACGGCACCTCGCAGTTTTCGCGAGTGACACGGCTCACGTGGCGTCGTTCTTGCGCCACGCAAAGGGATCACGGTTGTGGCATGTGCCACCGTGAGTCTTCGCCGAAACGCGTCGCGGCGGGGCTTGGTGGGACGTCGCGGCGATCACATGTGCACTTACCGCGATCGCATCCTCCGCCACGACGAAATCCCTCGACAATTCCAACCACTATCAGTTAGCGACATCACCGTCACCAGACACCGTGGCTGGTCGCGACAGGAAGCCCGCTCGAAGCCGAGCAGAATGTCCGTACGACGGCGCACGGCGTCGCCGCAAGCTATCGAAGGCTGGTCTGATCGTGGCTCGTCCGTCGCCAGCGGCAGTGTGCCGCTGGCCATAGGCAAAGCCTAGCAATCGATTGCGCTCTAGGGGATATGAAGAGGGGTGTGCTGCTAAAACAGCCTGCGGCTGGTGGTAGTGGCGACGATGACCGCCGGCGCCATGACAATGCCGCGCGACTCGGCACCCTTGTCGAACACCACGATTCGGCTCTGGATTGGGAAGGGCAGCCCTTCGGCCCAGAGAGTTACCGTTCCGGTGCAGTCCTGGTTGACGGTATAGGTGCCCCATCCCGGCCGATCGACCCCGGTGCCGCTCAGCCCATGCGAGTTGTCTACCTGTGTGAACGAGCCATGGCCATCGAAGGTGCCCAGCGCCAGGGCGACGAACTGCTCTGGCATCCCTTCCGCACCCGGCCGCTGCCCGACGACCTGCGTGCTGTACGTCCCCTTCAGCATGCGCTCGTCGCAGCTTCGCCCATGGTCACCCTTCAGATCGTCCGGTTTGCCTTGCGCCGACATCGACCCGGTCAACCCGGCGAGTCCGACCGTCAGCAGCGCCACACCCAACAGAGTTTGTGACTTCATCGTGTCTACCTCCGATAGATGACGCGCAGGACGCAGGAAAACTGCGTCAGGGGAGCAGGGTACCTCCGCAGGTTGACTTGGCCTCCCGCCGAACGACATAGTCGTGGCTGGGCTCATCACGTGACAAGTCACCATCCGGGCGCTGGGACACTCTTGCTGCAGGCCTGGGGACAAGGCGACATCCAGGCGAGGGACGATCTGTTCGATCTCGTGCACCGGGACCTCAGGGCCCGCGCGGCCGCCTGCCTGCGACGCGAACGGCGCGACCACTCGCTGCAGCCGACCGCGCTCATTCACGAAACCTACCTGCGGCTCGTCGATCAGGAACGGGTCAACTGGCAGAACCGTGGACATTTCCTGGCTATTGCCGCCCGCATGATGCGCCGCGTCCTGGTCGATCACGCGCGCCGCCGCCTGGCCCTCAAGCGGCCGGCCCACGCCTTGCGCGTGGCGCTGGACGAGGACGTCGGGCGCGTCGACCCGATTTCGTGCGACGTGCTGGCCCTGCACCGCGCGCTCGAGGAGCTCGAAGCGACCGACGAACAGCAGGCGCACATCGTGGAGCTGCGGTACTTCGCCGGCATGTCGGAAGACGAGATTGCCGCCGCCCTCGGGGTGTCGCGCTCATCGATTACGCGGGAGTGGCAGATGGCCCGAGCCTGGCTGTTCCGCCGGCTGACGATCGGCGTGGTCGGGCGGTGAGCCGTTCGCCCGAGTGGTCGCGCGTGAAGGCGGTCTTCCAGGGCGCCATCGAGCAGCCTGAGGCGAGTCGCGCCTCGTTCGTGAGCGAGGCCTGCGGCAACGACACCGGGTTGCGCCGCGAAGTCGAGTCACTGCTCGACGCGCACGACGCCGCGGGCGCCTTCGGGACGGAAGATGCCCTGGCCGGACTGCCCACTGCATCCCTCCGCGAGCTCAGCGCCTCGAGCCCTGATTTGGCGCCCGGGTCCCGCCTCGGCATCTACGACATCGTCGACTGGATTGGCCGCGGCAGCATGGGGCAGATCTTCAAAGCCGTGGACTCGCGGTTGGGCCGGACTGTCGCGCTCAAGGTGCTGGCCCCGGATCTCGCGCCCGACCCGGCGTCCAGGTCACGCTTCCAGCGCGAGGCGCGGACGATCGCGTCGCTCAATCACCCACACATCTGCACCCTGTTCGACGTCGATCACGGGGGCGACATCGCTTATCTGGTGATGGAATTCCTGGAAGGGGAGACGCTCGCCGATCGGCTGAGACGCGGTCCGCTCCCGCTCGAAGCGGCGCGCCGCTGCGCCACCGAGATCATCGAGGCGCTCGACGCTGCGCACCGCCATGGCGTGATCCACCGCGATCTCAAACCCGCGAACGTGATGCTGACCAGCGCCGGCGCGAAGGTGCTGGATTTCGGCCTCGCCAAGCTGATCGCGCCGCGCGCTGACGGCGAGCCCTCGGCGGCGCACTCCGCTGAGGAGACTCGTCAGGGCTCGGTGGTGGGGACGGCCGGCTACATGAGCCCCGAGCAGGCCCGCGGCGAGTCGGTCGACACGAGAGCCGACATCTGGGCTTTTGGCTGTGTCCTCTTCGAGATGTTGAGCGGGCGAGCCGCCTTCACCCGCGAGAGCGTCGCCGAGACGATGGTCGCGGTGCTCGAGCGCGAGCCCGAATGGTCGCTCCTGCCGTCGACGACGCCACCGTCGCTGGCGCGGGTGATGCGGCGGTGCCTGCAGAAAGAGCCGGCGCGGCGTCTGCGGGATATCGCAGACGCGACCGCCGACCTCGAGGAGCCGGAGCTCGAGGCCGGGGACAAGCAGCGGAGACCATCGCCTTCTCGCTGGTCCACATCCGTTCCATGGGCCGTCGCCGCGGTGGCGCTCGCGCTCACGGTGTTCACGGCCACCCGAGGCGGTCGTGCCGGCGCAGCCGCCGCGCCCCCCGTGCGTCTGTCGATTCTCGCGCCCGAGGGGACGACGCTGGCCCCCTTCGACGTGTCCGGCGCGCCGCAGTTCGCGCTGTCGCCAGACGGGCAGCAGATGGTGCTGGTGGTGGCCGACGCGACCGGGGTGTCGCGTCTCTGGGTCCGCCCGCTCGATTCCACCAACGGCCGCACCCTCGCCGGGACCGATCAGGCGAGCGGGCCGTTCTGGTCGCCCGATGGATCCGCGATCGGGTTCTTCGCCGATCGCAAACTGAAGAGAGTATCGCTGCAGAGCGGCCTGGTGCAGGAGCTCGCCGAGGCGGCTCTGGATGTCCCGGGCGGGTCGTGGAGTTCGCAGGGAACGATTCTCTTCGGCGGGCCCGGACCGACGCTGGTCCGCGTCTCTCAGGACGGCGGGCCGGTGAGTGCGGCGACAGTGGCGGACGAGTCCGCGGGCGAGATCGGTCAACGATGGCCGCAGTTCCTCCCAGATGGCCGCCAGTTCCTGTTCTACATGAGACGGCGCGACGGGGTGGGTAACGGCGCCTATGTCGGCTCACTTGATGCGCCCGGGCACCGGCTGGTGCTCGCGTCGGCTGCGCGGCCACTCTACGCAGCCGGCCGTCTGCTGTTCGAGCGCGACGGAAATCTGATCGCACAGCCCTTCGATCCGGCTTCCGCCACACTGTCCGGGCAGCCCGTCGCGTTACCTGACCGGGTCGTCGCGCTCCCCGCGCCGGCGTGGCTGCCGGTGTCCGCCGCAGCCGGGGCGATCGCCTACTGGGGTGGCGACGGCCGGCCGACCTTCGATCTCAACATGGTTGATCGCGCCGGTCGGGTGCTACAACAGGTCCTGCCGGCGGGTCAGTACACCGCACTCGATCTATCCCCGGATGGCGCCCGCGCGCTGGTGACCGAGCGGACGGCTCAGCAGGACGCCCTGTCGATGGTCGATTTACGAACCGGTGACCGCTCGCGCGTCACGCTCGCGCCCGGGGCAGCGCATTTTGGCGTGTGGGCGCCGGACAACCACCAAGTGGTTTTCAGCTCTATCGAGAACGGTACCGCCCGCCTCTATCGCACCACCGTGGCGGCCAACGGTGGCGAGGTGGCGATCGTGCCGTCCATCTCGCAACCGAACATGTTTCCGACCGGGTGGTCGCCCGATAGCGCGTGGGTGCTCTACACCGCACTGGGCGGCAAGGCCTGGGACGTGTTCGCCCTCCACCTAGCGGATTCGCGATCGCGCGCCGTCGTCGAAGCGCCGCAGAACCAGATCCAGGCGCGGCTCTCCCCCAACGGACGCTGGATCGCCTACGCCTCCGACGAATCGGGCCGCTACGAGGTCTACGTGCAGTCGTTCGAGGATGGGGCGGGAAAGGTGCTGGTGTCGTCGCGTGGCGGCTCCCAGCCGGCGTGGCGACAGGATGGCCGGGAGCTGTTCTATGTCGCCTCAAATGGGACGATGATGGCCGCGGCCGTCAGCAGCGGCTCACGCTTCGAGCACGGCACGGAGACCGTGCTTTTTGCCACGCACTCACAGGAAGTGCTGCCGCCCTTTACCCCAAGTTACGCCGTCAACGCGGACGGCACGCGATTCCTGTTGCGGTCGGCCACGCTGGGCGGTCCGCCCCCGACTGTGACCCTGGTCGTGAACGGGCAGGCGCACTCAGGTCGTTGACCCCGACCTGCCGCCGGCCGGACCACTGAGCTCGGGGCGATCGCGGCTTCTCGCGTGTGCTCGGCTTCGATGCCAGCGGACGGCTCACCTCGCGCGCGACGCGGCAGACGAGTTGTTCGAGCAATTCACCGCGGCTGATTGAATCAATCCGTGGACACCGATCGCGTACGCGCTGGCGTCAGTCGAAGACACTGCCGGTTGTTTTCCTTCTGGGTCTGGCTTCGTTTGGAGAGTCACGGCTCTGGCCGCTGCCGGGAATGGCGGCGCTTGCTCTGTTTGCATACCGCTTAAACGAAAATTCGATACCACGACCGAAGCGGAACAACGTCGCCCGTAACAAATCCTTGCCCATAGCGGTCGGTCGTGAAGCCGCGTTGGTCCCTGCGCTCCTGCCCTCGGCTCACCTGGTAGGAAGACGTTGATCACTTCACAGATCGCGCGATTGGGCAGACGCACATTAGCGCTGTCGGGAAGAGTGTCGGGACTCTTTTCAAGTGCATGTGCAGTTACAGGAATTCACCCCTCGTCATCCGCAAGAATCCGTAGGAAATCCTCTCTCCAGAAATCTGCCCAGACACGTGCACCAGCTCGACGGCTTGTGCGTCTGTGGAGCGGCCGGCCCGACCACAATGCAGGACGTTCGTCGGCTTGGCGGCCGCAAGCCGCTGCTCCAATTGTCGCCAAGTGACTTGGCTGGCTGCGGTCGGCTGCTAGAATGTGCCGATGGTGATCGCCTCTGGAAAGGTCGTGGGCGGCCGCGTCGAGCTCGATAGTGAGCTCCCGGAGGGCGCGTCCGTCACCGTCCTCGCACGCGAGAGCGACGAGACCTTTGAAGCGGACGCGGACACTGAGCGGATGCTCCTCGATTCCATCGCCCAGTGTGAGCGCGGCGATACCATCCCGCTGTTGGAATTGCTTGACGAACTCCGCAATCGCGAGTGAGCGAGCCGGTCCATATCGAGATCAGCGCGCTCGCTGCCGCGCAGGTGCGCACCGCGGAGACATGGTGGCGACTCAATCGACCGAAGGCGCCTGGTGCCATTCGCGCTGAGCTTGAACGCGCGTCCCCGCTGATCGCTCTGCACCCTCAGATCCCGGCCCACGAGCGACTTGCCACCGCCGTCCCTAACGCCGACCTCGTCATGGATCCGCGACGACGCGTGCGCCAGAAGCCTGCCGGGAAGAGTCTCGGGGCTCTTTCCGACACAGATGGATAAACTCCAACAAAAACGGGGTCACTCCAACCAACTCTGACCAGGGCGAGAATCCTGCAACCTAATGCGCGCCGACGAGGACTCCCAATCGGCAGTGGGGCCACCAAAGCCACGTGCAAGAGCCTGTTCATGGTCGCCCTGATGTCTGCCCAGATTGAATCCGCTGCCCAAGCGGACCCTGACCGCGGCGCGCCTTACTCGTGCAGGTAGGTGGCGCGCTCGGCGGGGGTCAGCGTCCGCGTGACGCGGACACGGGCGAGCGCCGACAGCTCGTCGAGAGAGCCGCACACGTCGCATTCGAACACGTTGACCAGGTCGGAAGGGTTTTCCGTCGGGCTGTGCATGTCACCGCCGCCAATCGCCACGAACTTGCCGGTGCGGCTGAAGGTGGTCGGCGCCGCCTGAATGACCGCCCCCCGCAGGCGCATGAGCACCGATCCCGTCGCGGTCTCCCACAGCATGGGAGGGCTGAGCGGGTCGTTCTTGATCGTCGAGACGGCGAATCGCCCGTTGGGGCTCCACGCGGCTTCGGCTGTGAAGGGAACGACCGTCAGGATCAGACGCCGGCGCCAATCGAGGATGTGGGCGCCATCTCCCGACAGCGTCAGCAGGCGGTCGTCGGTGGCCCCGAACACCCCGTTGGCCGTGTCCTCGATCTCTGCGACGAGCGCTCCGGTTGACACCTCCCAGATGCGCACGGTTCCGTCTGCGGTCAGCAGGTACTTGCCGGACGGGCTGAACGACGCGTCGGCAGCACCCTCGGGGCGCCGTCCCTGGATCACCCGAACGGCCGCGCCAGTGCGGGCCTTCCACAAATGTACCGCTGCATCGCAGGTGACGACGTATTCGCCGGAGGCGTCGAACCCGGCGCAGTAGACGCCGTCGGTGTGTCCCCCGAGCACGGCACGACTCTGGCCGGTGGCGGGGTCCCAGAGCCGGGCGGTGCGGTCGTACGCTTCAGACAGGATCAGCGTGCCGTCGGGTGAGAACGAGGCGCGGTTCATCCAGCTCCCCTGGCCTTGCAGCGCCGCCACGCTGCGGCCGGTTTCGGCCTCCCATACCCGTCCCAGGCCGTCCTTGCCGGCCGTCACAATCAGTTTTCCGTCGGGACTGAACGCCACCGACGTCCCCTCGCCATCGTGGGCGCGCTTCTCCCACAGCGGCCGGGTCCGCTCGCGCGGCCACACGGCCAGCCACCCATCACGCGACACTGCCGCCACTCGCGTCTCCGCCGGGTTGAACGCGATCGCGCTGATCGTGAACATCCCGCGAACGCCATGCTCCACGGCGAATCGCAGCGGCGTCCCATCGGGAATCCCGGCGGACCAGATCCGCGTCGAGCCATCGTCGTAGGCGATGGCGACCGAACGGCCATCGGGTGCCACCGCCAGGCCTCTCGCGGGAGTGGTCGGGGGGCCGTAGAACGACGCTATCTGGTCGCCCGATTCGAGGTCCCAGACGCCGCGCGTCGAAGCCACGTAGTCGCCATTCGGCACGAGCAACGCCTGTTCGCCCGGCACCTCGAGGAGCGATTTCTCGAGAACCGCATCCCACACCCGGGTTCGGCCGCCCGATTCGGAGATCAGGATCTTGCCGGGTGCGTTCGATGCGAAGTCCGCGCCGAGCGGGTTCTGGAGGGAAGGAATGGTCCGGATCAGCTTTCCGGAATCGGGCTCGAGCAGGCGGAGCCCGGCGTTCGAGGCGAGCAGCGCAATCTTGCCGGTGCGGTCGAAGCGGACGCTCGATACCCGTTCGTCAGCCTCGCCGAGGATCCCGGCCGGCTCACCGCTGTCGGATCGCCAGACGCGAGCCGGCTGGTCGCCGGTGAGGGTGACCAACCGTTGCCCGTCGGGATAGAACCGCGCGTCGCGAAGCATCGCCTTGTCGGTCACCGTTGCCAGTCGCTGACCGCTGGCGAGGTCGTGGACGTAGGCGTCCCTGACCGAGGTGACCAGGAGCAGGCGACTGTCGGAACTGACGCGGGCATCGCCGGCGTTTGCGACCCGATATCGTTCCTTGCCAGTCGATGCGTCGAACACCGTGACCCGCATCCCGGCGCCGTCGGTAACGAGGGATTGTCCATCGGGGCTGAAGGCGATCGCGCCGGAAAAACTCACCGCGGCGTTGACCTCATAGCGGATGCGCCGAGCCGCCACGTCCCACACGCGAACGGTGCCGTCCCAGTTCTCGACCGCGAGGCTGCGGCCGTCCGGACTGAAGCTGACATGCTCAGCGGTGGCATCGACGCCCGACAGAATCCCCCGCAACTGGGATCCGGCGAGCGCGCGTCGGAGCGCGTCCTCGGCTTCTGGAGTGGCCGCCACCTGGCCGGCTTCGATCCCCAGCAGGAGCGCGAGCTCGGGATCGCGTTCACGGGCGGCGATGGAGCTCACCGCGACTTCCCGCGAACGCGCGATGCGCGCCTGGTCTTCCGCGCGGGTCCTCTGTTGGGTCGCGATCACCGCTTGCCAGGCCGCCACGACGCCGAACAGTGCGATCGCCGCGACTGCCGCGCCGGCGATCCGCCGGGTCCTGCGGCTCTGGCGCACGTCCTCGCCGTCGAGTTCGTCCTTCGGGATGCCGCGGATGGTGGCGGCGATGTCCAGAATGGCCGCGCGGAAGCGCGTGTGGCCGAGCGACAGCGCTTCATCGCGGGCCCATCTCAGGTCGACGTATAACGGTTCATCCCCGCCGCGGCCGCCGAGTGCCGGCGGCAGCGCCGTGGTGCGTTGCCAGTCCCAGTCGCGCGCCGGCGGATCCCAGACCAGATCCCCCTCGGTGAGCAGCACCAGGAGCTTGTCTGCCGATCGATTCGACAGCCACCACTCGACTTCGCGATTCACCCAGACAGAGCGTGCGGCGTGCGGCGACGCCATCAGCAGCAGATACTCCGACGATTCGAGCGCCCGCTGGATGGCGGTCCATAACGAAGGGTCGGCGGCAAGACTGGTCTGATCGCGAAACACTCGCATCGCCCGTCGCCGATACCACGGCTTGGCGAAACGATGCAGCGCCGACTGCACGGCGGGCGACAGCTTGTCGTCGGCCGAATGGCTGTAGGAGAGGAACGCCTGGTAAGTCATAACCGGCCCGACTGTAAGACGCTGACGTCCGGTGACCGCGCGTCGACCTGGCGATCCAGCGGCCTCCGTCCATATCCGTGACAAGCCTACTCCAGCGCGGCGCGTCATGACGCGCCATCCTTCCGATGCCGCCCTTGGAGCGCGCGTTGTGAGAGCACTCGGCGGCCGTCGGACAGGACGTAGCACGCCATTTCAATGGGGCCGATTCTTAGCGGACTATCGTCGTTGCTGGTTAAAATCTACGGCTCGTCAGGCGATCCAGAGACGCGCTACAGCCCGGCCAAGTGCCACGGCGCCATCCCCAATGAATCACCGGAAACCCAGATCCGGAGCACATCAGCACGTCCTACGTCGAGCGCCAGAATCTCACGATGCGGATGTCGATGCGTCGGTTCACTCGCCTGACGAATGCGTTCTCAAAAGAGCTGGAGAATCACGCGGCGATGGTGAGCCTGTATTTCATGTATTACAATTTCGCCCGCGTGCATCAGACGCTCCGCGTCTCGCCCGCGATGGAAGCGGGCGTCTCGCTGACAGCCCGCGGTCTTGCGCGGGCCCAAGCGGTTGCGCGTATCTTGATCGACAGTTTGTTGCCACACGCGCGCCGACCAGTGGGCCAACCGAGAGTTCCGCCGACTGAAGCCCGTGGCACAGTTTGTCGACATTCCTCCGGGAATCCAACACGCTCTCGCTGGCCACCCGAATCGGAGGATCGCTCTCATCCCCATCGGACCGGTTTCGCTTCTCGAGCTTCGTGATTGCGTTCGGGAAACCCTCACACCACCGTTACTCGCCATAGCGACGATGCGCGCGAACACGACTTTTTGACTCGACCGTGAACAATCAGCCGCGACGAACGTGGCGCCCGGGCGACTCGCCGACGCCGAGTTCCGAGACCACGTGCTCTGCCCCCTTCAAGTGACATCGCGTTCAGTTTGGAAGCGCGAGAACGGCAGCATCGTCTGGCTAACCGATTGATTTTATTAACCTGCGTGCGTTATGCTCACCAGCTTGATGGCCCGGTGATCGCAAGATCGTTGAGGCTCGATCCTCTCTTCCGCACCACATTGAAAACAAAGGACTTAACTCGGTCGACATCGACAAGAAATCGGCACGCGATCGCGAGCGCTGGTGCCAAAAATGATGGGACTTTTTTCCAGTAGATGTTCACTTACGGCGACCGACCCTACCGATCCGTCAAGAATTCCGAACCTCTGCGATTCCATCTCATCACGACGTTGAGGAACGCCAGATGGCCCGGCTTGTACGTCTTGGAGCGCGTTCGTCCGTCATGTTCTCGACGTTTCTTGAGGGACTGAACGTATGTGTAAGCGTCTGTTATTCCTCGCCGCGCTGTTGGCCGCAGTTCTGTCTATCCCGAGGCACGTTCACGGCCAGGGGGCCGTTCAGGCCTCGTTTGCTGGGATCGTCCGAGATTCGTCCGGCGGCGTGGTGCCCGGCGTAACCGTCGAAGCCTCCAGCCCGGTCCTGATCGAAAAGAGCCGCTCCGCAGTCACCGACGACACCGGCCGATATCGGATCGTCGGCCTGACGCAGGGCACCTACACGCTGACCTTCACCCTTCAGGGGTTCAACACCGTCAGGCGCGAAGGCATCGAACTGAGCGGCTCATTGACTGCAGCCATCGACGTCGAGATGCGTGTCGGCGCCCTCGAAGAGACCGTCACGGTCAAGGGCGAGAGCCCGATCGTCGACGTGCAGAGCAGCAAGCAGCAGCGGGTGATCGGCAGCGAGACCTTCAACTCCATTCCCGGCTCGCGCAACTATCAGAATCTGGTGGTGTTGGTACCGGGCCTCAACTCGACGGGTCAGAACGTTGGCGGGATCAATGGTCCTGCGCCCTTGAACGTCGGCGGCCACGGCGGCGCTGCCTCGGAAGGCCGCTTCAACGTCGATGGCCTCGGCGTGAACGGATCGAGCGGCGGCGGGACGTTGTACGTGACCGATACGGCGAACGCGGCGGAAGTGACCATCGACGTCACCGGCGGGCTGGGAGAAGCCGAGGCCGGCGGCCCGGTGATCAACGTGGTGCCCAAGACGGGTGGCAACCGGTTCAGCGGCTCAGGGTTCGGTGCCGGCGCCAACGGCTCGCTGCAGGGCAGCAACTTCGACGATGGTCTGCTTGCGGCCGGCTTGCGGGAACCGGGCAAGCTGAAAGACTTGTATGAGCTGAACGGCGCCATCGGTGGACCGATCATCAAGGACAAGTTCTGGTTCTTCCTGACCGGACGCTATCAGGAGACGAACCGCTACGTGGCGGGCATGTACTACAACAAGAACGCCGGCAACCCGAATGCCTGGACCTACGATCCCGATTTCAGCCGACAGGCGATCAGCGACGGCCAATGGAACGGTACGACGCTGCGGACGACGTGGCAGATCTCCTCGCGTCAGAAGCTCAACCTGTTCTGGGACGAACAGGACATGTGCCGCAACTGCACGGGAGGCGGCAGCGCCACGACCTCCCCGGAGGCGCAGGATGGATCGCAGAACATCAACTGGATCCATGCCTATCAGGCCGCGTACTCGGCGCCCTTCACCAGCAAGCTCCTGTTCGAGGCGGGTTTTGGCGCCGTCAACCCCAGCTACGGCAACCCCAAAGAAGGGTTCGATCGCTCGATCGTCCGCACGGTCGAACAGGCGGCTCCGATTCCCAACCTGGCCTATCGATCGATGTTCTGGGACCAGGTGCGCTCCTTCACGCCTCGCTACCGTGCGGCGCTCTCGTACGTCACCGGGGCGCAGAACATGAAGGTCGGCTTCGAGACCTATCACAACGTCTCGACGCGCAACTATCAACGCGGCGACGGGCTGCAGTACCGGTTCAGCAGCGGGGCGCCGAATCAGCTGACGATGCTGTTGAACGATTTCACCGAGCGGGCGCGGGTGCGCAATCTCGGGATCTTCGCGCAGAATCGCTGGACGATTGATCGTGTCACCCTCGAGGGCGGCATCAGGTACGAGAACGCCAGGAGCAACTCACCAGAGCAGGTGATTGGACCATCGCGCTTCGTGCCGACGGCAATCGTGTTCCCGGCACAGGACATCGTCAAGGGATACAACGACATCACGCTCCGTGGCGGCGCCGCGATCGACCTGACCGGCGACGGCAAGACGTCGCTGAAGATCAACGCCGGCCAATACACGGATCCGGCACAGTGGGCCGGCATCTTCATTGAGCCGAACCCCGCGCGGACAAGATTCGGCGGCGGCGTCCCGCCGCAGACCACTCGCGCCTGGACCGATTTCAATCGCGATTTTGTTCCGGATTGCGATCTCCTCAATCCGCTCCTCAACGCTGAGTGCGGTCCGACGGCCAACCAGAACTTCGGCCGTCTGTCGACGCCATCCGCCACATACGATCCGGCGGTGCTGGAGGGGTGGGGCGTGCGACCGGCCAACTGGCAATTTGGCGTGTCGCTGCAGCGCCAGGTCGTTGCGCGGGTGTCGGTTGAAGCCGGATATCATCGCCGGAATTTCGATTCGTTCCTGAACACGGATCCGATCACGTCGACCTCAACGCTGACGACCACGTTCACCGCGACCGACAACCGCGCGGTGACGCCCGCCGACTACAATCCCTACAGCGTTCCGGTGCCGGTCGATCCGCGCCTGCCGCGCCCGGGCGGGTATGTGATCAGCGACCTCTTCAACATCTCGCCAACCGCGTTTGGCAAGACAGACAACTTCATCTCGAGAGCCACGAACTACGGGTCGCCGTCGAACTACTGGCACGGGGTCGACGTGCAGGTCAACGCCCGGCTGAGCGGCGGCCTCACCGTCCAGGGGGGCACGAGTACCGGCCGGGTCGTGAACGACACCTGCGAGCTCGCGATCGACAACCCAAGCCAGTACGACTGCCACAAGGCGTATCCGTTCAAGACCGAGCTTCGTGGCCTGGCGATCTACACGATCCCCAAAATCAACGTGCAGCTGAGCGGAACGCTGCAAAGCCATCCGGGCGTGGAGATCACGGCGCTGTGGAACGTGCCGGCCAGTGTCATCGCCCAGTCCCTCGGACGTGTGCCCTCAGGAGGCGCCGCCAACGTGCAGACGAACATCCTCACCGCGGGCGAGCTCTACGGCGCGCGCGTGAACCAGGTCGATATGCGCGTCGCCAAACTGCTCAAGTTCGGGCGCGCGCGTGCCAACGTCGGGGTTGACGTCTACAACCTGCTCAATTCGAACGTGCCGCTGACCTACGTCACCACCTACGGGGCAACCTGGGGCAATCCGAACTCGGTCCTCGATGCGCGCTTCGCGAAGGTCAGTGTGCAGTTCGATTTCTAGCGGGCCTGCGGCCCAGCGAGGGCCTCGGCCCGCTATAGGTCACTGGCGAGCCCGGAAACTTGACTTGTTGAGTCAAGTTTCCGGTTCTCAAGGGTTCTAGATGAAGGGGAGGATCATCAGATCGTGACCGCGCCGGTGGAATCGCCGAACTTGTCGGCGCGCACGTCGAGCTTGTCGAGCAACGCCAGCAGCAGGTTGGACATGTGCGTGTCCTTGGGGAACGCCAGGTGCCGGCCCCCCTTCAGCTTTCCAGACGCGCCGCCAGCCAGGACCACCGGCAGCGGGCTGAAGTTGTGCTGGTTGCCGTCGCTCAGCGAGCTCCCGTAGAGGACGAGCGAGTGATCGAGCAGCGTGCCGTCGCCGTCGGCGACAGCTTTCAGCTTGTCGACGAAGTAGGCGAACTTCGTCATGTGGTAGGTGTTCAGCTGCGCGAACCGATCCATGTTGCCGCGGTCGTTCGAGTGGTGCGACAGGTTGTGGAACGGATCGCGGATGGCGGTCTCGGGATAGACGGCCGTGCTCAGCTCGCGCGCGAACATCAGCGTCGACACGCGCGTGATGTCCGCCTGCAGGGCGATCACCTGCAGGTCGATCAGCAGCTTGAGATGGTCCTGGAACGTCGCCGGCACGCCGGCCGGCACATCCGGCAGTGTGATGTCTTTGCTCGCCGACGCCTCGGTCCGCTGGATACGGCGCTCGATCTCGCGCACGTCCTCGAGATACTGCGTTAACCGCCGGCGATCGCCGGCCGGCAGATCCTTCTGCAGCGACGCCACCTGTCCCATCACCGAATCGAGCAGGCTGCGGGATTCCTCGCGCCTGGCGCGGCGCTCGGCGTCGGTGGCGCCGACGCCGAACAGCTTCTCGAAGACCAGCCGCGGGTTGCTGTACATCGGCAGCGGCTGCGTCGGCGACTGCCACGAAATCGAGTTGCGGTAGGCGCAACTGAAGGCGGCTTCACAGGCCAGCACCGACTCTTCGATCGACAGCTCGAGTGATGGCAGCGGCGTGTCCTGACCGATGTGCTGCGCCGCGACCTGGTCGGCCGACACGCCGAGATGC
Organism: Acidobacteriota bacterium; assembly: GCA_039931615.1. Lineage (GTDB taxonomy): Bacteria > Acidobacteriota > Vicinamibacteria > Vicinamibacterales > CAVVIG01 > JAHFUI01. Next base: position 22,263 of record JBDTRR010000001.1, read on the forward strand.
GCCTGCGGCCCGCGCTCCGGCACCGAGCCGGTGAGGAACACGGCCGCGGCGCGCGTGTGGTTCGCGCCCGCCGAGACGTCGGCGCCGCCGGACCCGGCGACATAGGGGTGCGCCAGGCCGCTGACGATGTTGATGCGCTCGCGGTGCGGCTCGAGCGGCTTCAGGATCTCGGTGAAGGAGAACCCGGTCCCCTCCGCCGCCGGCGTCCACTTGTCCATCGTCGCGCCATGCGGGACGTAGAACGCGACGAACCGCGTCTTGGGCGCCGCCGCGCTCTGCCGCAGCGGCGTCTGCGCTCCGACCATCGAGTCGAGCAGCGGCAGCGCGACGGCCGCGCCGGCCCCCTGCAGGAAGGTGCGACGGGAGAGATGCTTTCTGGCAATGAACATCGACTAATCCTCGGAGGCCTTGGTCTTCATCTGGAACGGCGTGCTCTTGACGATACCGGCGACAAACGACGAGAAGCGGTACTTGTTCTGCGCGGCGGCGCGCCGGACGGCGCGGACGGCCGGCATGTCCTGGGGCCGCATCGCGCGGCCCGTGGCGTAGGTCAGCAGACGCTCGGCGAAGACGCCGGCGAAGACATCCGACTTCTGCAGCAGCGCCTGGCGCAGCGCCGCCGGGCCATTCAGCCTGGCGCCGTCGGCGAGTTGACCGCTGGCATCGATCGGCGTCTTGCCATCGAGCGTCCGCCATTTACCGGTATGGTCGAAGTTCTCGAGCGAGAACCCGATTGGATCCATCAGCCGGTGGCACGAGGCGCACGCCGGGTTGGCGCGATGCAGCTCCAGGCGCTGCCGCAGCGACGTCGCCTTCACCTGGGCCGCATCCTTTTCCAGATTTGTCTCGACGCCCGGTGGCGGACTCGGCGGCGGCGCACCGAGCACGTTCTCGAGCACCCACTTGCCGCGCGCGACCGGCGAGGTCCGGTTCGCCGCCGACGTCACCGTCAGGATGCTGCCCTGCCCGAGCAGGCCGCGGCGCGGGTCGCCCGGCGGCAGCGTGATGCGCCGCAGCCGCGAGCCGTGGACGTCTGGTATCCCGTAGTGGCGCGCCAGGCGCTCGTCGACGAAGGTGAAGTCGGCGTCCAGCAGGTCGATCACGCTGCGGTCTTCCCGCATCACGGTGCGGAACAGCATTTCGGTCTCGCGTTGGAACGACTGGCGCAGGTTGCCGTCCCATTGCGGCGAGTCGGGCCGCGCGTTGCGCAGCTCGCGCAGCAGCAGCCACTGGCCGGCGAAATTGGCGACCAGCGCGTCGGCTCTGGGATCCGCCAGCATCCGCCGGACCTGTCCGTCGAGGACGGCGGGATTGGTCAGCGCGCCGCGGCGGGCATCCGCCATCAGCGCCTCGTCCGGGATGCTGCTCCAGAGGAAGAACGACAGGCGCGAGGCGAGCTCGAGGTCGCCCAGCCGGAATGCCGCGCGCGGCGCAACAGCGGCGGGCTCGCGCTCGAAACGGAACAGGAACTGCGGATCGACCAGCACGCGCGCGACGGCCCGCTGCAGGCCCGACTCGAACGTGCCGCCGTCGCGCCCTTTGCGGAAGAACTCGAGCAGCGTGTCCATCTCCGGAGCGGCGGCTGCCACGGGGCGGCGATACGCCCGCGATGCCAGCGTGTTGAGCACTGTGCTGGCGCACCGCGTTTCATCAGCCGCGACCGCGGGTGTGCACACGAGCAGCCGCTTCCGGCTCGGCGTGTCACCCGGGCCCACGGCATCGAACGGGCCAACGACGGTGATCTGCGAAATCCCGGGCGTCCGTGTCTCGGCGTGGAAGATGCTGTCGGCCCCGGTGACGCGCGTGCGCACCATCATCGATGCCGCGATGGTGTGCGATCCGGCCGCGAGACGCAGCCGCGTCGCGCCGCGCGGCTGCAACGTGATCCGTTCGCCGTCGAGCGTCACGTAGCGATCGTCCGCCGCGGCGGGGCCGCCGCCGCGTGCCGCGCCGAGCGCAGGCCCCCCTCCACCACCGCCGATCTCCAGGTCGTAGTCCGCGTCCAGCGGAAAGGTGTGGCGGACGATGAAGCCGCCGCGGGTGCCGAGGGGAAGGCCGTCGATGTGCGTGTCCTGTGCCAGATCCGCCGGCGCACGGTAGGTGACGCGATCGAGGCTGATCGAGGGATCGCCCAACGCGAGGCGGCTGATCTTCGCCGCCGCTGACGCGTAGGCTTCGATCAACGCCGGCGACACGCCAAGGACGTCGGCGTTGTTGTCGAAGCCGGCGGCCGAGTCGTCGGGCGGCAGCATCGCGCTGACGTCGACGTCGACGGCCAGGAGATCGCGGATCGCGTTGGCGTATTCGGCGCGGTTCAGGCGATGCAGCGCCGGTGTGCCGGGATCCGGATGTAGCGCGGCCAGCCGATCGAGCTGCCCTTCGAGCCCGGCCACGAACGCCGCACGGAGCGCGGCGGGCGGCTTCGGCCCGTTCTCCGGCGGCATCATCCCGGCGCGCAGCTTGAGCACCACTTTCTCCCACACCTCGACCTGCCCGGCGACGTTCGCCGGGTCCATCGCGGCGAGCGAAAGGCCCCCGATCTTCGCGCGGTCGTTGTGGCAGCCGAGGCAGTATTGCTTCAGGAACGCCGCGCCCTGCCCCGCGCTGGCCGATCGGACTGGCGCCACCTGCGGCGCCGCAGCCCGGCCCCGGATCGCGGACACCGACAGGCCGGCGGCTACGACCAGCGCCCCGACAAACAGCCGGTTCAACGCGCCTCCGCCGTCTTCGTCGCCGTCTTCGACGCAATGCCGTTCGTCAACCGATCGATCAGCGTCATCGTCGAGGGCTTCGCCATCGGCGAGTTGGTCGCAAGGAAGACACCCTGGGCCCACACGTAGGGAGTCCGTCCCTCCTTGTCGGGTCGACCAAGCTCGGCGCCGTGGCGCGCCAGCAGCTCGATGATGTCGTCGGAGCCGCGGTTCGCGGCGCCGTGCACCGCCTGCAGCCCCATCTCGTTGACCGCGTTCACCGCCAGCCCCTGATCGAGGCAGAGCTGCACCGCCTCGATCCACATCGCCGGCGATTCGCTGTAGGTCTCGCCGATGACCCAGTTCACGCCGGCGGCGGCCATCAACGCGGTGGTGCCGTTGAACGTGGTGAGCTTCGGATCCGCGCCCTTCGCCAGCAGCAGGCGCATGACCGGCACGTCGCCCGCCTGCGCGGCGCGGATGAAGGCGGTCTGGCCGGTGAAGTCGACCCATTCGAGCGATGCCAGCGGCAGCAGGTAGCGGCGCATCGGCGGGAACTCCTTGACGCGCGCGTTGACGTCGACGCCCTTCTCGAGCAGCGCCGCGATCACCTCGAGCGCGGCCTGCCGGTCGACGCCGTTGTCGAACTGCGAGGTGCCGCTGCGCACCGCGAGGTTGCGGATGTCGACCGCCGACCAGAGCGGCGTGCGGCCCCACAGGTCGGCGCGCTGCGGATCGGCGCGGTGCTCGAGGAGCACGGCCGCCACCGCGAGCTGGCCGTTGGTGAGCGCCATGTTCAGCGGCGTGATGCCGTTCGGATCCGGCGCGTTGACGTCGGCGCCGACTTCAACCAGCAGCTTGGCGGCCTCGAGCCGGCCATCGCGGGCGGCGAACAACATCGGCGTCATCCCGCCCGCCGCCGGCTGCTGCTCGCCCTGCGGCGGCACGCCGCTGCGGACGATGCCGATGCCGTGGGATCCGCCGCCGGTGCCAGGCACGCGCGCCACCGGTCGCCCGCCGGCGCGGGTGCGCGCCTCGATGGTCGCGCCCTTCGTCATCAGCATCTTCATGATCGCGGCGTCGTCGCGCCGCACCGCCCACATCAGCGCGGTGTGCTGGTATTGCGGGTCGGCGGCGTTGACCGCGGCGCCGCGATCGAGGAGCACCTGCACCGCGTCGGGATTGCCGGCGCGGACCGCGGCCATCAGCACGGTGTCGCCCGAGGCGTCGGTGGTTGCGACATCGGCGCCGGCGTCGAGCAGGCGGCGCAGCAGCGCGGCGTTGCCGTTTTCCGCAGCGATGTAGAGCGGCGTGATGCCGAGCGCGTTCTTGACGGAGACGCGTGCCCCGGCGCGCAGCAGCGCGTCAGCGGTCTCGAGATCGTCGCCGCGCACGACCCAGTGCAGGGCAGTGGCGCCGTCACTTCCCGGCACGTTGACATCCTGCCCCGGCTGCCCCTGGCGCAGCAGCGCGCGGACGGTCTTCAGGTCGCCTGCTGCGGCCGCCTGCACGAGCGGACTCTCCGCGGCGTGCGCGCGTGGGCAGGCGAACAACGCGATCAACGCCATGGCGACAGGAACCCGTCTCACAACCCCTCCCAGGACGTGTCAAGGGCCGAGTCACGATCTTACGCCGTCGCCGACGGGCTCCAGCAAAGAATTGTCAAATTCCTGCCGCCAGATTCTGAACGCTGTCGTCGGGCGGAGAGGTATCGGCGAGGCGACGACCCTTCCTGGTGACGGCATCCAACCGGATGGTCGGGAACGGTCAGGAGTCGACCGTCAGATTCCACGCATGGTGTCCTCCTGCATTACGGAGTGCGGTCCAAGACGACGGCGCGGCCTGCCTCGACGGATATTCGACGAGCATTCAACGACTTCCCGACAATGACGGGCGCGGGTGGGTGCTCGGCTGAGCCCAATCCGCGTTGTCCGAGCAATCCGCGGATGAAACCAGAGAATGCAGGTTTTCGCGCTTTCGTGACGGCACAGCGCTTCCCACCTGTATGCTGGTGTCTTGATGCGCACTGTCAGGAGAAAAAAACCGGCAGCGCTGCCGTCGTCCATGGTCTAAGATGACCTGCGACGCGCGCCCCCTCGCGGCGCAAAAGGACGGACATGCGCAGAAGATCCCTTGACGTCGGACATCACCTGGCCGCCCTGGGCGTGCTCGCCTGCCTCGGGCTGGTCCCGGCCTCCGCTGCCGGGCAACAGCCGGATTTTACCGGCGTGTGGACCACCTACGCCGAACCTGGCCAGGCGGCGGGCGGGCGCGGAGCGCAACCTGCCCTGCCGTTGACCGAGGCGGCGAAGAAGAAGGTGGCGGAGTATCGGGCGCTGGTCGACCCGACCGGCGATACCCCCGGTGGGCATTGCCTCGGCACCGGCATGCCTGGTTCGATGCTGGGATCCGGCGGTTATCCGATGGAGATCCATCAGCGACCCGAACAGATCATCATCGTCTATGAGGCGCACAGTGAAATCCGCCGGGTGTATCTGGGCAACCGGATCGTTCCAGAGGCCGACCGCATTCCGGGGCGGAACGGCCATTCGACCGGACGGTGGGAGGGAGACACGCTGGTCGTCGAAACCACACACCTCGTCGAGCAGGTCGATCAACGCTATCCGCACAGCGACCAGGCGCGAATCCTCGAACGATATCGTCTGACGACGGGAGCAAACGGGGCAAAAGTCCTGGTCGCCGAAATGACGATGACCGATCCGGTCTTCTATACCCGTCCGGCCACGGTTGAAAAGAAGTGGGCGATCGTGCCGAACGGACACTTGCTACCCTACGAATGTGCCGAAGAGGAATGGCACAAGCGTCTGGAGCAACTCGAGCAGAGCAAGCGATCGCAGGAAGCGATCAGGAAATAGGACGCCCGCACGGCTGCCGACGTCCGCGGACGGCGCGGCCGCCAATGGAGCTCAGGTGATGAAGACATTTGGTATCGCGTCGATGGTCGCGGCGATGTTGATGCTCTGGGGCTCGCCCGCGACGGCCCACCATTCGGCCGTGCAGTTCGACTTCACGAAGACGGTGGCCATCACCGGGGTCGTGAAAAGGTTCGAGGCGATCAATCCGCATATGCGTCTGGTTCTCCACGTCAAGGACGCCAAAGGCGAAAGAGACATCGAGTTCGAGGGCCACAGCACCAACAACATGTATCGGGCCGGCTACCGCGACAAGATGATCAAGTTCGGCGATACGATCACGGTCCAGGTGGCGCCTCTCAAAACCGGCGCCGAAGGGGGCTACGTGACGGCGGCGGTCACCGCGAGCGGACAGCGGTTCGGCGCCCAATCGAGGGAGCAGCGGGCAACAGAAAGGGAGCGGGCCGAGAGCCGCTAGATCCGCCGCTCGATCCAATGGGAGTTCCGAAGCGCCATCACACGGGCGTGGTTGAGCGGAATCGCCCACGCCTGGCACGCGGACCAGTCTGGCAAATCCGCGCCCGCGCCGTCGCGGCAGGCCAGGACTTTCAGTTTCTCCGCGTCAATACCCTCCAGCCGCCGCCCCAGTTGCCCGCGGCGTAGCTGAAGGTCCCCGGACCGGTGTTGGTGGCTTGGATCCACATGCCGTCGGCCCGACTCAGGATGACGTCGCCGCGTCCATCCGTGTTCAGATCGGTCACGGCGATTGACCAGGCCGGATCCCAGTTCCCGAGCGGCGAGTAGTCGAAGCCGCTGACGCCGTCGCTGAACGCCTCGATCCAGACGCCGGAAGTCGGGTTGTAGAGGAAGAGGTCCGTGGCGCCATCTCCGTTCAAGTCGCCGGCGGAGACCGACCAGCCGGCCGCCCAGGGCGGCCCGCCGGCGTAGTCGAAGCCGGCGCCGGCGCGGCTCACCGCGCTGACATGCTCCCCCGTCGCATTGAGCAGAAACAGATCCGTGCGGCTGTCGCCATTCAGATCGGCGCGGATGACCTGCCAGCCCGGATCCCACTGCCCCGACGCCGGGTAGTTGAACGTCCCCAATCCCGGCTGGCTGAATGCCTCGACCCACCCACCATCGACCCGGTTGTAGAGGAAGAAGTCGTCGCGTCCGTCACCGTTCAAGTCCGCAGGATGAAGCGTCCACCCCGGATCCCAGTTCCCCACGGCGTACCCCGTGAAGCCGCCGCCGCCATCGACCAGGCACTTCACCCAGACGCCGGTGGAGAGGTTGTAGACGAACAGATCGGTCAGCCCGTCGCCGTCGAGATCGGCCGGCACCACGGTCCAACTGCGGTCCCAATCGCCGACGGTATACGTGAACGTGCCGTCGCCGGCGTGGTTGAGCGCCTGGATCCACAACCCGCGCGCCGGGTCGTAGAGGAAGAAGTCGGTGTAGGCGTCGGTGTTCAGGCTGGCAGGGTAGACCTGCCAACCTGGATCCCAAGCGCCGGGGATTTCGCCGAAACCGGCCGGAAGGAGGCTTGTCACCTCGAACCGACGCGCGCCAGTGGCCCGGTTGTAGAGGAACACGTCGCCGCGGCCGTCGCCGGTCAGGTCGACGAGATCGGACCAGCCGGGCAGCGGCGCCGCCAACACCGTCAGGATCGCCGCGCTGCTGTCTGCCGCCCCGGCGCTGTTGGTCGCGACCGCGCGATACCGGTAGCCGTTCAGACCGATCGGCGCGCCGGAGATCGTCAGCGTCGGCGTCGACACGCTGCCGTGGATGGCATCGTTCGACAGGTTCAGCCACGACGACCCGCCGTCGGTGGACAGCTGCCATTGATACGTCGGCGCGGGGGTTCCGTTCGCCGCGACAGTGAACCGCGCATCCTGTCCTCCTCTCACCGCTTGATTCGTCGGCTCCGTCGTCATCGCCGGCGCGCCGGTGGGCGCGGTGGGATGGGAGCCGAGCTGGATCACTTCGAAGTCGCTCGCTGTCAGCGCCCCGAATGCCGGATTCAAGACGTCGTTGTTCCACCGCGTGTCGTAGGTGCCGCTGACATACAGGTCTGATCCGTTGTCCGCGACGATCAGACCGTATCGCTGCATGGCGCGGAAGATCCTCCGGACGTCCGGCGGAAACCCCGAGAGATCGCGGCTGGCCTTCAGACGCAGCCGCGCCCCCATCGGTAGTGCGCCGGCGGTCGATCCGGCGCGATGTGACGCCGGGTAGACGTAGGAGTTCGTCGCCCGCACCGTCACCCGGAACGCGTGTTCGATCTCGCCGGCCCCGAACACCTCGTCGTACCGTACCAAGCCGGGCAGCATCGCCAGTCCGGCGGCGTCGGCCGAGGTCCAGCCCTCCGGACGCCGGCCGTTCACGTTCATGTCGAAGAAGGCGCCGGAGCCCGCGTGCCACTGGCTGCCGTCGAAGAAGACGTTGTAGAGCTCGTACAAGTGGCGGCGATCGCGATCGACGATCAGCAGGTGGCGATCACTGCTGCGGCGCAGGTCGACGTTGCCCGGCTCGCCACCCTCGACCCAGTGCGGCTCGGTGATGGCTTGGTCCGGAATCGGGTAAAACGGAAAGCTCTCGTCGGTCGCGTGATTGACGCCGTCGCTCTCGTCGGCGTACTGGAACTGCACGGCTTGCTTCGTCACGGTGCTGTCGACCACCGCGTACGGAAAGCCGTAGCCCTGCACGCTGCCCGGCGCGACGTCGCCGCCGAAGTCGGGGTGCATCGCGCGGGTCGGGCCGATGTAATCGATGTAGCTGGCCGACGCGGGATCGACCGGGGCGCCCGAGATGTCGAGATTCCACCAGTTGTCGCCGGGAAAAATCGGCAACGGGCCCGGGACGGGACCGCCGGGCGTGCTGGCCGCCGCCACGAGGACGCCGAGCGCGGCGATCGACAGCAGGCACTGCTTGAAGAGGAATCGCGCTCCGGAGCCAGGCATCATCCGCGCCCGGCAAGAGACGCCACCCGCGGATGTCGCTGTCTTTGGCGCTGATTCGCGCCGGCGCGGACACGCAGTGAACGAGTCTTTTCGCAAGGCGATGCCCTCCCTGCCTTTCATCATCAGCCGAGACCAGAATAATCTCTGTCTCCGACTGAACAGCCCATCCGGGGTTCCAGAAGACTGTCGACGCTGTTCACCGGCAAGGATCCGTGACCGATCACGGCGTAGCGGCGATCCTGGCCATGGCGAGCGATGCGCGGCCGTGAAAATATCCTGAACTGCCGCAATCCGGTCTAGGATGATGGGCCATGAAACGTCTGCTCTGGCTCTTTCCGCTGCTGTTCGTCGCGGTCACCGCCGCGGCGCCGCCCCTCTCACCGCAGGGGACCGCTGCCCTGTCAGCCTTTCTCAAGGGCGCCACCGACCGCGGTGAGGTCCCTGGCGTTGTCGTCGCCGTCGTCGGCCAGGACGGCACCCTCTACAACGAGGCGTTTGGCCTGAGCAGCACGCTCACCAGGAAGGCGATGAGCAAGGACACGATCTTCAACATGGCGTCGATGACCAAGCCGATCACCTCGGTCGCCATCATGATGCTCGTCGATGAAGGAAAGTTGAAGATTGACGATGAAGTGGCCAGATACTTGCCAAAGTACCGGGACCCGGTCGTCATCAGCCGTTACAACGAAGCTGACGCCAGTTACGAAACGCGGCCGGCGAAGCGGCCGATCACCATCCGCCACCTCCTGACCCACACCTCCGGCATTGGCTATGGCTTCGCCAGCCCGATGCTGACGAAGATCATGCAGAAGACCGGCAAGACGGAGCTGGATCTGCCGCTGCTGTTCGATCCGGGCGAGAGCTGGGCTTATGGCGCCAGCACGCGCGTGCTCGGCAACGTCGTCGAGGTGCTCTCGGGGCAGAAGCTCGATGCGTTTCTGCAGTCGCGCATCCTGGAGCCGCTCGGCATGCACGACACCGGCTATCTGGTGCCGCCGGCGAAGTATCCGCGCGTCGTCGCGGTGAACGCGCGCGGCGCTGACGGGAAGTTCATGGAGCGGCCGATGCCGGCCGTGTTGCCGGCCAGCGTCGCCGGGGACGGCGGCCTCTACGGCACAGCCAGTGATTACGGACTGTTCCTTCGCATGCTGCTCAATCGCGGCCAGCTGGGCGAGCGGCGCCTCCTGACCGAGAAGTCGGCGAAGATGATGCTCGAGAGCCAGACGGGCAACGTCGTGGTGCAGCCGCAGGAGTCCGCCAATCTGTCGCTCTCGAAGAACTTTCCGGTCGGCGCCGGCAAGGACCGCTGGGGACTCGGGTTTCAGCTCGCCGCAGAGCAATTGCCGAACCGGCGCACGCGGGGGACCGGAACCTGGGCCGGTATCTTCAACACGCACTTCTTCATCGATCCCGCCAGAAGTCTCGGGGTCGTCGTGATGATGCAGACGCTGCCGTTCTACGACGAGGCGTCGATGAAGGTGTATGCCGGCGCCGAAGAGGCCGTCTACCGCGCGCTGAAATAGCGGCAGCTCCTCGATCGATTCCGCGTGCGGTTTCCCCCTGACCCTGCTGTTGTCGCTGTCGCAACGGGGCAGCCGGCGATCGTGTGCACGGTGACGGCTGGATCCCGCTTGATTCGAGGACCGACAGGTTCGGGTAGCGTCCGCCAGCTGGGCGACGGGAATGTTGTGGAACGTTCTGGGCGGTGCGCGCCTGCAAGAGCGATAAGGCCGTCCGAACCGGCGCAGCGGCAGACGACGCGTGATCGTCGGACGTCGTCTCCGGCTTTCGAGCCCTGTGAAAAATCAATTCTGGCGCAGTGCAGTCCTCGAGTCGGCCCGACACGGCAGGGCGTGAACTCCTGCATGACCACTGAGGCCCAGCCATTTGCGCTTGCAACCTGTCACGGTCCGGCTGAAGCCGGACACTACGTAGGTGGCTGTGGTCGCGCCGACCTTCACGTCAGCCCGCGATCGATTTATTCTCAAGCTCTTTCGCCGGGCCGTGCCCCGAGGTACTGCGACATCCGGTCGATCCGGTCGGTGTTCAACCCCGCGCCACCGCATCCGCATCGTTGTCGCGCATCACGAAGAGCGAGTACCGCTCAGCCGTGGAGGACAGCGCGCGCTCAGGCCGCCGTCGCCAGTTCGCCGAGATCCCGGCGACTGACCTCCGGATCAACCGTCGCGAGCGGCCCCTCAGTCGTTGCATACGCGCGTGATGGGAACACTCAGATGAAACTCAGCACTCGCCGGCGGATCAGATTTCCCGGCCCCCCAGCACCCGGGCGATCGCGGTGATCGTATTCCAGTTGCGTGTGGTGATCGGAACTCCAAACAGGCGGTCAACCGTCCCGAGATAGCGGATCGCCTTGATGTGACGCCGAAACAGGCCAAGGATGAATCGGTCCTCCCTCGCGAGCATTCTCAGCAGCCAGTCCCCGTCGGGGGGGAAACTCATCGGCATCGAGGGCTCGAAGCGTGGTGCTCTGGCGAGCACACTGACGAAGTGAACGATGTCCGGTCCGGCTGTCTGGTGCGCGAATGGATTCCGGGCCACCAGCCTGACAATGTCCCGGCCCTGGCAGATCATGATCTCGGCATCAATCGGGAGTGTGCGCGCCAATTCAGCGCGGAGCTGCGCCCGGGTGACCGGTTGCCGAACCACGAAAGTGCCCGCCGCGCCGATGTTGACGACCTTGAGGTGCTTCAGTTGTTCGGCGAGCATGGTCGGTCGGAAGGTCTTGTGACCGCCGACGTTGACTCCTCTCAGAAGAACCACGAGTCCCATCAGCCTCCTTGCGTGCGAGCCGGTGGCGAGTTGGCCCGTCACGCGGACGACCTCAGTACCGGCGACGCGCTGGGACAGCTGAATGGCCGGCATCGCCAAAGTCGGCACACAGTCGCAGCGCCATCAGCTCATCGTCGTCCCACGCCCGTAGTGGACGACGGCGCCGGGTGACAGCGCGTATCGTCGCACGCGCCCGCCATCACGTGCCAGCCGATTCAGGACTGCGTCCGTCACGAAGCCGCCGACTTCCGCCGATCGGATTGCCGGTCGGAGCGCGCGCGCCGCAATCGGCACACGAGATACTTGCTACAGCGATTTCTATCATGTGGAACTCGCCGAGCCGTCGTTGCGGAAGCTGGTGCAGGGGTGAGCGAGGGTCCGAGGGGCGACGTCCGCCATCGTGCGCTGGCGATCGGCAAATCGACGTGGTAATGATCGCGAATTTCGAACAGTCCAACCCACCCACTGACGATTGTTGGCCGTCTGGAGAGTGGCCGGCCGACCGCCGCGCCCAGCGCATCGGCGCCGCGGCCCTCAATCAGCATCAGGGCGCGTGAGCGACGCCGCTGGCCCGTCGCGCGGGATCACAAACCCAGGCGTGTCTTGAAGTAGTAAGTGCGTCCAGGCTGCGGGAACCCCCACGCCAACTCGTAGTTGTCGTCGGTCAGGTTCCTGAACCCGAACACCAGACTGACATTGCGGGCGATCGTATACTCCGCCGCCAGGTTGACCAGCGCGTAGGCACCCGTCTGCACATAAGGGAAGGCGGGCGCGGGCGTGGCATTCACGTCGCTCCACCGGTCGTCCGCCACGTCGAGACTCGGCGTGATCATGAGCGCCTGGATCGGTTGCCAGGCGGCGTACAGAAAGGCTTTGTGCGTCGGCACACCGGTCGGGCGCAGATTCGGCAGCAGCGCGTCATGGATCCTTCGCTTGATGACGGTGTAGTTGCCGCCGACCCTCAGGCCGGCGCCGAGCGGCGCGTCGGCCCCGACTTCCGCGCCATAGAAGCGGCCGTCGCCCACATTCCGCGTTTGCGTGGTCGTGTCCGACAAGACGATCGTCTGGATCAGATTCCGGACATCGCTGTAGAACACGGCGCCCTCGAGATGCGCGGCCCGACCGCTGTTGGTCTTCCAGCCAAGCTCGAGATTGGTGGCGCGCTCCGGACCGAGCGTCGGATTCGGTGTGGCGGTCCCAAAGCGGGTGCTGTAGAGCTCGAAGATGACCGGGAACCGCGCTCGATCGGAGACGCTCGCGTGGATCTGAGCCGCCTGGTTGTAGCGCCAGACGACCGCGCTCTGCCAGTTGAACGCATCCGACCCGCCCTTTGGATACTCGAAGATACCGCGAGTCGCGTTGAACTCCTCGGCCTTGGTAATGTGGTACTTGTCGTAGCTCACGCCGCCGACGATATCCACGGCGCGGGTGACGTGAACGGTATCCTCGACGGCGATCGACCAGGTGTTCTGGGATTGCTCCTGGACCGGCTCGGCCGAGCTCAGCGTCGGGTGGGTCGGCCGGTTGATCTGCTGCTCCGTATGGACATCCGTCCGGTAGGAGGCGGCCCCCTTGAGGATGTTCTTCGACCCGGATGTCCTGCCGAACTCGACGCCCGCGCCGTAGGCGCGATCGTCATACGGACTGCGGAATCGTCCGTTCAAGGACTGCGTCGTGTAGGTGCCGTCGTCGAACGCGTCGAGGCCGTTCTCGAAGGTGTTGTAATACAGCTTGGTCTTGACGTAGGACACGAGACCCAGTCGCGTCCTGGTCAGGAACGACGCGTTCGAGACGTCCCAGTATGGCCACCGCCAGTAGCTGTTCGGCGGCACTGGAGGGTTGTTGTTGACGTTGAGCGGCGCACCTTTCTCTCCCTCCTGCCTGGTGTAATTGACCGTGTATTCGTCGGTGCTGTTCGGCGTGAACCCGGCCTTCAGGTTGAGGCGCGAGTCCGCGTTGTCTGAGCTCAGACGCCGCCCGCCGGGCTGCAGCGACCCTGCACGCGGCTGATAGTTGCCAGACAGGGTCCAGAAGTCGCGATCGCTATAGTTGAGGCTGCCCTGCAGGTAATACCTCCGTTGACGCGTGCCGGCCATGACGTAGCCGTTCCACCCTTCGTTGTCGCTCCGGCCGCCGAACCCGCCGCTGGCTTCCGCCTCGAACGGCTGCGTCGGGATCCGAGACACGAGATTGATCGCGCCACCCATCGCCCCCGGTCCGTCGAGCACCGACGCGTAGCCCTTCTGAATCTGGACTTCGGCGATATCCGCCGTCAGAAACCGGCTGAAATCGAGTCGGTTGTCCGCCGGCAGATAGATGCGGACGCCGTCGAGCATCAGCGGCACCTGCCATCGGCCGAACCCGCGCACGAAGATGTCGCTCTCGTTGCGGCGGCCGTTGGCATCGAAGGTGCTGACCACACCGGGCATGACGTTGACCGCTTGAGCGAGGGTGCTCCGATCGAAGGTCCACATCTGATCGCGCGTGAGTACCGAGGCGCCGACGCCCGGCACCGCAGCATCCCGACTTCCAACGACAACGATTTCTCCCATGTCGAACACGAGATCACGACTCGGTGCGGACGACGGTGCGGTCCCCGGGACGGTGCCTTCCGTAGACGGCGCGGCTGGTGGAGTCGCCGGCTCTTGCTGGGCCACGGCGGTGGCCGGCGCGCCGATAAGAAGAGCGGTCAGACACCACACCAAGGCACTGACTCGAACACACACCATGAGACCATTCCTCCTGAACAACAGCCAGGAATCCTGTGGAACTGGGACCTGCTCCCGCAATGGAGCATGGCGCCTTCGAGCGCCGTTCGTCGGTTCACAGTCGCATTTTCAACACCCCACCATCCTTCGGCGCTATATTTCATGGAATATATCGTCAGGGCAATTATTCTACATGACCTGCTTGTTCGTGCGACCGTGAACCCTTGCGCTGCCGCCCATCACGGTGGTCGCCCCGTGGTGGGCGGAGGCGCATGTTCCCCATCCGTCAACGGGTCAGCGCTGCCCGCCCGACGATCCCGTTGCCCTCCTTGATCGTGATGACTTGGTTCGCCGGGACATTCTCGAAGCGCTCGCTGCGCCCGCTCGGCCACCGCACCTCCAGGCGATCGGCGACCGCGACTTGGCCGAGGCCGAAGTGCACCCGCCGGTCGTTCTGGCCAAGATAGCTCGACCCGGCTGTCACGACTCGCAGCTGCGTGCGTGTGCCCGTCGTCAGGCGGAGCCTGGCGCCGACACCGTCGCGGTTGCTCTGGGTCCCGATCGTGCGGACGAGCAGGGCGTTGCGGCGGTTGCCGCCGTCATTGCGGAGGAGGTCGGCGGTCTGACCGTTGTTGGTGACGAGGAGATCGAGGTCGCCATCGTTGTCGATGTCACCGGCGACGAGGCCGCGGCTCACCTTCTCCAGCGCGAAGCCCGGTCCGGCGCGACCGGTGACGTCGGCGAAGCGCCGCTGCCCGAGGTTGCGGAACAGGAGATTGCGTTGTCCGTAGGTCGCCCCGGCGCGCCACAGCGCGGCGTTGTCCATGATGTGGCCGTTGGCGACGCCGAGGTCGAGCTGCATGTCGTTGTCGACGTCGAAGAACACCACACCGAATCCGACGAAGGGCAGCGTTGCCGGTCCGATCCCGCTCTCGGGGGTGGCGTAGGCGAACAGCCGATTGCCCAGTCCGCGGTAGAGGCTGTGCATCTCGAATTCGAGATTTGTCACCACCACATCGAGCTGGCCGTCGCCGTCGTAGTCGCCGACGTCGACACCCATCCCGGCGCGCGCCTGCCCATCGGTCGCCACCGCCACGCCGGCGCCCAGCCCAATTTCGTCAAACCGGCCGCGCCCGGCGCCGTGAAACAGGAAGTTCGGCACGCTGTCGTTGGCGACGAACACGTCGGGCCACCCATCGTCATCGAAGTCGGCGATCACGACGCCGAGGCCATTGCCTCGATGGGCGCCGACGCCGGACTGTGCGCTGACGTCCGAGAACACGCCGTTGCCGTCGTTGCGGTAGACGATGTTCTGCAGCGGTTCGAAGTTGAGCGGGTGACAGTAGAAGCGCAGCCGCAGCCGGGCGTTGCCGCAGAACGGGGTGGACGCCGGCCCGGCGCTGACGTAGTTGGTGACGAACAGATCGAGGTCGCCGTCCCGGTCGAGATCCGCGAAGGCGCAACCTGTGCTCCACAACGGTGATCCGACGCGCGCGGTGCGGGTGACGTCAGTGAAGCCGCCTTTGCCGTCGTTGCGGTACAGGATGTTCGGCCCGAAGCTGGTGACATAGAGATCGGCCCAGCCGTCGTTGTCGTAGTCGCCGGCGCAGGCGCCCATTCCGTAGTCGCGATGAACGATGCCGGAGCGCGCCGTGGCATCCTCGAACGTACCGTTGCCGCGGTTCCGGTAGAGGCGGTGCCGCGCCTGCTTCGCAATCGACGGATCCGCCAGCGCCCCCCCGTCGACCAGGAAGATATCGATCCAGCCGTCATTGTCGTAGTCGAAGAACAGCCCGCCCGAGCCGATCGTCTCGACAAGGTGTTTGTCCGGGCTGGATCCGTTGATGTGGCGGAAGTCGATGCGGGCGGAGCGGCTGATATCGGTGAACTGCGTCGCCGCGTCCTCCGGCCCCTCACGCCGCTGGCCCCTGACATCACCACCACCGGCGACGATCACGGCCGCGATTGCGGCGGCGACAGCCGGAAAGACGAGGCGAGTCACCGCGCCGGGCCCCGGCTGGCGCCTTCGGCCTGCAGCGCCTTCTCGTAGATGGCGCGGGCCCGCGCCGCCTCGCTGACCCGTCCGGCGTTGGCCAGCGCCTCGGCCAGACCGAGATGGTTGGACGGCCGGCCGGGTTCCCGATCGACCACCTGCTGCCAGAGCGACGCCGCTCGATCGTGCCGGCCTGCCGCGGCGTGCCACGCGGCCTCTTCCCGCATGACGTCCAGCACCAGGCCGCGGCGGCGGTTCGCCTGCATCAGACGCTGCGCCTGCTCGAAACGCGCGAACTCCGGCGCCGCCTCTTGCGGGTGCCCCGACCGCAACAGCGCGGTGGCCAGTGCGTAGCGCGCCCCGGCGTGGTCGGCCGAGAGATCGAGCGCGCGCCGCAGCGCGGTCACGGCCTCGGCGTACCGTCCGGCATCCAGATGAATCTGGCCAACGGCGGCATGAGCGTCCGCATCCAGGGGATCGATCAGCAGTGCGGCGACGAGCTCGACGAACGCCTCGTCTGCGCGATCCTCCTGCAACAGCGCACCGGCGAGAGACTTGTGCGCGAGCGGATCGTTCGGGCGGGCGCTGACCGAACGCGCGAAGGAGGAGATCGCCCCGGGCACGTCGGCGGCGGCCCCGGCGAGGCGACCGATCGAGGCCTGGAACTGACTCCGCCCGGCGACCGCGGCCGCGGCGGCGATCTCGAATTCCTGCCGCGCTTCCGCGAACCGGTTGAGACGCTCGTCGCTCCGCCCGAGCCACCAGTGGGCCAGCGCGGAATCAGGCAGCAGGCGCAGCGTCTCGCGCAGGGCACGCTCGGCGTCTTCGTCTCGCCCGGCCGAGGTCAGGACCTGGGCGAGCGCCAGGCGCGAGCGTTCGTCGCGCGGGTTGACGCGAATGGCGATCTCGAGCTGCTCGATACTCTTGTCGTCTGCGGCGTCGGCCCAGTCGATCAGGCCGAGTACGCGATGCGCCTCGGAGGAATCCTGCCGCGCGGTGGCGGCGGCGAGCAGCGACCGCGCGTCGGCCAGCCGTCCCTGCCGGAGCGCGGCGACGGCCAGCGCCATCGCCGGCGATCGTGCCGCCGGATCGGTGACCAGCGGATCGATGGCCGCGGCCCGGCGGAATTCGGCGATCGCCCCGGCGTAGTCACCGAGCGCGAGGCGGGCATAACCCTGGCGGTAGGCGAGCGGGGCCAGGGCCGGCGCGCCGGCGTCACGATCGTCAAGGAGCTCGAGACTGACGAAACGGGACGCCTTCGCGCCCGCCCCGTTCTGGCGCAGCGCCAGGTACGCGCCGGCCAGGATTTCGCGAGCGTCGCGCATGTCCTGGATGTTGCCTATGGATGCCGCGTGACGGAAGACGTGATAGGCCTTGATCGGATCGCCCGGATCGAGGATCCACGCGGCGCGAAACGCGGCGCCGGCGTCACGCGATTTGCCGGAGGCGGCGAAGAGGAGGCCGCGACGCATGGGCAGGTCCGCGCGATCGGGCGCGAGGCGGCTGGCCGCCTCGAACTCCCGGATCGCGTCGGCGAACCGCGCCCGTTCCACGTACATCTCGCCGAGGGCGACGTGCATCTGGAGCGCGAGGCCAGGCTGAGCCGCCGGCAGCTCAGACGCCAGGCGAGACTCGAACGCCTGAATCGCCCGATCCAACCCGGCGAGCCCGCCCGCCATCTTGTCCAGCGCCGGTCCGATCCGTGCGCCCTCGTCGCCGTAGGTGCCAGCGACGGCAGCCGTCAGCTCCGAGAGTCCCTCGACGAAGATCGAACGCTGAGCGAAGGCGATGCCGGGCGACGCGGCAATCGCCACCCATGCGCAGAATGCCACGACACGGCGGAGCAACACCGTCCGGGCGCGCGGAAGCGGCTTCACAACCGCAGCAGTCAGAGCGGGCGGGCGGACCGCCCCGCTACTGGGCAGGCCCATTGGCAGCTCTCTCGCGGAGCTCTTCCAGCCGCTGCTGGACAGAGCTGGCGCGTTCACGAACACTTTCGGCGTTGCGGCCGAGGGCGGCGTAGACCTCGGCCAGGCGGCGGCGGGCGTCGGCGCCGGCGCCCAGTGAAATCGCCGTTCGATATGTCGTGGCTGCTTCGTCGAGACGTTCTGCGGCGACCAGCGCCCCGGCCAGCTGCAGATGACTTGCCGCACTTCCTGGTCGCAGCGGGATGATCTGGTTCCAGAGATCGATCGCCCCGGCGTAGTCACGCTCGCCGTTTCGCACCTCGGCCTGCAGCGTGAGTATCGCGATCGTGCGCAGAAGACGTTCCGCGTCGATTGACCGGGCGCGCAGCCGGTCGGATTCCTGAAGCCAGTGTTGTCCCTCGGCGGTTCTTGCCGCGCGGACCAATGCGCCGCCAAGCGCGTGCACGCCCTGCTGATTGGCCGGATCGATGGCGACGGCTCGGGCCAGGGCATCAATCGACTCCGGGACGCGGCCGGCCGCTGCGTGCACCCGCCCGATTTCAGTCAGTGTTTCCACGTCGTCCGGATCGATCATCAACGCCACCACCAGCTCGGCATACCCTTCACTGTCGCGCCCGTCCTCGAGGTAGGCGCGCGCCAGGTTCTTGTGCGCTCCCTTGCTATTGGGGATCAACGCGGCAGCGCGCTCCAGCAGACCGATGGCGCGTTGGTACTCCAAATGGGTTTGCGCGAGCTTGGCCAGCACGGTGTGCAGCTCGCCTCGTCCGACGAGGACGACATACCGATCGATCGCGGTCATCGACGCGAGATCGGCGTCATTGGTCCGCTGGCGTTTCGCGGCGATGGCTGCCAGCTGCCAGCGGAGTGCGCCGGCGTCAGGAAGTTCGGCGATGGCGGCACGAACGGCCTCCTCCGCTTCTCCTGACGCGTTGATCTCGTCGAGCGTCCGCACCAGTGCCAGCCAGGAGCGTTCGTCGCGAGGATTGAGACGCACCGCCTGGCGCAAGTGCTGGAGGCTGTTGCTGACGTCGCCATTCACACCATAGGCCGTCCCGAGCCCGCGGTGCGCCTCGGCTGAATCGCCGAACAGTGCGGCTGCGGCCTCGAACTGTTCAATCGCACCCGCGAGGCGCCCCTGGCGCAGTGCCGTGCTGCCCCGCGTCATCGTCTCCGCCTTGCGGGACGCCTCGATGACCAGCGGATCGGCGGCGACCGCCGCGCGCAACGCCGCCAACCCCGCATCGAGCTCGCCCTTCAACACGAGCGAGAAGCCGGGCGCGTACCCGGCCGGCACGAACGCCAGCGCACCGCCGGCGTCATCGACGATCCCGCTCACGGTCGTGAACGGCGCGGCGGCGCGCGGCCGACTGCCCTCGAGCACGGCGCGTTCGACACGGGCAAGCGTCTCGAGTGCGCGGGCGCGCTCCGGTGGCGTCGTCTGAGACGACGTGAAGGCCAGGAGTCGATACGCGTCCTGGGGATCGTCAGGGTCGACGAGCCAGGCGGCGCGGAATGCGTCCGCCGCTTCGGCGGATCGCCCCGCCACCTGATGAATCAGGCCCCGGTACCGATGAAACGCGGCGCGGCGAGGATCGATCCGCAGGTCTTCGTCAAACTCGCGAAGCGCGGCGTCGAAGCGGCCACGCTCCATGTATAGCGATGCAAGCAGTGCATGGACCTGCAACTTCGTCTCGGCGTCCCGCCCGTTCAACTGAGGTCGCAGTTGCCGTTCGGCCGCGCGGATCTCGTCATCCCACCGATCCAGCGCCGTCGATATCTCCCCCAGGTGCGCCACCAGCTGCGGTCCCTCGTCTCCGTAGACACCGCCAAGCGTCTTATAGAAGGCCAGGAGTGCAGAGAAGAAATCATCGCGCTGGGCGAAGGCGTTCGACGGGACGACCAGCGACGCCAGGAGCAGCGCCGACACCAGCACCGGGGTCGGGCGGGCGCCCGCTGAACGCGTGACCAGCCTTCGCCTCGCTGGAGCTTCTCCTGCGAGGCTTCGGACAGGCCGGCCCGTTCCCTCAGCGCCGGAACGGCACGCGGCTGACGGCACCCTGGCCTTCGCGAACTGTAATGACATGATTTGCCGGAAGACTCTCGACGACTTCGGTTGCCCCACCCGGCCAGCGGATTTCCAGCCGTTCGGCCCGATTCGACTGGCCCAGACCGAAGTGCGCCCGCAGATCGTTTTGGCCAAGATAGCTGGATCCCGACTGCACTTCGCGGACTTGCCGGTGCCCATCGGTGACCAGCGTCAATCGGGTACCGATGCCGCCGCGGTTGCCTGTCGTCGCAATGGTACGCACCAGGATGGCGTTGGCCCTGCCACCTTCGTTCAGCAGCAGGTTCGGCCTGCCGTTGTTGTTGGTGATCAGCAGATCCACATCGCCGTCGTTATCGATGTCGCCGGCGGCGAGCGCGCGGCTGACCATCTCTGGGGAGAATCCCGGGCCTGCCTGCTCCTTCATATCCTGGAAGCGGTCCCCGGTGTTACGCAGCAGCAGATTCCGCTGTGCATACCTGGCGCCGGCGCGCACGAGCGGCGCAGTGGCCATCACGTTGCCGTTGGCGATGGCGATATCGAGCCGGGTGTCGTTGTCGTAGTCGAAGAAGACGACCCCGAATCCGACCGACGAACGCGTCGCCGGGCCGACGCCGCTGCGCACCGTGACGTCCGAGAACACCCGGCCGTCAACGTTGAGGAAGAGGCCGTGCATCTCGGTCTCGTGGTTGGTCACGATCAATCCTGGACGTCCGTTCCCGTTGAAGTCGGCAAACGCGGTCCCCATGCCGGCTCTGGCCTTGCCGTCGGCGGCCACCGCGACCCCGGCCAGGCTCGCCATCTCGATGAACCGACCGCTGCCGGTGTTGTGAAAGAGGAAATTTGGCGTCGCGTCGTTGGCGACGAACACATCCGGCCAGCCATCGTCGTCGATGTCGGTCACGGCAATCCCCAGACCATTGCCACGGACCGCCGCCACACCACTCTCGGCGCTGATGTCCTCGAACGACTTGCCGGTATTCCGATAGAGGATGCTCGATGACGGCGGATAGATGAGCGGATGGCAGTAATCCCTGATCGGAGGCGGACCGGCGTTGCCGCAGAACTCGTTCTTCTTCCCAGTCGTGTCGACGTAGTGCGTGACGAAGAGATCGAGGTCGCCGTCACGGTCGAGATCGAGGAACGCGCAGCTCGTGCTCCACAGCGCGGCCGCGGCGCCGCCCGCGTTCGCGACTTCGCTGAATCGGCCATGACCCGTATTCCGATACAGCACGTTTGGTCCGACGTTGGTGAGATACAGATCGATCAGGCCGTCGTTGTCGTAATCGCCCGCGCAGGCGCCCATCCCGTACTCGCGATGCCGGATCCCCGAGGCTGCGGTGACGTCCTCGAACGTGCCATTCCCGCGGTTCCTGAACAGCCGATGGCGGGCGCGTTGGGCGACGGCCGGATCGGCGAACGAGCCGCCGTCGACGAGAAAGATGTCGAGCCAGCCATCGTCGTCGAAGTCGAAGAACAGGCCGCCCGACCCGAGGATCTCGGGAAGGAACTTCTGGTCGCTGGCGCCGCTGACATGCGTCACGTCCAGCCCCGCGGACACCGCGACGTCTCTGAACATCGGCAGTTCTACCGGCACCTGCTCCCGTTGGCGCTGCGGCGCTGCGAGGATGGCCGCGTCGACGATCAGCGCGAGGAGGATTGCCGCCGTGGCCGGCAGGGTCAGGGAGGTTCCGGGCGCCGGTGTACACCGAGTTCGCACATCCGCCATGACACGTCCAATCGAACTGTCCCGGGGAGGCTCGTAGAGGCCCTGATGATAGATCGGCCCCGATCCTTTGCGGCGACGGAAGCCTCGGCGATTGTCGAGCCTGAACCCCGCGCTGATATCACAGCTTTCGACAATCTTCTTGACACGCTCCGTTCGCGGGCGTAAATAGGGCCTCACATAAAAAGATTAGAAACCACCCCGCGACACCCGTGCCGTTCGCCGACGTGCAGAAACCAGCGCCGTGGTCAGGAACTGGAGGAGCCGTGATGCAACGAGCCTTGGCAGTGATTCTCGCGATCTGTGCGTTCCTGGGGCTGCTGCCTGGAATCGCCTCGGCCCAGGACGGCCAGATTGCCGGGGTGGTGCGGGACCCGGCGGGCCTCGTGATACCCGGCGTGCTCGTGGAGGTCACGAGCCCGGCGATGATCGAGAAGGTTCGTTCAACCACCACCGATGGCAGTGGGCAATATCGCATTACCCGCCTGCCCGTCGGCACCTACACGGTGACGTTCGCGCTCGAAGGCTTCTCGAGACAGCTGCGTGACAACGTTGCGTTGACGACGGGATTCACCGCCGCGGTCAGTGTAACCATGACCGTCGGCCAGCGTTCTGAAACGGTGACCGTGGTCGGCGAGTCGCCGATAGTGGACGTCCAGAACGCGCGCCAGGTCACCACACTTGCCGCTGCCGAGATACGGGACCTGCCGACGGGGCGCAACCTGAGAAGCCTGCTGACGCTGACACCGGGGCTGACGGCGCAGGGCCTCGGCGCGGACTGCGTGGGCGGCGTCGGCGTCTGGTGCAACAACAACATCTACAACCTTGGGTCGCACACGGCAGCGAACGACACCGGGGAAGTCAGTACGCAAGGGCGTGTCATGGTGGACGGGACCATCATCAACACCGGCGGCGGGGCCGGGATCATGGGGATGACGGGCGGCTACGTCGCCGACATCGCGAACGCCCAGGAAGTCAGCGTGCAGATTTCCGGGGCGCTCGGAGAATCTGAAACCGGCGGGGCGTCGATCAACATCATTCCGCGCACCGGCGGCAATAAATTCAGCGGCAACTACTTCAACAGCTACACGCGGCGGGCGTGGTTTTCCACGAACAACGAGGCGTATCCCTCGATCAATTCGAACTACCCGCTGATCAGCGACCTCGACGTGACAGGGGCGTTTGGCGGTCCAATCAAGCGCGACCGCCTGTGGTTCTTTTCGGCCGGGCGGAGCTGGGAGAAGACGGCGTTCAACAGCCAGAACGAGAACATCTGGGACAACAAGAACGCCGGCATCTGGGGCATGAATTACCAGCCGGATCGGTCGCAGGACCCGCTCAATCTCATCAACATGACGCGCAACATCAACGCGCGCATCACATATCAAGCCTCAGCCAAGAACAAGTTCAACCTCTTCTGGGACGAGGGGCTGACCTGTCAGGATCCGTGTGACGGCGCGGTGGCGTCCTGGGCGCCGCGAGACGGAAACTGGTCCGGTCAGGTGCATCCTGCCCGGCTGCAACAGGTGTCGTGGACGAACCCGCTCGCCAGCAAGATCCTGCTCGAAGCGGGACTGGCTGTGAACAAGCAGTTGTACGATTTTTCGCAGCATCGCTACGTCCCTGGCCATCAGGAAATACCGCGCGTGGTCGAGTTCGGTTCCACGGTCGGCATGGACGACGTCTCTCCGCTGGTCAACCCGTCGGCGGCCATTTTCGGGGTGCAGTCGGGCAACCTGAACGTTGGACCTGGCGGCGCGGCGGAATATCGCAACCTCGACGACTACCGCCCGCGCGCGTCGATCTCGTACGTCACCGGCTCGCACAGCGCGAAATTCGGCTATGACGGCGGGTACTTCTCTCAGCGAAGGCACAACACCGCCGGCGACACGCGCCTGACCTATCGCTACGACACGCCTGCCGCCACCTGTCTGGAGACGACGCCGATCAGCTGCGGCAACGCGAGCCTCTATTTCCCGAGCGACCCGACGAACCTGGCGCGCCGGCCGGTGCCCACCCGCGTCACGATCAACACCGGCATTGCCGATATCGAATCGAAAGTGAAATACAGCGCCTTGTACCTGCAGGATCAGTGGACGCTGAAGCGATTCACGTTGAGCGGTGCGATCCGCTACGACCATGCGACGAGCAACTACCTCTCAACATGTATTGGCCCCGACCGCTACGTGCCGGTGCAGAACGGCGGTACGAATGCCGGCTCGGCCAGCTACTGCACGCCGCCGAGCGATGGCGTCTCCTACAACGACATCAACCCGCGGTGGGCGGTCGCGTGGGACGTGTTCGGCACGGGCAAGACGTCGGTGAAGTGGAACATGGGTAAATATCTCGCCGGCGCGGGGATCAACGGCGTCTATTCCGACGCGAACCCGGCGTTGCGGGCGGTCAATGAGCTCACGCGCAACTGGGACGACACGAATGGAAACCGCCGCGTCGACTGCGATCTTCTGAACTTCAACGCAAACGCCGAATGCGGTACGCCCCTGGCGGGCCAGGACTCGGTGCGCTATGGACGCGACCCGCTGAGCCTCGACGCAGCCGGCACACCGATCGGCCTGACGAGCACCCAATGCGGACGCCGGGAACAGGGCATCCCGGCGGACGTCCAGGCGTACTGCGCCCAGTACGGCGACACGCTGCTCCAGGGCCGCGGCAAGCGCCGCGCCGAATGGCAATTCGGCCTTGGCATCCAGCACGAGATTCTGCCGCGACTGTCTGCCGAGGTGACGTTCAATCGCCGCCAGTACTTGAACCTGACCGTCACCGATCAGCTCGGCGTCGGCTGCGACCGTTTCAATGGCGCCCAGGCGCTGCAGACGTGTCTGGACGCGCAGACGAATTACGTCAGCGGCGAGTACGACTTCTTCAACGTCGTGGCGCCGTTGAATCCAGACCTGCCCGGTGGCGGCGGCTACACGGTTCGAGGGATTGCCAATCAGAAGCCCACCTTTCCGGTCGGCCGGCCGTCGGCGGTGACCATCATGCAGGAGCTCGCATACTCCTGGAACGGCGTCGATACGAACTTCACCTGGCGCGGCCCGCACGGCCTTCGCCTGAACGGCGGTACCAGCACCGGCCGTGCCAGGCGAGACCAGTGCGGCACCGAGCTCGGTGCACCAAACATCAAGGCGGCAGACGGCAACCCTCTCGCGTGCAACCCGTATACGCGTTTTGACACCAACGTGAGGGGGTCGGCCTCCTACACGATTCCGAAGGCGGATGTTCTCTTGAGCACCGTGTTTCAGTGGCGGCCCGGTCTCGAGAGAACTGCCCTCTGGGACGTGCCGAAGGAAATGGTGACCTGGGAGGCGCCCAGCGCCTCTCGCGCGACGGTGCCGTGCACGGGCGCGCAGGCCGGGCAGGTCGGGTGCTTTACGCCGGGGACGAACATCACGGCCACAACCTACCGGGTCAACCTGCTCGATCCAGGCGATCTCTACAGCCCAGGCTATTGGATCGCCGATCTCAAGGTCGGAAAGAACATCCGGTTCGCGGGCAAACGGTTGAATGCAGGCGTGGACATCTACAACCTCTTCAACACCGACGTCGTTCGTGACTACCAAAATACCTTCCCGGCATCAGGTACTGGCGTCGCCTGGGGCACACCGACGGTCCTGCTGAGCCCGCGCTTCGTGCGGCTATCGCTGCAGTTCGATTTCTAGCGGGCCTCCGGCCCAGCCAGGGCCTCGGCCCGCTATAGGTCACTTGCGAGCCCGGAAACTTGACTTGTTGAGTCAAGTTTCCGGTTCTCAAGGGTTCTAGCGCGAGAGTGACATCTGCGCCAACGCCGCGCGGCCGAGCAGGCGTCATCTCGCCGGCGTCGGACCGTAGGCAAGACGCTGCGGCGGGCCCAGCCGGGCGAGCGCGGCGGCGCTCTTCTGCCGATTGCGTCTGGAGACCTCGGCTGAATTGGGCGCCCAGGGCCCCTGATCGTACGCCGCGTTGATCTCCTCCTGGTCGTAGTCGAGAAAGACCAGCGATCCCTTCGTCCCCGGGTTCACGCCCGGCGGCATGTGCGTCCGCTGTCAAGGACGTCTCGGACTCCTCGACCCGGACGACGCGCGCCGTGCCGACCAGGTGCGGGTCGTCGCCTGCCAGACGCACCTCGACAACGGTGTCCACCTTCTGAAGAACGCCACAGCCACAAAGAAACGCCCGCGCACTGATTGTCTCGGCCGCACTCCACTCTTCGAACGGCTGATTGCTGGCGGCGGTGCCCCTCGGCTTCAGCATCATCCGCAGGCGCACGCGCCGCTCGCTTCTTCGCTCCGGCTGAACCGACCGGAGCAGCTCGATCAGGCGGGCTCGATCCCACCGCCACTCGCCGATCGGTCTGACGGCCGTCCGCCCGCGGCCGGTGTCGCGTCGCACACGCGTGTCCGGTTCTGGCGCACCGCTGCGTAGTTACAGGTGACCGCAGACTGCAGACGCGATGGCAGGAGCGGTCGCGTCCCATGGCAGGACGGTCTCCGGTCCGGACAATCCTGCATGACAACAACGGACCGTGATCATCAAGGCAGGAGAAGTGACAATGTCATCCATCAACCATCGGGCCATCGCGCTGGCGATCGCCGTGCTGGGCGTCGGGCCGCAGGTCGCGTACGCGGACTGCAACTGGACCGTCAAGGGCCGGCTGAAGGTCGAACACCGTCTGGCGGAGTTGAAGACCGCCTACGGCACCAGCCCGCTCGAGAACGTCGAGGTCAAGGTCTCGGCGAAGGAGAAGGTGCCGGTGATCGGGTGGGGCACCTGGAACGGCTGGCCGACGGTCCGCACGCGGTCCGACGGCTCGTTCACGGTGACCAACAGCAAGAACTGCGATCAGCGCCGCTTCAAGGTGGAGGTCCAGTTCACCGACGACGACCTGGAGGTGCGGCACGAACACTCCACCTCGTCGGTCGACAAGGTCAAGTGGTACACGATCATCGACGAAACCAGCGGCGAACACGCCGCCGGGACGACGGACTACGGCGACGAGACCTTCCGCGCCGGCGGCGCCTACGATCTCAACGACGATGAAGCCTGGTCGCACGCGGATATCTGGTTCCTCTACAAGAAAGCGATCGCCAAGGCCGCCAGCTACGGCAGCGACTACGCCTTCACCACCCAGGTCAAGGTCAAGTATCCGCACAACAGCGCTGTCGCCGGCGACGAGGTCGAGGCCAGCTACGCCAACCCCACCACCAAGGTGATCTACATCTTCAGGAGCAACGACGGCAAGGAGGACCACTTCTCGGTTGACACCCTGCTGCACGAGATGGGACACATCTGGGCCTACAACCACACCTCCGGCGAAATCTGCCTCACCGAGACGCTGCTGCTCAACGGCAACACGCACGGTTTGGTCGACGACCACTGCGTCGCGTTCCACGAGGGCTGGGGCACCTTCTATGCCGACGAAATGAAGCGGGCCCTGCTCGGCGGCACCAAGGTGCTGCCGTTCAGCCGGCCGGAGCTGAACGACAACGGCGGCAGCGTGTCGCCGGCCCTGACCAGCAAGAGCCTGGTCCAGCGGCACGACGACGGCTGGGTGTCGGTGCTGCACACATTGACCACGCCGGCGCTGTTCATCTACAAGTTCGGGACGCCCGGCGACACCACTCCCAAGCCGGCGGTTGAGGCCCTGCCCGTCTACGGCGTCGCCTGCCCCAGTCCGACTGTGTCCTTCAAGGACGTGATGTCAGTGTTCAACGCCGGCGGCCAGTATCCGAACAGGCTCTCGCGCAGCGAGACGACGATCGACGCGTTTATCGACCGCGCCGCGGCGCGGCTCGCCAGCCTCAGCGTCGAGGACGCGGAGACGATCAAGAAACTGGTCAATCCGGCCAGCTCGGTGCAGCCGCTGGATGAATTGTGCCGGTAGCCGCGCCCGCGTCATCCTCGCCGTGGCGGCCGGGAGCGCGCCTGTAGCGAGGGGGCAGACGATCATGTTCAGTCCACGGATCGATCGCTCACCGTGGACTGAACAGCGCCTCAGACTTCCAGGTGGACAGGGACCTTCGTCGCAGTCAGCGTCGCGCCGATGCTGGCGGCGATGACGAGACCGACCGCCGCCGATTGCCCCCTGGTCAGCCGCTCGTTGAGAAACAGCAGGCCCCACAGTGCGCCAACGGCCGGTTCCAGGCTCATCAGGATGCTGAACGTCCGCCCCGGCAAGGCGCGCAGGGCGTGCATCTCCAGCGTGAAGGGGAGCGCGCTCGAAAGCAGCGCCAGCACCACGCCCGACACAAACAACCGCGGCGAGAAGCGCGCGAGCCCGCCGCCGGCGACGGCGAACGGCAGCACGGTCAACGTGGCGAGCAACATTCCCACCGCGACCGCGGGTCCGCCGGGCAGCCGCTGCGCGACGCGCCCGCCGAGCACGATATAGGCGGCCCAGCAGACGCCGGTCAGCAGGCCCAATGCCACGCCGACAGGATCGATGGCGCTTCCCGCCTGCCACGGCGCAATCAGCGCAATCCCCAGCGCGGCAAGCCCGACCCACAGGACATCGAGCAGGCGCCGCGATCCGACGATGGCCAGTCCGAGGGGACCGATGAACTCGAGCGTCACGCCCAATCCGAGCGGAATGCGGGCGATGGTCTCATAGAACAGGAGGTTCATCACGCCGATCGTGACGCCGTAAGGGACCACCGCCCGCCACTGGCCGGCGGTCAGGCGGCGCAGAGGAGGGCGGAACACGGCCAGGAGAATCATCGCGGACAGTCCGTTGCGAACCGACGCGGTCGCGGCCGCGCCCAGCACCGGGAACAGTCCCTTCGCAACGGTGGCGCCGCTTTGGACGGTGAGTACGGCCAACAGGATCGAAAGAACGGGCGGCAGGGTCGGGCGCCTCGGACGCACAGGCGTCACTGGATTTGACTCCTCAGGGGAGGCTGGCCTGTCGATAGGCGTGCAGGGCATCGAGGAGACGATCCAGTTCCTTCCCGGCCCGCGTGATGACGTCGGCGGCGCCGTGGAGGTTGGCGTTCAGCGCCAGTTTTTCGATCTGGATGCACAGTCCGTAGAGCGAAGCCGCGCCGAAGTTGCTGCAACTCCCTTTCAGGGCGTGCGCCGCCATCGACAGGCCGGCCGGGTCGGCCTGCTCCAGGGCGCGGCGCAGGTTGGCGATGTCGGTCGGCGCGGTCGCCGCAAACAGTTCGATCAACGTGACGAGCTCGTCTTCATCGTCCTCCTTGACCCGTCGAGAATCTCGAGGTCGAATGGGTCAACCAGGCCGGGGGCCCGGCCGGCTGTCTACTTATGCACACCCCCAGCGGTGAAGCGGAGGACGCCGCGATTGCCGCTCGTCGATCAGGGCTGGTTGATGGTCGCCTGGAGCGCGCCGACGAGCTCGCTCGTCGTGAAATTGCAGTGCCCGTAACGCGGCGCCAGCAGCGGCACGAACCTGCCCCTGGCCTTGGCCCAGTAGAGCAGCTCCTGCCAGACCGGCACCACATCGTCCGCGATCGTGTGCAGGGTGACGAGCGGAATGCGCAAGTCGCCACTCGTCTCGTACGGGCGGAGCGCGGCCAACGCACGCGGCGACGCCGAGAAGCGGGCGACGCGCAGGTTCAGCTGGAGGTCGTTGCTCGATCCAAAGTACCAGCGCAAGCGGTTGCCGTAAGGATTGCCGCCCAGTTTGCGTCTTGTGTCGGCGTTGCCGAAGACGCCGTACCAGAGCAGGTCAAGGGTCGTGTTCACGATCGTCGCGGGGTTGGCGGGATCGTAGGCGCTGTTGGCAACCCGCATCAGCTCCAGCGCCCGGGCGGGACGCGCCGCCAACGCTCCGGTGATGGCGATCCGGTACGCGTTCCAGTTCGTCATGACCGACGCCGGGACGTCGATGGCCGAGCCCGGAATCAGCCCGGGAAAGAAATAGTCGAACAGCACGCGGAAATCGTAGATGTAATCGAGCTGGGCGTGAAAGCTGCCGATCGGGCCGCACGTGGCAAGGGCGGCGTCGATCCGGTTCCTCGATCGCTCGGCCAGCAGCGTCGTCGTCAGGGCGCCCTCCGACACGCCAGCAAGATAGATGCGGAGCGCCGAATGGTTCTCATTGAATTTGTCGATGAGCTCGTCGAGATCGTCGATCCCCTCGAGGATGGCCAGACCGTTCTGCCGGTAGCTGGTCGTGGCGAATGCGAATCCCAGCGTCTGGGCCAGCAGCGACAAGTCAGTGCCATCGGCCAGGCTCAGATTGTAGAAATCGAGGGGCGCGTTGAACGCGACGTAGCCGTGGGCGAACACCACCAACTGTCCGTTCCACCCATTGATGGGAACGCAGATCCTCGACTTCGCGCCGCTCGGCAGCGTGCCGTCGTCACAAGGTCCGGGTATGGCTGTCTGGGCACGCGCGAGGGCGGGCGGGAAGGTCGCCATCGCGAGGAGGGCGGAGAGGATGAGGATTCTGCGCTTGTTCATGACCGCTCCAATCTGTGGAAGGCGGGATTATAAGCGAGGAAACCTCATGCATTGGGTCCAGGAGTCGATTGGCGGCAGCGGCGCTGAATGGTTTCGCGTCAGTGGCGACGCAACCGTTCACTGCGCTCCCCGCTGCCCCACTCGAGGACGTGGATGACCACGTCCCGGCGCCCGAACCTCTTCGCCGATCGGCAGTTCGGCATATAGATGTCAACGATGCGCCCCCGCACGGCGGCGCCGGTGTCGAGCACGCGGTAGATGCCATCGTGCGCCTGCTCAGGGGCATCGATGTGGACCACCGATCCGAGCGGCAGCACCCGCGGATCCGCCGCAATCACGCCCTGCCGCGTCGCCTCGCCTGATTTGGTGATGCCGCTTTGACAGTAGGCGGTCGCGCGTGCGGCGAGAGCCGAAGATCGCGACGGCGGCGGCTCAGGTGTTGCGGCGCACGCGGAGAAGCCCGACAGGAGGAGCGCTGCGCTCGCGGTAGCCGACCCGAAGCGGTGAGTGCTCATCTCATCGATGTTTCAAGGTCTGTGCCACAGACACGGAGAAGACCGCGAGGTTGCCGCATGTCGAACGGCTCAGGCCGAGTTGCCGACGGTCCAGTATCGTCGGACGAGACGTGTCAGGCGGCGGCGAACGCGGCCACGTGGAAGCCGGGCAGGATCTCCGCCACGGCGGCCGCGTGCACCGTCAAATCCTCGCCCTGTCGGGTGGTGATCGTCGTCGTCCCCGCGTCGTGCCGATCCCCGAGGAAGTCGTCCTTGCATCCGAACGCGGTCTGGAACAGCGAGGTGGTCAGCAACTGTAGACGCGAGTAGCCGGTCAGATTTGTCACGCCCTCGCTGGCGGCGATGCACTGCCCCTCTTCATCCACCGCGAAGATGGCGACCTGCAGGTGGTCGATCAGGCGGCGCAGGCTCGCTCGTCCTTCGGCGTCTGGCGTGTAGTAGCGAGCGAGATCCTGCAAATCGAGGAGGCGCCGCTTCAGCGTCCGGCGCGCGCGCGCATCGACCGCAATCAGCGTATCCACTTCACCGATCAACACCTCGATATCGCCGGTGTGCGGCAGGAGGACGACGGCGCCGGCGGCGCGGGCGCGGCGCGCGTCGGCCGAGTGGAGCGAGGTGGCGAGGACGACGACGGGAATGTCCCGCGTACTCGAGGTGATGGCCAGCTGCGCCACGACCTCGAGCGGGTTGAGCGCTTCCACCTGCATGAGCACCACGTCGGGCAGCAATCGGCCGGTGAAGGCGACCGCCTGGCGCTCGTTGGCGGCGGCATAGACCACGTAGCCGGCCTCCTCGAAGACGTAGGTGGCGAGGAGCCGCCAGGCCTCGTCGGTTCCGACCAGGAGGACCCGGCGGTTCTCAGCGGCCGGCGGGCGGCGATCGCTGCGGCGGCGGCCGGGGCGGGTCAGACGGTCGTGTTGCCGGCGATTCATGAATTCCCCGTTTCTGGAATTGAGCGGCGAGGCGCTGGCGGCGACCGGTCAGTCGGGCTCTTGGCGACGGCGACTGAACCTTTATACTGTGCCGAGTTGCACACCTGCTGTGCAAAAGAGCACAGGGACGCGGCTCGGGATTTTCGTCGATCAGGACGCCGCGGCGGCGGTGGCGATCGCGTTCTCGCCGACGGCTTCACCGGTCGCCACCTCCCGGCCGTTCTTCAGGATGAACACCTGAATCCCGCCCACGTTGTCGAGGTTCTGAGCGGCGATGTAGAGGCGCGCGCCCGGCGAGACGGTGAACGTCGTCTCCCAGGGCATCGTGACTTCGGTCTGGTCGCTGCGGTTGGTGCCGTTCTGAAACGTGATCGAGGCACGTGCGGGACCGGTCCGTGACAGGTTGACTGCCCGATAGGTGATGTGCGACGGCGCCGCCGCAGTTTGCGGCGACGGCGCGGCCGAACAAGCGCCGATGAGTAGTGCCGTACTGAAGATGAGGTATTTCATGATGGTTGATCCGCTCGTGGTCAACTCCTGGTTATGCGCTGCGCTGGTCTGGTGGACGGTTTTCAGCAAGAGCTCCGCCAGACGCCGCCGTGAATAGAGCGGAATTTGCGTTGGAAAAATGGCCGGGGTAGCGACAGATTTGGTGAGGTCGGCGCGGACCGAGACTTTAGTCTGCACGCCCTTGACAATCCTCTGCCGTAGGAGTACACGTCCTGTGCCGTAAGAGTACACGTCAGTGTGCTGTCGAAGTAAACGCGGTCCGTGATCCGGACGACAGTCCGCGACATCGGCCCGCTCGTTTCTGGTGAGGCATCGGCGCACCTCGTACTCGCGTCGTGCCGTGATGGAGGACTAGCGTGCGCAGCTTGATCAGGTCTCTCGTCGTGCTTGCCGCGGTGCTGATCCTTCCACAGGCCGCGTTCGCGCAGGCGACCCTTGCCGGCGTGGCCCGCGATTCGTCGGGAGCCGTCCTGCCCGGCGTCACGGTCGAAGCCTCGAGCTCCGCCTTGACAGAAAAGGTCCGGACGGTGGTCACCGACGGGGCTGGCCAGTACCGGATTGTCACCCTGCCGCCCGGGACGTATGTCGTGAAGTTCTCGCTGGGTGGATTCACCACCGTGCAGCGCGACGACTTGACCGTGTCAGGGTCCGGTGTCATTCCGCTCAATGCCGACATGCGCGTCGGCGCCCTCTCGGAGACCATCGTCGTCGCCGGATCGTCGCCGCTGGTCGATACGCAGACGACCCGCCGCGAGACGGTGATCAATGCCGAGACCATCAACGCCCTGCCGATGACCCGCAACTATGGCGGCGTGCTCTATGCGACGCCGGGACTGACCGTCCAGCCGGGTGTCAACAACAACGCGCTGATGCCTGGCATGTCGCTGTTTTCGGCGCACGGCGGGATCAGCACCGAAGGACGGGTCTTCGTCGACGGGGTGTCCGTCAACGGGCCGTTCGGCCAGAACAGCGTGACGCAGTTCGCCTTCGACGTCGCCAATGCCCAGGAAATGCAGGTCCTGGTCGGCGGCGGGCTCGGCGAGTCGGAAACGGCGGGGCCGATCGCCAACATCGTCCCCAAGTCAGGCGGCAACACCTACAGCGGCTCGGCGTTTTTCAGCGGCACCCGGTCCGGACTCCAGACCGACAACATCAACGATGCGCTGCGGGCCCAGGGCATTCCCAAGGCGCCCGTCACCCGTAAGAATTGGGACGGCAGCGGCGCGCTCGGCGGACCGATCGCCCGCGATCGGCTCTGGTTCTTCACGAACGTCCGCACCGTCGGCATCGGGCAGGTCGTCGCCGCCGGTCTGGCGCCGAATCTCTACACGGGCGACCCGACCCAGTGGCTCTATGCACCCACACCCGGAGTCGAAACGCGCTTCTCCGAATCGAAGCTGGATGTCTCGGCCCGGCTGACCAGTCAGGTGACGCCACGCAATCGGGTGACGTTCTCGTATCAGCCGCAGTACCGGTGCCTCGGATCGACGCTGACGACCAGTGCGGACGGCTGCCGCGTCCGCGGCGACGACTGGATCGGCGCCCCGGCCACTTCGGAAACCACCGCCCCGGAGGCGGGGTCCGGGTACCAGAGTGCTCCGGTCAGCCTGACGCAGGCGACGTGGACGACTCCGGTGTCCAGCCGTCATCTCATCGATGCCGCGGTGTCGCGTTTCTGGTACGGCATCATCGGCAACGGGAGTGTGCCGCCCGATGCGCCGCTGGGCATGATCGGCGTGACGGAAAGCTCCGGGATGTACGGACGTCCCAACGTGTCCTACCGGGCGCCCTACGGCTGGGGCGAATACGACACCATCTCGTGGAACTGGCGCGCGGCGTGGTCGTATGTGACCGGCGGCCACGGGTTCAAGTTGGGATATCAGGGCACCCACATGCAGTACAACTGGGAGTCGTTCACGAATCCGTCCCTGATGCGCTACACGTTCAACAACGGCGTACCGACGGCGGTCAACTACGCCGCCACGTCGCAGTGGGATAACGCCAACAGCGCGGCGGCGCATTCGATCTTCGCGCAGGATCAGTGGACGCGGGGACGGCTGACGGTCCAGGGCGCCCTCAGGTACGATCGGGTCGCGAGCTGGGCGCCGGCTGGCGGCAACGGGACGGACCAGACCACCCGCTTCAGTCCGGCGCCGGTCAGGTTCGGCCGGAACGACAGCGTGACCGGGTTCAACGACCTCACCCCGCGCATGGGTGCCGCCTACGATCTGTTCGGCAACGGCAAGACCGCATTGAAAGCCAGCGCCGGCAAGTACCTGTCGGCAGCGACCGCCGACGGCATCTATTCGTCGCTGAACCAGGGCCTGAACTACGTCAGGACGGCGACCCGCTCGTGGACGGACTCGAACGGCAACCGCGCCGTCGACTGCAATCTGCTGAGTCCGGCGGCGCAGAACGGCAGCGCGACCGGCGGTGACGTCTGCGGTGCGCTGACCGGCGCCAATCTCAACTTCGGCAACCTCGATCCGGGTACCACCAGGGTCGATCCCGCCATCCTGAGTGGCTGGGGCATCCGGCCGTACAACTGGAATTACAGCTTGTCGGTGCAGCACGAAGTCCGCCCCGGTGTGTCCGTCGATGTGGGCTACAACCGGCGCCGCTGGGGCAACTTCTTTGCCACCTACAACGAGCTCGCCGGCGCCAGCGACTATACGGTCTGGAACGTGCCGGTACCGGTCAATGCCAATCTGCCGAACTCGGGCGGAACGGAATCATTTGTCGCCATCACACCGGAGGCATCGGCGCGAGGCTCGCGGAGCTTCATGACGAAGGAAGAAACCGTCGCCGGGGAGGCGCGGACGGCGTACTGGCACGGCGTCGACGTCAACGGGACGGCGCGGTTCAGTGGCATCACCCTGCAGATGGGCACGAGCAGCGGCCGCGGCGTCCGCGACACGTGCGCATTATGGCAGGCACGCCCGCAACTCCAGGGCACCAACTCGGCTGACAGCTGCGCCGTGACGGAGCCGTGGATCACGTCGTTCCGCGGGCTGGCGAGCTACAGAATTCCCAAGGTGGCCGTGCTCGCCAGCACGACGGTTCGCTCGACGCGGACGGTGGCCAGCGAGAACGCGAGCAACGGCTCGTCGCTGGCGGCGAATTACCAGATCCCGAATACGGTCGTCACGCAGCTGCTCGGGCGCCTGCCGGCGGGCGCGACCGCGGCGCAGAACACGACCGTGAACCTGCTCGCGCCGAGCGAGCTCTACCCGCTCGCCCGCCGCACCGAGGTCGATATCCGGCTCGCGAAAATACTGCGCTTCGGCCGCTCGCGACTCGATGTGGGGTTCGACCTGTACAACCTGTTCAACTCCAACACCACTACGACCTATCAGCAGACTTACCTGTATACGAACAACGGCGCGACCTGGCTCGACCCGACGGCGATCCTGGCGCCGCGCCTCGCCCGGTTCAACGCGACGCTGTCGTTCTAGGACCAGTGTCGTCCCTCCGTACGTAGTGTCCGCCTTCAGGCGGACCTCCCACGGTCCGGCTAAAGCCAGACACTACGTACGATTAAAGATGCGTACGATTGAAGGTCCGTTAGGATTCAAGCTGCCGCGGCGGACCGTAACGGGGGGCCGACGAAGGCCGAACACGATCGGCTGAAGGTCTTCCCGGCCTGTTCAGCCGGTGCGATCGATCAGGTAGCCGATCGCGCCGACGATCACCAGGACGACAACCACCACCGCGACTATCGAAGACGCCATTGTCCCTCAGCGGTCAGAAGGAGTGGCCGATGAACGGTAGCATCCGTCCCGCATAGAGCACGACAAGCCACGAGAACAGCGACAGCACGGCCATCGACTTGTCGGCGAGACTGGCGTCCCACCGGCGTTCTCGAGCCTCGGTCCAGGCCTTGCTGAACACCGTCAGATAGAGAAAATTCCCGCCGGCGATCATCAGGAAGACGACCTTCCAGTAGAACGGGGCGCTGTCGAGATACTGTTTCGGCTGCCCGACGAAGAACAGCATCCCGGTAATGAGATTGGCGCCGAAGCCCAGCATGCCCCACGGCAGCAGCCGATGCACCTCGGCAAACGGCACCTGCCTCATCACCCCGAGTATCCGCAGGTTGACGGCCAGCAGCACGCCGAACGTCAGGGAGAGGCCGAGGAAGTGCACCGTCTCGGAGGCGGGCCAGACCCACGGGCTGTTCACCATGATGACGCTGATCTTCGAGGCGATGAACCGGTCCGGATTGTCGGCGGCCGCGGCGGCAGCCGCCGAGAGGATCTCGGGATGCCGAATCTCGCCGCCGAGATTCGCCGCGCGGGCCATCAGCACGAGCGCGACGACCGTCAGCACCGTCACGGCCGGGACCAGGCCGCGCGCCTCACGGCCGCGGCGCCTGAACTGCCACAATGCGATCCACGCCACGAAACCGGCAAACTCGGCCACGGTGAATCCGGCGAGCGCCGCGTCCTGGTGGACCCTCATCGCATTGTCGGAAACCTCCGGCATCTCGAGCAGCGTCTGATAGGCGGCGACGCCGCTCATGTAGACGGGAAGCGTCAGGATCGCGACGACGAAGAGGACTTCCAACCCGGCATGCTTCAAGGGCTCGTGATGCCGGATCAAACCGAGGAGCAGCAGGCCCAGTGCGACGATCGAACCGATCGTCGGCACGTGGTTCAGCATCAGGTGCAGGTGGGTGACGTTGACGACTGTGATCGAAGGCATGGGCCCGCCTATGGGACCAGGTAGGCGAGAAGACGGCCCGCCGCGATGGCGCCGGACCAGGCGAGGATCGAGATGATCGCCAGGAGACGGGCGCGGCTGCTGACATCGAGCCGCTCAGCGCCGCTGCCAAGCACCTCCGAGCGGAGCGGCACCAACGTGCCGACGCTGACGATGACCAGAGCCATCTTGATGAGAAACGGGATCGATGTCCCCAAGGTGGTCGCGCGCTGCGCGAACAGCAGGACGCCGGTCACGAGATTGACGAACAGACCGACCGCGACGGCCCGGAAGACCCAGCGGTAGGCGGACAGCGGCACGTTCCGGTTGATGCCGAGCAGCCGCAGATCGAACACCCAGCTGGCGCCGACCAGCACCGCCATGCCCATGGTGTGAAGCGTCAACACGGTCGGCTGCGCCCAGACCGAGGGCGATTCATGGACCCACACCGAAAGCGGATTCGACTCAAGCCAGGCCAGGATACCCATGGGTGCGTCAGTGAAAGCGGTTCAGTATACGACCATTGGTGAAAGACGCGGCCTCGCCCCGCCGGAGGCGGGGCAAACCAACGCTACCACTCGCGAGGCGGAGCCACACGCGCCTCGCGCTTCGCAACGCCGGTGCATCTTACTGCGATTTGGCCGGTCGCGGGGGCCATGAAACACGGACTACGTCCCGCAGAAGGTGCGATAGAGCCGATCGCCCGGGTTTGACGCGCTGAACATCGGCAGATCGCGCTCGTGGTCGTAGGGTGCCGCCAATACCTCGAGCAGCCGCTCCATCACGGAAAAGTCGTCCCGGCTCGCGGCCAGGAGCGCCTCCTCGACGTGGTGATTGCGGGGAATGAACGCCGGGTTGTGCCGCCGCATCAGGGCGTCCCCCTCGGCGGACGACTGCGGCTGACGCCCGCGGCGCGCCTCCCACCGGCGATGCCAGGCCTGCCACCCGGGATCGGTGTGGGGAGAACCCCCGGCCGCGCGCCCGCCGGTCAGCAACCGGAAGGTGTTCGTGAAGTCGGCAGACCGGCCGTGCATCCAGACGAGCAGGTCGTCGGCGAGCGCCTGGTCTCCTTCTTCCTGCGTGAACAGCCCGAGCTTCGCCCGCATGCCGTCCAGCCACTGCTGCCCGAACAGGCTCGGAAAGCGTTCGAGCGCCGCCGTCGCGCGCTCGACCGCTCGATCGTTGTCGGGATCGAACAGCGGCAACATCGCTTCGGCCAGTCGGGCCAGGTTCCACTGCGCGATCGGCGGCTGGTTGCCGTAGGCGTAGCGCCCGCCGGCGTCGATCGAGCTGAACACCGTCGCCGGATCGTAGGTGTCCATGAACGCGCACGGCCCGTAATCGATCGTCTCGCCGGAGAGGGCCATGTTGTCCGTGTTCATCACGCCGTGGATGAAGCCAACCAGCTGCCAGCGGGCGATCAGGGACGCCTGGCGAGCGAGGATGGCGTCGAACAGCGCGAGATGCGGTTCGGCCGCATCGGCGAGCTCCGGGTAATGTCGCGCCCTGGTGTAGTCCGCCAGCGCCCGCGCGGCCTCGCAGTCGTCGTGCGCCGAGGCCCACTGCATGGTGCCGACGCGGATGTGGCTGGCGGCGACACGCGTCAGCACGGCGCCCGGCAGCACCGTCTCGCGATACACCGGCTCGCCGGTCGTCACCACGGCGAGGCTGCGGGTGGTTGGAATGCCGAGCGCGTGCATCGCCTCGCTGATGATGTATTCACGCAGCATCGGCCCGAGCGCGGCGCGCCCGTCACCGCGGCGGGAGAAACGCGTCTGCCCTGCCCCTTTCAGTTGAATGTCCAGGCGTTCGCCGGACGGCGTGATCTGCTCACCGAGCAGGATCGCCCGGCCATCGCCGAGGGCGGTGAAGTGGCCGAACTGGTGACCCGCGTAGGCCTGCGCGATCGGTCGCCCGCCGGCGGGCAAGACATTGCCGGCGAACACCGCGGCGCCCTCGGGTCGCTCGAGCGTCTCCGGGTCGAGTCCAAGCCTGGCCGCCAGCGGCCGGTTGAATGCGACCAGGCGCGGCTGGCGGACCGCCGTCGGTTCCGCTTCCGAGTGGAAGAGCTGCGGCAGCTCCGCGTAGGTATGCTCGAGGCGCCAGCCGGCCATGGTAACCATCATAGCGGGCTTCGGACGCCATCCCCGGCCTCGCACCTTCGCCCGGTATTGGCTACACTCAGCCCATGTCCACGAACGCTCGCCCGTTGTCCCGGCGCCGGCTGTTGCGGAACGGGGCCGCGGCGGCGGCCGGCGGCGCCGCCCTGTGGTCCGCCGCGCCGGTCGCTGCACAATCCGGCCGCGCCCCGGCGGTGGTGACCGCGCGTCGTTTCAAGGCGTGGATCGCGCGCGGCGAAGGGACCAATCGCACCAGGCTCGAAGAGGTCACGCTGAAGCCGATCGGCGGACGCCAGGTGGTCGTGCGCACCGAGGCGACGAATCTCTGCTATTCGAACGTGCCGCCCGTGCTCGGCATTCAGCCGGCACCCGCGGCCGCGGCGGCACCGGCGTCGGCGCTCGCCGCGCCGAACGGCGCGCGCCGGATGAACCAGATGGCCGTCATCCAGGGCCACGGGGGCATCGGCATCGTCGAGGCCGTCGGACCCGAGGTCAGGCGGGTCCAGGTCGGCGATCGCGTCTGCGTGTCGGGCACGCCGCATTGCGGCGCCTGCTATCGCTGCCTGCGCGGCCGTTCGGACATGTGTCAGTTCCTGAGCGCCATCGGCGCGGACGACCTGGTCGCGGTGGCGGAGTTGCGGGACGGCACGCCGGTCTACCAGAACTCGCACATCGGCGGGCTGGCCGAGCTGATGGTGACGTTCGAGGAGTGGGTCGTGCCGATCTTCACCAGGGCGAGCGCGACCGACGTCGGCATGGCCTGCAGCTGCGTCGCGGTCGCCGGACTCGGTGCCACGGCGTCGCCGGGGCTGGCGATGGTCGAGCCGGCGTCGATCGTGGCCGTGCTCGGCTGCGGGCCGCTTGGCCTGAGTGCCGTCCAGGGCGCGCGGATTGCCGGGGCCTCGACGATCATCGCCATCGACCCGATCAAGGCGCGCCGCGACGTGGCGCTGAAAGTGGGCGCGACTCACGTGCTCGATCCCAACGTCGAAGGCGATCGGCTGGTCGCGCGCGTCCGCGCGATGGCCACCTGGCCGACCGACCGCCTGTGGTCCGGAGGCCGCAACCCGGCCGGCCGTCGTCCCGGCGCCGGCGCGGACTTCGTGATCGAAGCCGTCGGCCTCGACCACGTCAAACCGAAGCTCGAATCCGGCCCGGACCCCACCGGCATCCTGCCGATGCAGCAGGGCTATCAGATCTGCGCCCTCGGCGGCCACTACATCACGACCGGCCTGCCGCGCGGCAACATCACCCTGCCGGGGAGCCTGTTCGCGATCGGCGGCGTCTCGCACCATGGCGGCCAGGCCGGCGGCGCCAGCCCGATGCGCGACATCCCGCGATTCGTCGAGCTGATGGAGAAGGGGCAGTACCTGACCGCGCCGCTGGCCACCACCGTCGTCCCGCTGGAAGGGATGCTCGACGCCTACCAGCAGGTCGCCTACCGGACGACGATCACGGCGTTGATGCTGGGCGTGTAGCGGCGATCGGCCTTGCGTCGGGCCGGACGCCGGGAAATACTGGAGGGTGTCGTCAGGTCCCCGAACACCCTCAGAGATCGTCGATTCCTACCAGCAGGACATCGCGGCGATCGCGAGCATCGACGTGATTCCGCTGCTGCTGGAGGTGGTCTGCCGGACCACCGGCATGGGATTTTCCGCGGTCGCCCGCGTCACCGAGGACCGCTGGATCGCCTGCGCCGTCCGCGACGAGATCGATTTCGGTCTGGTGCCCGGCGGCGAGCTGGAGATCCAGAGCACGATCTGCAACGAGATTCGTCAGAGCGGCAAGCTGGTGGTCATCGACGAGGTGGCCCGCGACGCCAGGTTCCG
This sequence comes from Acidobacteriota bacterium, assembly GCA_039931615.1. GTDB lineage: Bacteria > Acidobacteriota > Vicinamibacteria > Vicinamibacterales > CAVVIG01 > JAHFUI01. The sequence continues at coordinate 63,003 of JBDTRR010000001.1, forward strand.
GGAGCATCACATCCCGAAGCAATACGGATTTCAGAGCTACATCTCCGTTCCCATCCAGGTTCCCGACGACGGCTTCTTCGGCACCCTGTGCGCGGTCGACCCCCGTCCGGCGCGTCTCGACAACGTCCAGACGATCGGTATGTTCACGCTGTTCGCCGACCTGATCGGACTGCAGCTGCGGGCGCAGGACCGGTTGGGAAGGAGTGAGGCGGCGCTGCTCGTGGCAAAGCAGGCTGCTGACCTGCACGGTCAGTTCGTCGCCGTGCTCGGTCACGATCTGCGCAATCCGCTTTCGGCCGTGCAGACCGGCGCCAGGATGCTGCTCGGCCTCGGCCTGGACAAGCGAGCGGCCAACATCGCGACCATCATCGACCGCAGCGCCGCGCGGATGACGGGACTGATCGACAACGTGCTCGATTTCACCCGCTCGCGATTGGGCGGCGGCCTCGCCGTACAACCGATAGAGGATTCGGGTCTGACCGAGATGCTCGACCAGGTGGTGACCGAGCTGCGGACCGCTCATCCGACCCGCATCATCAACACGGATATCGACCTGGTCCAGGCCATCGTGTGTGATCGCACCCGGATCGGCCAGATGTTCTCCAACCTGCTGGCCAACGCCATCACCCACGGCGACCCTGAAGCGGCGGTTCGAGTCCGCGCCCGCAGCGACGACGGTGTCTTCGAGCTGTCGGTGGCGAATCAGGGCACACCGATCGACCGCGAGACCGTCAAACGGCTGTTCCTGCCGTTCGAACGCGGCGGCGATCAACCCGGCTCGCAGGGGCTCGGCCTGGGGCTGTACATCGCGTCGGAAATTGCCCGCGCGCACGGCGGCACACTCGAAGCGTCGTCGGACGCCACGGAGACGCGCTTCACCTTCCGGATGAACAGCGGTACCGCGTCCAGCTGACATGTCGAAAAAGGGGCCGTAGCCCTTTTCTCGAGCAACGGGCGAAATAGGGAGGCGGCCCTTTTTTCAGCGGCCCCTTTTTCCAGATGCTACCGGCCGCCGAGCGTAATCGTCACGCCGGCCCTGACACTGAGCGGCAATCCCGGGAAGCCGAACGTCGGTTCGTAGTGTTGATCCAGCAGGTTTTCAATCGTCGTGAAGAGCTTCAAGCTGCGGTGGACGATGTAGGAAGCGCTCAGATCCATCTTCTGATAGCCGGGATTGAGGTCCTCGTTGGGCAACAGCAGGGAGTTGCCGAAATTCACGTCCGAGCCTCCCAGAAACGTGCTGTCGCTGGCCTTGCCCGCGAAGTAGCCGCTCAACGCCACCGTCCCCGGTCCGTGGCTGTACGACACCAGCAGGTTCCCGGTGTTGGCCGGACGCCGGAACGGGCGCTGTCCCTTGAGCGGGCTGAAGTTGCCGATCGGAATCCCGGGAAACGCCGGGTTGTACGACGGCGTCAGCGCGCCGCTCGACAGCGACTGGGTGACGTCGGCGTCCAGGTGGGAGTACGAAGCCGCGAACCTGAGCCTGGCCACGGTCGCATCGAGCGACAGCTCGACGCCCTTGGCCTTGAATGACTGCGAATTCACATAGGCGCCCGATCCGGCGGCCGCGGCGACGTCGACGGGAATGCCGAACTGCGAGGTCAGCAGGTTCCGGCTGACGAACTCTGTCAAGTCGAAGAACTCGTTGTTGAAGTAGGCGACGCGGGCCCGGGCGCGGCCTCGAAACATACCCTGCTCGAGACCGACGTCGAGATTGCGGGCGCGCTCGGGACCGATTGGACCGATGCCGGCGCCGGCCGCCAGCGCGGCGCCCGCCGGCGTCTTCTGCAGCAGGCCGTAGAGCGAACTGTCGACCGCCCCGGCGCTGGTCGCCTTGACGCCCTGGCCGGCGTTGAACGTCAGCCGGGTGTCGCCGAAGAACTGCCTGTCGGTGGGCGTTCGCAGCGACGTCGCCACTGACAGGCGCGGCGAGTAGCGGGAGGCGAACCCCTCGATGCGGGCATGGCCGATGCCCGCGGTCAGGCTGACGCGATTGCCGAGCGTGCCGCGGCCCTCCAACCACAGCGTGCTGTTGTTCCGGGTCGTCGTCGGCTCCCCGAAGATATCGGCGCCGGGAAATGCCCGCTCGCGCTCGGCCGTGCCGCCGCCCGAGACGCTGAGACTCCGAAGGAGCTGATAGGTGGTTTGCGCGTAGACGCCCTGCCGTGTCGATCGGCTCTGCGAGTCGTAAGGGCCGAAGTCGAACGCGCCCTGCCCGGTGACGGAGTAGCCGTTGGCGCCGGTGATCGTGGTCAGCGCACCGAACCCGGTGCCGCCGATGTTCTGTCCGCTGAGGGTCGGATTGATGAAATGCCCGCGCTGGTCGCTGAGCCCGACCCGCACCGACCCCTGCCACTTCCGGGTGATCTGGGTCTGGCTGCCGATGCCGACAAAGTACAGCCGGTTGGTCTGGAAGGCATCGTCCGGCGTGGTGTAGAGGCTGACGCTGCCGGGCGATTCGAACCGCCGGTCGATGGCGCGCGCCGTACCGCTCAGGTCCGTATTGTGACCGAGCGCCCCGCCGAACCGGCCGGCGAAGGTCTTGTTCCGGTACTTGTTGTTCGGCAGATCGTTGTCGGTGCCGAGGTGCGCGAACTCGCCGAAATAGTCGAAGCGGCCGGCGGTGCCGCCGAGGGAGGCCGCCTCGTGATTGGTGCTGAAATTGCCGGCATCCAGCGAGATGAGCGCCTCGGGCACGCGGGTCCGGCCGCGCCGCGAGGTGATGCTGACCACGCCGGCCAGCGCATCGGTGCCGGCGATGACGCTGTTGGCTTCGCGGAGCACTTCGATGCGGTCGACACCGGCCATCGAGAACTGCGCCAGATCGATGCCGCCGCCGATGTCGTTGGCCGGAATCCCGTCGATCAGGACCTTGTTGAAATTGGAGTTGCCGCCGCGGATGAAGATCGAGGCGGCGCCGCCCTTCGCCCCGGTCTCGATCAGCGACGAGCCCGGCACCAGCCGGAGCGCTTCGAGGACGTCGGTCTTCCCCAGGAGCTCCAGCGTCCTGGCATCGAGCACCGTTACCGGCGCGCCGGTCTGCGACGGCAGCACCCCGGTCGCCGCTGACGTCACCGAGACGCTCTCCTCGAGCGGGCCAATCGGCAGCGCCACGTCCAGCGAAATCCGCGCCCCCCCCGCGACGAACACCGGATCGGTCGTGCGGGTCGAGAAGCCAGCCGAGCTGACCTCGAGCTGGTAGCGCCCCGATGCGAGCGCGTCGAAGGTGAAGTTACCCTCGGCGTCCGATGAGACGTTCTTTACCACGGTCCCGTCGCGCAGCAGTTTGACCGCCGCGCCGCTCACGCGCGCGCCAAGCGGATCGGCGACCGTTCCTCTCACCGCCGCGTCATCCGCCGCCCAGCCCTGCCCGACCGTCACGACCATCAATATCGCCAACGTCAACGCGCCCAGGCGCGCGACAAACCCACTGTTCATCTTCCCAGTCTCCCATCGGTGAGGCAAAAAGAACCTGCAGTCTAGCGAAAATCCAGATCAGCCAACCTGAAGAGTTCCTGACGAAGCGCTTCAGAAAGTCTTCAGGATTGCCGGGTGCGGACTCGCTAGACTGGGCCTGCGTGAAGGCCTTCCTCGACCGGCCGCAGTCCGTGTTGGCGCGCCGTGTCCTCTTTCAGGTCCACCTCTGGGTGGGCGTGCTGGCGGGCCTGTACATCTTCCTGGTGTGCGTCACGGGCGCCGCCCTGGTCTTTCGCATCGACATGCAGCGCGCGATCTACCCGGATCTCTTCACGCCGCAGGTCCCGGGACCGCCGGTCAATGCCGTCGATGTGATGGAGACGGTGGCGCGGGAGTACCCGGGCGAGCGGGTGTCCGGGGTCGATGCGCCGACGACCGCCCGGCCGACCTACCTGGCCTATGCCGGCAGCGGCAACCGGTTCCGCACCTTGCTGCTCGACCCCGTGAGTGCTGAACTGCTCGGCGAGCTCTCCGACCAATCGTTCCTGCGGACGCTGCAGGATCTGCACTTCGATCTCCTCGCCGGCCGCACCGGTCGCCTCGTCAACGGCATCGGCGCAATCGTCATGCTGGCGATGAGCGCCACCGGCCTGGTCGTCTGGTGGCCCGGGCGGAGCCGCTGGCGGCGCGCGTTCAGCGTCGACTTCCGGCGACAGTGGAAGCGCGTCACCTGGGATCTGCATAGCGCCGTCGGCATCTGGACCGTCTTGCTGGTCATGATGTGGGCGGTCACCGGTATCTACTTCGCGTTTCCCGGCGCTTTTCGAGCGGCGGTGAACCGGGTGTCATCACTCACCGTCACGCGGGCGCCGCAATCGGATCCGGCGCCAGCCGGGCAGGCGGCCGCGCCGACCTGGCGCACCCTGATCGAGTCAGCCCGCCGGCACGCCCCCGGCCTGCACGTCGCGCGGGTCGTCGTGCCAGCGAACGCGAGCGCGGCGTTTCTCGTGATGTTTTCCAGCGTCAGGCCGACGCCGGTCGGCGCCGAGCTGACGCCGGTCTATCTGGATCAATACACAGGGGAACTGCTGCCACAGAGCGCGACGGCCGGACGAACGTCTGGCGACATTGTCATGGCCTGGGTGGTGCCGCTGCACGTCGGCAGCTTCGGAGGGTTGGGCGTACGGATCGCCTGGCTCGTTCTCGGACTGTCGCCGCCGCTGCTCTTCGTCACCGGTTTCATCATGTGGTGGACACGGGTCGTGCGATCACGCTGGCTGGGTGTCTCTCAACCTGCGGCGGAGGGATACCGGGCCGCACCGCGCCGGTGAGGTCGAGCGATGGTGCGGCGCGGAGTCGCCCGTGACCTCCGCGGCGCTGCAGGACGCTATGGATTGCCATTCGCTGGAGCGTTGCTGCCACGTTCATCCTGGGCAACCAATCGCGGCGCCGCGACCAGTAGAGTGCCCACCACAAAGAAGCAGTACCAGGCCTAGCGCACCCCGGCCGCCGTCTCGAACGTCTGCGTGCAGAAGGCACAGCGGCGGGCCGCGATCGGTACTTCGCTCAAGCACTCCGCGCACTTCTTGGTGGTCGGATCCGGCGGCGCCTGGCCGCGGCGTCGCCGCTCCATCAACATGTTCATCGGCGCGACGACGAAGAAGTAGATGGCGGCCGCGACCAAAATGAAGGCGACGATCGCGTTGATGAAGTCGCCGATCAGGAACTTGCTGCCGTTGACGGTGAAAACGATCGCGGAAAAATCGGGTTGACCAGCCAGGGCGGCAATCAGCGGCGTCAACAGATCCTTGACCAGGGCCTCGACCACCGTCCCGAACGCGCCGCCGATCACGACGGCGACAGCCAGGTCCACGACATTGCCGCGCAGGAGAAACTGCTTGAATCCCTTCAACATTGTCCGCTCCTTATCATGTGTGACGGCGCATCCGGCGAGTGTTGCTCGCGGCGGTCGCCGGTCCAGACAGAGGCGGCGGACCGCAACAGATTGACGGAGCCGCTGCCGGAGTGGCGTCGCACGCGAAGTCTGTCAGGTTCACCGGTTCCAATCAATGAGAGAATGCCACCTCCCGGTCGCCCATGGCGGCCACACGATCCGCGGCCTTCGGTTCCGTCGCGGCCTGTCGTGTGATTCTCACGAGGAGCGCATCATGCGATTAGCCAAACCACTCGCGGCGGAGGTCATCGGCACATTCTGGCTGGTGTTTGCCGGATGCGGCAGCGCCGTGCTCGCGGCGGCCTTTCCGTCGGTCGGCATCGGTCTGCTCGGGGTCTCGCTGGCATTCGGACTGACGGTCCTGACGATGGCCTATGCGATTGGTCACATCTCGGGCTGTCATTTGAACCCGGCGGTCTCGATTGGACTGGCAGTGGCCCGGCGATTCAAATGGTCCGAAGTCCTGCCGTACGTCGTGGCGCAGGTCGCCGGGGCGATCGTCGCGGCGATGGTGCTGTATGTGATCGCCAGCGGCAAGCCGGGCTTCTCGCTCGCCGGCGGCCTCGCCTCGAACGGATTCGCCGACCATTCACCCGGCGGCTACTCGCTGCTGGCGAGCTTCGTGGCCGAGGTCGTCCTGACCATGATGTTCCTGTTCATCATTCTCGGCAGCACGGACGATCGGGCGCCGCGCGGCTTCGCGCCGCTGGCGATCGGCCTCGGCTTGACGCTGATTCATCTCGTCGGGATCCCGGTCACCAACCTGTCGGTCAATCCGGCGCGCAGCACTGGACCGGCAGTCATGGTGGGCGGGTGGGCGATCGCGCAACTGTGGCTGTTCTGGGTCGCACCGATTGGCGGGGCGGTGCTCGGAGCAATGGTCTACGCCGCCGTCACTCCAACCGCCGAAGCCGACCGGGTCGAACCGGGGCTTCGCCCGTCGCCGGTCGGCCCGGTCACCAAGGGGTGAGGAGACGCATCGGGCCGCACGCCCCCTCGCACCTGGGATCCGGCTTCAGCCGGATTGATCCGTCGTCCGATTAAGGGGTCCTAAAGTCGGACGCCACGGACGATTCCCGGATGTAGCGTTCAGCTTGGTGATACGCAGACCCGCTGGTATCGTGAGAGATGCCACAGGGTGGTCGGATGAACCGCGCCGTCGTCGCGAGCCTGCTCGTGCTGGTGGGTGTAGCACGAGCGGCGAACGCCGACGTCGTCGTCCTGAAGAATGGCGACCGGCTGTCAGGAACCTTCCAGAGCGTCCGCGGCACGTCGCTGACCCTGCTCGCCGACGGTCTGGGCAGCCTGACCATCCCGCTCGCGAGGGTGGCCGGCCTGTCACTCGATCAGGAAGTGACAGTGGTCAGGAGCGGCCAGCCCGCACTCCGCGGCGTGCTGTCCCTTGACCCCTCTGGCGACTGGCAGCTCACCGACGCCGGCGGATCCGCGCAGACGATCGGCGTCGCGTCCGTCGAGGTCATCCTGCCCGTTGAACGCTATCAATCAATCGTCGATCACCAGGCCAGCGTCTGGCAGGATTGGACCGGCTCGGTCAATCTCGGCTACAGCGTGCAGCATGGCGATCAACAGAACCATACGTTCAGCAGCAGCGTCGACGCGCGGCGCGAACGGCCGCCGGCCCCGATTTTCGTGCCCCACGCGCGAACCAACGTGCACCAGTCGGTGCTGCTGGCCAGGGCGGCCGAGGCGGGCGCATCGATATCGTCGACCACGTTCAGCGCCAGGGTCCGTCAGGACATCCTGTTCACGACCGGCAATTTCGTGTTCGGAATCGTGCAGTTCGACCACGTTGGCACCGAGGGGCTGTCGCTGCGGCAGACCTACGGCGGCGGGAGCGGCTACGATCGGTCGCTGACCAGTCGAGGCACGCTCAGCCTGCTGGTCGGCCTCACACTCAGCCGCGAGCGGTTCTCCACCGGCGTCGATCAGCAGACCGCCCAACTGCTCACCGGCGAACAGATCCGGCTGCAAATCACGCCGCGCGTACGGCTGGACCATAGCGCCAATGTCTACCCGAACCTGTCGGTTTTCGGCCAATACCATTTCGACGTCCGGGCGGCGCTCGACATCACGCTCACCGATCGGTTTTTTCTCAATACCGCGCTGATGGATCTCTATCTGACCAACCCGTCGCCGGGAAGCCGGCGGAACAATTTCGCCGTGACCACGGGAATCACGACGGCGTTCTAGCAACGGGACGGTCTGAAGACCGTCCCCTACACCTGTGAAATCGGCACCTTGGTCGGACGACGGAACAATCCGGCTGAAGCCAGGCTGAAGCCGGATCCCACGGACGAGGGGGAGTGCCGCGCGACCTCGGCTCATTCGTGGCGTCCGCTACGTGACGGTTGCAGTACAGACCTTCAGGTCTGCCCGGCGATCGAATTCTTCCCGCCGCTCTCGGCGCCGATCGGGGACGATGCGCCGGCGGAACGCATGACGACGCTGATCGAGCCGTTGTTCTCGAGAATCGCCGCCTGCACTTCGTCGGCGCAGGCGCAACCGGCCTGGCGCAGCGCGGCGCTCAGTTCGTGATGCGTCAATTTGGCGTGATGCATCACGTCCTCGAACACGCGGCCATTGTGAATGATCAGGAGCGGCCGCCCCTCGATCAGCGCCTCCAGCCGTTTGCTCCGGAACGTCGCCTGGCCGATGCCATAGTTCAACGCCACCAGGGTGGCCGCAGACACCAGTCCGCCGGCGAGTGAATTGTCGCCGCCGTTCATCGCGTTCTGCACCGCGTTGGACAGCACCAGCAGCAGGACGAGATCGAACGGCGCGAGCTGGCCGATCTGGCGCTTGCCGGTCATCCGCAACAGCACGAGCAGAAACGCGTAGACGACGACCGAGCGCAGGACGAGTTCCCGGATCGGGATTGCCAGATTCCACATAGCGCCGGACCCGTGGCCGACAGCGGCACGTGATCGGATTCTATCGTGCGCTGGGCGGACGGGACGTTCGCCGTAAGGATTCAAGAAAGGGTCCTCCTACCGGTCCGCTGACCGGTCCGGGTCGGCCGTCCGTTCATGGTTCGGTGGGCGCACGCATCCAGGTGTAGGATGTGTCGCATCTTGCGCGGCCAGCATCCGGCCCGTCAGGTTGACGGGACGCAGACTCATGAGGGGGTATCTCGATGAGGTCAGTGTTGCGTTCGTTGGTTCTCCTCGGGTTCCTACTCCTACCGGCTTTCGCACAGGCACAGACCGCGTTGGCGGGCGTCGTCCGGGATGCCTCCGGCGCCGTGCTGCCCGGCGTGACCGTCGAAGCGAGCAGTCCGGCGTTGATCGAAAAGGTCCGCAGCGGTGTCACCGACGGGTCTGGCCAGTACCGCATCACCGAGCTGACCACGGGCACCTACACCGTGACCTACTCGCTGTCCGGCTTCGCCAGGGTGGTCCGTGAGGGGCTGATGCTCACCGGTTCCGGCGCCATCACCATCGACATCGAGCTTCGCGTCGGCGGCCTCGCCGAGACGATCACGGTGACCGGGGAGACGCCGGTGGTCGACGTGCAGAGCACGCGGCGCGAAGCGGTGCTGAGCAACGAAGTGCTGCGCACGATGCCGGCGACGCGCAGTTACACCGGGATCATGTCGAACATCCCGGCGCTGATGCCGACCGGCGGCGTCGGCGCGGAACAGAACCCGGGCCAGATCAACCGCTTCACGGCCCATGGCGGCCGCCAGAACGAAGGACGCATCTCGGTCAATGGCCTGCTGGTGACCGAGCCGGGCGCCGGCGCCGGCGTCTCGACGCTGGCCTATGACGTCGCCAACGTCGACGAGATCCAGGTGCTGGTGTCGGGCGGCCTCGGCGAGTCGGAAACCGGCGGCCCGATCATGAACCTGGTGCCGCGCTCCGGGGGCAACCGGTTTGCCGGGTCGGCATTCTACAGCGGGGCCGGCAGTTGGTCGCGGGCGAACAACGTCGACGACCAGCTGCGGAGCATCGGCATCCTGGAGCCGTCGGCGCTGATCAAGGCATTTGACGTAAACGGCTCCTACGGCGGTCCGATCAAGCGGGACCACTTGTGGTTCTTTGGCACGGCGCGAACGTTCGGCCAGGCGTCGGCCGTCTCGGGCGCCTACGCCAACCGCTTCGCCGGAGACCCGACGCACTGGGATTACGCGCGTGATGAGCAGATCCTGACCCGGAACCCGGCCCGCTACGACATCTTCTCGTTCCGCTTGACCGAGCAGGTGACCCCGCGCAACCGGGTGTCGTTCTCCCAGGAGAACCAGTACCGGTGCCAGGGCTCGACCCTGACGACCAGCGGCGCGGGCTGCCGGAAGCGGGGCGACGACTGGATCGGTCTCGGCTCGGCGACCAGTTCGCCGGAGTCGTTTCCGGGTTACCACGACCTGCCCTACTACGTGACGCAGGCGACCTGGTCGTCTCCGGTGTCGAACCGGCTGCTGGTCGACGCCGGCTTCTCACGCTTCCACTATAAGTTCGCCGGCAACGGTCAGGTGCCGCCCGACGGCCTGACCGATTTGATTCCCGTCACCGAGCAGTCGTCCATCTATGGGCTGGCCAACTTCAACTATCGCGGGCTCTACGATCCGCAGGGTCACGCCTTCGCCGACAACGACGCCAGCTCGATCCAATGGCGGGCGTCGGCGGCGTATGTCACCGGCGCGCACAACTTCAAGATCGGCTATCTCGGCTCCAGCTTGCGGCAAACCAGCGGGCGGGTCGCCAACGATTCGCAGCTGCGCTATACGTTCAACAACCGGAGCCCGGTCAGCTTCGGGTATGTCCTCGCGCCGCGGTGGGATACCACCGATCGCACCATGACCGCGGCGCTGTTCGCGCAGGACCAGTGGACGCTCGGCCGGCTGACGTTGCAGGGAGCGGTGCGTTACGATCGCGCCTGGAGCTGGGCGCCGGCGGCCGGCAACGGCACGGAGACGACGTCGCCGTTCAACCCGCTGCCGATCTCGTTCGATCGAACGGAGAGCGTCAAGGGCTACAACGACATCACGCCGCGGATGGGCGTCGCCTACAACCTGCTGGGCAACGGCAAGACCGCGCTCAAGGCCAACCTCGGAAAGTATCTCCAGAGCGCGCAGGTCGCCGGGCCCTACGTGGCGAACAACCCGGCCCAGAAAATCGTGCAGCGGGTGACCGCCCGGCCGTGGACCGACAACGGCAACTTCCAGATTGACTGCAACCTCGCCAACCCGGCGCTGCAGGACAACCTCGCCGCCGGCGGCGACCGCTGCGCGGCGCTCGGATCCGCCGACCTCAACTTCGGCATCGCCAATCCGGGCCTGACGATCATCGACCCGGCCATCCTGGAAGGGTGGGGCGTCCGCGAATCAGACTGGCAGTTCGGCCTCTCGCTCCAGCACGAAGTGCTGCCGCGTGTCAGCGTCGAGGTCGGCTACAACCGGCGGTGGTTCCAGAACTTCCTGGTCACCGATAACCTGCTGGTCGGCCCGGCAGACTATCAGCCGTGGACGCTGACGGCGCCCGTGCACCCGGACCTCCCCGGCGGCGGCGGCTATCCGATTACGCTCTACAACATCACGCCGACGGCGTTCGCACGGGGCGCCCGGAGCTTCCAGACGTTCGAAACAAATTTCGGCCCGGCCCGGACCTGGTACTGGCACGGCGTCGACGTCACGGCCAACGCACGGCTGCGCGGCGGCGTCATGCTCCAGGGGGGGACGAGCACGGGGCGCGGCGTCAACGACCGCTGCGACACCATCGTCAACATCGACAGCCCCGACCCGCGCGGCTGCGCGGTGACCGAGCCGTGGATCACGGCGATCCGGGGGTTGGCGAGCTACACGGTTCCGAAAGTGGACGTGCTGCTGAGCGCCACCGTCCGCTCCCTGCGTACGACCATCCCGTTCCTGGCCTCGACCAACTCGGCCACCAACGGCGCGTCGCTGACGGCCAACTACAACGTGCCGAACACGGTCGTTCAAAGCCTGCTCGGCCGCCTGCCCTCGGGCACCAACGCCAATGGCACGACGACCGTCAACCTGGTCGAGCCGGCCCAGGTCTACGGCGACCGCGTCACCCAGGTCGACATGCGGTTCGCCAAGATCCTGCGCTTCGGCGGGACCCGCGCCGATGTCGGCGTCGACCTGTACAACCTGTTCAACACCAACGACGCGGCCGGCTATGAGCAGACGTTCGACTACGCCACGCAGGGGGCGAGCTGGCTGCGGCCGACTTCGATCGTGGCGCCGCGGTTCGCGCGCATCAACGTGACGCTGAATTTCTAGCGGATGGCGTTCACGTCGCCGATCGCTGTTCTGCCGGCTTTGTCGCCCGCGCCAGATTGTGTGCCGTGTTGACGAGCGCGATGTGCGAAAACGCCTGCGGGAAATTGCCGACCAGGCGCTGCGCGCGGGTGTCGTACTCCTCCGCCAGCAGGCCGACATCGTTGCGCAGTGCCAGCAGCCGCTCGAACAGCCGCCGCGCGTCGTCGATGCGGTGCAGCAGGACGTAGGCATCGGCCAGCCAGAAGCTGCACGCCAGGAAGGCGCCGTCGCGGCCGGGTAGACCGTCGTCGCTGGTGTCCGGATCGTAGCGCAGCAGGAAACCGTCGACGAACAAGCGACGCTCCACGGCCGCGACCGTCCCGCGCACGCGCGGATCGGTCGGCGGGAGGAACCCGACCATCGGCAGCAGCAACAGGCTGGCGTCGAGCTCGGTCGAGCCGTAGGACTGCACGAAGCTGCCGATCCGGCGATCGAAGCCCCGCGCGCAGACCTCGTCATGAATGACGGACCGCAGCGCGCGCCACCGATCGATCGGGCCGTCGAGTCCGAACGCCTCCATCGCCCGGATGCCGCGGTCGAAAGCGACCCAGGCCATCACCTTGGAGTAGGTGAAGTGCCGCGCGCCGCCGCGGACCTCCCAGATGCCCTCGTCCGGCTGATGCCACACGGTCGAGAGGTGTGCGAGCATGGCGCGCTGGAACGCCCAGTCGGCTTCCCGCGAATCGAGCCCGCCGCGCCGCGCGTGATGTAGAGCATCCATCACCTCGCCGAACACGTCGAGCTGGAGCTGACCGTGGGCCGCATTGCCGATCCGCACCGGCGTCGATCCGTCGTAGCCGGGCAGCCACGGCACCTCGTATTCGGTCAGGCGGCGCTCCCCCGCCAGGCCGTACATGATTTGCAGCTGCGACGGCGCCCCGGCCGCGGCGCGTAGCAGCCAGTCGCGCCAGGCCCTGGCCTCGCCGTAGTAGCCGGCGTTCATCAGCGACAGGAGCGTCAGCGTCGCATCCCTCAGCCAGCAGAAGCGATAGTCCCAGTTCCTGGATCCGCCGAGCTCCTCGGGCAGCGAGGTCGTTGGCGCGGCGACGATGCCGCCGGTCGGCGCGTAGGTCAGCGCCTTCAGCGTGATCAGCGAGCGGATGACGGCGTCCGACCATTCCCCTTCGCACCGGCCGGCCGCCACCCAGTCGCTCCAGAACGTGGCGGTGTGCTCGAGCGAGGATTGCGGATCGATCGCCGCCGGCGGCGCGAGGTGGGAGTCGCCGTGGATGAGGACGAACGGCACCGTCGTTCCCGCCGTCACCTCGAATTCGCCGATCGTCGTCAGGTCCTGTCCCCGCAGCGGGACCGTGGTGTGAAGAGTCACCATGTCGGGGCCGGCGATGGCGCGGAATGCACCGTCGGCGAGGCGGGTCACCCAGGGAATGGTCCGGCCGTAGTCGAACCGGAGGATCAGCTCGGTTCGCATCTGCACTCGGCCGCGATCGCCCTTGACCAGACGGACGACATCCGAATTGCGACCGCGCGGCGGCATGAAGTCGATCACGGTCACCGCCCCGGTGGCGGTTTCGATCGTCGTTTCGAGGATCAGCGTATGGCCGCGATAGCGGCGGCGGACGCGAGCATCAGGATCCGCGGCGGCAATCAACCACCGCCCATGCTCCGGAGTGCCGAGCAGCGCCGCAAAGCACGCGGCGGAGTCGAACCTCGGCCAGCAGAGCCAGTCGATCGAGCCGGCTCGGGACACCAGCGCGGCGGTTTCGCAGTCGCCGATCAGTGCGTAGTCTTCGAGCGGTGTGCTCATCGGGCGCCGAGCATCCCGCCGGGCAAGAGAATCGCGGCACTGGGGAATTTGCCGCGCCTCCGGCGCTTCACGCGCTGGCGCCGCTCTCGATCGGCAGCCGGGCCGCTTCCCAGGCCGCGATGCCGCCGGCGATCTCGCTGACCTGTGTAAACCCGTGACGCTGCAGCAGGCTGGCGGCAATCGACGAGCGGTAGCCCCCGGCGCAGTAGACGAGGAGCGGCCGGTTGCCCGGCAGTTCCGACAGGCGCTCGGTGAAATGGTTGAGGGGCAGCCCGACGCTTCCGCCGATGCGTTTCGCCTCGCGTTCGCGCGGCGCGCGCACGTCGACGAGCAGCGGCGATTCGTCGCGCGGCCCGGCGGCGACGCGCTCGGCCGCCAGCTGCGCGCTGATCCGCTCGGTCGAGGTGGTCAATGTCGATTGCGCATCGATGCTGGCGAGACCGTCGAGCAGATAGCCGACGACCTGGTCGAAGCCGATCCGTCCCAAGCGCGTCGCCGCCTCATGCTCGCGCCCCGGATCGGCAATGATCACGATCGGCTGATCCCGGCTCAACACGGTGCCGACCCAGGTGGCGTATTGACCGCCGAGACCGACGTTGATGCTGCCGGCGAGGTGCGCGGCGGCGAACTCCGCCGGATCGCGCACGTCCAGCACCTGCGCGCCGGCTGACTGCAGCGTCAGCAGCTGATCGAGCCGCATCGGCTTCAGCTCGCGCACCAGTGTTTCCTCGAGGGTGGGCCGTTCCTTGCTGTTGAGGACCGCGTCGTAGGTGAAATACGGCGGCGCGTCGGGCTGATCGGCAGTGACCAGCTGGATGAACGCCGCCCTGGTCATCGGCTGCAGCGCGTAGTTCGAGCGCCGCTGCTCGCCGATGGTCGAGAAGGTTTCCTTGCTCAGCGCCTTGCCGCACAGCGATCCGGCGCCATGGGCAGGGTAGACCAGGCTGGCATCGGGCAGCGCCAGCAGCTTGGTGCGCAACGAGTCGTAGAGCATGCCGCCCAGATCGCTGGCCGACCAGCCGAGCGCCACCCGGAGGTCCGGACGGCCGACGTCGCCGACGAACAAGGTGTCGCCGGTCAGGACCGCGTGCGGTTCGGTCGGGCTCCGATCGAGGTCGTAGACCAGGATGGAAATCGATTCGGCGGTGTGACCGGGCGTCTCGAGCGCCGCCAGACGGACCCGGCCGAATTCGACGACAGCTCCATCAGACAGCGGTGTGAATGCGTACTCCGCCTTGGCCGCGGCGCCCAGATAGATGGTCGCGCCCGCACGATCACGCAGCTCGAGATGGCCGGCGATGAAGTCCGCGTGAAAGTGGGTCAGGATGACGTGGGCGATGCGCAGGCCGTGTTCGCCGGCCAACGCCAGATACTGATCGACATCGCGCTGCGGATCGACGACGGCCGCCGTGCCGGTTTCGGTGTCGCCGACGAGATACGAGGCGTGGGCGAGGCAATTCAGATAAAACTGCTTCAGGATCATCAGGCGACCTTTCACACGATCCGGATCGGGACGGGCGTAATGGCGTTATTGCCGTAGCCGAGGCGGTTCCATTCGGCGCGTTCCGGCTGGGTCCGGCCGGCCAGATCGGTCGCCCGCGCCGCGCAGGTCACCTCGCCCGGCTCGTCGAAGTCGGCGGTCAGCTCCCACCACTGCCAGCGGTGGCGCATCCGCTCGCCGACCAGACGCGCGCGCTGCCAGGCGCCGCCGTTGACGCACACTTCCACGTGCGCGATCAGCGCCGCGCCCGACCAGGCGACGCCGCGGATGATCATCTGGCCGCGCGGCACCTCGCCGCCGGCCGCCGGCTCCGTGATCAGCGACCGCACCTGCTGCAGCGTCACCGGCGCCCTGACCGTCCCGCTGTCGCGTTCCCATTCATACCAGTACTTGTCGGTCTGGTAGTGCCCGGTGAACGGCCGATCGAGAACCGTGATCTCCGTCAGCCATTTGACCGATGCCACGGCGTACCAATCGGGGACGATCAGCCGCAGCGGGTAGCCATGCTGAACCGGCAGCGGTTCGCCGTTCATGGCATAGGCCAGCAGGACGTTCTCGTCTCGCGCCTCGCGCAGCTGAAGACTGCGCTCGAACCGAATCGGATCGGCCTGATTGTCGACCACTCCGCCATCGGCGCCGCGGAACACGACCTCCCGTGCGCGGCTCCGGACTCCCGCCCGGTCGAGCACTTCGGCCAGCGGCACGCCCGTCCACTCCGCGGTGCTGACCGCCCCCAGATTCCACTTCTCGCCATCGATTGGCGGCTGGAACATCGAGCGGCCGTTGCCGGCGCATTCCAGGGTGGCCACCAGCGTCTGGGAGCGCATGTTGTGGAGGTCGCGCAGGCTGACGCTGAGCGGCCGCTCGACCAGTCCGCTGACCGTCAACCGGAAGGCTTCCGCCTGCAGTGCCGGCATGGCAAAGTGATTGCGCAGGTAGAACCGCGCATTCGGCATGACCACGCCGCCCAGCAGCGCGGGAATCGACGTCTCGCAGTTCAGCGGGTGCGCCCGATGGACGACCAGGCCGGCCTCGATCGCCTGCTGGCAGGCGTCTTCGGGGTCGAGCACGGATTCCGGCCCGGTCTCCGGTATCGCCGCCCCGCAGCCGCCGCTGGCGACGACGCGCGCGCAGGTCGAGGCCGGATAGATGTCGACGCTGCCGGCCATCTGGAACGGCGCCATCAGCGCCCGCAGCCGGCTCTCATCGTCGGCTTCGGCGATGAAGTAAAGCGTGTGCTCACCGTGGACGACGGCTTCGCCCTGGATCGTCACGCCATACTGCCTGACATTGGGCCGGCTCAAGTGGTTCAGGAGCATCGCTCCCATGTATGGATCCTGGGCCGGACAGCTCTCGGCGGCGTGCTGGTGCCGCACCACGAACAACCCCATGCTGGAACTCCTGTGCCCAAGCCGCCCGAAAAACGGGTACGGCCCTTTTCAACCTGGTCAGTATCGCCGATCACCGCACGGCCTGCACCCTCCGTCCGACCTCGGGCCCGAATTCAGATCGGTACGGGCTGTGGGGATTCGTTGCACAGGAAGCTTCAAGGTCTGCCGGCAGGGGGTGGAATTCAGGCACAATTGGTCGACACTGCAGATGCAGCGCGGGCTTCGCACGGCGGTGGTATGTCACGCCATGAAACGGGCAGCAACTGTTCGATGATGCACGAGCGTCGCTGCCCGAGCGGCGGATCAAAGGGGCTGTCAGTGCACGTGGGCGTGGACGACGCCTTCGGTCGGCAGGGCCGGCTTGAACGCCTTGTGGCAGCTTTCGCACGATTCGACCAGCTGACCGTTGGCCTTGACCAGGGCGTCGAAGTCCTTGCTCTTCGCCGCATTCCGCGCGCCGATGGCGCCATCTGACATCTGCTGGGCGTAGGTGTGCCAGGCCGGCGACTTCACCCAGGCCTGATCGCTGCTGCCGGTGCCGCCGACGGTGATTGCGGGCCCGGCGGCGGCAATCTGCACGGCGTGCTCCCACACATTCTGCCAGTCGGCGTCACTCTTGGGCGCCTGGCCCTTCTTCTCGACATCCCACAGGTTATGACCGGCGTGATCGATCAGGGCGACCATCACCTCGTTGATGCTGACTTCCGGTTTCGCGGTGGCCGGTGCCGCCACTGCCACGTCAGCGACCGGCGGCGCCGCCTGCACCGGGGCCGGGCCGCTGCACGCGGTCAGCAGGAACACGCCGCCAACGCCGAACAGGCCGAGCTTGATCACGGTAGCCGTCATTTCCGTCTCCTCCAGCCGGCTGGCGGCGGCTTCTTCGAGCGCTGCCAACTCGGCACGAACCGCGTTGTCCTACCGACTGCGAGCCGATGTGATTGTTCGTGATTCGGCTGGCGCGCCGCTGTACCGAAGGACACACGCCTGGTTGTGGCCCGAAGGATGCCGCAACCCGTGAAAAGAGCGGGCCGATAAAATTGTGCTTCTTCGTGGTTTCGTGGCTCAACGCGCGTGGAAATACCGCATGGCCGGGCCGCCTCCTGGAGACGGGCCCCGGGATGGCGATCGGCAGCAGGTTTCAGATCCCGAAGGGCGCGGCGCCGCAGCGGTCGATTCTGGGGTAGGCTGAAGACTCGAGATGACAATGACGTCCACGACGCATCCCGGCACGCACCCGGCCCTGGCCCGGCACCCGATGGTGATCGACGGCAAGGCGGTCGAGAGCTCCGACGGACGGTCCATCGACATCGAAAGCCCGGCCACCCGCCTGGCGATTGGCCAGGTGCCGCGGGCGAGCGACCTCGACGTCGATTCGGCAGTGCGCGCTGCCGCCGCGGCATTCGACGGCTGGCGGCGGGTTCCACCGCGGGAACGCGGCCGTCTGCTCGGCAGGATCGCCGACGCGGTCGAAGCGGAGCTCGAGCCGATCGCCCGGACAGTCGCGCTCGAGACGGGCAACGCCATCCGCACCCAGGCGCGCGCGGAGGTCAAGAGTGCGATCGACGTCCTGCGCTATTTCGGCGGCGTCGCCGGCGAGCTGAAGGGAGAGACGGTGCCGCTCGGCGAGCACGTCCTCAGCTACACGCGGCGCGAACCGATCGGCGTTGTCGGCGGCATCGTGCCGTGGAACGCGCCGGTGCTGCTCGGCACGCTCAAGATCGCGATGTCGGTGGCCGCGGGCAACACGCTGGTGTTGAAAGCAGCCGAGGATGCGCCGCTCGGACTGCTGCGCGTCGCGCAACTGTGCAACGACCAGCTGCCGCCCGGGACCGTCAACCTGCTGACCGGCTTCGGCGAAGAGTGCGGCGCCGCGCTGGCGCGGCATCCGCTGGTGCGCAAGCTGTCGTTCACCGGCTCCACCGAGGTCGGCAAGCTGATCATGCACGCCGCCGCCGACCGCATCGTCCCGGTCTCGCTCGAGCTCGGCGGCAAGAGCCCGGCGATCGTCTTTCCCGATGCCGACGACGAGCGAACGGTCGATGGGGTGATATCCGGGATGCGCTTCACCCGCCAGGGCCAATCGTGCACGGCGGGGTCGCGGCTGTTCCTGCATCGGTCGATCTTCGATTCATTCCTCGCCAAGCTGGCGGCGAAGCTGGCGATCCTCAAGATTGGCGATCCGCTCGATGAAGCAACCGACATGGGCGCCATCATCAATCGCAAGCAGTTCGACCGCGTCTGCCACTACATCAAGGATGGTCTGGATGAAAAGGGCGGTCGCGTCGTGCTGGGCGGGCTGCCGCCAGCCACCGGACCGCTGGCCCAGGGCTATTTCGTGCAGCCAACGGTGTTTGCCGACGTCGGCAACGACTGGCGGATTGCGCGTGAGGAGATCTTCGGCCCGGTGATGGTCGCGATTCCGTGGGAGGATGAGCGCGATGCCATCCGGATGGCGAACGACAGCCATTACGGTCTGGCGGCGTACGTCTGGACTCACGACATCGGCAAGGCGCTGACCACCGCTCACGCGATCGAATCAGGCTGGATCCAGATCAACCAGGGCCTGGGCCAGTCGCCGGGACATTCCTACGGCGGCTTCAAGCAGAGCGGCATCGGCCGGGAATTTTCCCTCGAAGGGATGCTGGACAGTTTCACGCAGCGCAAGAGTGTGACCGTCAATCTCCAGTACTGAAGGCATGGCTCGCGTAACATTCCGGGCAACCAGACGTTAGAAGGTAAAACATGAAACGGATCTCTGCCATCATCTGCGTCGCCTCGTTCGTGAGCGTGGTCGCCGTTGTCAGCGCCGGCGCACAGACACCTGCCGCTGGCGCCGGCCGCAAGGTGCGCGTCGCGGTCCTCGATTTCGAGTACGCGACAGTGCACAGCAGCGTCAGCGCCATCTTCGGCCGCGACGTCGACGTCGGCAAGGGCGTCACGGATCTGCTGGTGACCTACCTCGTCAAGGATGGCAGCTACTCGGTCATCGAACGCCAGGTGCTCGACAAGATCATGGCCGAGCAGAACTTCTCCAACAGCGATCGCGCCGATCCCACTTCGGCGGCGAAGATTGGCAAGCTGCTCGGCGTGGACGCCATCATCGTCGGCAGCATCACGCAGTTCGGCAACGACACCAAGAACACCGGGATTGGCGGCGTCGGGGCCGGGCTGGGCAAGGTCGGCATCGGCGGTTTCGGTCAGAAGGAAAGCAAAGCCATCGTTGGCCTCACGGCGCGGGTCGTCAATATCGACACAGCCGAAATCCTGGCGGTCGCCGAGGGCAAGGGCGAGTCCAAACGCCGAAGCACCTCGTTGACCGGCGGCGCGGGCGGCTGGGGCGGGTTCGGTGCCGGCGGCGTCAACTTCGGCAGCAGCAATTTCCAGAACACGATCATCGGCGAGGCGGTGAAGGCGTCGGTCGAACAGCTGAGCACCGCCGTGATCAAGGAACAGGGTCGCGTGCAGACCCGGCAGATCGCTGTTCAGGGCCTGGTCGCTGCCGTCGCCGGCGATCAAATCATCCTCAACGTCGGGGCCAGGACCGGCGTCAAGGTCGGCGATCAGCTGACGGTCGAACGCCTGTCGCAGGAGGTCAAGGATCCGGCAACCGGCAAGGTGATTCGCAGGCTGACTGCACCGGTCGGCGTGCTGAAAATCGTCGATGTCGATGACGACTCGTCGGTCGGCACCATCGTCTCGGGCTCCGGCTTCAAGATCAGTGACCTGGTCAAGAGCACTCAATAGGGAATCGCGAGCCGGCCGCCCGGAGTGGCTCTCTGTCCTCCGGGATGGCCTCAGCTGTCCGCCGTAGAGGATGCTGAACGAGGATGCTGACCGGTTTCTCTCGGCCTGTCGAACAAAAACCCGTAATTCTGAACCGCGGGGGTTGGCAGCGTCCTTGCCGGATCAGGCATCGGGAGACAGGCCATGAATAAATACACACGAATCGCCGGGTTCGTCCTCGCAGCAGTCACGTTGACGACAACTCCCGCGCTGGCCCAGCGCGACCGCCGCGACGGCGGCGGCGGCAGGCGGGAAGGCGGCAACGAGAGGCGGGAAGGCGGGCAACGTGCCGTGCCGCGATCGCGGGAGTCGCAGCGGCCGAGCATGAACGTTCCACGGGGCGGCCGGCCGACCTACGTCGTGCCGCGGCGGCCCTACGCGTATAGCTATCGACCCTACGCCTATCGGGCGCCCTACGGCTACCGGCCCTACGGCTACCGGCCCGGCTGGAACCTGGGCCTTTACTTCGGCGCTCCCTACGCGGGCTACGGTTACGGGGCGTCGAACGGCTACGGCTACTACTCGCTGGTCCCCGGCCGCGCCTACGGGGCCGTCCGGATCGTCGACGCGCCTCGCGACGCGCAGGTGATGGTCGACGGGTACTACGCGGGGGTGGTGGACGATTACGACGGCGTTTTCCAGCATCTCAACCTCGAACCCGGCGCGCACCGGATCGAGCTCGACATTCCCGGCGGGCCGCCGCTGTCCTTCGATGTCCGGATCCGCCCCGGTGAAACGGTGACGTATCACGCGTTCTCCGAGCGGCCGTAACTGCTCAACAGCTCATCAATTCCTGGCGCACGCCAGGGCAAAAAAAGGGGTCGGGAGTAATTTACAAATACTCCCGACCCCTTTTCTGTTCCCAAGCCGGCACCCTGTACCCTCGACGTATAATCCGCGCCGAGGTCATCACATGCGAAATCTGCTCTACAGTCTGCTGGTCAGTGCCGCCCTCGTGGTGCCAGCCGCTGCCGCCACGGTCGATGGTCTCAAGATCCACTCAGCGGCCACCGGCCAGGGCAAGCAGACCGTCGTCTTCATTCACGGTTGGACCTGCGACTCGACGTCCTGGCAGTCACAGGTGCCGGAGTTCGCGAAAAAGTACCGCGTCGTGACCGTCGATCTGCCAGGCCACGGCCTCAGTGATTCGCCGGCGGAGGGCAAGTTCTCGATCGACCTGTTCGCCCGCGCCGTCGAAGCGGTCCGCGCCGAGGTCAAGGCGGACAAGATCGTGCTGGTCGGGCACAGCATGGGCGCGCCCGTCATCCGGCACTACGCGCGGTTGTATCCACAGCACGTCGCCGGACTGGTGGCCGTCGACGGTCCGCTGGTGATGACCGGATTCGGCGGCGGCGCGCGCGCCGGCGGCCCGCCGCAGATGACCGGGCCGGAAGGCCTGAAGGCTCGCGAGGGCATGATTCGCGGCATGTTCACGCCGCAGACGCCGCCGGCGCTGCAGCAGCAGATTCTCGCGATGATGCTGAAGGCGCCGGAAGCGACGGCGGCCGGCGCGATGGCCGCCATGTTCGACCCGGCACTCAGGCAGGAAGATGTCATGCCGAAGCCGGCGCTGGCGATCTATGCCGGCACCGGGAACTTGCCCAATGCCGACGACACGAAGAAGACGCTGCCCAACTTCAAGGCGACAAAGATCGCCGGCACCGGCCACTTCGTGATGATGGAAAACCCGAAGGAATTCAATCGCCTGCTGGCGGAGTTCCTGGCGACGATCGCATCCTGATTACGGATCGGTCAGGCTTGACAGCCGGATCGTGATCGAGGGACGGAGAGTGACTATGTCTTCACGGCTCGTGCGTGTCTTCATCTGCGCGCTGGTTTCCGTCCTGCCCGGCACCTCCGCGTTCGCGGCCAACGATTGCGACCGCGCCTGTCTCAGGACCACGCTCGATCAGTACCTGAACGCGGTCATCAAGCACGACCCGGCTGCCGCACCGTTGTTCGTCGCCTTTCGCCAGACCGAAAACGCCGTGGTCGTCCGGCCAGGCGCCGGGATGTGGAAGACGGTGACGGGACTGGGTTCGCTGCAGCGGCGCTATCTCGATCCGGTCAGCGGTCAGGCCGGCTACTTCGGTGTCGTCCAGGAAGGCAGCGGTTCGGCGATCGTGACGGTTCGCGTCAAGGTGGAGAGCCGGAAGATCACGGAAGCGGAATGGCTGATCTCGCGTCTGGGCGACCCGGGCCTGAACGGACCGGCGC
Source organism: Acidobacteriota bacterium (assembly GCA_039931615.1). GTDB lineage: Bacteria > Acidobacteriota > Vicinamibacteria > Vicinamibacterales > CAVVIG01 > JAHFUI01. Next base: position 85,329 of record JBDTRR010000001.1, read on the forward strand.
AGCCGGGCCAGCCGGCCGGCAACTTCTTCGACCCGGCGAACCTGTCCGCCAATCCCCCGCCGGACCGGCCGCTGGCCAAAGAGGCACGCTCGCCGCGTGAGGCGATGGTCGCCGCCACCAACAGCTACTTCGACGGCATCACGACGCACGACGGTGGGATCATCATGGCCTACCCCGGCTGCACCCGCGTCGAGAACGGCGCCACTGTGACGGGACGGGCCGGCGGGCCGGGCGCACGCGGCGGCGGCGCCGCGGCCGCCCGGGGAGGCACCGCGGCGGTGACCGACTGCACCTCGAACCTGGAGGGAATCAACGTGCAGCTGGTGGCCGCCCGGCGCTACCCGATCGTCGACGAAGAAGCCGGCGTCGTGCTCGCGATCGCCGTGTTCGTCCGCAAGCCGGGCACGACGACGCGCCGGAACGCGCTGAGCGAATGGTTCGTGATCGACAACAACCGGATTCGCAGCATCTATTCGGCGATGTTCTACCCTTCGCCTGAACAGCCGGTCCCCAACTGGCCGCCCTACGACGGCAACTGGCCGCTCGCGCCGTCGCTCGCCCCGCCGGCCGCGCCGGCCGCGACGCGCTGAAACCGGCGGCGGATCGAGTTAGCGCTGGAGATGATGGTCGTCGTTCAGCAGCTTGTGACCGTCGGTCTCGACGCACTTCGGCGATTCTTCCAACCGCTCCGTCGACGGCCTGGTCAGCCGCGGCGGAGTGGTCCAGGGCGCCGCCAGCACCTTCGGATCCTCGACCGTCGCCTGCCAGACAAGATTTTCGCCGTCCCGCCAGATCCGTTCGATCACCCGCATCGCGTCGCTGTGAAAGTAGCCGTCTTCGCCGAACCAGGTGTCGTCGACGAAGTTCCGCACGTCGATCACCAACACGTCGCCCTCCCATCGACCGACCGAATCGCCGTAATGCGACGGGTTGGCATCGGCGCGATGTGGGCGGCCGTCGGTCGGAATGATGCGGTACGGATCGCCGGAAATGTCTTCGTAGAGAAAGATCATCTCGTTCGGCAGCTGCACCACCCGGCGGGGCGGACCGATTCGCGGCACGCCCGGCTTGCCGCAGTAGAACACCGGATCGGTCTTGCTTTCGTGATCGAACAGATCTTTGACCTTGGCCTGGAACTCAGGCCGGTAGGACGGCTTCGCCGTGAACGGCTGCACCCCGCGAACCGAGCTGGCATCGCCATGCCGGGCGCTCTGATCGATCCGCTGGATGGTGACGGTGCCGTTGACCTCCTTCTTCAGGGCCGCAGGCGCCCGATCGATGGCATAGCTCCAGACACCGCTCAGGTCGGGATGCGGCGCAGCAGCGGCGCCCGCGGTTTGCGCCACCGCCGCCCCGGGAACGAGCAACGCACAGGCGACGACGCGGCAGAGTAGGTTCGGCATGTTCTTCTCCTGCTGCTGGCGCTACTTTGGCACTGCCCGGGGCGCTATTTTGGATCGGCGCTGTTGACCAGTTCCAGTGACGTCCCGTCCGGCAGCTTGATCTTCCGCATGTAGCCGAACAGCGTGCCGTCCCGGGCCCGCACGCCTTCCACCGTGACCGTCTGGCCGACGGCTTTGGCGAAGTCCGCCCGGGCCAGACCGACGCTGCGATACCACGACGGCGGATTGCTCTCGAAGCTCCAATGATCGATCTTGCCGCCATCGCCCCTGGCTTCCATGGCGATGACGATGTGCGGGTTGATCCAATCGATTCTCGTCAGGGTGCCCGTCACCGCGATCCGCTTCTCCATGTCGAAGATCGCGGAGGGCGAGTGATGCGCCGACAACGACGCGATGGCGATCAGCACGAAGACGGCGCCGCCAACGATGGGAATGCTGCGTCTCAAGCGGTCCTCCTTGTCGAACGCCGGCGCGAATGAACAGTGTGCTCGCGAACGAGCCGTCGCGCAACCGAAACAACAGCGGAGTGCCAAACGGGCGGTCAGCGCATCCAGCGGACGATGCCGGCGACGCCGTCCACCGCCACCTGCGCCCCGTCCGGGATTCGGCGGGTGGCGTCGGCCACGCCGAGCACCATCGGGACGCCGCGCTCGCGCGCCAGTGACGCAAAATGCGAGGTGCTGCCGCCGCGCTCGGTGACGACGCCCGCAACCCGCGGCAGGATGTGAGCCAGCGCCGGCCCGGCAACGCGCGTCACCAGCACATCGCCCGCCGCGACGCGGCCGAGCTCGCATTCGCAGTTGATGACCACGGCGCGGCCGGTCGACCAGCCGACGCCCGCCGCGTGTCCATTGAGCCGTGGGTGCTGCAGCCAGATCTCGTCCGGCACGTGCGCCGGCTGGAGGTGGAGCGGGCGCGCCTGCAGCAGCTTGAACCCCTCGTCGTCGAGCGCCCATTCGATTTCGACCGGCACTCCCACGACGTCTTCCGCCCGCTGCAGCAACCGGGCGATCTCGATCGCCTGCGCCTCGCTCAGACACGGCTCGGCGACGAGCGCTGCCGCGACGGCCGCGGTTTCCGGCGCCCGGCGGCGGTGGCCGCAGGCAATGGTGTGGTCCTTGCGGCCGGCGGCGACGTGGCGAAGATCACCGTTCCGTCCGAGCTCGAATCGATCTGGAGTGACTTCTCCCTGCGCAATCGAGGAGCCGAGTCCCCAGGTCGCGCTGATCAGCATCCCATCGTCAGCCGTCCGGCTCAATCCGCCGCCGGAGGCCCGAGCGTGCACGAGCGGCTGGATCAGCACGGCCATCGCGGTATCCGCCGGATCGAGGTCGTGGGTCGCCATGTAGCGCAGGGCGCGCGTCGACCACAGCGCCGCCCAGCAGCCGCGCACGGCGGTGATGAAATCTGCCTCGTGCTCGAGACCAAGGTAGCTCTCGAACTGTCCGGCGAAGCTTGAACCGTCGCGGTCCTCGACCAGCGCGGAGGAGCGGACCGCCGTCAGTGCGCCGGTGGTGTCGGCCAGCGACCGCCACGCGGCGAGCAGCGGGTCGAGCACGACCGGCGCGATCGGCCGATCGAGCAGCTCGAGCTTCATCCGCAGCGCATGCTGTCGCGCTTCGACGCCGTCATCGGTCTTGAACGCGCCGCGCGCCGCGGCTTCCAGATCGAGCGCGGCTATCTGCAGACGGTAGGCCTCGGCGTCGAGACAGATGCCGTCGGGAATCGGCAGCCCCGCCTGGCCAAGCGCGGCGAGGTTCGCCGCCTTGGGGCCGAAGCGGCCGGCGTCGGTGGCTTCGGGTGACGAAAGGGAGACGATGAGCTGATGGGTGGTCAATGCTGATACTCAGTGCTGGGACGGAGATGGCGACAGGGATCGGGGACTGGAGGCTGGGGGCTTGCAGCTGTAGGCTCGAAATCGCTCCCCCAGTCCGCGGTCCCCCAGTCTCTAGCCGCTATAGCAATTTTGACTTGTACGTAGTGTCCGCCTTCAGGCGGACCTGATCACGGTCCGGCTAAAAAGCCGGACACTACGTACAAGGCGAAGTCGATCTAGCCCTGGTCGCGACAGAGATCACTTGACGTGATCTCCGTAGCCCGGGATGGCGTCGACGACGGTGATCTGCTTGACCGGGAAGTTCGAGATGATCTCGACGTGATCGTCGTGGACGATCAGCATTTCCTCGATCCGGACGCCCCAGCGGAACATCTTGCCGTGCTGGGTCTCCAGGGCGAACACCATGCCCGACTTGATCTCGATCGGATGGTCGAGCGACCAGATGCGCGAGATCACCGGCGGGTCGTACTGGGCGAGACCGAGCCCGTGGCCCCACAGGTTGGCCGCCGCCTGGTCCTCTTCCTCGTAGCCGTAGGCCTCCTTGGCCGACGGCCACTTCGAGGCGATTTCGCGCGTCGTGGTGCCGGCCTTGACCGCGCCGATCGAGTCGTACAGCCACTTGAGCGCCGTCGCGTAGACTTCCTTCTGCTCGTCGGACGGCTCCTTGCCGACGCAGTAGGTGCGGTAGTAGCAGGACTTGTAGCCGTTCCAGGTCAGCGCCGCCAGATCCATGAAGACGATGTCGCCGGGCTGGATGATGCGGTCGGAGAAGTTGCGCCAGTTCGGCCAGGTGTTCGGTCCCGACGAGACGATGACGTCTTCGACGTCTTCCATGCCGGGAATGTTGTAGAGGAACTGCATGATGTGGGCGGTCACCTGGTTCTCGGTGACGCCCGGCCGCAGGAACCGCATCGTCTCCCAGTGCGCGGCGTCGCCGATGGCGCCGACAATACGGAGGCATTCCTGCTCGTCGACGTTCTTGACGGCGCGCGCCTCCATCATCGGCGACATGCCGTCGACCCAGTCGATCTTGGCGTCCTTGAACGCCTGGATCATGTTGATGTCGATGAAGTCGACGCCGAGCTTCATGCCCTCGACGCCGCTCTTCTTCATCTGCTCGAGCGCGGCCTTGGTGAACTTGCCGACCTGCTGGGTCGAGGCCGACCCGGCGGCGCCCTTGATCCACGCGTACGACCAGCGGACGTTCTCCTTCGGAATCCACGGGGAGTGCCGCTCAATCTGGAATCCGAGATCGCCCTGCTCGAACAGCACCGGCGGATCGTCGCCGCACAGCATCGCGTAACGCAGGCCGGGCTTGAGGCGGTTCCAGCCCGGCGTCAACGTGCCGGTGAGATAGCGCACGTTCTCGTCGTACATGCACAGCATCGCGCCCAGGCCATGCGCCTTCATGCGCTCGCGCGCCCGCTCCAGCCGGTATTTCCGCATCCGATCCCAGTTGACCCGCTGCTGCCAGTCGAGTCCGGCGATTCCGAAATTGGCTCCCATGTTCACTCCCCGCGTCGTTGGTGATGTTTTCTTGAAGAAAGAAGCGTCAAAGCAGAACACGCCGGGAGCGGTGGAGTCAAGGACTGACGTTTTCCAGCAGCGTGCTAGGGCTATACTCCCCGGTGTCGGGCGGCCGGCACGGCGCCGCGGCTGGCGCCGGCAATTGACGTGATCACGGTCCGGACTGAACCGGGCCCTGCGTACAGGAGTCTGCCATGCGTACTTCAGTCGTCTTTGTGACCGGAATCCTGTTGGGCGCGGCGATTGCGACCGGCATCGCCCAGGATCAGAAGCTGCCCGGCGAAAATTACGTCAACCACGTCGGGATCGCCTACGACAACTTCGACGAGGCGTTCGCGTTCTACACCCAGAAGATGGGCTTCCGCGAAGCGTTCACCGTCAAGGATGCCGCTGGCAAGCCGACCCTGGCCTACGTCCAGGCGAACCGCAATACGTTCGTCGAGTTGCAGCAGGCCAACGCCAATCGCCCGAAGGGCCTCAACCACTACGGCCTGCACGTCCAGGACCTGAAGGCGACCGTCGCGGCGCTGAAAGCCCGCGGCGTGACGGTGACCGAGCCCAATGTGCGCCCGGATGATTCATCGGTCGCCAACGCCACCGATCCGGCCGGCATCCGCATCGAAATGTTCGAATTGGGCCCGGGCTCGCCGGCGGGCAAGGCGATTGCCAGCTGGAAATAAAGCAACGACGAGGACGCGGAGGGCACAGTACGTGGGGTCCGCCTGAAGGCGGACCCCACGCACAACTGTTACAAAACGCCCCCGGCGCGTTCACTGAGGCGGCGCGGCGGGCTTCCCGAACTTCGCCGCATCCACCGCGGCGTTCACCTGGACGTCGGTCAGCGTGACGTCCTCCAGCCCGTCCAGCCAGGTCACCTTGAATTTGAACGGGAACTTGACGCCCGACACCTCGCGATAGTCGGCGTAGTCGATCTGCGTCGGCAGCCGGCCGACCTTCGAACTGGCATAGCGGACCATCCGCCTCAGCAAGCCAGTCTCCGAATCGAAGTAGAACGTCGCGAACGCCCCGCCGGCGGTGCCCTGGACCACCTGCATCGTCTTCTCGTCGATCTCGGCCGGAAGGCCGACCCGCCAGTCGCGCAGCGTCTCCTTGATCCGCGCCGGAAACGACAGCTCGGCGTCGAGCTTGACGCTGTCCAGTTCGCCGCCGGTCAGCGGCAGCACCGGCACCGGCTTGTGCGGCGCCGCCATCCAGCCGGCGCTGCCGTCGTACGCTGTCGTGCTGGCGCCGGTGAGCGTTTGAATGATCATCGTCCGCTGATTCGGCGCCTTGACGTAGATCTCGATGGGACGATCGGTCCCCTCAGGGCCGTAGCCGACGCTGGTTCCCTTGGCGACGTAGCTGCTCACGGCGTTCAATCGCTGCGCGCCGCCGAGCGCCCGAATGTACTTGTCGAGAATCTCCGCGGCAGCGGGGCCTGCCGGCGCTCGCTGGACGATGTCATCCGGTTCGTCTGGAACCTCCGCACCGTACAGGACCGCAAGGCTCGGCGTGACCTTGGGCACGCGGTTGCCACGATGACAGGTGTAGCAGGTGACGACCTGACGCCCTCCGAAGCTCGCCTGGTTGATCGAGGCCATCATCTGCACCATCCGCCGCGCCATCGCCTTTCTCGGGCTGGTGTCGAGCGCGTAGTTCGCCCAGGTGGTGTCCGACGACGAGTGGCAGTCCTCGCAGGACATCCCCAGCGCCGCCGAGAAAATCCCCATCGTGCCCATGAATTCGTCGACCGGAATGCCCCTGAGCACGCGGATGTTCTTGAACACCTCTTCCGACATCGGCGGACGCCCGGTCGCCGCCGCGCTTTGCGCCGGCGCCTGTCCGGCCGCCCAGACGGCGCCGGCCAGCCACACCACCATCGCAGCCGTGGCGCCGAGAAGTGTTCGCGTCGATGAAATCATCATCTGGAGTCGTCCTTTCGCCCGGCGCACCGCCTCACATCGTTCCCGGCACGCCGAGATATTGTGTCTTGATGTCCTCGTTTTTCCAAAGCACCGCCGGCTCGGACCCGAAGACGATCCGGCCCTGACTCATCACGTAGACGTAATCGGCGAGCTTGACGGCGAACGCGGCGTTCTGCTCGACCAGCAGGACGGCGGTGCCCTCGTCGCGGACGCGCTGGATCAAGTGTCCCACATCGGCCACCAGCGCCGGCGCCAGCCCTTCGGTCGGCTCGTCCATCACCAGCAGGTCGGGGTTCGCCACCAGCGCCCGCGCGATCGCCAGCATCTGCTGCTCGCCGCCGCTCAATTCGTTGCCGCGATTGGCACGACGCTCGGCCAGCCGCGGAAACACGCCGAAGACCTTGTCCAGATCCCAACCGGCTCCCGGCGTCACATTCCGGGCGGCGGCCCGGCGGGCAATCGCCAGGTTCTCTGCCACGGTCAGCGACGGGAAGATACGGCGGCCCTGCGGGACCACGTTGAGGCGCAGGTGGAAGATCCGGTGCGGCGGCAGGCGGGTGATGTCGACGTCGTTGAAAACGACGCGCCCGGCGCGGGCCGGCGTGAACCCGACGATGGATCGGCACAGTGTGGTCTTGCCGACACCATTGCGGCCCAGCACCGCGACGACCGTGCCGGTTTCGACGGTCAGCGTCACGCCTTGCAGGACGTGGCTGTCGCCGTAGTAGGTGTGGAGGTCGACAACATTCAGCATCGTCATCGTGGGCCGCCCTGAACGGCGTCCCCTGCATCTGTGTGTAGGGGACGGTCTTCAGACCGCCCCCTACAGGTTGACTCCGAGATAAATCTCCTGAACCCGCTGGTTGGCGCTGATCGCGCCGGTGTCCCCCTCGGCGAGCACGCGCCCCTGGTAGAGAACGGTGACCTGCTGCGCGAACCGGAACGCGACGTCCATGTCGTGCTCGATCAGCAGCACGGCGATCTGCGGGTCCAGTTTCACGATCAGTTCCTGCATCGAGTCCCGCTCCGCCGGAGAAAGACCGGCCATCGGTTCGTCCAGCAACAGCAGCCGCGGCCGCCCGGCCATCGACAGCGCGACCTCCAGCTTGCGCTGGTCCCCATAGGCGAGGTTGCGGGCGCGCTCCTCCGTCACCCGCGACAGGCCGAACTCGCCGATCAGCGCCGCCGCCCTGGCGACCAGATCGGTGCAGGACGACGCCCGGCGGAGCATCGAGAATTTCCGGCGGTCGAGCGCTTCGCTCGCCAGCAGCAGATTGTCCCGCACCGACAGATCCGGAAACAGCCGCGTGATCTGGAACGTCCGCGCAATCCCCCGCGCCGCCCGTTGATGGGGCGCCAGCCTGGTCACGTCGGCGCCGAACAGATGGATTGATCCCTGGCTGACCGAAGACTCGCCGCTGATCAGGTTGAACAGCGTCGTCTTGCCCGCTCCGTTCGGGCCGATCACCGCGCGCCGCTCGCCGGGCAGGACGGTCAGGTCGACATGATCGACGGCCTTGAGGCCGCCAAAGGTTCTCGACGCCCCCTTGAGGACCAGCGCGGCGGTCATCGTCCGATTGCGAGGCGCCGGGCGCCGGCCGCGGTGCGGTCTGAACGGGTCACACTACTTCCTCGAATACAGCGGCTGCTTCAGGTAGTCGGCGGGATTGTATTTCCAGAACTGCGAGACGTTGGGAAACGTGGCGATCACGCTGTTCTGCAGTTCGCCGTTCACCCGCTCGACCTTCCGGATGTAGACGTTCTCGATCGGGCTGCCATAGTCGTCGAGCTGGACCGGTCCGCGCGGCAGATCCGAGACCCTGACCTGCCGGAACGCGGCGAGAAACGCCGCCGCATCCTCGACCCGGCCGTGCACCGCCTCCGCCGCGGCGACGAACCACTTCGCGCCGCTGTACATGCTCTCGGAATAGTAGCTCGGCGCCTTCTTGTAGCGCGCCCGGTAGGCCGCCGCGAACGTGCGATTCGCCGGCGTGTCCAGCGCGGCGCTGTAGTGCAGCGCGGTAATGACGCCGAGCGCCTCGTCGCCCATGAACGGCAGGACGTGCTCGTCGGTGCTGGTGCCGCCGCCGATCAGCAGCGTGCGCCGCTTCAAGCCGAACTCCTGGTACTGCCGCATGAACTGCAGCGCGGCGCGGCCGAGCACCAGGGCGTAGACCGCATCGACATCGCGCGACACCTGCGCCAGGTAGGGGGCGAAGTCGTGGACCGAGACCGGCGCCCAGATCTTCTGGACGATGGTGCCGCCCTCGGCCTCGAACGTGCGCTCGAAGCCGCCGACCGATTCCCAGCCGAACGCGTAGTCGAGGGCGATCGTCGCCACCTTCCGCACTTTCAGCTCGCGATAGGCATACTCCCCGAACGCATGATTGGGCTGACTGGCGGTCCACCCGGTCCGGACAATCCACTTGCTCCGCCGCCGCTGCGTCAGATCGTCTGCCGACACCACCGGGTAGATCATCGGCACGCGCATCGCGTCGATGTAGGGCGCCAGGGCGTAGCCGGTCGACGACAGCAGCGTCCCGGCCATCATGTGGACCTTGTCCCGTTCGACCAGCTTGCGCGCCTTGGTCAGCCCGACCGCCGGGATCGCCTCATCGTCTTCGACGATCACCTCGACCGGCCGGCCGCCGGCGCGATAGCCGATCTCATCCAGCGCCAGCAGGAAGCCGTTGAGAATGTCGCGGCCGTTCTGGACGTACGGACCCGACAGCGGCGCCAGGAACCCGATCTTGATCGGATCGCGCGACGGCGGTGGAGGCGCGCCCTGACCGCTGACGGCCAGCGTCCAGACCGCGGCCAGGACCGACACCGACAGACCCCGCCTCATGAGGCGCGACGCACGGGCACGGGCGTGGAGGAGGTTCATGGTCTGACTACGTGCAGAAAAGCGCGATAAGATCTTCGAATGGAAGTCCGGCTGTTCTCCAACTCGGTCCGGCCCGGCGTCGGCATGCGGCCGCGGCGGGAAGGCCTGCGGCCGCTGCTGCCGCAGCACGCGCGGCACTGCCCGGTGCTGGAGGCCGGGAGCGCGCTCGGGTTCCTGGTCTATCCGCCGCTCGAGCCGAACGAATCGTTTCACATCGAATACCAAGGCGAGGGACGGTATCAGTTTATCTATTGCTTGAGCAACCCGCTCGGGAAGTGGGATGCGGTCTTCTCGGTCACCTACGTCCTGCCGGTCGGCGGCATCGGGATGTTCAAGGAACAGGTCGCGTTCATGATCCGCAACCCGCCGATCTCGGCGGACGCGGCCATGGGCATGGCGCGCGCGTTCATCGTGCCCGAGGACCTCGGCACGCCGCCGGGCGCCATCTCGCTGCGCGGCGCGACAAACTTCCAGACCCCGCCCGGCTGGGACACCGTCTACACGCCGATCTTCAACATGATCGACCGGCCGGTGGCGCCGATGCTGGTGGTCCGGGTGGAGACCGACTGGTACCCGCACGAAACCGAGTTCCGCTACGTCCTGCAGCAGGGAGAAGGCATTCCCGGCGCGCACAACCTGCCGATCGGGCAGGTGCTGTTCGTGCCGCGCGACGAGATCACGATGCGCGACTGCCGCGAGGACGAACTGGCGGCGATCCGCCAGGCCAAGGAGGAGTTCGCGCGCGGGAAGGCAGCAGCAAAGGTGCTGACCTCGACCGGCCTGCAATACAGCCCGCACTACTCGCGGCAGAGGAAGTCGTAGCGGAGAAATCCTGGACGAGGGCGCAGCGGACGCAGAAAGAAGCACCGCGGCCGCGGCGCTGAGTCATCCAGGCGGCACTGCCGGCACCGTCTGCGATGGCGGCACGGTCGGCGGTGCTGGCGCCGGCCGCTGCGGGGCGGCCGCCGGCGCACCACAGTTCGCCGGACACTTCTCCGGACGCACGAACGCGTCCTTCATGGTCTTCCGGTACTCCGGGTACATCGTGCCGGCGCCGCCCAGCACCGCGTGCCGCGGAATATGGTAGAGCGTGGTCAGCTCGTCGATCGACGGGTTCTCCCCAGGCAGGAGGTGCGGCACGACGCCTTCGGCCGTCCCCTCGTAGGTCGGAATGCAGGGCGGCCCGATCGGAGACATCGGCGCGGCTTCGGGATTCAACCGAAAGCTCTTGGTGATGATGTACGGCTCGGACAGATAGACCGGATCCTCGATCGTCGCCAGCACGGTGATCAGGTCGCCGTGCCGGAGAAAGCGCATCGTCATCGTCGTTTCGTCGCTGCTCGGCGCGCCGTTGCGCCGGATGGCGCCGGCCTTGATGTGCGTCGTGTAGGCGACCAGGGTATTCCCGTCCCACTCCCCGGTCGTGAATCCGCCCCGCAGATGCAGCGCGTTCTTCGACGGATGCGGCCGTCCATCCATCCAGATGGTGGTGACCCCGCGGTCCTCCCACGAGCCAATCGTCCAGGCGATCGTCTTGCCGGTCACCGCATCGGTCTGATTCCAGATCTTCATCCCGAACGGACCCGTCACCAGATAGTGAGGCGGCCAGAAGCCGCACTGGTGCTCGATCACGCCGAACTGCGAGGCGGAGTAGCTGAGTGCCCGCGCCCGTCCCTCATCGTTCAGCGGCAACCCGGTGTAGTCGACCGCGTACGGACCGCCGCCGCGCTCCAGCCCGTCTTCGTGACTGATGGCGGCCCAGGTTCCAGACAGCTCGGTCTGGGCCGCCGCCGGCAGGCTGGTCGCCGCGGTGATGATCAGCAGCAGCGTCCACGCTCGCACGATCCTGCCAACGGACATGATTGACCTCGACATCTGGACGCGCCGTGCCGCTACCATGTTGACGAGCAGGGCGTCGGGTCCCAGCCCCGGGCGTCCGCCTGTTTCTTGAACTGCGAGCTGACCACGAAACCCTGCGTCAGATATTTGGGGTCATCGACGATTGCCGTGACGACCAGCAATTGATCGCCGTTGCGCTGCGGGGCGACGTCGAAGTACTCCGTCAAGACCGCGCTCTCGCTGTAAGGCACGCCGTTCTTCCGCAAGTACCCCGCCCGCATGTTCTTCGTCGTCACTTTCAACGATCCGCCCTTGGGCGGCCGGGCATCGGCGGCGCCGCCGCGTCCGGCACCGCCGCGGCCGCCGGGTCTTTCCCACTGCGCGACCGACTCGCCCTGCCACGACGGCAGGCCGGCAGGTGGCGCCTCGAACGGGAAGGTCCGGGTCTGCGTGCCGGCATCGAACTCCAGACGCAGCGTCCGGTCGTCCTGCCAGGTGATGTGGAGGCGCCCGGGCGCGCGCATGATCGCCGCCGCGCCGTACGACTTGCACTGGTTGCCGGCGGCTTCGTCGGCGGCCGGATCCCAGGCGTCGGCCACCTTGCGCGCTTCGGCGGTCATCGGCACCGCCTGATAGTCGCCCTTCGTCGGCGTCACCATCCGGTAGCGCCAGTCTTCGGTGACGATGGCCACCCAGTAGCCGGTCAGATCGATCGGCGCCGCCGCTTTCGGCGCCGGCGGGGCATCGCCGCGGTTCTGCGCGGCGGCGTGCGGCGCCCACCACAACACCGCCGCGGCAATCAGCGCCATCAGGCGGCCGCGTCCACGACTATGCACTGGGCTTCTCCCGGGTGAGGCTGGTGTAGATCGCTTCGACGAACATGCTGGTGGTCCATCCCCCCGACTCGGCGCCGTAGCGGCGGCTGTAGCCCTGGGTCGGGGCCGCTGCCTTGACCTGCTCCAGCGTCTTGCCCTGCTTGAGCAGCGCCCGGATGCGGTCGCGGATGATGACGACCATGTCGCGATACTCGACGACATCGAGCTGATCGAGGAGACGGCCGTGTCCTGGAATCACCAGCGTCCCCTCGTCGCGCCAGTCGAACGGAATCGAGGGAATCGCCAGATCGACGATCCGGTTGAGCGCATCGATCTCTCCCTGGATGCTGCCGCCCCTTGCGAGATCGATCATCGGAAAGCGCGTGGTATCGATGACATCGCCGGCGACGACGACATCGGACCGGCGGAAGAACACCAGGCTGTCGCCGTCGGTGTGGGCGGCCGGCTGATGCAGCACCTCGAGACCCTCGCCGTTGATGTACATGTAGCGCCGCAGCTGGTGGAAGGTCTCGGTCGGCCAGGCGGCGGCGGGATACGCCGCCGGCGCTGCGCCAGCGGCGCTCATCCTGACCATCACCTTCTCGGCCGAGAGGATCGTCGCCGCTCCGCCGTTGGTCATCGCCGTCGCAATGGCACTGTTCAGGTTGAACAGCGTCTCGCCGGCCTTCGAGAGCGCCTCGTTGCCCCCAACGTGGTCGGGATCGGCGCTGGTGTCGATGACGTACCGGATCGGCCGATCCGCCCGCTTCCTGATCGCCGCCAGGACCGCGTCGGCCTTCGCCGCCGATCCGGCATCGACGACCACGACACCATCCGGCCCGGTCTGGACCGCGATGTTGCCGCCGGCGCCGACGATCATGTAGAAGTTCGGCCGCAGCTGCAGCACTTCCAGGCCGCCGGCTTCCTCGTCGACCGCCTCCTGACGCGGCTGGGCGCCGATCACGCCCGTCGCAGCGGTGAGGGTCACGATCCCGAACAGAACGGCCGCCGCGATCAGGAGGTCCGTTCTGACGATCGGTTTCATCGGGGGTTCCATCGGGGCCGATTCTGCCACGGATGGGACGCTGAGCGAAGCTACAATGAGCCGCACGACGATCCGTACGTAGTGTCCGGCTTTAGCCCGACCGCGGGGGTCCGCCTGAAGGCGGACACTACGAACGAATGAGATTTCTCAGGCATCAGCCAGCGTGTGAGGTCACCATGAAGTCATCGACCGTCATCGCACTCACGCTCACCATCGCCGCCATCGCCGCCGGCCTCAGCGCCCAGCAGGCCGGCTTCAAACGCACCGTGCTCCAGCAGTCGCCGCTGTCGGTGCCGGGGCGCGAGGCGGTCACCGCCCTGGCGGAATTCCAGGCCGGCGCGACGGTCGGGCAGCACACGCACCCGGGCGAGGAAATCGGCTACATCCTGGAGGGCACGATCGTGCTCGAACAGGAAGGCAAGCCGGCGGTGACCCTCGGCCCCGGGAAGACGTTCTTCATCCCGTCCGGCACGGTCCACAACGCCACGAACAAGACGTCGTCGGTCGCCCGGGTCCTCGCCAACTACATCGTCGAACCAGGCAAGCCGGTCGCCACGCCGGTGGCGGCGAAATAGCCGCACGGCGCGGATCACGGTCCACCTGGGGGGGGGAAAGGTGGACACTACGTACGATGATCCGACGGACGATCCAACGACGGACGACTCGCCGCCGTACGTAGTGTCCGGCTTCAGCCGGACCGTGATCGGCGATCGGTGGTGTCCCAGCCGCTCATCCCGCGCGGCGTTTCCACAGGTTCCACAGCCCCTGGGGCGCGCACAGGATGGTCAGGATGTAGATGGCGCCGAGAATCAGCAGCCAGCGCTGGGTGTAGCCGCTGATCACGTTCTTCAGCAGGACAATCGCGCCGGCGCCGAACGCCGGGCCGATCAGCGTGCCGGGACCGCCCAGCGTCACCATCAGGAACAGCTCCGAGGAGGCGGTCAGATCCAGATAGGTCGGGCTGACGAAGCCGTTGTAGTACGCCCACGCGACGCCGGCCACGCTGGCGAACACTCCCGAGACGACATAGCTCAGATAGCAATGCAGCCAGGTATTGAATCCCAGGCTCTTCATGCGCGATTCGTTCTCACGAATCCCGCGCAGCGTGAAGCCGAACGGCGACGCCACGAACAGGGCGAGCAGGGCGCCGCAGGACACCAGTACGATCAGCATCAGGTAGTAGAACGCCAGCGCGCCGTCAATCGGCAGCCCGCCCGTTGCGTCGAGGCGCGGGATGCCTGAGATGCCGTTGTCCCCGCCCGTCACCGGAATCCAGCGGTAGCTCACGCCCCACAGCACCATGCCCAGCGCCAGCGTAATCATCAGGAAGTAGACGTCCCTGACGTGCGACACCAGCAGGCCGAACAGGGCGCTGATCAGCGCCCCGCCGGCGATCCCGCTCGCCGCCGACACCCAGAATCCGGCGCGATACGCCGTCGACAGGACGGCGACCACGTAAGCCGCCACGCCGAAGATACCGGCGTGGCCAAGCGATGGCAGCCCGGTGTAACCGAGCAGGATGTCCAGGCTCATCGCCAGGATCGCGAAGATGATCATCTGCGTGAGCAGGCCGATCCAGTACGAGGTGAGAAATGGCGGAATGACGATCAGGAGGAGGACGGCGGCGCCGATGTAGCGGACGGCCTTCAGACCGTCCCGGTCACTATGTCCGGCCATACAACCCGGTCGGCTTGAGCGCGAGCACGATCACCATCGGGGCGAACAGCGTGAAGTAGGACAGTTCCGGCGCCAGCGCCTTGCCGAAATTGTCGATCATGCCGACGACGATGCTGCCGACCAGCGCGCCTTTCAGGCTGCCCATGCCGCCGATGATGACGACGACGAAGGCGAGCGGCAGGAGATCGAAATCAATCCCCGGATAGCCGCCGAGAATGGGGCCGCCCATCACCCCGCCGAATGCCGCCAGCCCGGCGCCGGCCGCGAAGACCAGGCCGGACAGCAGCGCCACGTTGATGCCCGTGCCCGACGCCATCTCCGGATCATCGACCGCCGCCCGCAGCCGCGCGCCGATCAGCGTCTTGTCGTTGAGCAGCCACAGGCAGACGCCGACGCCGGCCGCCACGGCGACGACGAACAGCCGATAGGCGGGAAACACGACGCCGGCGGCCTCCGCCGATCCCCGCAGCCCCGGCGGATAGGGCAGCGTAAACGGATCGCCGCCCCAGATCATGAATGTCGCATCGCGGAACACCAGCGCGAACCCCATCGTCAGCATCATCTGGGCGAGAGGACGGGCGGTGAAACGGCGCAGGAACAGCATCTCGACGCCCAGTCCGAGCGCGGCGACCGCGATCACCGCGGCGATCGCGCCGAGCACCAGGCTTTGGCTCCGCGCGATGACCGTGGCGGCGACATAGGCGCCCAGCATGTAGAACGAGCCGTGGGCGATGTTGACGATGCGCATCACGCCGAACACCAGTGTCAGCCCGCTCGCGATCAGGAACAGCAGCGCCGCCGAGAACAGGCCGTTCAGGGTCTGGATGATGAGATACGTCACAGGGCCCGATCGAGTGGTTTGAAAATTGTAAATTTCGTCCGTCAACCAACTACTGCTGACCGCGGCCCCGGCCGCGACCCTCGGCCGGGGCGGCGCCACCGGCCGGCGCGGGCGGCTGCGGCAGCGGCGGCTGCGGTCCGAGCACCTTGGTCAGCGCCTGATAGGCGCACTGTTCGTCCATGTTCCCGCCGCCGACGCCGATCGAGCCAATCAGCTGATCCTGGACGACGATCGGCAGCCCGCCGCCGACGAAGTAGTAGGCGAGGCCGGATTCCTTGCCCAGGTCCAGCCGGATCAACCGGCCGTCGACGTTGTTGAAGCGCTGCGCCACCGCGCTCGACGGCGTCCGCGCATAGAGCGCCGTCTTCGCCTTGAGCAGACCGGTCTCGGCGCCAATCGGCAGCACGCCGTCCATCACGTGGGCGTCGACAATGTCGCCATTCGGCGCCAGCACGTAGATCGCGTAGGTGCCCGGCCCGCCCTGCTGGGTGCGTGCAAAATCGAGACAGGCGTCGACGATCTGACGGGCCACCGTCGAGGTGATCTGCGACTTCACCAGGGTGCGTTTCGCCACCTCCGCGGACACCGTGGCTTTGTCGAATGCCAGCGGCGTGGCGCCCTGCGCCCGAAGGTCGATCGTCCCCGCTGCCAGCGCCGCGGCCAGCGCCGCGACGCCCGATCCGAACAACCGCGTTTTTGTCATCATCTCTTTCTCCTCACACGTTGACCGCCACGATGGATGCCGCGAAGCCAGGGGGCTGCGCCGCCGCAGCATTCTGCCCTGTTTGCTTCAGTCGCACAACGGCCCCGCCGCCTACGGGACGGTCTCAAGACCGTCCCCTACACCTGCTGACGCAGACGCACCGGCACAGGCTGACGTAGGGCACACCCTTCAGGGTGTGCCGCGAAGCCGCGCGGTGATGGGTCGCGGGCGGCGGCCTCGCCGATCGTTTACCGGCCGGGGCCCATCGAGCGCAACGCCGCCAGGAACGCCTCCGGGTCGTCGGGACTGAGCAGGAGACTGTAGCCGTTCGTCGTCGGCACGTAGACGACCTTGCCGCGATCGGTGAGGTAGAGCAGCGCCTGCTCACCGCTGCCGAGCCGGAACCAACCCGCCTGGTAGCCGGGCAGACCCGTCCCCATCGTCCGCCGCTGCGGCGCGAGCTCAGGTGAGGCGCTGAAGTCGATTCGCCGGGCGGACGCCGGCCGCAGCTGATTGGCGGAAATGACACGGCCATACCAGTCGCCGCGCAGCTGAAGACCCGCGTCAGAGAGCTCGAATCGAGCCCTGCTGCCGGCCAGCACCGATCGGCCGAGCAGGCCGACGACCGGAACGAGGACCAGCGCCACGGCGATGGGAACGATCCACATCACCCTGCCGGCGGCAGGCGCAATGGCAAAGCTCTGCACGTCGACAGTCGCGCTACCGGGCGGGCGGCGCAGGCGCCGGCGCGGGTTTGGCGAACCGGGCGCCATCAATCGCGACGTTGTCCTCGACCTTGATGACGCGGAGCGTCGCGTCCGGCGCCAGCTCGGTGCGCGCGTTGGCCGGGCTCATGTGAATCAGGAAGGGCATCTTGACGCCGCTGCCGGTATCCCGGTAGTCGTCGAAATCCATCTGATAGGGGCTGTCGCCGATCGGCGTCGGCAGCACGGTCTGTTTCCGCAGCAGCAGGCCGGTCTGGGTGTCGAAGTAGAGCGATTCGGGTTTGTCCCCCTGTGGCACGCCGACGACCAGGTACGCATCACGGCCGTTCACCTTCTCGATCGCGCGCACCGTCAGCTGCGGGTACTCGCGCTTCAGATTCAGCGGCTCGTAGAAATCGGCGGCCCGCGCCGCGCGGCCGACATCGAGCTTGACCGGCTCGGTCACCCGGCCGGCCTGATCCTGCGACCAGGCTGTGGTGCCATCGAACCCCTGCGCGATCGCGTACGTCGCCGTCTTGTAGGTCGTGACCGCGAGGTTGGGCGCTTTCAGAACCCGCTCGACCGCCGCCGGCGTCGGGACGACGCCGCCTGGACCGGTCGGGATGTACTGCGTCCCGGTAATCACGCGGCCGGTGATCTTGCGCAGCGCCGGCTCACCGCCGAGCGCCTCGACGTATCTGGCCAGAATCTGATCGGTTGACGGCAGCGCCGGTTTCGGCGCCGTCGTCGGCTCGGCGACCGGGAAGGCCGGCACGGCGGAGGGGATCGGATGGCCGTTATGACAGGTGTTGCACGTCACCACCTGGCGGCCGTTGAACTGGCGGGTGTTGATCTCATTCATCATGACGATCATCCTGCGCGCCACGTCCTTGGCCGGCTTGACGTCCTTGTCCCACTCACGCTCGATGTGACAGGCGAGGCAGTCCAGGCCGACGGCGCCCTTCATGAGGTGCATCGACTGATTCAGCTCGTTGGCCGGCGTCCCCTGGAGCACCTTGATGTTCTTGTAGACCTGCTCGGCGGTCTTGCCTTCGTTCGCCGGTGAGACCTGCGCCATCGCCAGCCCGGCACCCGCCAGGACCAGCACGACCGCGGAGACGCTGCAGAGTGAACGGTCCATAAACCACCTATCGTGTCGAGGAAAAGGTTCCGCCGTCGTAGGCAATCCGCCCGCCGGTCATCGTCATCACCGGCTTGATGTCCTTGATCTGATCGGCAGGAATCGTCAGGTAGTCCCGGTCCAGCACCACCAGGTCGGCCAGTTTGCCCGGCTGAATCGAGCCGAGGGTATCTTCCTGGAACACCAGGAAGGCGTTCTTGCGGGTGTGCGCGATCAGCGCGTCCTCGCGGCTGATGGTCTGACGGATGACCTTGATGCCGCCTGGCATCTTGCCGGTTACCGCGAAATACAGGGTGGTGAACGGCAGGGTCTGGTTGGCGGCGGTGCCGTCGGAGCCGAATCCCCAGTTGATGCCGCTGTTCTGGATCGTGGCAAGCGGCGGCATGTCGTAGGCGCCGTCGCCGAACCCCTCGTGCATGATCCCGCCGTTGATCACGGCCCAGGGATGAACGGCCGCGTACATCCCGAGCTTCTTCATGCGCTCGAGCTGCGAGGCGTTGATCTGATTGACGTGGGCGAGCGCCCAGCGCAGGTTCTTGATCGGGTATTCCCGGTTGACCGCCTCGATCTGATCGAGGAAGGCATCGATGGTGTTGTGCAGCTCCGCATGCACGTGGATGGGCAGGCCGGCTTTGGCAATCTCGATCGCCATCCGGCGCCACAGCGCGAGCTGCTCCGGTTTCGGATCGGACTTGAGCGCGAACATCGGATCGTGCAGCGGCGTGTAGATGCTTTCGCCGAAGACGACGTTGTCGATGAACTCGTCGCCCTGATAGAGCTTCATCTGGGCAATCTGCGGAATTGAGCGCTCGACCTGTTCCGGGCTGGCGGCGGAGGCGCCGCCGATGCAGAACACCCGGACGTTGAGGCGGCGTTCGGCCTTCCACTTCTGGAAGATCTCCAGCACATCGGCGTTGCACCCGGCGACGCCGAACGTGGTGAGGCCGGCTCGATTCATGTCCTTGACCAGCGCCAGGCTGCTGGCTTCGAGCTGATCGGGCGCGACCTTGGGCAGTCTGGCGGCGACCGGCCGGGTGGCGGCGATGTCGCCCCGGATCACGCCCGTCGGTTTGCCGGCCGGATCGCGCAGGATCGAGCCCTTGACGAAGTCGCCCGGGTCGGGGGCGTTCTCCTTGATCCCGAACGCGTCCAGCGCCCGGCTGTTCAGGAAGACCTGGTAATAGGACTCCTGCAGCGCGACCGGATTGTCCGGCGCGATCCGATCGAGCTCCTCGCGCGTGAACGGTTTGCCGTCGTCCGCGAACTGGTGATGGGTCCAGCCGCCGATGTTGAAGACCCAGCCGCCCGGACCCTCCCTCTTCGCCCGGGCCCGCACCATCTCGATCGCCTGCTTCCGCGACTCGACGCCGTCGAAGCGGAGCTCGCGCAGCCAGGTGTTCCCGGCCCGCAGCAGGTGCATGTGGTTGTCGATCAGCCCGGGCGTCACCGACCGTCCACCGAGATCGATCCGCCGGGTGTTCGGCCCCGCCAGACGCGTGATCTCCGCGTTGGTGCCGACCGCCACGATCCGATCGCCGCGAATCGCCACCGCCTGGGCGATCGTGAAGCGATCATCGACCGTGATGATCTTCCCGTTCGACAGCACCAGATCCGCTTGGCGCGCCGAAGCCTCCGGCGAAGGCGGGGCCCCCGGCTGCTGCGCCCGAATCATCGCTGCCGCGGCGATCGCCAGCAGCGCACCAACAACGGCAGTCTTCATGATCGATCTCCGTTTCTTACGGCTGGTGGTCGAGAATGATCTTCATCCGCGGTCCGCTGTCCGACCCGAGCAGACCAATCGCGGCTTTCGCCTCTTCCAGGGGCATGACGTTGCTGACCAGCGGTTCCAGCCGGACCTGGCCGCTTTCGACCAGCGCGATCGCCGCCGGATAGTCCTCGCTCTTCGCGACGCGCGCGCTGATCAGGGCCAGCTCCTTGAAATACAGGTCGTAGAACGGCAGCGCCCCCTCTTTCGCGGTGATGATGCCGAACAGCAGCAACCGGCCGCCGGATCGCGCCATGTGGACCGACGACGCGACGGACGGCAGCACGCCGGTCGTCTCGATCACGACGTCGGCGCCGCGGCCCTCGGTGGCTTCGCGGACCCGCTCGATCGCACCCTCGCCGCCGGGAATCGTCAGGTCGGCGCCGAGCCGCTCCGCCAGCGCCCGTTTGTCGGCGCTGCGCGTCACGCCGATCACCGGATGGGCGCCGCGCGCCTTGGCCAGCTGGACGTGCAGCTGACCGGTCACCCCCAGGCCGAAGACAACGACCGACTCGCCCGGAAAGATCTCGATCTGCCGCTGCGCGTGCAGACAGGTCGTCAGCACCTGGATCAGCGGCGCGGCGCGGCTGTCGATCGAATCGGGGAGGCTGAACACCTGGCTGGCGGGCGCCGCGACATACTCCGCAAATCCACCGTTGGTGTCGCGTCCGATCAGCATGCCCTTCGGACACAGATGGGTCTGGCCAATCCGGCAGTGGAAGCAGGCGCCGCAGTACAGTTCGGGATCGATGATCACCCGGTCGCCGGCGTGGAACGAGCCGGCGGCGCCGCCGTCGACGACCTCGCCCGCCATCTCGTGGCCCATCACCCGCGGGTAGCTGACCGGGATCGCGCCGCTGTAGATCTTGAAATCGGTGCCACAGATACCGCTGTGGGTCATGCGGACGAGGACGTGGCGCGGATCCGGGGCCGGGGAGGACACGTCATCCGCCACCAACTCATACGGCGCCCGAAGGACCATCGCTTTCATCGGCACTGAAAATACTCCAGCCGCCGCCGGTTGTCACGCGAACGCCGCGCCCGGGACGCCGGCCGCCGGCTCGCTTACGGCTTTCTTTCGGGACGGCCAAAATGGATCGCGGGACCGCTGGAGCACTGATCCAGCAGCATTTCCAGCCGGGCTCGCACCCATTCCGGTCCCCCGCGGCACGCCGTCCAGCTGACGGCCAAGGACGCGCTGGTGGACGGCGCGTTGAGTCGTTCATCGTCGGCAGCGGCAACTCGCTCCAACCGCGAGCGCCGGCGCCGATCACGGTCCGGCTCAAGCCGGACACTACGTACGGAAAATCAGCCGGCGTTCGCAGGGCCGGCCTGAGCCAGCGTACGTAGTGTCCGGCTTCAGCCGGACCGTGACAGGTTGAAAAGCCTCAAATGGCCGGTCTTCAGTGGTCATGCAAGCCTTCACGCCCTGCCGTGTCAGGCAGACTCGAGGACTGCACCGCGCCAGAATCGATTTACACAGGCTCTGAAGCCGGCCCCCCCGTACGTGGACGCGATTTTCCACGGTCCGGCTGAAGAGCATGTAAAAACTTCGATCGTCCCCTCGTATTACGTGGGATCCGGCTTCGGCCTGGCTCCAGCCGGATTTCCCCCGTAGTCCGACTAAAGTCGGACGCCACGTACGATTCTCGTCCCCTCGTACGTGGACGTCTGGCCGCCGATCGACCTGACGTGATACAAGCGGCAGGATGACGATGGGTTCCGGCGGCTGGTTTCACGAGCGATGACGACAAAGGCGGCGACGCGTCTGGCCCTGGCGTTGATCGGCGTCGGCATCGTGCTGCGGCTCGGCTTTCTCGGCGCGGACAGCCTGTGGCTCGATGAGGCCTACAGCGTGGTGGTCGTGCAGGAGCACACCCTCCGCGAGGCTTGGGAAACCGTGCTCGACCGCGATCATCCGCCGCTGTTCTTTGTGCTTCTGCGGCTGAGCGTCTACGCGTTCGGGGCGTCCGAAACCACTGCGCGTCTTCCATCCGCGCTGGCCTCGGTCTGCGGCCTGGGTCTGATCTTCGTCCTGGCCCGGCGCCTCGGCCTGTCGACGCGTGCCGGCCTGGCGGCGGTGCTGCTGCTGGCGCTGGCGCCGGTCGATGTCTGGTACGCGCAGGAAGCGCGGATGTACGCGCTGGTCACGATGTTCGGTCTGCTCTTCGCGATTGGTCTGGCGATGGAGTCGCCGGCCGGCGCGCTGCTGGCGGCGATCGCCCTGGCGGCGGGACTCTACGCCGACTTCACGATGGTGCCGTTGTCGGCGGCGCTGACAGCGGTCTGGCTGGTGCGGTGGTGGCACCTGGGACGGCCGCCCTGGCTGCTCGCCCGCGTGATCATCGCCACGTCAGCGGCCTGGTGGGCCTATCGGCCGCAATGGACGCACCTGTGGGAAATCCTCTCCCGGATTGACACGGTGCCGCTGTTCGTCAACCTGCGCGACGCCTCCCTGCTGCGTCTCGCGCCAGGATGGCCGGCCCTGGCCGTGGCCACGCTGCTGGTGATCGGGACATTGACCGCGACGGCGGTCATGTGGCGCGCGCTGGCCAACCATCGCGTCAGAACGTGGTCGACCTGGATCGCGTGGTCCGGCTTCATGGCGTACACCGCGGCCGTGATGATCCCCCGCGCCTATTCCGCCAAGCAGTTCATCTCCACCGGCTGGCCGTTTGTGATCCTCGCCGTGGTCTGGTCGCTGACCGACGGCGGTCGTGAAGAGGACGGCCCGGCGCCGGCGGCACGGCTGGCCCGCCTGCGTCTGCCGCTGGCGGCCGGCCTGTCATTGGTGGCCGCCATCGTCGTCGTCGCCGCGCCGCGCGCCGATTGGCGCGGCGTGGTGGCGTCTCTCAACGCGCGGGCGGCCAGCGCCAGGCCGGGCACGCTCGCGGTCTGGCTCGATCCGGTGTGGAACTATACGGCCTACGACTACTACCGCCCGACGATCGCAGCGGTACCGGATCCGCTCCCCTCGGCCGAGGCCTCGCGCGGCCCCCGGGCGCCCGTCAGCGATGTGTGTCTGGTGGCCGAACGGTTCGGCAGAACGCCGCCGACCTCTCAGAGCGAAGTCTGGCTGGACAACCACTTACGCCTGGTCGATGTCGTGCCGTTCGCGCGGCTCGAGCTGCGCTGCTACACCAACCGCGAGGCGGCGACCGGCCTGCCAGCAATTCACCATTGACGATGAATTGTGAATTCTACGTGCCGTGCGCCTTGAACTTCGGACTCTGCAGGGCGTCGGGATTGACCGGGTTCCGCGGCGGCCGGCCGGTCAACACCGCCGCCACTTCCTCTGCCGCTTTGCGCTGCAATTCCAGCAGCGACTCCTCGGAGTAGAAGCTGGTGTGCGGCGTGATGATCACATTCTCGCGGCCGAGCAGCGGCGAGCCGGCGGGCGGCTCCTGCGGCATCACGTCCAGCGCCGCCCCGGCCACCTGACCGGCGTCCAGCGCCGCCGCCAGGGCCGCTTCATCGACGATCGGCCCACGCGCCGTGTTGATCAGATAAGCGGTCGGCTTCATCTGCCGGAACGCCTCGGCGTTGAACAGGCCGCGGGTTTCGGGCAGCAGCGGCGTGTGAATCGACACGTAGTCGGATCGACGCAACAACTCCGGCAGCTCGACCTGCTCGACGCCTTCCCGGACGAAGGCGTCAGCCGGCGCATACGGATCGAAGGCGATCACCTGGAGGCCGAACGCCTTGGCCTTGGGCGCGACCAGCTGCGGAATCCGCCCGAACCCGACCAGCCCCAGCACGCCGCCGCGCAGTCGATGGATGGGGACGACGGCCGGCATCTCCCATCGGCCATCCTGAACGTGGCCATTGGCCAGCGCGATCTTGCGGCCCACCGTCAGCAGCAGCGCCATCGCATGATCGGAGACTTCGTCGATGCAGTAGTCGGGCACCTTGGTGACGACGATCCCTGACCCGGTCGCCGCCGTCAGATCGACGTTGTCGACGCCGATGCCGAAGCGCGAGATGATCCGGCAGCGGCCCATCTGCCCGATCATGTCCGCGGTGATCTTCGCGTAGGTCACCAGCAGCGCGTCGGCGCCGGCGGCAATCTTCATGATTGCCTCTGGCGTGGCGGACGGCGCCAGCTCCAGCTCGGCCCCGATCGCGGCGAGGACTTCCCTGGCGGGATCCAGGTTCGGGAACACGGAATCCGCAACGGCGACAAAGAATTGAGACATAGGGGCGCGATTATATACGCGTCAGGAACCGGTGATTTCGTTTGGGTGCAGCGCTCGAGCGCTTGGCGTTCGTACGTAGTGTCCGGCTTGAGCCGGACCGTGGGAGGTCCGCCTGAAGGCGGACACTACGTACGAAAAAAGCGGGAGGTCCGCCTGAAGGCGGCCGCGACGGACAACAGAAAATCCATCAAGCCGCCCCCCACGTCCGGGGATCAGCGATGCGGGCGGCGGGACTTCGGGAGGGACGGCGCCGCGGCCGGTGAATCGTCCATCGGCAGACGGAAGCGGTGGATGCCGTCGTACGAGTGCAGCGCGCCGGCCACGGCGCCGGCAGTGGCGACGCAGCCGATCTCGCCGACACCCTTGGCGCCGTAACCGCCCACTTCATCCGGCACTTCGATCAGGACGACGTCGACCGGCGGCATGTGCTTGGCGCGGACGATGCCCATGTCGCGCAGCGTCAGGGAATCGGGACGCCCGTTGGTGGACGTGAAGTTCTCGGACAGGGCGTAGCCGAGCCCCATGTGGACGCCCCCCTCCATCTGTTCGGCGCACAGCCGCGGGTTGATCGCGCGGCCGACGTCGTTGGCGACGACCACCCGGGCGACGGTGCCGTCCTCGGCAAGAATCACCACCTGCGCCGCGTAGCTGAAGGTCAGATGGGTGGTCGGGTTGAGGACCGCGGCGGGCGTCCCGGGCCGGGTCGTGAAGTTGTAGACGCACTCGTCGTAATATTCGCGGCCGGCCAGTTGCTCGAGCGCCTTCAGATCGGTCGTGTCCGTCTTCAGGCGGACCTCGGCGAGGTCCGCCGCCAGTCTCTGCGCCGCCCGCTGCGCCGCCGCGCAGCTCAGCGTCGTCGCCCGCGACGCCCAGGTCTCGCCGCACTTTTCGCCGAGATCCTTGTCCCACCGGATGGTCATCAGATCGGCCGGGAGCCCCGTTTCCTCGGACACCGCCTGCAGCGTCGCGGTATAGACCCCCTGCCCCATTTCCGTGTAGCCGTTGAGAATCTCGAGCCGGCCACCGTCGATCACCTTGATGACGATGTAGCCGCCCTCGATCGTGCCGTTGCCGAGCCCGGTGCTCTTGATGCCGCAGCCGATGCCCTTGTAGGTCGCGCTCTTGTAGACCGTCTTGACCGCTTCGAGCGTCTCGCGAATGCCGCGGACGCTCTCCCGCATCACCTGACCGGTGCCGAACTCGTCGCCGGGGTTGAGGATGTTGCGATCGCGGATATCCCAGCCGTCGACGCCGATTCGTCCGGCCAGGAGGTCCATCGCGCCTTCCATGGCGAACTGGGCCTGGTTGCTGCCGAACCCGCGCATCGCGCCGGCGTTGGGATTGTTGGTGTAGACGGCCTTGGCTTCGACGTCGACGTTGGGAATCCGGTAGACGCCGGTCGAGTGGCAGGCGGCGCGCAGCGCGCACTTGGCGCTGGTCGTGTGGTAGCCGCCGGCGTCCGCCACGATCCGGGAGCGCAGCGCGACCAGATGTCCCTCCGCGTCGGCGCCGACGGTCAGCGTGACCGTCATCGCGTGGCGCTTGACGTGGTGCTGCGTCGACTGCGGACGCGTCAGCAGGGTCTTGACCGGCCGCTGCAGGAGGTAGGCGGCGACCGCGGTCTGGCCCTGAATCGACAGCTCTTCCTTGGCGCCGAACGCGCCGCCGCTCGCCGCCAGCGCAATCTCGACGTCCTTGGGATCGAGGTTCAGGACGCGGGCAATCTGCGCGTGGTCGTAGACCGATCCCTGGCTTTGCGTGTAGACCTTGACGCCGCCGCCGGTCGGCACCACCAGGCAGGCTTCCGGCTCGAGGAAGGCGATATCGATCGGCTGCGTGTCGTAGGTCGCCTCGATCACGTGCGCGGCGGTCGCCAGCGCGGCGTCGACATCGCCGCGCTGGAAGGCGGTGGTCGGCTGCAGCACGTTCGAGGGTCTGGGCGCGAAGGTGCCCTCCGGATGCACCAGCGGAGCGCCGGGCGCCAGCGCCGCGAACGGATCGGTGATCGGCTCGAGAACCTCGTAATCGACCGTCACCGCGGCCGCCGCCAGACGCGCGTGATGCCGTGTGTCGGCGACGACAATCGCCAGGAAGTCGGCGACGCAGCAGGTCAGCTCCCCTTCGGCGACGAACAGCGGCTGATCCGGATCGTTGAGACCGGTGCCCCGGTTGCCGGGCACGTCGGCGGCGGTGAAGACGCCGGCCACGCCGGGCATCGCCGCGGCGACGGCGGTGTGAATCTTCAGGATCTTCGCGCGCGGGTGATCGGTCATCACCAGCGCCCCGTGCAGCATGCCGGGGACGCGCATGTCGTCGACGAACGGCTTCTCGCCCAGCGCCTGCTCCAATCCCCCATGTCGCGCGATCGAGTGCCCGACCCCGTTGCCGTGGCCCTTCCCGTAACCATTCCCGTTGCCGGTCTTCGCCTTGTTCGCGGGGTCGAACTCGGGCTTGCGCTGCAGTCCGAGGTCTTCACCGAAATAGGAGTGGCGCCGGGGCTCGGTGCTCGGCAGCAGGCCGCCGTGGCGGGACGCGTCTCCGGCGGTCTGGATGGCGTCGATGATCCGGCCGTAGCCCGTACAGCGACAGAGGTGACCGTCGAGCGCCTTGGCCACGACAGCCCGATCCTCGGCGCGCCCCTGCTCGATCAGCGAGGTCGCCCTGACGAGGATTCCCGGGATGCAGAAACCGCACTGGACGGCGCCTTCCAGGACGAACGCTTCGCTCAGGATCCGCCGCGTCTCGTCGGGAAGCCCTTCGACCGTAACCACCGTCCGGCCCGCCATCTGCTCCGGTTTCCGCAGGCAGGACAGCGCCGGATGGCCGTCGACCATGACCAGGCAGCAGCCGCAGGTCCCCTCCGGCGAGCAGCCGTCCTTGACCGAGACGACGCCGCACTCTTCCCTCAATACGTCCAGGAAAGGCATGCCCGGCTCGTACGGGACGTCGACGTTGCGGCCATTCAGATTGAAGGTGATCCTGGGCATAGGTTCGTCTCTCGCATGGTATCATCCCTGGTTCACGTCACGAAGCCTGGCTCCGTGCCCAGGAGGCCCAATGGAACCTTGGAAAACCGACAAATGGTACGTCAGCCCCTGGTGTTATCTGCCGGAGGCGCGCAAGAACGATCACTTCGCCGAGAAGATCAAGATTCACGACGTCACGCTGCGCGACGGTGAGCAGCAGACCGCCGTCGTCTTCCGCCGCGAGGAGAAGGTGGCGATTGCCAAGCGGCTCGATGCGCTGGGCGTCCACCGGATCGAGGCCGGTATGCCGGCGGTATCCGATCAGGACAAGGCCGCCATCTCGGACATCGCGGCACTGGGATTGAAGTCCGAAGTCCTGGCATTCGCCCGCTGCATTCCCGAGGAAATCAAGGTCGTCAAGGCCTGTGGTTGCAAAGGGGTCGTGGTCGAGATCCCGGCCAGCGACCACATGATCAAGAACGCCTACGGCTGGACCGTCGATCGCGCCATGAAGTCGTCGATCGACACGACGCTGGCGGCCAAGGAAGCCGGGCTCTACACCGTCTTCTTCACCATCGATGCGACCCGCACCGACCTCAACCGCTTCCTCGACATCGTCGACCAGGTCGCCACCGAAGGCCACATGGACGCCTTGACGATGGCGGACACGGTTGGCGGGTGCTCGCCCGAGGCGATCTCCTACGCGGTGACCCGCGTCATCGACCGCTTGAAGAAGCCGGTGGAAATCCACGGCCATCAGGATTTCGGGCTCGGCGTGGCGAACACGCTCGCCGCCCTGGCCGCCGGCGCCTCCGTGGCGCACACGACGGTCACCGGCCTCGGCGAACGGGCCGGCAACGTGCCGATGGAAGACGTGGTGATGTCGCTGCTCTGCCTCTACGGCATCGATCTGGGCATCCACACCGAGCAGTTCTGCGAGGTCTCCCGGTTCGTGATGGATCTCGCGCGGGTCACCCAGGCGCCGAACCGGCCGATCGTCGGCGAGAAGCTCTACGAGGTCGAGTCGGGCATCATCGCCGGCTGGATCCGGATGGCGCGCAAGGACAACCCGCTGGAATTCGTGCCGTTCGCCGCCGACCTGGTCGGACAGAAGCCGGTCAACATCGTCCTCGGCAAGAACAGCGGGCCGCCGTCGATGGAAGAGTGGTGCGAAAAGCTCGGCATCACCGCCACCGATGAAGAGCGGATGGCGATGCTCAAGCAGGTCAAGGCGAAGTCGTTCGAGAAGAAGGATCTGCTGACCGCCGACGAGTTCAAGGCGATCGCCGAGGGCGTGGTGCAGAAGCAGAAAGCGTCAGTGTGAGGTAATTGTACGTAGTGTCCGCCTTCGCCAAGGCTTCGGCGGACGGCCGCAGCTTTAGCGACGGGTGGCCAGGCGGACCGAGAGCTGGTCCGGCTGAAGCCGGACACTACGTACGTTTACCGCGGCGTCGCCTCTCCCCCCTCCACGATCACGTTCTCGACCACGCCCGCCCCACCGCGGCGGAAGGCAGCCGCTTCCTGATACTCCGGCGAATTGAAGCACGCCACTCCCTGCTCCAGGGTCGGGAACTCGATGACGATGAACCGGTGGAATTCCTCCGGTCCTTCCATGATTTGATAGCGGCCGCCGCGCGCCAGGATGGTGCCGCCATACCGCGCGACAATCTCCGGAACACGATCCGTATACTTCTTGTAGGTGACCGGATCGGTGACTTTCGCGCGGGCACACCAATATGCAGGCATGGGAGCTCCTCGATCGCAGGCGGTAAAGCCGTCCGCGTGCCGACATTTTAGTCCCAGACGAGGCTTGCATCCGCCGCGGGGCGGCTCGATACTGTCTCCCCGGCCCATCGGCGGGTCGGCGCGCCGTGGGAGCCCTTGCGGCCCATGGGATACTTACGGGAAATTTATCTGGCTGTGCACAGGTGGAGTGGAGGAACTGACATGAACGCCTTCCGGATGACGATCGCCGCAGTCCTGTTGATGACGGCGGCGCCCTCGGCGCAATGGCTTGGCCATCCGACCCCGGGCATTCCGCGGACGCCGGACGGCAAGCCCAACCTGTCCGCGCCGGCGCCCCGGACCGCTGACGGGAAACCGGACCTGTCCGGCCTGTGGCTCACCCGCGGCATCTACATCGGCAACATCGCGCGGGATCTCAAGGAAGAGCCGCCGATGCAGCCCTGGGCGGCGGAGGTGTATAAACAGCGGCGCGACACGCTGAGCAAGGACGACCCGACCGGCCGGTGCATTCCCGGCGGTGTGCCGCGGTCGACGGCGGTGCCGTACCCCTTCAAGATCCTGACGACCAACCAGAACATGGTGGTCGTCCTCTACGAAGCGGTGCACGCCTACCGGCAGATCTTCACGGATGGCCGGGCGCTGCCGAAAGACCCCAATCCCAACTGGATGGGCTATTCGGTCGGCCGCTGGGAGGGCGACACGTTCGTCGTCGAGTCCTCCGGCTTCAACGACAACGTCTGGCTGGACAATAACGGCCACCCGGCCGGCGAGAGCCTGCGCGTCACCGAGCGCTTCCGGCGCAAGGACTTCGGCAGCATGGACATCGAGATCACCATCGACGATCCGAAGACCTACACCAAACCGTGGAACGTGACGCTCCCACTCGTCCTTCAGCCCGACACCGAGATGCTCGAGTACATCTGCCCTGAGAACGAGAAGGACTTCGACCGGCTGGTCGGGAAATAGCAGTGCAAAAGCCGGAGTGCCCATGCAGGAACAGACGATCTGCATCATCCTGGCGGGCGGCATCGGTTCCCGTCTCCATCCGCTGACCGCCGACCGGGCCAAGCCCGCGGTGCCCTTCGGTGGACGGTACCGGATCATCGATTTCACGCTGAGCAACTGCCTGCATTCAGGGCTGCGCCGCATTCTCGTCCTGACGCAGTACAAGTCCCATTCGCTGCAGAAGCACCTGCGCGACGGCTGGTCGATTTACAACGCCGAACTGGGCGAGTACGTCACGCCGGTGCCGCCGCAGATGCGGACCGGAGAATCGTGGTACAGCGGCACCGCGGACGCGATCTACCAGAATCTCTATCTGCTGGAGCGCAGCGGCGCCGACTATGCCCTGATCCTCTCGGGGGATCACATCTACCGGATGGACTACGCGGCGATGCTGCAGCACCATCGCGACTCCGGCGCGGCGGTGACCGTCGCCTGCCTGACGGTCGGTCTGGAGGAGGCGCAATCCTTCGGAGTGATCACGGTCGATGAGCAGGACCGGATTACGTCCTTCCTGGAAAAGCCGGAGCACCCGCCGGGCATCCCCGGCGATCCCGGGCACGTCCTGGCATCGATGGGCGTCTATGTCTTCTCGATGACCCGCCTGGTCGAGCTGCTGCACGAAGATCACGGCCGGGACTCGACGCACGACTTCGGCAAGGACATCCTGCCGGCCATCGCCGGCTCGCAGCGGGTGATGGCCTACCGCTTCGGCGGCCCGGGCGGGCGGGTCACCGCTGATCGGTATTGGCGGGATGTCGGGACCATCGACGCCTACTACGACGCCAACATGGATCTCCTCCAGCCGCTGCCGCCGATGGACCTCTACCAGGGGGACTGGCCGATCCGGACCTACGAGGGGCAGCATCCTCCGGCGCGGAGCGTCGCCGGCCGATCCGGCCGCGAGGCCGAGATTGTCAATTGCATGCTGGCCTCCGGCACCCTGATCGTCGGCGGGACCCTGCGGCACACCATCCTCTTCCCGAACGTGCGGGTCGAAGAGGGCGCGGTGGTCGAGAACTCGCTCCTCTTCCAGGGCGTCATCGTCGGCGAGGGCGCGCGGCTGCAGCGCTGCATTGTCGACAAGGACGTGACGATTCCGGCCGGCGAGCGCATCGGCCTGGACCCGGCGCGCGATGCGGCACGGTTCACGGTGTCCGACAGCGGCATCGTCGTCATTCCCAACGGCTACCGGTTTCCGGCGGTTGTCGAAGTATGACGCCCAATGATGCTCCCCTCCCGGTGATTGTCTTCGGCAGTCGAGTCCGCGTATCCTCAGGGCGCGGAACAATCAAGGAGAGGCCCTGATGCGCGTACTTACCACGGTCGCCGCGACCTGCCTGCTCGCCGGCGCCATCGTCATGGCCCAGGCGCCGACGCCGAATCCGAATCCGACCAACAAGACCGGCGTCATCGGCCTGATGCACGCCATTCACTCGACAAATGATATCGACAAGACGCTGGCGTTCTACCAGGCGGTCTTCGGCCTGGGCGGCCAGGTGCGGCCATTCGCCAGCACCGGGCCGCAGATCCTCACGAATTCTCCCGGCGCCACGCTGCGCGTCGCGATGACCCAGCTCAAGGGAGCGTTCAACTTCGAGCTGACCCAGTTCGGCAACGTCGAGCGGCAGATGAACAAGCAGCCCGGCATCGCCGACCCGGGCGCCCCGATGATGAAGATCCTCGTCCGCGACCTCGACGCCATCGTCGCCGCGGCGAAGATGGTGAACGCCCCGGTGATTACCAAGAAGGGCGCACCGGTCACGGTGCCGACGTCCATCGGCGCCGCCAAAGCGATCGTCATCAGGGATCCGGACGGCTATTTCGTCCAGGCGATTCAGGGCACGCCGGCCGCCGACTCGCCGGAAGGGCCGGTGCTCGGGGCGATCATGGCTCAGACGGTCGGCGACATCGACGAGACGCTGAAGTACTGGAACGGCGTGCTCGGCCTCGAACTGGTCGCGGACAAGGGGTTCGCGAACGATGCGGCGATGCTCGATCTGCTCGGTCTTCCGGCCGGAGCGTCGTACCGGACCGCCGGCGGCCTGATCTCCGGCAGCAAGGCGCGCATCGAGATGATCGAGATCAAGGGCGTGCCGCGTCAACCCTACGAGCTGCGAGTCACCGACGCCAACGCGTCCGGCATGGCGCTCCGGATCGGCCACATCCGCGAACTGCTCGCAAAGATCAAGGCGGCGGGGGGCCGCGTCCTCTCGAAGGATGGCGAGCTCGTCGAGTGGAGCGCGACGGTCCGCAATGTGTTCGTGAAGGATCCGAACGGGCTGAACCTCGAGCTGGTCGGCAGCGCCGATCCGGCCCAATAGCACCAGTCATTTCCGACGTCGTGTCCCGCGCTTCCGCCGGACATGACGTACCGATCTGCTGCGGATCCGCTACCGTGCCAACCGCGTCCAAAGATAATTGACAAGGCTGGCCCCCCGGCGATAATCGGTGGCAGCAGCGCCGGCGCGGCGACCCATTCCACTCGGACACCAGGAGGAACGCGATGCATGCCAGGCGGATCCTGATCGCGGCAACGATAGCGGCGTCGATGATGACGGGATCGGTTGCGGCGCAGTGGCTCACGCATCCGACCGCGGACATCCCCCGGCTGGCCGACGGCAAGCCAAACCTCGCCGCACCGGTGCCGAAACATCCGGCCGGCAAGCCGGTGCTGGCGGGCCTCTGGCGGCCGTCGCCCGGCATGGTCGGCGACATCGCGCGGAACCTCAAACCCGGCGAGGTCCCCTACCAGCCGTGGGCCGAGACGCTGTTCAAGGAGCGGCGCGCCAACAGCAGCAAGGACGACCCGACCGCCAACTGCATCGTCGGCGGCGTGCCGCGATCGGACCTGGTCGGCTACCCCTTCAAGATCCTGGAAGTGCCGGGGATGATGGTCATCCTCTACGAAGCGGTCCACTCCTACCGCCAGATTTTTACTGATGGCCGGAGCTTTCCGGCGGACATGAATCCGTCGTGGTTCGGCTACTCGATCGGGCACTGGGAGGGCGACGCGCTGGTGGTCGAGACCCGGGGCTTCAACGACAAGGGCTGGCTGGACAACGGCGGCAAGCCAGCCACCGATCAGTTGAAGGTCACCGAACGGTTCATCCGCAAGGACTTCGGGAACATGGACATCGAGATCACGGTCGACGACCCGAAGGCGTACACCAGGCCGTGGACGGTGACGCAGCCGCTCGCCTTCCAGGCCGACACCGAGCTGCTGGAATACATCTGCAACGAGAACAACCGCTACTTCGACCTGGTCAAAGACTACCAGCGGTAGCAAACACCGGGACGTCCGCTCCTGCTAAACAATGCGCTTTGTACGTAGTGTCCGCCTTCAGGCGGACCCGTCACGGTCCGCTAAAGCCGGACACTACGTACAACGAAGGCTATAACGGTCTAATCGTTCGCGCCGAGCGATCGGAGCAGATCGACCGTACTCTGCCGCGGTGCCTGGCTGGCACGGTCGGTGGCGGTTGCCCCATCGCCCTGGCGGCCAGCGATCGCCGCCAGCGCGGTCTGGCCGCGCTTGTTCTTCGCATTGAGCTGCGCCCCGTGGTCGGCAAGGAACTGGACGACGGTGTTGTAGCCGAGGGCCGCCGCGGCGTGCAGCGCAGTGTCGCCCATGTCACTCATCGCGTTGACATCGCCTCCCAGCTCCAACGCGGCCCTGGTGGCGTCGAGCACACGGCCTTCATCCTCCACCTTGCCACCGTCCAGGGCACTGAGACCGCGGCGGTCGGTCTGGGCGCTGGCGCCGAGTCCGGCCGCCGCCATCAGCGGCGTCGCCCCGGTCTTCATCGGCCGCCGTGGATCCGCGCCGCCCGCGGCGAGGACGCGCATGATGTCGACCTCGAGAAACCTGGCGGCCAGCAGGTAGGGTGTGGCACCCACCAGCGTCGCCGGCAGCTCGAAGTCCTCGCTGTTGCGCCGGACCGGCGTGCCCCGGGTAATCGATGCGTTCGGATTGGCGCCGTGAGCGAGCAGCGCCTTCACCAGATCCAGACCATTCCTCAGCACCGCGGCATGCAGCGCGGTATAGCCCCCGGCCGCGGCGTTGGGGTCCGCCCCCTTCTCCAGCAGGAGGATCCCGACCGCTTGCTGGCCGCTGTGAGCCGCGGCCGTCAGCGCGCTGATGCCGTCCGGAAAGCTGTCGTTGACGTCGGCGCCAGCCTCGAGCAGGATGCGCGCCGACTCGGCGTCGCCGACGCGGGCGGCAAACAGCAATGGCGTGCTGCCGCCTCGCGCGACGGTGTAATTGAGCTCTTCGCGGGCCGCCCGCTGCGTCACCTCGCTGGTGACGGTCTGCTGGTAGACCCGGGATCTGGCGTCTACGTCCGCGCCGTGCTCGACCAGGGCCCGCACCACCTCTGGATGCCGCTGCGCCGCCGCCCACATCAGTGCGGTCTGGCCGCGCGCCGGCTCCTTGACGTTGACCGCGGCGCGGCGGGCGAGCAGGGCCTGGACCGCGGCGGGCTCGCCGGTACGCGAGCAGGTCATCAGCACCGTCTCCCCGTTCAGGAGCGCGGCGTTGGGGTTCGCCTTCGCCGCCAGCAGCCGCTCGACCATCGCGGCATTCCGGTTGGTGCAGGCGAGAAACAGCGGCGTGACCCCGGTGTCGTTGGCCGCATTGACGCGTGCGCCGGCACCAATCAGCAGATCCGCGATCCGCAGATCGTCGTGATGCGCGGCCCAATGGAGGGCGGTGGCGCCGTCGCCCTGCACGGCGTTCACATCGACGCGCTGCTTCAGCAGCGACTGCACCGCGTCGGCGTTCCTGCTCCTGACCGCGTCCACGAGACGAAGGTCCCCCGCGGCGCGAACGGTCGCGCCGGCCGCGATCACGCCGATGACGAACAGGTGAATGGGCTTCATATCCCCGACAGCACCCGGGCATCGAGCTTGCCGGTGCTGTCGCCGATCCGATCCCACGGCACCCCCAGCTTGTCCAGCAGCGTCAGATGCAGATTGGCAAGCGGCGTTTCCTTGGGATAGCGGATGTGTCGTCCCCCCTTGAGCAGACCGCCGCCGCCACCGGCCAGCAGGAGGGGAATGTTGCGCGGATCGTGCGCGTTGCAGTCGCCCATCCCGGTCCCATACATCATGATCACGTGGTCGAGCAGCGATCCGTCGCCGTCCGGCGTCGCGCGCAGCCGATCCAGCAGATACGCGAACTGCGTGACGTGATAGGCGTTGATCTTCACCACCTTGGCAATCTTCTCCGGCTCCTGCTGGTGGTGGGTGATCGGATGATGCGCGTCGGGGACGCCGATCTGGGGATAGGTGACGCCGCTGAACTCGCGGCCGAGCATGAAGGTGACGATCCGGGTCAGATCGGCCTGGTAGGCGAGCACCTGCAGGTCGCACATCAGCTTGACGTGCTCGTCGAAGGTCGCCGGGATGCCGGCCGGGTGATCAATCCTGGGCAGTTCGAGCGCGCTCTGCTCCTCGGCTTTCTGGATCCGCCGCTCGACGTCGCGAATGGCATCGAGATACTCGACGATCTTGATCCGGTCGCCCGGCCCGAGCGACCCCTGGAGATGCGCGGCCTCCTCGATCACCGAGTCGAGCACGCTGCGGTCCTGCCGGATCCGCGACAGCCGCACTTTCGGATCCGTGCTGCCGCTGTCGCCGAACAGCCGTTCGAACACCGCGCGCGGGTTGTTCTCGGTCGGCAGCGGCGTGTTGGCGCTGCGCCAGGAGATCGTGTTGGTGTAGGCGCAGGCGAAGCCGACGTCACAGGCGCCCGCCGTCTCGCCCGATTCGATCGCCATCTCGAGCGACGCCAGCTGGGTATGCTTGCCCATCTCGCGGGCGGCGATCTGATCCATCGAGATGCCGGCGTCGAGGAAGGTCTCGCTGGTCGGCGGCGACACGTCGGTCAGGAACCGGGTGCTGGCCTTCGCATGGGCGCCGCCGGGCCGGCCCGGCGTCGGGACGCACGCCAGCCCGCTCAACACCAGCAGTTGATCCCGGAACGGGGCCAGGGCGCTCAGCGTCGGCGTCAGCTCGAACCCGGCGCCCTCGCCGGCCGGCGTCCACTGCTGCATGATCATGCCGTTGACGATGTACATCACGCCGAACCGGGTCACCGGTCTGGCGGCGGTGCGCTGCAGCGCGGTCAGCGCCGGCACCATGCCGTCCAGCAGCGGCAGCCCCAGCGTCGCGCCCAGGCCGCGCAGCATCGTGCGGCGGGGGATCGCTTTACGGGTGATCGTCATGGCCATGGTCTGTTCCTCATTCAGCAGTCACTGCCCGGATTTCCGGGCCGTCGTCCCGGCCGGGACGGCGGATGGCGAGGCGCTGGTGCTCATGCTGAACGGCGTGCTGCGGACGATGGCCATGATGACGGCGGACCAGCGGTGATCCTCGGCTGCCGAGTCCCTGGTGATGGTGCGGACCGCCGGCAGATCGTAGTATTCGATGCCGCGGCCGACGGCGTAGGCCAGCAGTCGTTCGGTGAAGGTGCGGACGAAGTCGTCGCGATGGCTCAGCAGCAGCGTGCGCAGGCCGACGACGCCTTGAAAGCGGCTGCCGTCCGGCAGTGATCCAGAGGCATCGATCGGCGCGCCATCACTCGACGTGCGCCACTTCCCGAGCGCGTCGAAATTCTCGAGCGAGAATCCCAGCGGATCCATCCGGACATGACAGACGGCGCAGCCCGGATCGCGGCGGTGCGCTTCGAGCCGTTCGCGCACCGAGCGGGGCGCGCCATCCATGCCGCTGTCCTTCAGCGCCGGCACGTCGGGCGGCGGCGCCGGCGGCGGCGACCCGAGCATGTTTTCGAGGAGCCAGCGGCCGCGCAGGACCGGCGACGTCCGGTTGGGGTACGACGTGGCCGCCAGGATGCTGGCCTGGCCGAGCAGACCGCCGCGAATCCCGTCCTGGAACGTCACGCGCCGGAAGTGGCTGCCGTAGATGTTCGGGATTTGATAGTGCCGCGCCAGCCGCTCGTTCACGAACGTGTAGTCGGCGGCGAGCAAGTCGGTGATGCTGCGGTTCTCCTGCAGCTGGCTGCCGATGAAGAGCCTGGTTTCCTGCCGAAGCGCCTCGCGCAGGTTCTCGTCGAAATCCGGGAACTCGTCGACGTCCGGTACCAGGCCGGCCAGCTTGCCGAGCTTCAGCCACTGGTTGGCGAAATTGTCGACCAGTGCCTGGGCGCGGGGATCGCGAAGCATCCGCCGGACCTGCTGCTCCAGCACCACCGGGTCCTCCAGCCTGCCGGCAATCGCGGCGTCGAGCAGCCCATCGTCGGGAATGCTGCTCCAGAGAAAGAACGACAGCCGTGACGCGAGGTCGACGTCGGTGAGCCGGTAGGGCGTCGCCGGCGCGATCTCCGCCGGCTCGTGCTCGATCCGGAACAGGAAGCCCGGCGCCGCCAGAATCCGCCGGAGGCCCCGCTGGATGCCGGCATCGAAGCCGCCTTCGCTCCGGCCCGCCCGGTAGAACCCGAGCAGCGTCTCGACCTCCGCGCCAGTGACCGGCCGGCGATAGGCCCGGCGCGCCAGGGTGGAGAGAATCGTCTTCGCGCACGACGCTTCAGACACCTTGCTGGTGGGCCGGCAGACGAACACCTTGCGGCGGCTCGGCGTGTCGAGCGCGACCGCTCCCCGGTATGGACCGCCGATCAGGACGGACTCGACCGCCGGGTTCCCGTAGTACAGCTCGTTGGTGGTCCGGGCGAACCCCCGCTGCGGCGGCTGCAGGATGCCCTCGGGCTCGAGGTGCTTCCGCACGAACGAGACGCCGACCTCGCGCGTCCCCGCCTTCACCGGGACGCGGACCTCGAGCCCGGCATCGGCCGTGTGCATGTAGACTTCCCAGCCGGGATCGCCCTGCGTGTTGCCGGCGAAGCTCTCGGGCGCGGTCAGCCCCCTGCCCTCGCCGCCGACGGTGAAGCGCTTGATCAGCACACCGTCGAGGCGCACGTCGATCTGGTGCGGCTCTCCCATCCCCAACAGATACAGATAGAGCTGACGCTTCAGCACCACCTTGATGCTGTACTCGCCGTCGAGCGGGAAGAGGTAGCGCACCGCCGTGCCGCCGCGGGATCCGAAGGGCAGCGTCTCGCTCGTCCGATCGTCCTGGACCAGCGCGGTGGGCACCTTGAAGGTGTCGACGACCGGGTTGATCGCGGAATCGCCAATCGCCAGCCGACTGACGGTCGAGGCCGCGGACAGATAGCTCTCGAGCAGTGCCGGCGAGACCGACAGGACGCTGGCGACGTTGTCGAAACCCTGGTGGTCCGGCTCGTCGGCGACCAGCAGCGATCGGGCGTCTATTTCAAGCGCCAGCAGATCGCGGATGGCGTTCGCGTACTCGGTCCGGTTCAGCCGGTGCACGGGAATGCGCCCGGGATTTGGCCTGGCGGCGCTCGCCGCGTCGAGCGCGGCCTCGAGCGCGGCCGATGCCGCCGCGTAGACGCTGTCGTCCGGACGCGGCCGGCCCGGCGGCGGCATCTCGCGCGTCCGCAGCTTGCGCGCGACCTTTTCCCACGCTTCCGCGGCATCGCCCACGTGCGCCGCATCCAGCTGATCGATCTGCAGCCCGGCGATCTTCAGCCGCGCGTTGTGACAGGTGACGCAGTACTGATCGAGAACCGCGCGGTGAACCACGGCGGAGGATGAACCGGCGGGGGACGCCGGTGTCGGCGAACCGATCGCGGGAGGAGCAGCCTGCTGGGCCTGCAGTCGGGCCGCCTGCAGGTGCAGGCCGCCGGCCCCGAGGGCCGTCAATCCGAGCCACGTCAGGACGATGACTCTGGCCAAGCGCCTCACAGTGTGACCCAAAACTGTCGGTTGTCAACGAGTCTCGCGGTCGATCTTTCCCGCCTGAACGGTGGGGTACGGCGGTCCGCCGAAGCGCTTGCACACGAAAACGCGCGAAGCCGAAGGCCGGCGCTACAACCGATCTGCCATCAAGGTCCGGCTGAAGCCGGACCCCACGTACGGCGACGCGGCAGGCCGCTACGCGAACAGCCCCAGCGACTCGAAGCGGCCCTTCAGGACGATCTCGGTTTCGCCGCACCCGAGCCACTCCTTGATCGTCGTGGCGTAGACACGCCTGAAGTCCGTCGTCATCTTCATGTTGCCATCGTCGAGATCGGTGAGGCTGGGATGCTGCCCGTAGAAGCCGCCCTTGACTCCCTTGCCGATGACGAACATCGGCGTCGCCGTGCCGTGATCGGTGCCGAGGCTGCCGTTCTCTTCGACCCGCCGGCCGAACTCCGTGAAGATCATGACGGCGACTTCGTCGGCGCGACCGAGGCGCGTGAGGTCGTCGATGAATCCGCGCACCGCGTCGGCGGTGTACATCAGCAGCCGGCTGTGCAGATCCGCCTGCTGGACGTGGGTATCGAACGAGTTGCCTTGGTAGGTGACGTAGAACAGGCGGGTGGGAATCTTCGCGGCGATCAGCGCCGCAACCCGCTGCAGGTTGCCGCCCAGACCGCCGCCGGCGCCATAGTCCACCGGTGTGCGGTAGGAAGCCGACGCCTGCCGGACGAAGTCGGAGCTGTCGGTGGCGTTCTGCGCGGTCGCGGTCAGGAACTCGAGCGTCGGGTTTGCAGTCGCTGCCGGCCGGCTCAACCCGGCAAGCACCTGCTTCTCGCGGTCGGTGCCGTCACGGCGGAAGCGGACCGGATCGTCGAACACCAGCGGTGAGTGGCGGACACCGCGCACCGCGAGCGATTGCGCGTTGCCGAGGTTGACGATCAGGTTCCGCTGCGACGCGTCGAAGCTGGTGTCAGCGAGCCGGCCCAGCCATCCCAACGGTTCGCCGCCATTGGGGACGCCGGTATGCCAGTAGCCCATTGAAGAGAAGTGCGACAGGCTCGGATGATCGTAGCCGCAGCCGTGGACGACCGCCAGCAGGCCATCCTTGTAAAGCCGTTCGAAGCCGACCATCGAGGGATTGAAGCCGACGCCGTCCGCGACCTTGATGGCGTCGCGTTCACGGATGCCGAGCGTCGGCCGGGCGCGGTAATACGCCGGATCGCCGTACGGCACGACGGTGTTCAGGCCGTCGTTGCCGCCGGACAGTTCGATCACGACGAGAATCCGCTCCGAGTGCTTCTCGACGCTGGTGCCGGCCAGCGCCTGCGCCGTCAGCGCCGCCGAGGTGCGGCTCAAGATCAGCGGGAGACCGCCGCCGACGCCGATGCCATACAACCCCCGGGCGAGAAAGTCCCGGCGCGAACAGCCACAAGAAGATATCGTCATTGCCTCGGCCCCCAGCTAGTTCACCTGATACGACGCCATGCCCCAGACCACGGCGAGCAGCTCCCGGAGCGCCTCCTCGAGCTGCTCACCCGGCACGATGGCGGTCGTGCCGAGCCTGGTGCGGAGGAAATCGGTCAGCAGCGCACGCTCCTGGTCCGAGACGGCGACCGACAGGAAGCGGCGCAGGAAGTGATCGACCACCTTGTCGACAGTGTCGGCGCCGGCGCCGGCGATCATCGACGTCAGGTCGATCACCGCCGGGCTCCGGGGGATCAGCTTCGTCCGCTCCCACGCCAGCAGGCTGCCCTTGTATCCCGCGTAGCGCGTGTTGAAGTCCTCGTCGCGGTCGACCATCATGTTCGACTCGGCGTCGCCTTCCCTGGTCGCTTCGGTAATCCCCATGCCCTGGGCCAGCCGCTGCGCGACGCGCGCGTCGGTGGCCGAGAGCGCGCGATCGGGTGGACGGAATCCCTTGACGTCGGGAAACAGCACGGCGCGGAGCAGGTTGCCGCGCTGCAGCAGCGTCGACGGCGTGATCCAGGTGCGCCCGCCGGCCCAGCCCGCCACGTTCGGCGGATCGAACAGCGCCTGCCCCAGGCCGCCGGTCATCCGGCCGAAGTCCGGGATCGTCGGCACGGCGCCGAGACCCATCTTGCGGTAGGTCGACACCACCAGCTGGATCGGGCTCTTGATCTGCGTCGCGAACGCCGGCGCGCTGTAGAAATCCCGCGACAGGAAGATCCGC
The DNA here is from genome assembly GCA_039931615.1 of Acidobacteriota bacterium. Taxonomy (GTDB): domain Bacteria; phylum Acidobacteriota; class Vicinamibacteria; order Vicinamibacterales; family CAVVIG01; genus JAHFUI01. The sequence continues at coordinate 126,319 of JBDTRR010000001.1, forward strand.
TTCAACAGCGGTTTCAACTGGTAGCCGCTGTCGCGGTAGACGCGTCCCAGTTCGGCCCGGACCGAGCCGGTGATTTCTTCACGCACGAAGAACCGGTAGATCCTTGCCGCGACGAATTCGGCGGTCGCCGGCTGCGCCAGGATGGTGTCGATGACGTCTTCGCCGTCGAGCGCCCCGGTGCGGCCGAGGAACGTCTTGTCGCCGAAGTCGTGCTGCGCCGCGTCGAGCCTGAACGCCAGCACGTCGTTGGTCCATCCCGTGAAGGCGCGGGCGGCCTCTCGGACGTCGCGCTCGGTGTAGTTGCCGACCCCCATCGTGAAGAGCTCGAGCAGCTCGCGGCCGAAGTTCTCGTTCGGATGCTTCTTGACGTTCTCGCCGTTGTCGAGATAGACGAGCATCGCGGGATCCTGCAGGATGCCGACCAGCAGGGCGCGGAGGCTGCCGGACGCGCGGGCGCGGAACATCTCGTTCTGCTGGAGCATCATCCGGTAGTCGCGGACCTTGTTCTCGCCGGTCGCGAAGTGGCCGTGCCAGAACAGCGTCAGCTTCTCTTCGAGCGGGCGTCTGGTGGTCAGCATGCGGTTGGCCCACCACAGGCCGAGCCGCTCGGTTTCGATGCTGTTCGCCGCCAGGCTGTAGAAGAACTTGTCGACGACCCCCTGCAGCCGGCGCTGAGAGCCCGGCGGCAGGACCTTCACCCCGAGCGCTTCGCCATGGGCGCGCGCCAGGCGCACCGCCTCGGCTCGACTGGGCGGGAACGGATCCATCCCGGGATCCCAGATGCCCGACTCGTCGAACGGCTTCAGGCCGCTGTCAATCGACTCATAGTCGACCAGCGCCTCGACAACCTGACGCGGCGTCAGGGCCGCCAGCCGCGCGACTTCCTCGGGTGGCGCGCCGAATCCGGCCCGGCCGATCAGATGCGCCGCGCGATCGGCGCTCCAGTCGGCATCGGCCAGCGGCGACAGATCATCGGTCCAGTCGGGTGGTCCGGCCGCGCGATCGGCCGGCCCCGCGGCGTTGACCGGACCGGTCCGTGCCGGTCCCAACAGGATGGCGGCGACGATCGCCGCGATTGCAGGGTAACGGTGCCGGCCGCTCATGAATCAACTCCGGCGCTGGTGGAACCGGGGGTGCGTGTCCTGGGGGTACGCGAGACGCGATTCTACCGCGCAAGGTGTATTCTTGCACCGAACAACTCGAGTGCGTCGCCGGACCACCTCGGCCCGGCGGCCATGGAACACGGACTCTTCCGGAGGATGCCATGAACCGGCGGATTTTCACGATCGCGGTGGTCGGCCTGTTGCTGGTCGGCGCGGGCGCGGCCACGCTCCTGCGGGCGCAGACGACGCCGGACGTGATCCTGACCAACGGCAAGATCATCACGGTCGACGAGCGGTTTTCGATCGCCCAGGCGGTCGCGATTCAAGGCGACCATATCGTCGCGGTCGGCAGCAGCCAGGACATCGGCCGCCTGGCCGGGCCGAACACGCGGCGGATCGACCTCCGGGGACGCGCCGTCACGCCGGGCCTGATCGACAATCACATGCACCTGCTGCGCGCCGGGACGACCTGGCAATGGGAAGTCCGCCTCGACGGCGTCGAGTCGCGCAAGCGTGCGCTCGAGATGCTGCGGACCAGGGCGGCGGCGGTCGGCGGCGGTCAATGGATCTATACGCTCGGCGGCTGGGCGATCGAACAGTTCGCCGACGACAAGCGCCCGTTCACGCGCGAGGAACTGGATCAGGCGGTCCCCAACAACCCGGTGTTCCTGCAGGCGTCCTACCGCGAGGCCTTCCTCAACAGCAAGGCGCTGCAGGCGATGGCGATCAGCGAGACCGCGACGCCGGACGCCTCGATCGTCCGCGACGCCGCCGGCAAGCCGACCGGCCGGATCCTCGAAGCGGGATTCCGGCAGCTGGTCGGCAAGCTGCCGACCGCGAAGGGGCCCGAGATCGAGACCAGCACTCAGCTGATGATCAAGGACCTGCACAAGATGGGGCTGACCGCATTCGGCAGCGCCGGATGCGAAGCCGACGTGCTGCCGGTGTACCAGAAATGGGCGAGCCAGGGTCAGTTGACCGTGCGGGTGTTCTGTATCACCTCGCCGGGCGGCGGGGGCGGCACCGAGCAGCTGCTGCCCCGCATCGCGCAGATGAAGATGTTCCAGGGCAACAGCTACCTCGACAACACCTTTTACGGCGAGAGCGTGCTTGGCTCACTGCACGATCCGATGTTCATCCCCAAGTCCGATCCGAAGCCCGATCAGCTCGAGATCTGGCGCCGCATCGCGACCGAGATCGCCAAGGCCGGCCTGCCGCTGCACGTCCACGCCAACCTGACCAACACGATCGACGCCTTCCTGGACCAGATCGAACAGATCCACAAGGAATATCCGATCAAGAACCTGCGCTGGACGCTGGCCCACGTCAACCAGCTCAACGCGCCGCAGCTGGAGCGGATGAAGAAGCTCGGGATGTACGCAGCCGTGCATCCCTGGGCGGTGATCAACGGCGGCATCAATCAGTCGGTGTTCGGCGACGCCGCCTACGACATGGCCCAGCTGAACACGATCCAGAACAGCGGCATCATGTGGGGCTTCGGCAGCGACGGCAGCCGCGCCAATCAGCTGCTGCCGTTCACGACGATGGCCTGGGCCGTCACCGGCAAGATGGTCGGGGGGAACCAGGCGCTGCGGCCGGCACAGACCATCAGCCGCGAGGACGCGTTGATCGCATTCACGCGCCGCAACGCGTATTTCGTGTTCCAGGAAAACAACCTCGGCTCGATCCAGCCGGGCAAGCTGGCGGATCTGGTGGTGCTGGATCGCGACTACCTGACGATTCCCGCCGATCAAATCAAGGACATCCGGCCGGTGATGACCATGGTCGGAGGAAAGATCGTCTACGACGCGAACGGCGAAACGCCGCGCGCAGTGGCGTCCAAATAGGAACCTGATGAGGACGCAGAGGGCGCGGAAGGAGCTGCGGACGCAGGATTCGGTTTCTCGCCGCGCCTTTGTCGGCGGTCTGCTCGGGGCGGCGTCGCTCTATCGGCGGCCGCTGATGGCCGCTGAATACACCTTTACTCAGTACCACAACCAGACGGCGTCGAGCTCCCTGCACCAGCGGCTGGTCCAGATGTGGGCGGCGATCCGGACCGAGACGGATGGCCGCGTCGACACCCAGGTCCTGGCCGAGAACAACAAGATCCAGGGCAGCGATCCCGCCGCGCTCAAGCTGCTGCTGGACGGCGAAATCCAGTTCTTCACCTTGATGGGCGGCATCCTCGGCACGGTGGTGCCGGCGGCCGAAGTCCAGCAGGTGCCGTTCGCCTTTCGCTCCGCCGCGCACGCGCACCGCGCGATGGACGGCGCGCTGGGCGCCTATCTGCGCGAGGAAATGGCCGCCAAGGGGATCGTCGGCTTTGCGGTCGGCGCGTTCGACAACGGGATGCGTCAGATCACCACGACGATGCGGCCGATCGCCGCTCCCGCCGATCTCGCCGGCGTCAGGATGCGGGTCCCGGCGGGTCAGCTCGTCGCCGACACGTTCAAGGCGCTGGGGGCGGAACCGGTCACCATCAACAGCAACGCGATCTACGACGCCCTGAAGAGCGGCGCCGTCGATGCCCAGGAGAACCCGCTCGCCCTTGTCGATCTGTTCAAGCTCTACGAGGTGGTGCGCTACGTCAGCCTGACCAATCACATGTGGTCGGGCTTCAACCTGCTGGCCAACCAGGACGCCTGGCGCCGTCTTCCCGCCGCGCTGACGACGATCATCGATCGGAACGTGCGGAAGCACGTCCGCCTGCAGCGCGACGATCAGGAACGGATCAACACCCGCCTGCGCGCCGATCTCGCGCGTCGCGGCCTGGTGTTCAACGACGTCGCCCCCGCGCCGTTCCGGAAACAGGTGTCCGGCGTGTACACGACGTGGAAGGAACGGCTCGGCACGAAGTGCTGGGGGCTGCTCGAGCAGGCGATTGGTTAACTGGTCCTTTGTCCCTGGTTCTTGGTCCTTGGTCCGTCCCTGGTCCTTGGGCGTGCTTGGTCCCTGGTCCTTGGGCGTCCTTGGTCCTTGGTCCTTGGCGTCATTGGTCCTTGGTCCTTGGTCGTCCTTGGTCCTTAGTCCGTCCTCTGCGTCCTGAGCCTCCTCTGCGTCCTCGGCTGTGTTCTCCCTAAAACGTCAGCCTGAACCCGAACTGCATCGTCCTGGTCTGCGCGGTGATCGCCTTCAAATACTGCGACGGCGTGCTTTCCTGCGTGCCGATTCCGTAGTTCGGCCGATTGAAGATGTTGAAGATCTCGGCAATCCCGTCGAGCGCCATCCGGCCGCCGAGCGGGATGCGCTGCTGCAGCCGCAGGTCGGTGCGATTCTGCGCCGGGGCGATCAGGGAGTTGCGCGGAACGATCGTGCCGTCCGGCCGCAGGCGGCCGCCGCCGGCCGGCGGCGCGCCGGTGTTGCGCTGATCGCCGCCATAGGTGCTCGCCAGCCGGATCCCGGCGGCGAAGAAATGCAGCCCGCTCACTTGAAAGCCGTGCCCGACCTGCCAGATCCCGTTGAACACCGCGCGGTGGCGCTGGTCGTCGGCCGATAGCCCCCATTCACCGCCGAGATCGGGCTGGGTCTCGAACGGGACCGGCTGCAGTCCGCCGAACGGGTGCGTATCCGCATTCCACAAACCGGCCAGCGTATACGTCGCAGCGGCCTGCCAGCGGCCGGCGAAGCGCTTGGTCAGGCCGGTCTGCAGACCGTGATAGGCGGAGCGGCCCAGATGCGTGTTCATCGAGACGATGCCCCAGTCGGGAAAGGGCAGCCGCGCCCGATCGGTCACCGGATAGTTGGCGCCGGTGGCCGGGTTGAAGGCCAGGTTGATGTTGTCGACGACATCCTTCTCGTTGCTTCCCTTGCTGTAGACGTAGTCGACCTCGAGCGCCATCGTCGCGCCGATCTGGTGCTGGAAGCCAATCGAGGATTGAAACGTCCGCGGCAGGTGGACGTACTGCGGCGGCCCGACGAACTCCTGGACCGCTCGGAGAAGACACGGCGCCGCCCCGGTGAAATTGCGGTCGCGCCAGACGGCGAACTGGGCGGCGTTCGACGAACAGAACTGCGGCAGCGCCTGCGCATAGGTCGGCAGCGGCTGGCCGTTGGTCGGGTTGGCCGCGAAATCGGCGCGGCCGTCGTTGTTGTATTGGATGACCGCGATCTGCGCGTTGCCGATCGCGAACGACTGATCGGCGCCCAGCGCATCGCCGTAGTACAACCCGGTCCCGCCGCGCACCACGGTCCGATCGGTCACCTGGTAGGCGAAGCCGAGGCGAGGCTGGAAGTTGGTGGCGTCGTTGGGACGGCCGGCGTCCTGGAACGGCGGAAAGCTGATGTCGTTGGCGAACACGCCGAGCTCCAGGTCATACCGGATCCCCAGATTCAGCGTCAGCCGGCTCGACACCTGCCAGTCGTCCTGCGCCCAGCTGGCAATCTTCTTCGAGTAGAGGTGGACGTCGAAGTCGCCGACGCCGATCTGATAGCTGCGCGTCAGCGGCGAGATCGCCGCGAGATTCCAGGTGTCGGCGTTGAAGGCATCCGGGAACAACGCTTCGAGGTTCGCCGGCACCGTTCCGTTGGTGGCGTTGACGGTGCCCATGCACTGCCGGCAGTTGGCCTGAATCTGGTGGCGGTGCAGGAACTCGCCGCCGAGGCGCAGCGCGTGATGACCGCCGGCGTTGTAGGAGTAGGTGAAGTCGTCACGCACATTCCAGACCCACTGGTCCTGGTGGCGCGGATAGAACTGGTTGCCGCCGATCGCGAAGCCGGTGAACGTGATGCGGGGCGATCCGGTGGTGATGCCGTTGGCCGCCTGCCAGTGCCTCGACCAGGTGGTGAGGTTGGCGTTGGCCAGGCCGAACACCGCCCGGCCGACCCGGATCTCGTTCAGCGCCCGGTTGGTCAGCACCTGCGTGAACTGGCCGAGGTACTCGTCGTTGTATTCCGCGTTGGTGCCGGTCGCCGCCGGGTGGCTCTGGAAGTTGGTGGTGGAAAGAAACGGCTCGAACAGCCGGCCGGCCGTGACCTTCCCCATCACCCGGGTCTGCGGCGACAGCTGATAGTCGAGCCGGACGCCGCCCTTCTTCTGGTTGTTGGTGCCGGTCAGATCGACGTTGAACGCCGGATAGGGCGTGTTGAAGATCCCGGTCCTCGGCTCCCGTTCGTACTCGTAGTTGGCGAAGTAGTGCAGCCTGTCCCTGAGGATCGGGCCGCCGATCGCGGTGCTGAGCTGCTGGTTGTCGATCGGCTCGACCCGCTGCAACACCGGATTCTCGGCGTTGAAGGCGGCGTTGCGGAAGTTGCCGCGGAACAGCCCGGTCACCTGGTTGCCGCCCGACTTGCTGATCGCGTTCACCTGCACGCCGGTCGACCGCCCCATCGTCGCGTCGAACCGGTTCGAGATGAACTGGAACTCCGCGATCGCATCCTGGCTGTATTTCGGCTGGCCGCCAGTGCCGATGTCGGCGGAGACCTGCTGGCCGTCGATGTTGAGCTGGAATTCACGCGCCTCGCCGTTGTTGCGATCGGGCAGCGGCTGCGCCGCGTTGGTCGAGCTGGTCCGGCTGCCAGGCGCCAGCAGCGCCAGCGCCATCCAGTTCCGTCCGTTGACCGGAAGCTCCTGCACCTGGCGCGGGTCGACGTTGCCGCCCAGACTCGATGTGGTGAGCTGGAGCAACGGCGTCTCGGCGGTGACCGTCACGCTTTCCTGGACGGTCGACGGCGCCAGCTGCAGATTGATGACCGCCGCCTGACCAACCAGCAGGTCGACGCCGGTCCGGGTCACCGTGGTGAAGCCCGACAGCTCAGCGACGATCTGATAGGCGCCGATCCGGACGGCAATCCGGTAGACGCCGCCGCCGTCGGTCACCGTCGTGAAGCGGTTGCCGCTCGCCTGGTGGACGGCAGTGACCGTCACACCCGGCAGCACGGCGCCGGTGGAGTCGGAGACGGCGCCGCTCAGCACCGCCTCCTGGGCGGACGCCATCATCGGCAGGAACAGCACCGCACCGACCATCATCAGGCGTTCGATCGCACGACGAATCATGGCGTCCTCCGGACCAGGGCTGGGTCAACGAAAGCGTGATTCTGAAATGTCAGACGGGAACGTAGCCGAAGGGCGGGAGCCAGTCAACCAGGAATTGGGAGGTCGACGTGACGTACGTAGTGTCCGGCTTTAGCCGGACCTGATCACGGTCCGCCTGAAGGCGGACACGACGTACGTGGGCTGAAGCCGGACCCGACATCCGACGGACGCACGACGGACGTCCGTCGGACACTTCTCCTACTTCCACGCCGCCCGGACCGGCTTGCCGACCAGGAACGCCGGGTTGGCGCCGGCCCTGGGCTTGTACTTCTGTGCGCCGCCGTTGTCGACCTCGGCGACGTAGAAGTTTCCTTCCTGGTCGACGCTCATGCCGTGCACGCCCCACATGCCGCCCGGGAAGTCGCCCCAGGTGCCCCACGAATACATGAAATTGCCCTTGAGGTCGTACTTCAGGATCCGGTTGGTGCCGCGGTCGGCAGCCCAGAGAAAACCGTCGCTGGTGATGTTGAACATGTGGACATCCGACGGGGTGTCGCCGAACCGCCACGAGTCCAGGAACTTGCCGTTCTCGTCGAAGACCTGCGCGCGGTGATTGCCGCGATCGTTGACGAAGATCCGCCGCGTCTTCGGATCGACGGCGATGCCATGCACGTTGTTGAAGTAGCCGGGCCGGGTGTCGTTCTGGTTGGAGCCCTTTTCACCCCACGCCATCAGGAACTTGCCATCCTTGTCGAACTTCGCCACCCGCGTGCCGTTGTAGCCGTCCGCCACGACGAAGCTGCCGTCGGGCAGCCAGTCCATGTAGGTGGGACGGTTGAAGTGCGTCGCGTCGGCGCCCGGCACGCCGTAGGTGCCGATCGTCTGCAGCTTGGTCTTGCCGTCGTGCGAGAACTTGTAGATCACATGCTTGTGATCGTCGATCAGCCAGACGTTCTTATCGGCATCGTAGGGGCTGATGGCGATGAAGTGCGGCCGCTGCAGGCTGGCGTCCCACTGCATCCAGTTCGCCGTCTCGGGCAGCAGGTTGCCCTGGCCGTCGAACACCAGCACGCAGTGCTCCCAACGGGCGTCGACGCCCATCTTGTTGCCCCGTCCCCACGCCTCCATCCCGCCCTCGGCCAGCTGCCCGCTGCCGCCGTTGCTGGGCGGGCTGGCCGTGGTCGCATCGCGGTACGGCAGCCGGCCGATCGGGAACGCAATCGAGGGCGCGAGGTCAGACAGTTTGCGGGTCATCGGCCGCGGGATCTCCGGCAGTTCGCCGCGCTGCACGACGTAGATGCGGTCGGGACTCTCGGCGAACACGCTCTGGCCGGCGCCGAACGTCCAGGGCCCGTGTCCGGGAATGGTCGAGAGCTTCTTCGGCCAGCCGGGAACGACCTCATAGGCGCCGAAGATGTCCTGACCGCCTTTCTCGCTCGGGATCGCCGCAACCCTGGTCACGGCCGCCGCCGCATTGGCGCCGGGCTGCTGCGCCGACACCCAGGGGCCGGCAAATAGATAGATCGCCGTCAGACCAGTGCTCGTGACGAGAATCGCTGTGCGCAGACGCATATAGTTCTCCTCCGTATCCGTTCGGCCTGGGATCCTACTTCGTTCTTCGTCGCCGGTTCGTTCTGCTGCTCCCGGTTGCCGCCATCCCCATCAACACCTCGTGTACTGCCGCGGTGTCCCGCTCCCCGCCCATCGCCCGTGCGGCAGTGTAGATCGGACCGGTGGCAGCGAACAGCGGCGTCCGGCAGCCAAGCTGCCGCGCGAAATCGGCGATGACCGTCATGTCCTTCTGCCACACGTCCAGCTTCATCGTCGGCTGGGAGTAGTTGCGTTTCACCATCAGCGGGCCGCGCACCTGGAACATGCGCGAACTGCCGGCGCCGTCGCCGATCACCTTGACCACCAGCGCCGGATCCAGGCCGGCCTGGCGGGCGAGCACGATCGCCTCGGCGGCGGCCACGTTGTGGATGGCGACCAGCAGATTGGCGACGAACTTCATCTTCGATCCGGCGCCGAATGCGCCGACGTAGTAGTGCGCGCGGGAGAACGCATCGAGCACCGGGCCGACCCGGCGATACGCCCGGCGATCGCCGCTGGCATAGACGACAAGGTCCTTGACCCGGGCCTGGGCGCCGGTGCCGCTCAACGGACCATCGAGCAGAATCGCGCCCCGCTTCGCCAGCGTGCGCCGCGCCTCTTCCTTGACGGCGATCGGCAGCGTGCTGGTTTCGACAACGACTAACGGCCGAGACGATTCAGCCAGGGCCGCCGCGGTCTCGAGCAGCGCGTCCGACGACGGCAGCGAGCAGATGATCACCTGGGCCTGCCGCGCCACGGCGCCGCAGTTCGCTGCCACCAGGCCGCCAGCCCGCCGGTGCCTCGACCGCGCCGTTGCCGCCGGGTCGTAGCCGATCACCCGATGGCCCGCCCGCATCAGGTTGCCGCTCATCGCGGAGCCCATGATGCCGAGGCCGATCATGCCGATTGCAGGATGACGCATCGCTGTTGCCGCGTTCAATCGGACGTCGTGTCTATTTCACGCAGGCAAGACACGGGTTATGCGAAGGGCGCGGACGGTCCGGCTGAAGCCGGACACTACGTACGCTTACTGGGGTCGCGCCGACCTGCACGTCTGCCCGAGATCGATTTATTCCCAAGCTCTTCAGCCGGACACTACGTACCGATCTTGAGAGCACGAAATCGATCCTGGAGTGTTCGTGTTTTCGAGGCGGCATCACACAGTCCCGATCCACGGAGAGGTTCACTCCCGGGCTGCCACGCGGGACTGCCCCGGCCGCGCGTAGAAGTAGCCGTCGTTCTCCTCGAGTGCAATCGGCGACTCGAACAGGCTGCTCAACCGCTCGGCCGTCAGCACCGACTCTTTCGGACCCGCCGCCGCGATCCGTCCCGCCTGCAGCAGCACGACACGCTCGATCTCCGGGATGATCTCGTCGATGTGGTGGGTGATCAGGATCACCGTCGTCCCCTGGCGGGCAATCTGGCGGACCCGCTCCATGAAATCGTACCGGGCGACCAGATCGAGGCCGGTGGTCGGCTCGTCCAGCACCAGCGCGCGCGGCGAGGTGACGAGCGCACGGGCCAGCAGCACCCGGCGCGCCTCGCCGCTCGACATCTCATCCAGCCAGCGCCGGGCGAGGTGCGGCACGCCCATCCGCGTCAGCGCGTCCGCGGCCCGCTGCCGCATCTCGTCGGTGATCACGCCGTAGCGGAGGATGCCATCCGACGCGAAGAACGCCGACAGCACCGCCGCCTCGCCCATCACCCGCCCCTCGCTGTTACCCCCGACCAGCCGCTGATGCAGGTCCGCCGAGACAATGCCGAGCTGGGACCGCAGATCGAACACGTCCCAGTTGTCGTCGCCGAAGACGCGCACCGGCGAGACACCGCTTGCCGGCAGCACGGCGCGGTCCTCGTGGGTGAGCAGCCGCAGGAGAAAGGACTTCCCCGCGCCATTGGGACCGACGATGGCCGTGTGCTCGCCGAGGCCGATGGTCAGCGTCAGGTCGTCAAGGATGCGGCGATCGTTCCGGACGACGGTCGCGGTCGTGAGCTCGAGGACTGGTTGGAAAGGCACTAACCCGGCAGCGCCTTTCCACGGGTTTCGACGGAGAACGGCAGCAGGATCAGCCCGAGAACGAAGACGACGGCCGTGACCGCGACGGGAATACCCAGGCTGCCGTAAGACTGGATCGCGGAGCCGACCAGAAACACCATCGCCACGCCGACGAAGCGGCCGACCGAGCTGACGAACGCGATCGCGCTCGCCCGGCACTCGGTCGAGTACTGCTCGGGCAGCCACAGCGTGTACATCGCGAAATTGGCGCCGCCGATGCCGAGGAAGAAGATCAGGACGAAGAATGCGGTCAGCGCTTCGGGCAGGTAGTAGACGTAGCCGAAGGCGACAGCCACGGCGACACCCAGCGAGACGAAATACACGCCCATCGCGGTGCGGCGGCCGAGACGCTCCGCCAGCCACGGCGCGATCAGGCAGCCGATGATGGTGGCAATCGCCAGCACCATCGAGCCGTAGGACGCCATCCGTGCCGCGGCAGCCGTTGTATAGCCTTCCCGCACGGCAATCTGGGTCACCGCTGCCGGCACGTAGATCGAGCCAGCCCACAACCCGACGATCGACACCGTGAACAGCAGCGAGTTGATGATCGTGCGGCTGCGGTACTGCGGCGTGAACAGCGCGCCGAACGCATCGCGCATCCGGGGACGATTCCGCACGTCGGCCGCTTTCTTCTGCCAGGTCGCCGGTTCACGCACGCCGCTCTGGATCCAGCCAACCAGCAGCGCGGGCGCGCCGCCGAGGATGAACATCCACCGCCACCCGTAGTTGGCGCCGATGTAGTAGTTGGCCAACGCTGCCAGGAAGAAGCCGAAGTAGTAGCCGGTGTGCATGTAGCCGGCTCCCATCTTGCGCCGATCCTCGGGCCACTCCTCGGCCACGAAGGTGCCGCCCATCGGCTGCTCGCCGCCCAGACCGATGCCGCAGAGCACGCGCAGGATGGCGAGCTGCCAGATATTGTTCACCAGTCCGCACATGAAGGTGAAGACCGAATAGAACAGAATCGTCAGCATCAGGGCGCGGACCCGGCCGAAGCGGTCGGCAATCGGCCCCCACACCATCGAAAGGCCCCAGCCGAGCAGGAACAGCGCCTGCAGCACGCTGCCGTAGTAGCCGACATTCCCCTGGTTGACCGCGACGCCCGATCGCGGCAGCAGCTCGGTCAGCGCCGGCACCAGCACCAGGGCATAGATGAAGGCGTCCATACCGTCGAGCGTCCAGCCGCCCCAGGCGGCCCAGAAGCCCTTGATCTGGTTCTGATTGAGCTTGGTCGGGGTTCGTACCGCCGGTGCAGCCGCTACAGCCATGGCATCGCTCTCCAGATGGAGACGCGAGTCTACGGGCGTTCAGCGACGCGGGTCAAGCGCGAGAACGGCTGTCAGATCCTGACGGACGAGCGCGTTGCCGGGATCGAGCTGCAGCGATTTGCGGAGATGGCCAATCGCCTCTTCCCGCGCCCCGTCGCGCCCGATGACGGAGGGCGACGCCAGGGCGGCGCCCAGGTGCCAGTGCGTCATCGCCGACTCGGGATCCTGGCGGACGGCATCGCGAAATTCGGCAATCGCCTGCTCGAGACGGCCCTGCCGCGCCAGCGACAAGCCGAGGATGTTGTGCAGATCGGCTGTGTCGGGGACGATGGCGCCCAGATAGGCGCTGCCGGCGACCCGCCGGCGAGCAGGATCCGCCGCGCGCCGCGTCCGGGTCATCTCCGCTGCGGACGAAGCATAGGCGCGGCTCAGGAGGGCCAGGTAGGTGTCGAGGCCGTCGACCAGCGGTACCGGCTGGCCGTCGACAAAGCAGGCCGGACACCACGCGACGACCTGCTGCAGGTCGACGACCGACGCCGGCACGGCCCCGCCGAAATCGAGCAGTGAAGCGACGCCGTACTCCTGAATCGGACGATCGTCGCTGACCGGGGCCGCATCCCGGGTCGCCTGGGCCAGCTGCTGCGCCGAGCCGACGAAGGTGCCGACAATCTCCTTGACGCTGCCGAGATCGACGCGCGCCAGGTCCGCCTCGACTGCCGGTGCCCGGGACAGCGCGGCCGCCAGACGCCCCGGATCGATCGTCATCGCCGCATCGTTGACGCCCAGCAGCAGCAGATCCGCTTCGGCGCCCGAGATCAGCACCGCCTGCGGAAACACGTCGATGAAGGCGCGAATCATCGCCAGGGTGGTGGCGCCGGGCACCTGGTAGGCCGGCAGCCACTGGCTGACGTAGCCGCGCGGCCGGAGGCGCGCCCGCGCCAGCGCGTAGAACTCGCGCGAATAGAGCGCCGCCACGCCGGCGTAGCCGATCGGCGGCGGCTCCAGCGTGATCAGATCGTAGGCGCCGGCCGGCTGCATCTGCAGATGCTGGCGTCCGTCGTTGACGTAGACCGCCACGCGCGGGTCGCGCAGCACGTCGCTATTGGTCGCGGTGAAATAGCCGGCCGACGCCAGGATGTCGGTCGAGAGATCCGCGACGTCGATGCGCCGGATGGTCGGATGGAGCGACACGGCATGCGTGGTGTTGCCAACCCCGAAGCCGATCACCAGCACCGTCTCCGGACGCTCGATGGCGAGCAGCGGAATGTGCGCCATCGCCCGCATGTAGCGCTGCGACAGCCAGGTCGTCGCCGACATCGGGTGGCCGTTGGTGAGCAGCCGTTGTCCGCCGCCCGGCAACTCGCTCACCTCCACGACCTCGGTCAGTCCTTCGCGCATCGCGATGCGCCGTTCGCCGTCGGCGGGGCGCGCCAGCGCCCGGGCGATGACGTAGTCGGATGGCAGCAGCGCCCAGGCGACGAGCGCGGCGCTCGCCATCAGCAGCGAGCCGAGCGCCGCCCGTCTGTCTCCGGTCGCCCTGGCGAGCGGGACGATCGCCAACGCGCCGACGATCATCAGCGCGGTGGCGCTGCCCTGGATGCCGAACGACGGCAGGAACAGGAAGGCGGCCGCGAGCGAGCCGCCGACCGCGCCGGCGGTGTTGGCGAGATACAGCACGCCGGCGCGGCGGCCAACGGACGATTCCGCCAGTTGAATCACGGCATTGGCGAGCGGAAAGGTCAGGCCCATCAGCAGCGCCGGCACGGCCAGTTCCACCAGCATCGGCTTGCCGTTGAACCAGAGTTCGGCAATCGTCCGTCCCAATCCGGTCGGCCCGCCCGGACCGGCGGCGCCCAGCGCAGCCGCATACGCCGGATCAGCCGCCACGACCGCGCCGATGTCCCTCGCGTCGATCACCGACAGGCCGGCCAGCGCGGACGCCACGAACAGCGCCTGTCCGACCATCAACCATGATCCGGGCTGGCTGACACGGCGGTCGAGAAACGCGCACGCCAGCGAACCGGCGCCGATGCCGACCAGGATCACCGTCAGCAGCAGCGAGAACACGGCGCGGAACCCGCCGAGCAGAATCGTCAGGTGGCGGAACCACAGGATCTCCATCCCCATCGCCGCAAAACCCGACATTGCCAGAGCCAGCGCGACGTGCGTCGTGCGGTATGGAGTTTCGGGCGTGCCCGTGGACGGACGGTCCGCCTCCCAATCGACTCGCCGGATGCCCACGGGACGGTCTGAAGACCGTCCCCTACGCCTGACGACTCGGACACCGCGCGCTGTTCGAGGGCGGACACTCCGCACGGCGCCGACGCGAGCGAGAGCCCACGCGCCCGCTCCGACCGCCAGGTTGAGGCCGACCGCAACCAGCTGCGTCCCGAGCAGACCGAGTCCCGGCACCAGCGCGAAATCGGTCAGGAAGCATCCCGCCGCGGCGCCGGCGGTGTTGACGGCGTAGAGGACGGCGATCCGGCGGCTGCCGACCGCGAGGTCGGTCCGGACCAGATGCCGGATGAGGAGTGTCAGCGTTCCTCCCATCAGCAGCGTGACCGGTGCCAGCAGGACGACGCTGATCACGGTCCGCGCGGCGTGCGAGCCGATCGAGAGGACGTACCAGCCAGACGCGCCGGGGGAATACGAGGACACCAGCGCCGAGACGCGTCCCAGGTGCGGCAGGAGCAGCGCGATGACGAGCCCGGCCACGGCGACGGTCAGCTCGACGTACGCGTAGGCGCGAAGCAGCGAAGTGGAGTGGGCGCCGGCATCACGGTACCAGCGATCGGCCGTGCGGCCGAAGAGGTAGCTCCCGACGCCCATCCCCAGCATGAAGACGGCGACGACGATCGCCGCCGAGTGCACGGTGTTGCCGAAGACGTTCCCGAACACACGGACCCAGACCACCTGATAGATGAGCCCGCTCACGCCGGAGCAGAAGATCAGGAAATAGACCATCGGGCGGCACGCCCCTCGTACGTGGGATCCGGCTTCAGCCGGATTGATCCGTGGTCCGACTAAAGTCGGACGCCACCTACGATTTGCACCACAAGTTGCAACGCGCTTTAGCTGAGCCCTTTGCGGTTACTTGCCTGCCGGTTTGGTCATCAGGAACGCCGGGTTCGCGCCGGCGCGAGGCTTGAATTTCTGCGCGCCGCCGTTATCCACCTCGGCCACGTAGACATTGCCATCCGTATCGACGCTGATTCCGTGCACGCCCCAGAAGCCGCCGGGGAACGTACCCCAGGTGCCCCAGGAGTACTGGAACTTCCCGGTCAGGTCGTACTTGATCATCTTCGACGTGGCGCGGTCGAAGGCCCACAGATTGCGCGAGCCGTCCATGTGCAGCAGGTGGATGTCCGCCGGCGCCTGACCGACGCTCCACTGATCGAGGAACTTGCCGTTTTCGTCGAACACCTGAATCCGGCGGTTGCCGCGGTCGTTGACGAATACCCGCCGCGTTTGCGGATCGGTGGCGATGCCGTGGACGTTGTTGAAGTAGCTGGGTCTCGTCTCCTTGCCATTGTCGCCCCGCTGGCCCCAGGTCGTCACGTACTTGCCGTCCTTGTCGAACTTGACGACCCGGGTGTTCTGATAGCCGTCAGCGACGAAAAACGAGCCGTCGGGCAGCCAGGCCATGAACGTCGGCCGGTAGAAGTGCTTGTCGTCGGTCCCGAACTCGTTGGGCACGCCGATCGTCTGCAGCAGCTTCTTGCCGTCGTTGGAGAACTTGAAGATGGCGTGCCGGTAGTCGTCGACGATCCAGACGTTCTTCTGCGGGTCGTACGGGCTCTCGAACACCGAGTGAGGCCGCCGGAACATCTTGTCCCACTGCGACCAGTCCTCGACGAAGTTGCCGTTGGCGTCGACGACGGTGATGATGTTCTTCCAGAGGTAGTCGACCCCAGGCATGCCCACATCGAGATCGTCGCCCGGTGTCTTGCCATCGTCCTTGAGCAGTCTGCCCGGAGGACTCGCCACGGTCGCGTCGCGCCAGGGCAGCCGGAAATTCGGGAACTCGATGTTGGGCCCGAGTTGAGGCAGCTTGATGGTCTTCGGCCGGTCGAGCTTGGGCAGCTCGCCGCGCTGGAGAATGAACACCCGGTTGGGACTCTCGGCGAAGACGCCCTGTCCGGCGCCCCACGTCCACTTGTCGTTGCCTGGCAGCGAGGACACCGGCTTCGGCCAGTCCGGGACGACGTCATAGGCGCCGAAGATATCCTGTCCGCCTTTTTCACTCGCGACCGCGGCGAACCCGGTCGACGGCCCCTGTCCGAGGACAGCGGTTTCGCGGCTGACCAGGACGAACCCGACGGTCACCAGCAGTGCGGCCGTCGTCGACAACGACGCGAGCTTACGCATCGATCCGCTCCATTCCAATATCCAGTTCTGCAACCGGCCGGTTAACGGGTGAACAGATAGGCGGCGCCGGCGTCGCGAATCGTATTGTCGGCCTGGTTGCCATTGACGCCCTTGGCGGCGCTGTCCTCGCCGCGTGCCCCCACCAGCATGGTCCGGCCGTCCTGGCTCAACGCCAGCGAGCTGCCGAACTCGTCGGAGGCCTCGGTGTTCGAGCCCTTGACGTAGGCCTGCTGGGCCCAGCTGGTCCCGGTGCGCGTGAAGAAATACACCGCGCCCGCTTCCGCCGCCGAGTCGTCGTCCTGTTTGCCGTTGATCCCCTTCGCATTGCTGTCTTCATTGGGTGCGCTGACCGCCAGCGTATTGCCATCGCCGCTGATCGCAATCGGGACGCCGAACCAGTCCTCCTTGCCCGGGTTCGAGGACTTGAGAAACGCCTGCTGCGCCCATTCGGTTCCGCTCCGAGCGAACACCCAAACGGCACCGGACGAGTTGTCGAGCGGCTGGTCCTTTTCGCAGCCCTGCGGATTGACACCCGGGGTCATGCAGTCCTCGTCAGCAGCGCCGGCCGCGATGGTGTTGCCGTCGGTACTGATGGCGAGCGAATACCCGAGCGAGTCGCCGTTTTCCAGGTTCGCGGGCTGGATTCGGGCCTGGTGCGACCAGGTGCCGCCGCTGCGACCGAGCACGTACAACGCGCCCTTGCCGCGATCGGCGTCGAACTCCGCGACCACCAGCGTGTCGCCATTCCCGTTGATGCCGATCGAGTAGCCGAACAGCACGTTCGGGCGCGTCATCGACGACTTGATGTAGGCCTGCTGCGTCCACGTGCTGCCGGTCCGGCTGTAGACGTAGGCGGCGCCCGATTGATTCGCCATGTTGTCCGCCTGATCGCCGTTGATGCCGGTGGCGGCGCTGTCCTCGCCGATCGCGCCCACCGCCAGCGTGTTGCCGTCGCCGCTCAACGACATCGAGTAGCCGAACTGGTCGCCTTCAGCGAACCCTTCGCCGACCCCGGCCTGGCCGGTGTTCGAGGCCTTGATGTAGGCCTGCTGCGTCCAGGTGCTGCCGCTGCGGGTGAAGATGTAGACCGCACCCGCTTCGGGAATCGTCCGATCGTTCTGGTTCCCGTTGATCCCGGTCGCGGCGCTCGGCTCGTAGTAGGCGGCGACCGCCAGCGTGTTGCCGTCGCGGCTCAAGGCGACCGATGACCCGAAATTGGCGCTCTCCGCCGGGTTTGAGGCCTTGACGTAGGCTTGCTGCGTCACCGTATCGCCCCTGCGGACATAGACGTACACCGCACCGGAGCTGAAGGCGGGCTTGTCGCCCGGTTTGCCATTGACCCCCCTGGCGCCATCGTTCTCGTGAGGTGAGCCGACCGCAATGGTCGTCCCGTCCGCACTGAGGGCCGTCGAGTTACCGGCGTGTCCGGTCAAGCTGCCGCCGCAGCCGAGATGGGCGTCCTCGGTCGGGTTCGAGGCTTTGAGATAGGCGAACTGCCTCAACTGCCCGCCGGCCGCGGCAGGAGAAGAGGGAGGAGACTGCGATTTGGCGTACGCCACCGCACCAAGCGAGATGGCCGCCAGGACCATCACCGAACCCGCTCGACGTGTCATGCCCCCTCCGTGACGATTTGATGGCTCATGGCTACTTCGCCGCCGGTGCCGGCGCCGGCGGTTCGCCGAAGTTCGGTGTCTTGTAGATTTCCTTGCCGCTGTCGGTCAGCAGGATCTGAGCTTTCTCGGTCATGTTCATGTACGGCGCACCGCTCTTCACCCGCCTGCCATTGAGCGTGATCTTGTCGCCGACCTTCGGGCTCTCCTTGGTCCAGCCGAGTTGTCGCAACTGGTTTCCACCGCCCATTTCTGCCTGCCACCTCGTCATCTTGCCGTCCGCCTTCGGATCCGGCGCCTCGAAGACGACAATCGAATGGGGATTGGTGAGACGGATCTCGACGACTGTCCCCGTGATGATGAACGGGGTCTCATCATAGCGGCCAGCATCGCCGTGATGAGCGATCAGCGGCGCGGCTGACGAGATCAGAGCGGCCGCGAATAGTGCCGCGAATGTCTGCTTCATGATTAGGGTCCTCACGTAGTCGTGTTCTTCTGAATCCAGCCGACGATGAACTTGATGACGTCGTCGCTGTTCTTCTCGAGCATCATCATGTGGCTGTTACCGCTGATGCCGACAGTTTCGAGCCGCACGAAATCGGTTTTGACGCCTGCCTGATTGAGCCATTTCGGAATACAGGGATCGTAGGTGCGATGATAGGTGGCGTTGGCCGAGATATCCAGCACGCGGATGTTCTGCCAGCGCGCCAGCTTGCGCGCCGGCTCCACCTGCAGCCAGCAGCGCGCCTCGTCGGGCCGCTCCTGCTTCTCCTCGAGCTGGACGTTCAGGTCCGCCGGCTGCGCCGCCGGTGGATCGTACTCGAATCGCCGGGTGGTCAGCCCCCACGACGCCGGGTTGCGCGGACCGGCGACGGCCGTCGCCGTGTTGACGTTGCCGATCTGCGGCCCGCCAGGCTCGACCGTCACCATCGCCTTGACCAGCTGCGGCCGGTCTTCGGTGACGTCGAAGCCGATGCCGCCCCCCTGCGAATGGGTCAGCAGGACCACCGGCGTGCCAATCATATCGAGCAGGGCGACCCCGGCCTCGATCGCCAGCTGCGGACTCGCCGCCGCCGACTGGACCTGGCTCCTGACGAAGGCGTCGAACACCGGATCGCCGATCTTGCCCGAGCCCGGCCACTGCGTGTGGTTCATCTTCAGCGGGAAATCGCCGCGCTCGCGCGCGTTGGTCCAGATGCGTTCGAGCTCGAGGCCGGTGCGGATGGTCAGATTACCGTCGATCGGCGTCTTGCCGTCGGGTCCTGCCACCGGCAGATAGGCGGATCGCCCCCGGGCGGGGTAGTCCACCATGTAGACGACGAACCCCTGCTGCACCAGATGGTAGGCCCAGCCGGCGCGGCCGTCGGGCGTCTGCAGCCAGTCGACGCCGGTCTGGCCGTTGCCGTGAAACAGGACGACCGGATTGGGCTGCCGGATCTGCTTCGGCACCAGCACTTCGGTGTACATCGCGCCGCGCATGATCTCCTTGCCGGCCTCGCCCCAGTATTTCCCACCGGCATAAAAGAATCCTTTGCGCGCGATGCCCTCGGTCGAAAACGTCGGGATCGTCCTGGGCGGCATCGCCCTGGACACGTCCGGCCGGGCGTCCCTGGCCGTCCTGCTCAACCAACTGCCGATGTACTTGGCGATGTCGGCGCTGTTCTTTTCGAGCATCATCATGTGCCCGTTGCCGGCCAGCCCGACTTTCTCCATCTCGACGTACTCGGTCTTGACGCCGGCCTGGTTCAGCCACTTCGCCAGGCAGTGATCGAAGACGCGGTGATAGCCGCCCTCGCCGTTCAGGAACAGGACCGGAATATTCTGGAGATTCTTGAGTTTGCGCGCCGGCTCGCGCTGCACATAACAGGCGACCTTGCCGGACTCCTTCGTCTCATCGAGGACGGTCTGCAGCTCCGACGGGTTGGCGGCGGCCGGCTCGTAGCTGATCGGGCTGTTGGCGACGCCCCAGCTCAGTCCGCCGCCGTCGGTGTAGGCGACCCGGGCGGTGTCGACGCCCTTGATCGGCGGCGCTGCCGGCTCCGCCGTGACAATCGCCTTCACCAGGTTCGGCCGGGCGTCAGCGATCAGCCAGCCGAACGCGCCGCCTTGCGAGTGGGTCAACAGGATGACCGGCGTGCCGATCATGTCGAGCAGCGCCACGTTGGCGTCACGGGTCAGCGTTTCCTGCCGTCCGCCGGCCA
This sequence comes from Acidobacteriota bacterium, assembly GCA_039931615.1. GTDB lineage: Bacteria > Acidobacteriota > Vicinamibacteria > Vicinamibacterales > CAVVIG01 > JAHFUI01. The sequence continues at coordinate 146,483 of JBDTRR010000001.1, forward strand.
AAAACTGCACCTGCGATTTGGCGAAATCGTCGAAGATCCGATCGCCGATGCGGCCGGCGCCGGGCCACGCCGTGTGTTTCTTCGCCTGCGGGAAATCGCCGCGCGCCGCCGACGCCGTAAATGTCTCCTCCAGATTCGGCGCGGTGCGGATGTTCAGGTTGAGGCGGTCCGCCGTCCCGTCGACGCCGGGCACATACTGCGACCGGCCACGGGTCGGAAAATCCTGCAGGTAGACGACGTAGCCCATGTCGAGGAAGTTGTAGGCCCAGCCGGGCCGGCCGTCCGGCGTCTGCAGCCAGTCGACGCCGGTCTGCCCGGCGCCGTGCAGCAAGACGATCGGGTAGGGCGACCGGATCTGTCTGGGCACCATCACTTCGACGTACATGGCGCCGCCGATCGTCGACTCCTTGCCCGGACCCAGCTCGCCCACGTACGAACCGCCCACGTAGAAGAATCCCTGGCGGGCGACGTTGTTCAAGGAGACCGTCGGGATCGAGGCGGGCGGCGCCGCCTTCGACGCGCCGGATTGAGCGTCGGCGCTCGAGGGCGAGCCGCCGACGACCGCGACCAGCGCGGCGAGCCCGATTGTGAAGAGGCGTGGTTTCATCAGCGTGCCTTCCCTCATTCCTGCGTCCGGCGAAAGCATGCGTGAGCGATGGCGCGATCGCTCGTGGGCTGGACGGCCTGCCCGAGTGTCGGTTTTTAGAGCTGATCGGGACTCATGTCAAGCGTAGAATATCCCAGCACAGGAGGCTTGGATGCGGATTTTCGCGATGGGTGCCCTGGCCGCGCTGACCGGCGTCCTGGCGGGGCAATTGGCTCGGACTCCCGCCGCCGCGGCGGCGCCGGCCGGCACGTGGGCGCAGGGCGCAGGCCTTGGCGAGCCGCGCACCGAAGCGGCCGTGGTCGCGTTGAACGGCAAGATCTACATGCTCGGCGGCATGGCCCGGGGCCAGGACGCCCACGCCCTCAATCAGGAATACGACCCGGCGGCCAACAGCTGGCGTGAGCGCGCGCCGATGCCGCATGCGCTCAGCCATGCCGGCGCCGCCGCCCTCAACGGCAAGATCTTCGTCGTCGGCGGCTTCCTGCGCAACGTCCACCTGGACGCCCAGGATCTGGCGTTTGAATACGACCCGGCCGCCGATACCTGGCGGACCCTGGCGCCGATGAAGAGCAGGCGCGGCGCGGTCGGCGTGGTGGCGCTCAACGGGAGAATCCACGCCATCGGCGGCCGCGACGTCAATCGGGTCACCGTGTCGACTCATGAAGTCTACGACCCGGCGACCAACCGGTGGGGCGAGCTCGGGCCGCTGCCCAAGGCGCGCGATCATCTGGCCGCGATCGCCGTTGACGGCAGGATTCATGTGATCGGCGGCCGCTTCGACGCGTCCACCGACAACACCGGCCTGCACGACGTCTATGATCCGGCCGGGCCGGGAAACCCCTGGACGTCAGCGGCGCCCCTGCCGACGCCGCGCAGCGGCATCTCCGCCGTCCTCTATCGCGGGGTGATCCTGATTGCCGGCGGTGAGTGCAACAGCGGCAAGCCGTTCACCGAACACGAGGGCTTCGACGTGAAGACGGGGCGATGGTCGAGTTTCGCGCCGATGTCGTCGCCGCGGCACGGCATCCAGGCCGCCACCGACGGACGCACGGTCTTCCTCCCCGGCGGCGCGCCGGCGTGCGGCACCGGATCGACCGATACGCTGCAGACGTTCAAGTTCTAGGGGGTTTGAGGCTGGGGCCTAACTAGCTAGGGGCTGGCCACAACCAGGGACCAGGGACCAGGGACCAAGAACGGACCAAGGACCAAGGACGACCAAGGACCAAGGACGGACCAAGGACCAAGAACCAAGCACCAAGGACCAGCCTTCAGCTCACCCGCAATAGCTTCGCCGCATTGCCCCCGAGAATCGCTTCCTTGTCGGCATTCGACAGGAACGGCGCATTCAGGATCAGATCGATCGTCACCGGCCAGTTGAAGGGGACGTCAGTTCCGTACAGCATCTGACCAACGCCGATCTCGGCGACGAGGTGTCGCAGTCCTTCCTCCGAGAAGACCATTGTGTCGACCAGCAGCTCCCGTTTGAAATACTCGCGCGGACGCTTCTTGTTGGCGCAGTTGGCGTTCTGCCGCACGTCGCACGCGACGTCAGTCCGGCCGAGATAGGACGGCAGGTAGCCGCCGGCATGCGCCCCGCAGATCTTGAGGCCGGGGAACTTGTCGAGGGTGCCGTCGAAGATCAACTTGGTGAAGAAGTAGGTGGTCTCCAACGGGTTGCCGATGATGTTCCCCAGATCGCCGCGTCCGCGGAGTGCGCCCTCGCGAAGGATGTTGTCCGCCCCGCCCGGGTGCATGAACACCAGCACTCCGAGCTCGGCGGCCTTGGCCCAGAACGGATCGAATTTCGGCAGCGACACGTCCTCACCGTTGACGTGGCCGCCAATCGTGACGCCGCGGAGTCCGAGCTGTTTGACGCCGTGCTCGAGCTGCTCAGCCGCCAGATCCGGATGCTGGAGTGCGACGGACGCCATCGCGACGAACCGATCCGGATGCGCCGCCACCCACTTCGCCAGTCCTTCGTTCTGGACCTGCACGATCCGTTTCGCCAGTTCGCGATCGGCGGCGTACCACCAGTAGCCGTTGATCGTCAGCGCCTGCACGTCGACGCCCTGCTGATCCATCAGCTGGAGCCGCTGCGGGCCGAGCACCTGATTCGCCCCGCCGCCGGCGCTGCTCGCCAGCGGCGTCCCTTTGACGACATCAGCCACGTCGACCACGCAGTGGCAGTGCACGTCGATCACCTTGACGCGCTTGCCGGCGATCGACACCTCGCGGCGCGTCGTCGCGGCGGGCGTCTGTCCCAGCGCCGGGCCGCCGCCCCGGCCGATGGCGTACGCGCCGGCCGTTGCGCCCAGCGACTTGACGAAATGTCGACGATCCATGGTGACTCCTTGTCCAGACCCGGCCGGCTGCTGAAAACCGTCGGCCTGAATTTGGGAATTCAGAATTTTGAATTAGGAATTCGAGCGTTTCTTGGGGTCTCCATCCTGCATCCTGAATTCCTAATTCCTAATTCCCAATTCCTAATTCAGGTTGCTCGGGCCTTTTTCAGCAACCTGCCAGTCCCCAGCCGCGGTTCTCAAGGCGCCAGCGATCCGAGATACGCCGAGATCGCCAGGATATCGTCGTCGGTCAGCTTCGCCGCCGGTTTCTTCATCAACTGGGCATCGACGCCATTGCGCGTGCCGTCCTTGAACAGATAGAGCTGGCGGGCGATGTAGATTGGATGAAGACCGGCCAGCCTGGGCACGTCTCCCAGTCCCTTCATCGCATCGCCGTGACAGATTGCGCAGGCGATCGTCTTGCCGGCGCCGCCGCTATCGACCAGCGCCTTGCCCCTGGCGACACTGCCGACCGGCACGTAGGCCGTGAACCCGGCGCCGGGGTGGGGATCGCGAAGCCTGGCCCGGGTCTGATCGACCGGCACGGTGATGATGCGATTGCCGATCGGTTCCATCTCCCCGCCCGGCTGCACGAAGCGCATCCGGCCCTGGCCGACAAAGGTTTTCGGCACCATCGCTGCCTCGGTCACCTTCGTCCACGGCATCGGCTTGAGGCTGGCAAACCAGGCGCTGGCCTGCTTGATCTCCTCGTCCGTCATGTCCTTGGCGATCCCGTTCATCCGCGCCGAGTCCTTGCGGACGCCGCTCTTGAAGTCGGCCATCTGCTGCGCGACGTAACCGGCAGTGAAGCCGGTCATCCCGGCCGACTCGGGATGCCCCTCTCCGTTCATCAGATGGCAGGCGCCGCACGCCAGCACGCCGCCGCGTCCCTTCTGCACGATCGGCGGGGCCGGTGGATGCTCGTCCGGGAACCAGTCCGGCGGATTGAGCAGATCGTCAATCTGCGCCGGCGTGTAGCTCTTCGTGCTGCCAGTCACGCTCTTCGGCCCCGGCTCTTCGGCCGGGACCGCGCCGTTGATGGCGGGAAAGGCCCATTGCGGCTCCCGCGGCGGCGCGGCGGGCGCCGCCGGCTGCTGGGCGGCCAGTGAGAGAACAGAAACGATCGTCCCAATCAGCGCGCATCCCAACTTCTTCATACTCGCTCCTCGTTCTCCCAGCGCCGGACCTTTGCGCACTTTGCGCCTTACCTGCTCCGCCCCCCTGCCTCCGCCCCTCTGCGTCCTCTGCGCCCTCCGCGTCCTCTGCAGGTTCAGAACCCGAATCGGAAGCCCACCTGCAGCGTGCGCGGCGCGTAAGAGAGATTGGTGCTGGCGAGCGGCTGGCCGAATGCGGCGTTGTTCTCGCGCAGTTCGTAGGTCCCGTAGTTCGCCCGGTCGAAGGCGTTGAAGATATCGACGAACCCGCTGATCGATCGCTGCCCGCCGAGCGGCACGCGCTGCTGCAGCCGGAGGTCGACGCGGTGAATCGGCTGGCCGACGAACGACTCGCGCGGAATGATCGAGCCGACCGGCTGGCCGACCCGTGCGGCCGCCGCGGCGTTGCGCAGCCGATCGACGCTGTCGATCTGCAGGCCGCGGGCATCGCAGCCGCAGACGATCTGCGACCGCTGGCCGGATCCATAGAAATAGAGGCCGCTCACCTGGAAGCCGTGGCTCACCTGCCAGATGCCGTTGAAGACAAGCCGATGACGCTGATCACCTTCCGCCAGCGACCGTTCGCCTCCCAGATCCTGAACGACCGGGAACGGGACCGCGGTCAGGCCGCTGAGCGGCTGTGGGTCCTGGTCCCAGATGCCGGACAGCGTGTAGGTCAGCGATCCCTGCCAGCGGTTGGTCATCCGCTTGCTGAAGTTCATCTGCAAGCCATGGTAGTCGGACCGGCCGGTATGCGGAATCATCCCGACGACGCCGTAGAGGGGGAAGGCACGGCGGGCGGCATTGGAGTAGGGATAGGGAATGCCGGTCGCGGGATCGAACGTGATGTTGACGTTGTCCTGAATCGACTTCTCGTCGCGGCTGCGCGTGTTGACGTAGTCGACTTCGAGCGCCATGCTGCTGCCCAGTTGACGGGCGACACCGATCGAGCTCTGCAGGCTGTGCGTGACGTGCGCGTACTCGGGAATCGGCGCCTGTTCCTGGAGATCGCGCAGCAGGCACCCGGGGACGTTGTTGACGTAGCAGAATCGCTGCAGCGCCTGAGCGTAGGTGGGCAGCGGCCCGTTGAACGGGTTGGCGGCAAAGTCCGACCGCTTGTCGGTGTTGTCGACCGCAATCACCGCGATGGTCAGCGGGCTCATCGGCCACAGCACGTTGGTGTTGAGGATGTCGTTGTAATACAGCCCGGTGCCGCCGCGCAGCACCGTGTTGTCGTTGATCTGGTAGGCGAAGCCGGCGCGCGGCTGCAGGTTGTTGGCATCCTGCGGCCGGCCGGCCTCCTCGAACGGCGGGAACGTGACGTTCTGCGCGAACGCATTCCAGATCAGGTCGTAGCGCAGCCCGAGGTTCAGCGTCAGCCGCGACGCCACCTTCCAGTCGTCCTGCGCCCAGCCGCCGTACTTCCACATGTGAATCGGCGTCAGGAACGCCGACTCGTCAGAGACGCCGACCGTGTAGCGGGTCGTGATACCGGAGATCGCCGCCAGGTTCCAGGTGTCGGCATTGAACGCATTCGGGAAGAGCGCCTCGATGTTCGCCGGCACCGGTCCACCGGTGGCCGTAATCACCCCGCCGCAGCGGTTGCAGTTGCGGGTGTTGTCGAGCAGACGGAGGAACTCGCCGCCGAGCTTCAGGTCGTGACGGCCGGCGGCTTCGTAGGAGAGGGTGAAATCATCGCGGATGGTGAAGGAGCTCTGATCGCGATAGCGCGGCAGGTTGTTGTTGCGCGGGAAGGAAAAGCCGGTGAACGTGATGCTCGGGCCGTCGGTGGTGATGCCGTTGGCCGCCTGCCAGTGCTGCGACCACGAGGTCAGGCTCTGCTGGTTGATGCCGTAGGAGGCATACCCGACGCGGAATTCGTTCAGCGCCCGGTTGCTGATGACCTGTGAGATCTGGCCGATGACGTCGGTGTTGTGTTCGGCGTTGCTGCTGGTCGCCGACGGGTGGTTGGCGTTGCCGGCGCCGAACGGCTCGAACAGCGTCGAGCGCGACACCTTGCCCATCACCCGCAGGCCGGACGACACCTGCTCGTCCAGCCGGATTCCGCCCAGCTTGAGGTTCCTGATGCCGCTCAGCTCGACGTTGAACTGCGGGTAGACCGTATTCCATACCGAAGTCAGCGGCTGGCGCTCGTACTCGTAGTTGCCGAAGAAATGCAGCCGGTTCTGGACCAGCGGCCCGCCGATCGTGCCGCTGATCTGCTGATTCGAGTACGGCAGCACCCGCTTCAGGACCGGATCCTCCTCATTGAGCTTGCTATCGCGGAAGTTGCCGACCAGCGATCCGGAAAACCTGTTCGTTCCCGACTTGGTGATGGCGTTCACCTGCACGCCCGACGACCGGCCCTGGGTGGCATCGAACCGGTTCGAGATGAACTGGAATTCGGCGATCGAATCGTTGCTGTAGCGGGACTGGTTGCCGGTGCCGAGGTTCGCCGTCACCTGCTGGCCGTCGACGTTGAGCTGGAATTCGCGGACGTCGCCGCGGTCCTGGACCGGCAGCGCGCCCTGCGCGTTGGTCCGGTTCCCCGGGGCGAGCAGCGCCAGCGACATCCAGTTGCGGCCCTGGGTCGGCAGCTCGGTGACCTGCCGGGCATCGATGTTGCCGCCGATTCTCGACGTCGTGGTCTCAATCAGCGGCGACTGGGCGGTGACGGTGATCGTCTCCGACACGGTGGACGGAGACATCTGGATGTTGACCGCGGCCGTCTGTCCGACCAGGAGCTCGACGCCGGTGCGGGTGACGGTGGTGAAGCCCGACAGCTCGGCGACGATGCGAAAGGTGCCGATGCGGACCGGGACGCGAAACGCGCCGCGTCCGTCGGTCACCGTCTCGAATGTGTTTCCCGTATCCTCGTGCACGGCCCGCACGCTGGCGCCGGGCAGTACGCCGCCCGTCGCATCCGTAACGGTTCCGGTCAAGACCGCTTCCTGCGCGAACCCCGGCGCAGGCATCGCGACGATCGCGCACAGCACGATCAGCCGCCTTACCAGACTCGAACCCATGGGGACCTCCTCGCTACGAGTGGCTGCGCCGTTGGAGAGCCACGAACCGACGGCGGGAGAACGTAAGAACGGCGTGAAGCGGCCCGATTCTAGGACCGGCAGGAGAGGCTGTCAACACTGCAACGGGAGCCGGTGGTTTGCCGTGGCTGGGTTGAGCACAGGGGCACGTGAAAAATCGATCGCCGGGCACACTACGTCAGAGCAGGCTTCCGGTGCGCGGTGGAGAAAACGATGTCCGACGCGCCGGCCTCCGGCAGCGTCACCCGGAACATGCTGCCGGCCGGACCGCTTGACTCCAGCGCCAGGGTGCCGCCGTGCGCCTCGGCAATCCATCGCGCAATCGGCAGCCCCAGGCCGGCGCCCCGGCCGCGGCGCGCGGGATCGAGCTGGACGAAGCGATCGAAAATCCGCTCCCGATCACCGGCCGGAATGCCGGCGCCGGTATCGCGCACGCCGATGCTGACCTCACCATCCTTCCGGCCCAGGGTGATCGTCACCGCGCCGCCCGGCGGCGTGTGCTGGACCGCATTCTGCAGCACGTTGACCAGCATCTGCCGCAGCAGATCCTCGTCGCCGCGGAACGGCATTTCCGGACCCGCGGCCGAAACCATCGTCACCCCGCGTTCGGCGGCCAGGACGTCCACCGCCCGGCAGCAATCGGCGACCAGTTCATCGAGGTAGAGCTCGGCGATCCGGAGCGGCCGGCCGCCGGCATCGGCGCGCGCCAGCACCAGCATGTCCTCCACCAGCCGGCCGAGCCGGCGCGCCTGATCGCCGACGATCGACAGCGCGTCGCGATACTCGCGTTCGTCCCGCCGGTCGCGGCTGAGTGTCACTTCGGCCGCCGTGCGGACGATCGACACCGGCGTCCGCAGCTCATGCGACGCGTCAGCCATGAACTGCCGGTGGATCTGGAGCGCCGCCCGCAGCCGCGCGACCAGCCCGTTGAACGCGCCGGCGAACTGGCCGAGTTCGTCGCCTCGATCGGCCTCGCCCAGGTCCTCCGTCCCGGTCAGCGACAGCCGCGCCGCCTGCTGCGCCATCGCGCTGATCGGCCGCAGGCCGACCGCCGCCAGCCACAAGCCGCCCCCGCCGGCGAGCAGCAGCACGATCGGAACGCCGACCATCATCGCTTCCCGCACCTCGTGCTGTTCGCGCTCGACGTCGGCGAGCGTGCTGCCGACCAGGAACGTCAGGCTCATCGCCTCGAAGCGCGGCGATCGGGCGTGCAGACGCCACCCGCCGCCCGGGGTCGCTTCGGTCCAGACCCCGTCGCGGCGCTGCGCCGACGATAGCCAGCGATCCAGCGCCAGACCGCTCCAGCTCGCGGCGAGCGGCCGGCCGCGCGCGTCGAAAATCGCCACCGCCCGCCCGTCTGCGGCTACCGTCGATCGGGCTTCCTCGGCCGCCGTCTCGAGGCTGACCTGCTCCGCCAGCTCCGCATGAATCACGTTGGTCAGCGTCGTCACCAGACCGTCGAGCTCGCGATCGACGCGGCGCAGGCCGATGCGCGACTGCACCCACAGGACGTCGGCGGCGAAGAGGGCGAGCACCACCAGCAACGCCAGCGTGTACCAGAGCGTGAGGCGGACGCGGAGGGACACGCCGCTCATGACCGGTCGGCGGCCGCCACCAGCTGATAGCCCTCACCGCGGCGGGTGCGAATGCACGACGCGGCGCCGGGTCGATCGAGCTTGCGCCGCAACCGCTGGATGTAGACATCGACCACATTCGACATCGGATCGTAGTGCTCGTCCCAGACGTGCTCGGAGATGTCGGCGCGGCTGACGACGTCGCCGGCCCGCCGCACCAGGTACTCGAGCAGCGCATACTCCTTCGCCGTCAGCACGACGTCGCGATTCCGCATCCGGGCGCGCCGGCTGCGGGTCTCCAGCGCCAGCGCACCGACGCTCAGCCGCTCGGGCAGCAGCGGCTGCCGGCCGCGCCGGATCAGCGCCCGCAGGCGGGCGAGCAGCTCGCCGAAATCGAACGGCTTGACGAGATAGTCGTCGGCGCCGGCATCCAGCCCCTGGATCCGCGCCTCCACCGCGTCGCGCGCCGTCAGCATCAGGATCGGAACCGCGCTGCCGGCGCCACGGATGGCGCGGCAGACGGCGAAGCCATCGGCGACCGGGATCATGATGTCGAGAATCACGGCGTCGTAATCGGTCGTGCCCGCCTGAAAGATGGCAGTGTCCCCGTCGGCCGCCAGGTCCACGGCGTACGCCTGCTCGCGCAGCCCCTTGGCGATCATGTTTGCGGCCTGCGGTTCGTCTTCGACCAGGAGCACGCGCATGGGGTGGCTGACGATGCTGGTCTTGTGAATGTGAACCGTGGATCGTGAAGCGACTTGTGAATTGTGACGTGTGAACCGTGAATTGTGAATCGTGAATTGTCAGAACGCGTTCATCTTCGCTTCATCATCCGCTCGCTACACTGCAGGTCCGGACATCGACGTGAGGTCCGGCTCGAGCCGGACCGTTCTCCACGGTCCGCCTCGACGCGGCGATCACGTCCCAGGGCGAGCCTTTCATGCGAAAGACACTGACGATCGCCGCGTGGCTCGCGGGCGCCGCGCTCGCGGTCCAGGCACAGGACGGCCCCTACAAGCTGGTCAAAGAGATCCAGATCGGCGGCGACGGGGGATGGGACTATCTGAGCGTCGACAGCGCGGCCAGACGCCTCTACGTCAGCCATGCGAACAAGGCCGTGGTCGTCGACCTGGCGAAGGATGCGGTGATCGGCGAGATCCCCGACACGCCGGGCATCCACGGCGTCATCGCCGTTCCGCCAGACCGGATCTTCACCAGCAACGGCCGCGGCAACAACGCCAGCATCGTCGACGCCAGGACGCTGCAGTTGATCAGCAAGGTCGACACGCAGGGCAACCCCGACTTCATTATGTACGAGCCGAAACAGAAAGAGGTCTACACGATGAATGGCCGCGGTCAGTCGGCGACGGTGATCGAGGCGGCGACCGGCAAGGTGGTCGCGACCATCCCGCTCGGCGGGAAGCCCGAAGCGGCGGTCGCCGACGTGGCGGCGGACCGCGTCTACATCAACGTCGAAGACAAGAACAGCATCGCCGTCGTCGACCCGGCGAAGCACGAAGTGGTGGCGAACTGGCCGATCGCGCCCGGAGAGGAAGCGACCGGCCTGGCGCTCGACCCCAAGAATCACCGCCTGTTCATCGGCGCCGGCAACAAGCTGATGCTGATGATGGACTCGACAACCGGCAGGATCCTCTCGCAGGTGCCGATCGGCGCCGGCGCCGACGCAACCTGGTTCGATCCTGACACGCAGTACGCGTTCACCTCCTCGGGTGACGGCACGACGACGATCGCGAAGGAGGAGTCGGGACGGCTGGCGGTGGTCCAGACGCTCAAGACCGCCCAGGGCGCCCGCACGATGACCGGCGATCCGGCGACGCACCGCATCTACCTGGCGACCGCGGAATTCCAGACGCCCCCGGCCGGAGCGGCACCGGGTCGAGGCCGCGTCACGATGGTGCCCAACTCGATGAAGATCCTGGTCTTCGGACTGAACGGCAGGTAGCCACCGAAAAAGTACCAGGTACATTTTGCAAAATTTGCGTACATCCGCAAAAAAAGCACCTGGTACCTTTTCAGATTCTGAAAAACGTACCAGGTACCCTTTTGCGCACTGGACGTGGATTCTCGGCTGCCTTGCCACCGCATGGCTCAGCACCGCCGCGGCAGCGGGCCAGGGACCCGACGCCGCGCCGTTGACCCTCCAAGCGGCGATCGCTCAGGCCCGGCTCAACAGCCAGCAGCTCCGCTCGGCGCTGGTCACCGCCCAGCTCGCCGTCGAAGATCGCATCCAGGCACGGGCCGCGCTGCTGCCAGGCGTCAACGCCCTTCTCCAGCACGTCTACACTCAGCCAAACGGAACGTCGCCGGGGGTCTTCATCGCCAACGACGGACCACGCGTGTATACGGCGTGGACCAACGTCCACGGCGATCTGTACTCGCCGCAACGGTGGGCGGAGTATCGGGCCGCCACAGCCGCCGAATCTCTCGCCCGGGCCAGGGCCGACGTCGCGATGCGGGGCCTCGTCGCGACGATCGTGCAGAACTACTACGGATTGGTTGCCGCCATCCATAAATCGAGAGGCGCCGGGCAGAGCCTGGTTGAGGCCCGCCAGTTCCTCGACATCGCACAGCGCCAGGAGCAGGGCGGCGAAGCGGCGCACGCCGACGTCGTCAAGGCGCAGATCCAGGTCGAGCAGCGGATCCGCGAGGCACAGGAAGCGGAGCTGAACGTGCTGAAGGCACGGCTCGGGCTGTCGGTCCTGGTGTTTCCCGACTTCCGGGACAACTTCGCCGTCGTCGACGACCTCCAGGAGATCGCGCCGCTGGTACCGCTCGACACGCTCACGTCGATGGCGACGCGGAACAATCCCGACCTCAGGGCGGCGCACGCGTCGGTCCAGCAGGAAGCGTCGGGCGTCGCGGCGGCCAGCAGCGGCCTGCTGCCGACGGTGGCGTTCGATTACTGGTACGGGATCAACGCCAACCAGTTCGCGATTCACGGCCCGGAGGGCGAGCGGCTGCTCGGCTCGGCCGCGCAGGTCTCGATGATCGTACCGTTGTGGAGCTGGGGCGCGACGCAGAGCAGGCTGCGGCAGGCGCAGCTGCGGGTCCGGCAAGCGAGAGCGGAACTGTCGCTGACCGAACGCCAGCTGCAGGCGAACGTCATCGCCTTCTACCGGGAGGCCGAGATGGCGCTCCAGCAGTCGGACTCCCTGCGCACTTCGCTCGATCTCGCCGCGGAGAGTCTGCGGCTGACCGTACTGCGCTACCAGGCCGGCGACGCCACGGTGCTGGAAGTGGTGGACGCGCAGACGACGCTGGCCCAGGCGCGCACCGCCTACGACGACGGCCTGGTGCGCTACCGCGCGGCGACGGCGAGCCTGCAGATGCTAACCGGAACCCTGTAATGGCGGCGATTTCGCGATGGCGTCTGTACGTCGTGTCCGGCTTCAGCCGGACCGTGACGCGTCCGTGTTTGACATGCCCCAAGGCAAAGACGACGCCACTGCCGGTCCGTGAAGGCGGACACTACGTACGAACGGACAGTGTTGTGACGGTGCGAAGACGCACTCCTTTCTATTTCTGGCTGGCCATCGGATTGACCCTCGCCGGGTGCCGAAAAGAAGAGGAACCCGCACCCGAGCCGATCACGCCCGTCCAGGTCGCCGGCGTCGCGACAGCGACGATTCACGACGTCGTGGCCGCGGACGCGGTGCTCTACCCCAACGATCAGGCGAGCATCACCCCGAAGATCAACGCGCCGGTCCGCCGCTTCCTCGTCAACCGCGGCGATCGCGTCACGCAGGGCCAGCTGCTCGCCGAGCTCGAGAATCGCGATCTGATCGCTGCCGCCACGGAGAGCCGGGGTCAACTGGCGCTGGCCGAATCGAACGCACGGACGACGACGGCGGCGGTGCCCGAGCAGGTGACGAAGGCGCAGACCGACGTCGATGCCGGCCGGGCGCAGACGGATGCCGCGCAGAAGCTGTTCGACAGCCGCCAACAGCTGTTCAAGGAAGGCGCGATCGCCAGGAAGATCGTCGACGAAGCACAGGTCGCGCTGGCGCAGGCGCGCGCCCAGCTGGAAACCGCGCAACAGCACCTGACCGCGCTGCAGTCGGTCGGCCGGCAGGAAATGATCAGTTCGGCCGCGGCGCAGGTCGACGCCGCGCGCGGGCGGCACGAGACGGTGCAGGCACAGGTCGGCTATTCCGAGATCCGCAGCCCGATTTCCGGCATCGTCGCCGACCGGCCGCTCTATGCGGGCGAGACGGCCAACGCCGGCATGCCGCTGATGACCATCATGGACGTGTCGTCGGTGGTGGCTCGCGTCAACCTGTCGCCGATGCAGGCGAGGAACATCAGGGTGGGGAACCCGGCGACGCTGACTCCGGTCGACGGCAGCGCGGCGGTCGCCGGCACCGTCACGATCGTCAGCCCGGCGATCGATCCCAACAGCACGACCGTGCAGGTCTGGGTGCAGGCTGCCAATCCAGGCGCACGGCTGCGGGTCGGCGCCTCGGTCCACGCCGCGATCGTCGCGGCGACGATCGAGGGAGCGACCGTCGTGCCCAAAGCTGCCATCCTGCCTGCCGAAGAGGGCGGATCGATGGTGATCACCGTCGACGAGACGGCTACTGCGAACCACGCCAGGGTGCAGACCGGCGTGCGCGAGGGCGATCTGGTGCAAGTGCTGATGGAGCTGCAGCCGGATGCCACGATCGAGGGCGTTCAGCCGGGTGAACGCGTCGTCATCGTCGGCGGGCTCGGGCTGGAGGACGGCGCGAAGGTGCGGGTCGTGAAAGCCGGCGAGGACGCACCGGCTGAACCGCCGCCGGACCAGTCGAAGACCGGCGGGACCCGGAAGCAATGACGCCGGCCGATCACTGGACCGCACGATTCGGCAAGCCAATCCTGTTCGTCATCCTCACCCTGGTCGGGACGGGCGCCTATCTGGCCTCGACCATTCCGGTGTCGGTCTTTCCGGAAGTGAACTTCCCGCGCGTGCTGGTCGGCATCGACAACGGTGTCGCCCCGATCGACCAGATGCTGGTCACGGTGACGCGGCCGATCGAGGAAGCGCTGAATGCGGTGCAGGGTCTCGAACTCGTGCAGTCGACGACCAGCCGCGGCGCGGCGGAAATCAACCTGTTCTTCTCGTGGACCGTCGACATGTTCGAGACGCTGGCGCGGGTCAACGCCGCGCTGGCGACCGTGCAGGGCACGCTGCCGGGGACGGCGCGGCTGAGAGCCGACCGGCTGACGTTCGCGGCGTTTCCGATCATGGGCTACAGCCTGACGTCGGACTCGGTGCCGCAGACCACGCTGTGGGAGCTGGCCACCTACGACCTCAAGCCCCGGCTCAACCGCATGACCGGCGTCTCCACCATCGTCGTGCAGGGCGGCGACGAACCGGAGTTCGAGGTCGAGCCTGATCCGGCCAAACTGCTGCAGACATCGATCACCCTCTCGACGCTGCTCGACGCCATCGGCCGCAGCAATGTGATCGACTCGCCCGGCCTGTTCGAGCACAACCACCAGCTGGTGTTGAGCCTGGTCAGCGGCCAGGCGCGCTCGCTCGAGGACGTCGCCCGCATCGTCGTCAAGACGACGCCGCTCGGGGCGCCGATCCGTGTCGGCGACATTGCCGGCGTGACCCGGTCGGTCAAACCGGTCTACACGGTGGTGACCGCCAACACCAGACCGGCGGTGCTGTTGAACGTGTTCCGGCAGCCCGACAGCAACACGGTCGCGGTCGCCAACGCCGTGCGCGCGGAAATCGAGACGATTCGCCTCGAGCTGCCCGCCGGCGTGCAGCTCCAGCCGTTCTACGACCAGTCGGAGATCGTCAACGACTCGATCACCGGCGTGCGCGACGCGGTGATCATCGGGCTGGCGCTCGCCTCGCTGATCATGGTGCTGTTCCTGCGCGACTGGGGCACGTCGCTGGTCGCCGGGTTGGTCATCCCGGCGACGCTGGCGGTGACCTTCATCGCCCTGCGCCTGCTCGGCGAAAGCTTCAACCTGATGACGCTGGGCGGCCTGGCGGCCGCGGTCGGTCTGGTCATCGACGACGCGATCGTCGTGGTCGAGAACATCGTGACCCATCGCGACGCCGGGCAGCCGCGGGCCGAGGCGATCCGCAGCGCGATCCAGGAGATTCGCGTACCGCTGATCGGATCGACGGTCACGCCGATCGTCGTGTTCCTGCCGTTGATCTCGATGACCGGCGTCACCGGCACGTTCTTCCGGGCGCTCGCCGTCACGGTCGGCATGGCGCTGCTGACGTCGCTGGCGCTGGCACTGACCTGGACGCCGACGCTGAGTCACTATTTCCTGGGTAGGCGCCAGGCAGGCGCCGCCGGGCACCAGCATGTCTCGCCCCGGCTGATGCGCGCCTACGCTCGCGTTTTGCGGACAACGCTGCGGCGGCCGCTGCTGCTGACGCTGGCCAGCCTCGTCCTCGTGGCCGGCTCGTACGTCTGTTACCGCGCGCTCGGATCCGATCTCCTGCCGGCGATGGACGAAGGCGGCTTCATCCTCGACTACATCACTCCCGCCGGCGCGTCGCTGGCCGAGACCAACCGGGTGATGACGATCGTCGAGCAGATCCTGC
The DNA here is from genome assembly GCA_039931615.1 of Acidobacteriota bacterium. Classification (GTDB taxonomy): domain Bacteria; phylum Acidobacteriota; class Vicinamibacteria; order Vicinamibacterales; family CAVVIG01; genus JAHFUI01. Next base: position 161,781 of record JBDTRR010000001.1, read on the forward strand.
GGACGACGCCGGAGGTCGAGAGCACGTCGCGGCGGACCGGACTGCAGCTCGGGCTGGCGGCGGTGACGGAAGCCAACACCGGCGATATCGCGGTCAAACTGAAACGTGATCGCCGCCGCGCCGCCGCCGACGTGGTGACCGAGGTGCGGGAGAAGATCCTGAAGCAACTGCCGACTCTCGACATGGAGTTCGTCCAGCTGCTGCAGGACATGATCGGCGACCTGACCAGCGCGCCGGAGCCGATCGCCGTCAAGCTGTTCGCACAGGATGCGGCGCTGCTCCACGAGTGGGCACCGAAGGTCGGCGCGGCGATCAAGCAGCTGGATGGCGTCGTCGACGTGCTGGACGGCGTCGAGAACACGATCAGCGGACCGGCAACCCTGTTCCGGGTCGATCCCGAAATCGCGGCGCGGGCCGGTTTCACGGCTCAGGAGATCGAGCTCGCGGCCAGCGCCATCCTGCAAGGTGAGCCGGCGCCGACGCCGGTGGTGGTGAACGACCGGGCCTACACCATTCGCGTGCGCTTCCCGGAGTCGACCCGGGCGTCGGTGGAGGCCATCGAGAACACCCTCCTGGTTAGCTCGACGGGGAGGACTGGTACGCTCGGTTCCCTGGCCACGGTGGAGGAAATTCCCGGCCAGACAGAGGTGCGGCGCGAGAATCTGCAGCGCAATGTGACGGTCACCGCCAGGCTCGAGGGGCTCGACCTGGGCGCCGGCATCGCCGACGTGCAGCAGGCGATTGCCGGTCTGCACCTGCCGGCGGCGATTCGCGTGGAATACGGGGGCGGCTACGCGGAACAACAGCGGTCGTTCCACGACCTGCTGATCGTGCTGGCGCTGGCGATCGGGCTGGTCTTCACCGTGCTGCTGTTCGAGTTCGGCGGGTTCGCGGCGCCAATCGCCGTGATCGCGTCGGCGCTCCTGTCGACTGCCGGCGTCTTCCTGGCGCTGCTGGTCAGCGGGACCACCTTCAACCTGTCGTCCTTCATGGGGCTGATCATGGTGATCGGCATCGTCGCCAAGAACGGGATCCTGCTGCTGGATGCCGAACACCGGTTCAGGGCGGAGGGGCGATCGGCCGAGGAGAGCATCGTGCTCGCCGGCGAGCGGCGACTGCGCCCGATCATGATGACGGCGCTGGCCACCGTCGCGGGGATGATCCCGCTGGCACTCGGGTGGGGCGCCGGTTCGCAGATGCTGCAGCCGCTGGCGATTGCGGTGATTGGCGGAATCGCCGCGTCGATGGTGCTGTCGCTGGTCATCACGCCGGCGGTGCACTACTACCTGGCCGACTGAGGAGGCTGGAGGCCGGGCCTCCAAACCCCTTCGACAGCGCTACGCCTTGGCTTCCTTTTCCTTGCCTTCCTTGGCTTCTTTCTCTTTGGGCTTGGCCTTGGCCGCCCGCTTGCGGGCGGCGCGGGCCGGCGCCGGCTCGTTGGTCGCCTGCAGCACGACCAGCCGGGTCGCGAACACACGCCGTCCATGCTCGTCGAAGTCGATCACGGTGTGATGCTCGTTGACTTCGACGAGGGTTCCAGGCCCGTAGGTGGGCTGTACGACGCGGTCGCCTTTGGTCCAGGATTTCATGGCGTTACCAACGCGGCTCGCGGCGTCCGCCGCCACCGCCGCCGCCACGGTTGCCGCCAAAGCCGCCGCCGCCGCCAGAGAATTCCGGCTTCGGCCGCGCTTCGTTGACGGTCAGCGCCCGGCCGCCCATCTGGAACTGATTGAACTCCGTCGCGGCCTTCTGGGCTTCGTCGTCAGTCGACATTTCGACGAACGCAAATCCACGGGCCCGACCGGTGGCGGCGTCGCGCATCACGCGGACCGATTCGACGGTCCCCGCCTTGCTGAAAAGCTCCTGGAGCTCCGCTTCTCCAGTCGTGTAAGGAAGATTCCCGACATACAGCCTTCGCCCCATCACCCTCTCCTCGTTTGCTTCCGGAGTTCCCGTCCCGGACCGCCCGAGCCGGAATCACACGGCTCACCGATGCAGTTCACCCTCGACCCGGGTTCCTTGCCTCGCGGTGGTCGCGCGTCGGCTCAGCAATCACGTTGGTGAGAGAGCGAGTCAGGACAGAGGCTCGATCGGCTCTTGACGCGGGCGAAGCAGGCAGGGCGGGCCACCAAGAGCGCGTAGTCTACATCAGATTGCCGCCTCAGCCATCAAGCAAGTTGCACGAAATCGTCCGGATTGGCGGGCCCGGGGCCGACTGCACCCGGCCGCCATCGTCTATCCCGGGCGCAACGGACACTAACGATCAACACCGCTCACGGCAGTCCGGTCGTCTCCTTCATGAAGCGGAACGGCAGCCCGACGCGGCGGCCGCGCGGTCACGACCGCGGCGCTCCTATAATCGCGCGATGGCGGTACGTAATCGCGCGATGGCGGTACGACTCGGCATCGAGCAGCTGCTCGACTCTCGCGCACTCGACGGCCGGCGCGTCGGACTGGTCTGCAACCCGTCGTCGGTCGACGCCGATCTCGTTCATGTCGCCGATCGGTTGACGGCCCACAGCGGCGCGCGCCTGGCGGCGCTGTTCGGCCCGCAGCATGGCTTTCGGTCGGACGTGCAGGAGAACATGATCGAAACCGGCCACGGCCGCGACGAAGCGCGGCGCGTGCCGATCTACTCGCTCTACAGCGAAACGCGCCGGCCGACCGCGGCCATGCTGAGCGGGCTGGACGTGCTGGTCATCGATCTGCAGGACGTCGGCACACGGATCTACACCTATATCTACACGATGGCCAACTGTCTGCAGGCAGCGCGTACACACGGCACCAAGGTGATCGTCTGCGATCGGCCGAACCCGATTGGCGGCGTGGCCGTCGAGGGACCGCCGCTGGTGGCCGGCTTCGAATCGTTCGTCGGCCTGTACCCGATCCCGATGCGCCACGGTATGACAATCGGCGAACTGGCGCGGCTGTTCAACGATCACTTCGGGATCGGCGCCGATCTCGAGGTCGCCCCGATGGCGGGCTGGCGCCGCGACCTCTACTACGACGGCACCGGCCTGCCCTGGGTCCTGCCGTCGCCGAACATCCCGACCCTCGACAGTGCCGTGGTGTATCCGGGCACGGTCCTGTTCGAAGGGACCAATGTGTCGGAAGGGCGCGGGACGACGCGGCCGTTCGAGCTGGTCGGGGCGCCGTGGGTTGGCGCCGAGCCGTTCGCCAACACGATGAACGGCCTCGGGCTGAGCGGTGTCCGCTTCCGGCCGGCGGTGTTCGAGCCGACTTTTCACAAGCACGCGGGCACCAGCTGCGGAGGATGCCAGATTCACGTCCAGGATCGCGCCGCCTTCCGGCCGGTCGAGACGGGCATCGCGCTGACGGCCGCCTTCCGCGCCGCCGATCCGGATCGATTCCGCTGGCGCGATCCCCCCTACGAGTACGAGCACGACAAGCTGCCGTTCGACATTTTGGCCGGGTCGTCGGAGGTGCGGGAGGCCATCGAAGCCGGAACACCGGCCCGCGAGATCGCGCGCAGCTGGGAGGAACCGGTGCGCCGGTTCGACACGCTGCGCCAGCGGTTCCTGATCTACTAGATCCGTGCGTAGATCCGTCCGATCCGCGCCATCGGCGGATGAATCACATCATCCGAATTTTCACGACTTCCTGGCGGCCGATCGCGCCACCCGGATCTGTGTCGCGTGATCGTGTGCGTGCGCCGCGTAGATCTCCAGCCAGCGCTCGACGGTGTAGGCCCCGCGGTGCTCGCTGTGGGTGCCCTGGCGTGACCACTCGGCGTCGGTCATCCGCGCCAGGATTTCGCCGGTCGTCCGCCGCGCCGACTTGAACGCCTCGATCGACGCTTCGATCGGCCGATCGTAGTAGAGCCGCCGCGCGAACTCCTCCTGGTCGTAGCCGGCGATCATCGGGCGGTCGACCGCCAGCAGCAGCCGCAGCCGGATCGCGGAGGTCATCTCGCTGTCGGCCAGATGATGGACGATTTCACGCGCCGACCACTTGCCGGGAGCCGGGTGGGCGTCGAGTTCCTCGTCGGTCGCCCCGGCGAGGGCTTCGCTGACAACGCGGTAGCCGTCGCGGTATTGATCGATCAGCAGCTGGCGGGTGTTTGAGTCCATCGGTTGCCCTTTGTGCTGTCCCTCGCCCGCATCTGGTCCCTCGCCCGCACGTCTGCCTCTCGGCTCTCAGCCGCGCGTCTTCGCGATCCCCGGGGCGGCGGCTTCCTGTTCGGTCGACGGCTCGAGGTGATGCGCGATCAGGTCGGCCCGCAGCTTCTCGAACGCGTCCGCCGGCGTGTCGCAGCGCTGTAGGAGATCGACGTCGGCTTCGGCGATCGCGCCCCACTCGGCCATCGGTCCGACGTGGAGCACCTGATCCCAGTAGTCGCTGCCGTAGAGGATGATGCCGATCTTCTTGGACAGCTTGGAGGTCTGCACCAGCGTCAGGATTTCAAACAGCTCGTCGCAGGTGCCGAAGCCGCCCGGAAACACCACCAGCGCTTTCGCGAGGTAGGCGAACCAGAACTTGCGCATGAAAAAATAGTGGAACTCGAAGCGCAGCCCGTCGGTCAGATACGGGTTGGCGTCCTGCTCGAACGGCAGCCGGATGTTCAGCCCGATCGTCTTGCCGCCAGCTTCGTGCGCGCCCCGGTTGGCCGCTTCCATGATGCCGGGCCCCCCGCCGGAGGTGACGACGAAGCGGTGGTTGTCCGACGGCAGCGTCATGCTCCAGGTGGTCAGCAGCCGCGCCAGCTCGCGCGCTTCCTCGTAGTAGCGCGCCCATTCGACCGCCTTGCGCACCTTCCGCAGCTCGGCCTGATAGTGCCCGTCGGCCGTCTCGTCGCCGCGGGCGCGCAGCGTTGCCAGCGCCCGCTCGGCCCGCTCGCGGCTGTCGACGCGGGCCGATCCGAAGAACACCACCGTATCCTGGATCTTCTGCGCCTTGAAACGCCGCAGCGGCTCGAGGTACTCGGCCAGGATGCGGATCGGCCGGGCCGCCGCACTGTCGAGAAATTCCTGATCGAGATACGCGAGCGGCTGGCGGGACATGTCCAGCCACTCTACCACCTCGGGCCGGATGTTATGATGACGGCACTTACCGCCCTCGACGCACATGGCCAGACCAGCTGAGGCAGCCTCACGGACGCTCGACGTCTCGATCGTAATCGAGGCTCCGCCGGCGCTCGTACTCAGCGCGTTTTTCGATCCGCCGGCACTTGGCGCGTGGTGGCAGATCATCCGATCGGTGACCATCCCGCGCGCGCTCGGCCCCTACACCCTGGAGTGGCGGCCGACCGATTTTCGCGACGACATCCTCGGCCGGCTCGGCGGCGTCTTTCGCGGCACGGTGATGCAGTTCGATCCAGGCCAGGGATTCTTCGTCGCGGACGGGTTCTGGCTGCCGCCGGACGGTGATCCCATCGGACCGATGGCGCTCGAAGTCGCCTGCACGGCGTCGGGCGAGGGTCACGGCGCAACGACCCATCTCAGGGTCACGCAGACCGGATGCGACGACAGCGTTCGCTGGCAGCGTTACTACGAAGTCATCCGCCATGGCTGGGAGCGTGCGCTCACTTCGCTGAAGACGCTGCTGGAAAACGTCATGGAAGAACGGCGGGTGAACGAGACGAGCGCCGCACCGCCCGACACTCCCGGCGCCAGGACTTCGTCCGGGTAATGCCTTGACGAACTCGTACCATGAGCCAATTCCACTGAGACACGCTTCGAGCGATACCCGATGAGCCCAGATTCCTCAGCCTGGCCCGACCTGCCCTACGCCGCGTGGAGCGAGACCTATGCGACGCTGCACCTGTGGACCCAGATCGTCGGCAAGGTGCGGCTCGCCCGGACGCCGTGGATGAACCACTCATGGCACGTGACCCTCTACGTCACCCCACGGGGCCTGTCGACGTCGCCGATTCCCCACGGACTGCGGACGTTCGCCATCGAGTTCGACTTCGTCAGCCACCAGGTGACGGTGGAGTCGAGCGACGGCCGGGTCCAGCACATGCCGCTCGAGCCGCAGTCGGTCGCCGCGTTCTATGCGCGCCTGATGGACGCCCTGGCGGCACTCGATCTGCCGGTGCGGATTCAGACCACGCCGAACGAGATCGCCGATGGCATCCCGTTCGACCGCGACGAGACGCACCGTTCGTACGACAGCGAATACGCCGCGCGCTTCTGGCGGGTTCTGGCCCAGGCTGATCGGGTCTTCAAGATCTTTCGATCGCGCTTCCGGGGGAAATGCAGTCCGGTGCACTTTTTCTGGGGCGCCGCGGATTTGGCGGTGACGCGCTTCTCGGGCCGGCCGGCGCCCGAGCATCCTGGCGGCGTACCGAATCTGCCGGACTGGGTCGCCCGCGAAGCGTACTCGCATGAAGTCAGCAGCTGTGGATTCTGGGCGGGCGGAGGGCCGGTCGCGTATCCGGTGTTCTATTCGTACGCCTATCCGGCGCCGGCCGGGTTTGCGGACGCCCGCGTGCGGCCGGACGAAGCGATCTACAGTCCGGATCTCGGGGAGTTCCTCCTGCCCTACGACCGCGTCAGGCTGGCCGTCTCGCCCGATGACACGCTGCTGGAGTTCCTGCAGTCGACCTACGAGGCGGCGGCCACCCTGGCGAGCTGGGATCGTGAAGCCCTCGAGCGCCCGTCCGATCCCAGCGTCGAGCACCGCCGCCGCCAAAGCTGACGCGATCGGATCCGCATTCCAGAATCGTACGTGGCGTCCGACTTTAGTCGGACTGCGGATCAATCCGGCTGAAGCCGGATCCCACGTACGAGGGGCGAGCCGCCCGACCTCGGCGACCAGCGCGGACGATCAGGTAGACCGCCGTCCCGACCACCAGCGCGGCGCCGCCGAGGACCGCCAGGCCCGAATAGGTGATCGGCGCGGGCGGAGCGGCGACCGCCTCGAGCGCCGCCGCCGACGTCGCGCGGCGGCGCGCCAGTTCCAGCCGCAGGCTCTGTTCGCCCTGCGCCATCGCCCACCGGTGATTCGATGCGAACAGCGATTTCAGGAGAAACGAGAGCCGGCGCAGCAGCGGCTTCTGCGCGCGCAGCCGCCAGTCGAACGTGATGTCGACGAACCGGCCGGCCTGCTCGAACGTCCAGACGCCGCGGCCATCGAAATCGCCGGCGGCCGCGATCGCCAGGCGGTGCGGATAGCGCGACTCGACCACGACGAACTCCCAACGGAGCGTATACGGCAGCCAGCCCGTGGTGACCAGCGCGATGCGCCGGCCGAGACCGTCCGATCCCGGCGGCGCGGTCTCGCGCACGTCGATGTAAACCGACGGCCACCAGCGCGGGAACGCCAGCGGGTCGGACAGGATGTCGGCAACCTCGCCACACGTCCCCTCAACCCGCCAGCGGGTCGTGAACCGGTAGTCGTTCGAAACCATACAAAGAGGTTATGGGGCCGCGACCTTCTTGCCCTCCACCGTCCGCACTTCCGTCGCCCCGAGGTTGAGCTTCTGGAGCTCCGGCTCGATCTTGCCGCGATCCCCGACCGCGACCACGATCAGCTTCTCCGGCGCCAGATACTTCTTCGCCGCCGCCTGCGCCTGCTCCATCGTCACCGACTCGACCCGCGCCGGATAGTTCGTGAAGTAGTCGAGCCCGAGATCGTAGATGTAGACGTTTGAAAAGCTTCCGGCAGCGCTCGCGCTCGTCTCGAAGGCGCCGGGCAGTGAACGGGCGAGGGCGTCCTTCGACAGCCGCAGTTCGTCGGCGCTCATCAGCTTGTCCCCCATCCCGCGGACTTCCTTGAGGATCTCGGTGACCGCGGGCGCGGTCACGTCAGTACGGACGCCGGCGCCGGTGACGAATGGACCTGCCGACCGGCGGAACGCGAACTGCGAGCTGGCGCCGTAGGTGTAGCCATGCTCTTCGCGAAGATTCATGTTGATGCGGCTCGAGAACAATCCGCCCAGCGCCATGTTCATCACCTGAATCGCCTGGAAGTCCGGCGACGACCGTGGCGCGCCGATGCCGACAACGCGCAGCTCGGTCTGGGGCGCCCCCGGCTTGTCGACGATCACCACTCGAGCGGTGGCGGTGTCCGGGCTGCCCAGCACCGTCCTGGCCGGCGTTCCGGACGGCCACCCGCCGAACGCCTTTTCCGCCAGCGGCTTGAGCTCGGCCATGGTGATGTCGCCCGCTACGACCAGCGCCGCGTTGTTGGGCACGAAGTTCTGCTTCCAGAACGTCTCCATGTCGCCGCGCGACACGGCCTTGACCGCCGGCTCCGTGCCGATCTCGGTGAAGCCGTACGGATGGCGCTCGCCGTAGAGAACGGCAGCCGTGACGCTGGCCGCGACCTGTCCGGCGTTCTCCCGCTGCTGGACCAGCTGAGCGAGCCGGCTGGCGCGCTGACGCTCGATCTCGTCGGCCGGAAACGACGGACGAAGCGCGACGTCCGCCATCAGCTCCAACGTCTGGCCGAAGTTCTTCTTCAACGACCCGCCCTGGACGAACGTCGCGTCCATCGTGCTTCTCGTGCCGAGGCTGGCGCCGAGCTGGGCGAGCTGATCGGCAATCTGCAGCGAGCTTCGCGTCGTCGTGCCCTCGTCGAGCATCGCCGACGTGAAATTGGCCAGGCCGGGCTTGTCGAGCGGGTTGGCGTCGCTGCCGGTCCGGACGACAAGGTTGGCGGCCACGACGGGCAGGCCGGCGCGCGGGCTGAGCAGCACCGTCAGGCCGTTGGCAAGCCGCGTCGACTCGGGGGGAGCCAGCTGGAGCACCCGCAAGGTCCCACCCTTGGGCGGCTCATTGCGCCACGCCTCCTCGACGTTGCTCGATTCGGTCCCCTCACCCGCCTTCGCCTGGCCCGGCGGCGGCGTCGCCACCTGCGGCCCGAGCACCTTCTCTCCCGGTACCGCCTGCACGACGACGCGGGCGCTGTTCTTCAATTGATCGCTGGCAAACGTCCGCACCGAGGCTGGCGTGACCTCGCGGTAACGCTGGATGTCCTTCTGCAGATAATCGGGCGTCCCCAGGAAGTGGTTGTACATGTTGAGGCGATCGGCGACGCCGCCAAAGCCGCCCAATGTCTCCAGCCCGGTAACAATCCGCGTCTCGATGGTGTTCCGCGCCCGTTCGACCTCGGCCGCATCGGGCGGCGAGGCGCGGAACTTGTCCAGTTCCTCGTCGACCGCCTTCTCGAGCTCCGCCGCGGTGTGTCCCGGCCGCGCCGTCACCTCGATCTGGAACATCGAGCCGAGTGTCAGCGAGTACTGCTGCGCGCTGACGTTCTGCGCAATCTGCAGGTCGTAGACCAGCCGCTTGTACAACCGGCTCGACTTGCCGCCGCCGAGGATCGTGGCGGCGATGTCCGCGTCGGCATCGCCCGGCTTGTAGATCGGCGACGTGATCCAGGTGAGATAGATGCGCGGCAGCTCGACCCGGTCGGTGACGACCTTGCGCCGTTCCTGCGTGATCTTGGGGGTGACCGCCGTGATCGGCGGCACTGGCGCGCCGCGCTTCAGCGTCCCGAAGTACTTGGCGACGAGCGCCTTCGCCTGCGCCTTGTCGAAGTCGCCGACGATGGCGAGGCTGGCGTTGTTGGGCGTGTAGTAGAGCTTGAAGAAGCGCTTCACATCCTCCAGCTTCGCCGCCTGGATGTCCTCGTGTGAGCCGATGACGTTGGCGTAGTAGGGATGGTCTGGTGGAAACAGCGTTTGCGCCACCGCTTCGTCGGCCACGCCGTAGGGGCGGTTCTCCACGCTCTGACGCCGTTCGTTGCGCACCACGTCCTGCTGATTGGCCAGCTGCGGTGCGTCGAGCTTGTCGAGCAGATAGCCCATGCGGTCGGACTCCAGCCACAAGGCGAGCTCCAATTGACTCGACGGGAGCGTTTCGAAGTAGTTGGTGCGATCGAAATCAGTCGTGCCGTTGATGTCGCTGGCGCCGGCGGATTCGAGGAACTTGAAATGGGTGTCGGGCGGCACGTGCCTCGAGCCCTGGAACATCATGTGCTCGAACAGGTGGGCAAAGCCGGTCAGTCCCCTGACTTCATTCGCCGGGCCAACGTGATACCAGAGACTGACGGCAACCAGCGGCAGCCGCTTGTCCTCGCTGAGGATGACGTCGAGGCCGTTCGGCAGCGTGTACTTCTCGAACACCAGCGGCGGGATGTCGGCGGCGCCGGCCGCGCCGCGCTGCTGCGCCATCGGCGCGGTCGCCGCGGAGGCCACGAACAGCACCAGCCCGAGAATCCAGCGCCGCGGATACAGCATGTTCATTGTCAATCCTCTTGTCGGAGCGTCTCTTCTGAAGCGTTTGCCAACCCGATCGGCTGCTCGAGCACATTTACACTACCGTACGGACGGCACAGCTGACTGTGGGACCAACACCATTTCCATTTCCATTTGTACGTGGGGTCCGCCTTCAGGCGGACCGCCCACAGTCCGGCTGAAGCTGGACGCCACGTACCAACAAAAAGCCCCCAAAATGTCGGACGGGGCTGGGTCGCCCGACGGTTCAGACGACGTCATCGACGAAACGGTTCCCGTATTTTACGAATCCGGGACTACGTGCGATCGGCGTAGGGCCGGATGCCCCGCCCCACGAACGCGGCCAGCAGCCGCCGGCGCAGCTCGTTGGCGACGTCGTGTGGTTTCAGTGGCACGGTCTTGAACCGGACGCGGATGGTGGCCAGTCCGTCGGCCAGTGACTCCACCCCGACGATCTCGATCGGCGCGAGGATCATCGGCTGCCAGGCGGCTTCCTGCTCCATTGCGGCGGCGACCGCGCGAATCGTGCCGTTGACGCGATCGATGTTCTCCCCGTAGGTGACCCGCACGTCGACGATGGCGTAGGCGAACAGTTTGCTCAGGTTGGCCAGCGCCGTTACCGTCCCGTTCGGAAAGACCTGCACGGCGCCCTCCCCGTCCCGCAGCACGATGGTCCTGAGGTTGATGTGCTCGACCGTGCCAGAGATGCCGTTGATGCGGGCGGCGTCGCCGACCCGGACCTGGTCCTCGAGAATCAGGAAGAAGCCCGAGATCACGTCGCGGACCAGATTCTGGGCGCCGAATCCGATCGCCAGCCCGGCGATGCCGGCGCCGGTCAGGATCGGCAGCACGTCGATCGACAGCTCTCGCAGCAGCATCAGCAGCGCGATGAAGCCGACCGACGCCCTGACCAGGTTGGTGAGGATGCCGCCCAGGGTCGCGGTCCGCCGCTGCCATTCGAAGTCGGTTTGGGCGGAGCGCCGCCCGACCTTGTATTGCAGATGCTCGATCGCCAGGCTGGCGGCGCGGATCACGACATAGCCGCCGACGATGATGATCAGGCTGTTGACGCCGTGGGCGAGGACCCAGCTGGCCACCAGCCGCGGATCCCACCGCAGTTCGCCGATGCCCAGCCGGGCCATGGCGAGCGAGACGCTGGCCACCGCGGCAATCCCGTAAGCCAGCACCGTCATCGCTCGAATCAGCTGCCTGGCGCGAATCTGGACGGCCGCCCGGTTCTCGGGACTGACGATCTCGAGGCCGCCGAGCAGACGATGGACGAGCGCGTGCGCGAGGCGAACGGCGAGGGCCGCGGCCAGGAACGCCAGGATGGCGGCAGCGACGGTAGCGTAGGGCACGGCTGGCACTACAGACGCTGAATTCTGAGGAAGTTGGCGTCGGATCTGGTCAGATCCAGATTGATGTTGATGAACACGACGGCCAGACCGGACTCGACGAAGCCGTGCGCGACGAGCTGGCTGCCGATCGCGACGCCTGAGAGATCCACCGGGTCGCCGATGTCGAGACAGACCGGCACGACGCCCCAGTGGAGCGCGAGCCGGCGGGCGGTCACCCCCTCGTTGGTGGCCGCGAAAATCGGCGCCCGCGGCCGCAGTGTCGACAGCCACCGCGCCGTGGTGCCGCCTCGCGTCACCGCGACGATGGCCTGCGCATCGCCCCGTTCCGCCAGCGTGACCGCAGCGGCACACAGTGCCCGTGAGTGATCGTCGTCCTCGACGCTCCGGCGCAAGGCGAGCGGCAGTTCGCCGGCCGGACTCGATTCCGCGTCGCGAATGATCGCATCGAGCGTCTGCACCGTCCGGGCAGGGAACGCGCCCGCCGCCGTTTCCCCGGCCAGCATGATGGCGTCGACGCCGGCGTCGACCGCATTGGCGGCATCGCTGACTTCGGCGCGGGTCGGCCGCGGTTCGTGGGTCATCGACTCGAGGACCTGGGTCGCGACAATGACCGGGATGCCGCGGAGACGGGCGGCCAGGACAATCTCCTTCTGGGCGCGCGGCACCCGCTCGAGCGGCATCTCGAGCCCGAGATCGCCGCGGGCGACCATGACGGCATCGCACGACTCCAGAATCTCGTCGAGGTGTTCGAGGGCCTGCGGCCGTTCGAGCTTGGCGACCAGCGGCACATCGACGCCGTCGGCGTCCGCCAGCAACTGCCGGGCCAGCCGGAGGTCGGCCGCGCTCTGCACGAAGCTGACCGCGACCATGTCGACGCCGATCGACCGGCCGAACTTCAGGTCGTCGATGTCCTTGGGCGTGATGGCGGACGCCGGCAGGACGACGCCAGGGGCGTTGATGCCCTTGCGCTCGCCGAGCAGGCCGCCTTCGACGACGGTGGTCTGGATGTCGACGCCATCGGTGCCCTCCACCCGCAGCTCGATCAATCCATCCGACAGCAGCAGTCGATCGCCGGGGCGGACACCGCGGGCCAGGCCGGCGAACGGCGTCGACACGCAGCCGGGACCGCCGACGAACTCGCCGGTCTTGATCCGCAGCGGGTCGCCGTTGTTCAACCGCAGGGGCCGGCCGCCGTCGAGCGCGCCGGTCCGGATTTTCGGGCCGCTCAGATCCTGCAGCACCGCGACCTCCCGCCCGGCGCGGTGCGCCGCCGCCCGGACGCGCGACAACGTCGCCCCGTGCGACTGATGCGTGCCGTGCGAGAAGTTCAACCGGAAGATGTCGGTGCCAGCGGCAATCAAGGCGTCGATCATCGCCTCCGAATCGCTGGCCGGGCCGAGGGTGGAGATGATCTTGGTGTGCCGCATATACTCTGGTCCTTGGTGCTTGGTTCTTGGTCCTTGGTCCGGCCTTGGTCCTTGGTCCGGCCCTGGTCCTTGGTCCGGATTTGGTCCTTGGTCCGGATTTGGTCCTTTGTCCGGATTTGGTCCTTTGTCCGGATTTGGTCCTTTGTCCGGATTTGGTCCTTGGCGCTTGGGCGTTCTTGGTCCTCCGTCCTCGGTCGTCGTTGGTGCCAAGGACCAGGCCGCCAAAGGATCAGGCACCGCCCAAGGACCAGGTAGCTCCAAGGACCAGGCCCCCCCAAGGACCAAGGACCGACCAAGGACCAAGGACCGACCAAGGACCAAGAACCGACCAAGGACCAAGGACTAAGCACCAAGGACTAGATTATGGGCGGTATCGTCCCAGACGTCGTCGAGCAGTACCTGGCCGGGCTGAATCAACTCGCTGATCCGATCCTGCGCGATCTCGAGCGCGCCGGGAAGGAGCAGAAGCTGCCGCTGATCGACGCCGAGGTCGGCGCGCTGCTGCGCGTCCTCGCCACCGCGATCGGGGCGGCGCGGATCCTGGAAATCGGCACCGCCATCGGCTATTCCGGAATCTGGCTCGCCGGCGGGCTGCCGCCCGATGGGATGCTGCTGACGATGGAGGTCAAGGCGGAGCGGGCGCAGATCGCCCGCGACAACTTCGCGCGGGCCGGTCTGGCCGGGCGGGCGACGGTCATCGTCGGCGACGCCCAGCGGATGCTGGCGAAGGTCTCGGGGCCGTTCGACCTGATTTTCCAGGACGGCGACAAGCCGCAATACCTGACCCAGCTCGAGCGGCTGGTCGAGCTGCTCCGGCCGGGCGGCCTGCTCGTCACCGATAACGTGCTGTGGGACGGCGACGTCGTGCCCGGGTTCGGTGCGCCCGCGAAGAATCAGGCCGACGATACCAGGGCGATCGCCGAGTACAACCAGCGGATCAACAATCATCCGCAGTTGATGACGGTGGTCGTGCCGCTGCGCGACGGCGTGGCGATTTCGGTAAAGAGACCGCGTCCGGCCTGAAGCGCGGCGGCACCGGCCCGATCGAAACGGTCCGCCCACCGCCCCGAGGACACCATGACGATTGACGCCTGGCTCGCCTGCGCGCTGGCCGACGCTGACACCCGGAATCTGCCGGAACTCAAACCGCTGCTCGAAACGCTGGCCCGCGTCATCGCGACGCTGCGGGCCGCCGACTTCAACGACCGTGCCGATGCCTGACGCCCGCGACCTCCTGACCATCGAATCCTTCGGACGCAAGCTCCGCGCCGGCGAGGTGACCGCGCAGGCGATCACCGAGCAGTGCCTGCACCGCATCGAGACCGACAACCCCCAGCTCAACGCCTTCATCCGCGTGATGGCGGACGAGGCGCGCGCACAGGCAGCCGCGGCCGACCGTGAACTGGCGGCCGGGGTCGACCGCGGCCCGCTGCACGGCGTGCCGATCTCCATCAAGGATCTGCTCGACGTCCGCGGCGTGCCGACGACTGCCGCCTCGCGAGTGCGCGACAACCACATCGCCGGGCGCGACGCGCCCACCGTCGCCCATTTGCGCCAGGCCGGAGCGGTCCTCGTCGGCAAGACCAACCTGCACGAGTTCGCATTCGGCACCACCAACGAGGAGTCGGCCTTCGGGCCGGCCCGCAACCCGCACGACCTGTCGCGATCACCCGGTGGCTCGAGCGGAGGATCGGCCATCAGCGTGGCGACCGGGATGGCCCTGGCCACGGTCGGCACCGACACCGGCGGATCGATTCGCATCCCCGCCGCCGCCTGCGGCATTGTCGGACTCAAGCCGGGTTTCGGGGAGATCTCGACCGCCGGCGTAGTACCGCTGTCCCGAACGCTCGATCACGTCGGGCCGCTGGCGCGTTCGGTCACCGATGCGTGGCTGGTCTACCGCGCCCTGCTCGGCCCGGTCACGGTCGCATCCGCATACCTGTCGTCCGGCGACCAGGTGCCCGGCCGGACGTTCCAAAAGCCGGAGGCCCTGGTTCCGGTGCCGGCCGGCGGCCTGCGGCTCGGCGTTCCGCGTGCCTATTTCTGTGAGCGGCTCGACGACGAGATCCGATCACGCTTCGAAGAGTCACTCGACCGGCTGCGGGCGGGTGGCGTACGCGTGGACGAAGTGGAGATCGCGCATGCGCCGGACACGGCGCCGATCTATCTCGCGCTGGTGCTCGCCGACGCGGCGGCGTACCACGCGGCGACACTGGACGCGATGCCCGAGCGCTACACGCCCGCAGTCAGAATCCGCCTCGAAATGGGTCGGTACGTGCTGGGGGAGGATTACGCCAGGGCCCTCAAAGGGCGGGATGTCCTGCGGCGTGACGTCGACGCGGCACTCGCCGGCCGCGATGCCATCGTCCTGCCCACGCTGCCCATCGCGGCGCCCCCACTTGGCGCCGCGACGATGAACGTCGGCGGCCGCGATGAACCGGTGCGGAATCTGATGCTCAGACAGACCCAGCTGTTCAACCTGACCGGCCACCCGGCGATCTCGCTGCCGTGCGGCACCACAACGGCCGGGCTTCCCTGCGGCCTGCAGCTGGTCGGCGTGCGCAAACAGACCGAGAGTCTGCTGCGCATCGCCCTCGCCTGCGAGCCCTATCTGACTTGAAATCGGACCAGATCACGGTCGGGACGAATAGCACGTGAAGAACCGAGCAGTGCAGGCCTTTAGAGCTTGCGAAAAAATCGTCGTAACTTGCGAAAAAATCGTCGCAAGTAGTGCAGCCCTTAGTTAGGTCTGCCCGACATGGCAGGCCTGAAGGCCTGCACTACGACAGACAACAGGCTCTGACGCCTGCCTCGCCGCCTCGATTTATCTCAGGCTCTCTCGGCCTGCCGCAGCGGGCAGACCTGAAGGCCTGCGACTCCGTCACTTAAGTACGCACAGTCACGTACGGACGGAACGAGGCGAGGCCAAGCGCGTCATTCCCCCTCGAACGTGGGATCGGCTTCAGCCGGATTGCTTCCCAGGTCCAACTGAAGTCGGACGCCACATCGGGAATTGCCCGGTCTTTCATATCGGCAACTGGTCCGGCCCTGGCACCTGGATATCCGGCGGTCCAACGGGGGGCGGAATGTCTGGCGGTGGCACCGTCGTGATGTCCGGCGGCGGCGTATCGATGGGATTGGGCGGTCCCGGGAAGTCAGGTTGCGCGGGTTGTTCGATCATGGGCTGTGCGAGTGCAACAACGCTGCCGATCGGAGGATTACCGCCCTTTCAGATCAGGTCAGCTTGCGTCGGGCCTCCTGCAGCATGCCGATGAGAGCCGCGCGCGCTTCGTCGGTCGTCTTGACCGGGTTGGTGAACGCCAGGCGGACGGGCCGCGGTCCCTCACCGGTTATCGCCGACATCTCGAATCCGTAGCGGTCAATCCCGGTCATCGTCGCCGCCGTGATGGCGGTCGCCTTCGAAAACGCCTTGCAGTAGAGCGGCATCGCCTCCGCGTGGTCGGTATTCATGTGCGCGACGATGCCGGCGGCGCTCGGACCGAGCGGATCCGGTTCAGCCGTGTCCCACTCCCCCTTGCTGACCCACGACATCCGGCCGTAGCCGCCGATATAGCGAACTGACTCGACCTGCAGTCTCCAGAACGCGAAGTCACGGAAGTCGGCGTAATAGCTGGAGTTCGGGTGCGCAGCAAGGAAGGCGGCCCGGGCGCCGCTCGCATCACCGGCAACCCGCGTGCAGGGGCCGAGCAGCGTCACCCGGCCGTTCGCCAGCGGATCGCCGGCTCGGGTTTCGGCGACCAGCAGCGAGGCGCGCGGATCGCGCTCGAGGTTCTTGGTGTGCTCGGCCAGCCCGCTGATCAGGAAGACCGGGTTGCCGTTCTCGAACGCCACCGTCACGAAAGAGCCGTACGGGTAGCCATCCGGTTCGATCGCCAGCGTGCAGAGCGTACCGATCGAGATATGAGCCACCAGTGTCCGCGCCCGCTCCGCGTGGGTGGGGGTCGGCACGTTGGTGTCGTAGAGCGGTTCCGGCGCGTCGCCTGACGGCCGGGCGTGCACATCAATACTCATCATTCGCCTCAAACTTCCAACCCAACCGCTCGCATCAGCGCGAGCGCGTTGCTGCGCTCGACCACGCCGGGCCGCATCTTGTAGTCGAAGACCATCGATCCATTCTCGATGCGATCTTCGAAGTGGACGTTGGCCATTTGAGCTCCCGGCCCAGATGCCAGTTCCGTCAGCGCCAGATCGTGCGTCGTCACCAGACCGATGGCGCCGGTGGCGACCAGGATGCGGACGATCGCTTCGGCGCCGATCCGCCGATCGTGCGAGTTGGTGCCGCCGAGGATCTCGTCGAGCAGGAACAGCAGCGGCGTCGATCCGCGCGCCAGATCGACGATGGTTCGGATGCGCAGGATCTCGGCATAGAACCGTGAATGCCCCGCCTGCAGCGAATCGTCGATCCGCATCGTCGATCCGATCGCCAGCGGCGAGAGGGTGAGGTCGGCGGCGCGCACCGGCCCGCCGGCCAGCGCCAGCACGACGTTGACGCCGACGCCGCGCAGCAGCGTGCTCTTGCCGGACATGTTCGATCCGCTGACGATCAGCGCGCGCGGATGACCTTCGCCGAGGCGGACGTCGTTGCGGACACCGACCCGATCGTCGAGCAGCGGGTGGCCGAGTGCAGTCGCGTCGAACAGCGGACCATCGGCGATCAACGCCGGATATGGATCGGCAGGATGTTCGTAGGCGTAGGTGGCCAGCGCCGCCAGCGCTTCGACATCGCCGACCGCGCGCAGCCACCGGGCGACCGCGCCGCCGTACGCCGCATGCCAGCGATCGATGGCCACCGCCGTCTGCTCGCGGACCAGCAGCAGCACCGCGATCGGCTTGAACCACATATTGAGCGTCGCCTGATCGAGAAACGTCACCAGTTGCCGCAGGTGCGCGATCCGGCGCGACGGCGGGATGCCTTCGACGACGAGGGCGGCCCGCACCGCGGCGAGCCGGGGCGATTCGAACGGTTCGATCTCGAGCCGGGCCAGCAGATCGGCCATCAGGCCGAGGTCGTAGGCCGCCGCGTCGATGCCGGACAGAGCGGTCCGGATGCGGGCGCGGTAAATTCTCGATAGTCCCAACTGCACCAGGATCCAGAGCAGCAGCGCCGTCCACGGCACCTGTTCCATGAGCACGGCGGCGAGCAGGGACGCGCTGACGATGGCGCTGGCCGCAAACATCGCGGCGTGGACGGAGGCCAGCCCGGCGGATGGCGCCGCCGCCCAGGCGTCGAGCGGCCCGGTCCTGGCAACCCGCGTTTCGGCGGCGATCACGGCGAGGTCCTCACGGAAGTCGACCCGCGGCGTCAGCTCGGCGACCGCCAGCTGCCGGGCGCGGATCTCGTCGATCGCGGCGCCGCCGGCCAGCCAGGCAGCCAGCGTTTCCTCGCCGATCTCGGTCCGGGCGGTGTCGAGCAGTTGGAACAGCGACCCCGGGCCGAACAGATCGAGATCGTCGGCGAACGGATGGCCGTCGAGGAATCGCGCGCCGTCGGGACCGGCGTCGGCCCAGGCGGCGTTCAGCCGCGCCATGCCGCGCTCGTAGAGCAGCCGGGCCCGCCGGCTGCGCTCCATCCGCTTCACCACGCCGAGGTGGACCACCGCGATCACGGCGAACCCGATCAGCCCGGCCAGCGGCCAGAACGCCGAGATCCGATCACTGACGAACGCCTGCCAGGCGAGGACGGCGATGACCGCGGCGAGCGCCAGCCTGGCATGGGCGATCCACGCGTGGGCTCGATCGGCGCGCGCCATCTCGGCGCTCCAGCGCTCGATGCGCCGGCCGTATTCGGCGCGTGGATCAGATTTCATTGGCGACGGACCAGTCGTACGGGGGGGACCGCCTTCACGCTGACCGACTCGTACGTCGTGTCCGCCTTCAGGCGGACCGTGGACCAGGTCCGGCTAAAGCCGGACACTACGTACGTCGGGGCTGACACGACGTGCGATCTGCGCCGGCCTGATCGGTTCACGCGAGGCGGGCGAGCAGTTGACCGGCGATGCTCCCAAAGTGCCCGACGGCGGCCAGCAGCTCGGGAATCGCGATGAACTCTTCGGCCGTATGGGCGACGTGAATCGAGCCGGGCCCGAACAGCAGCGGCTGGCCCCAGGCGCGGAGGAAGGGAATGTCGGTCGTGTACGGGAACACCACCGCCTCGTAGCCAGGCACCGTGGTCAGGTGAACCGGCGGCGCTTCCAGCACGTGGTCGATCTGCAGCTGCGACTCGAGCCGCCGCACCGCGGCGCGGATCTCCGCGCCGTCGCTGACGGTTCGGAACATCACTTCGGCTTCCGCCGCGGGCGAGACGACGTTGGGCGCCACCCCGCCGGCAATCAACCCGACCGTGTAGTGGGTGCGTCCGAGAACCGGGTCCGACGGCAGCGCGATCGATCGCAGGTCGAGCAGGGCGTCGATCAACTTGTCGATCGCCGACTCGCCGAGCTCGGGAAACGACGAATGCGCCGCCCGGCCCGCTGCGCGCAGCCTGAGCCGGAGCATCCCGCGCGTCGCCAGCCCGAGACGGCTCTCGGTCGGCTCGCCGTCGATCAGGAACTGGCAGCCATCCGCGGCGGCGTTCGCGACCTTCGCGCCGTCGCTGCCGCGCTCCTCGCCGACGACGAACAGCATCCCGACCCGGGTCTCGCCGGCGCGCCGGAAGGCATCCGCCGCAGCGACCTGCGCGGCCAGGATCCCCTTGGCGTCACAGGCGCCGCGGCCGTAGAGCCGATCGCCGTCGATCCGGCTGGGAAAAAACGGCGGCACGCAGTCGAAATGCGTCGAGTAGACGACCTGCGGCCGGCCGACGGTCGCCAGGATATTGAAGCGCGTATCGTCGACCGGCTGGATGGTGACGGAAAACCCCAGATCGCGCAGGTAGTCGGCCAGCCACCGGCCGGTCTCCCCTTCCCGCCCGGTCGTGGAATCGATGTCGACGAGCGCGCGGGTCAGGGCTATCGGATCCACGCCTCGAGCTCCGTCCGCGTGTCGGTCCGCGAATCCCGATACTTGACGATGACGGGGGTCGCCAGCGACAGCCCCCATTTCGGCCCTTCGCCGAGCACGACCGCCCGCGCGCCGGGCACGACGACCGCACCCTCCGGGATGACCAGCGGCTGGTCGGGGGCGGGCCTGATCACCTGGCCGTTGACGAGATCGTAAACCGGCGTCGAACCGGTCAGGATGGTGCCGGCGCCGATCACCGCCCTGGTCCTGACAATCGCCCCTTCGTAGATCCCGGTATTGCCGCCGATCAGCGCGTCGTCCTCGACGATGACCGGCACCGCGCCGACCGGCTCGATCACACCGCCGATCTGCGCGCCGGCGCTGACGTGTACCCGGGCGCCGATCTGCGCGCACGATCCGACCAGGGCGTGGGAGTCAATCAGCGACTGCTCGCCGATCCAGGCGCCGATATTGACGTACATCGGCGGCATGCAGATCACGCCGGGCGCGAGGTAGGCGCCATCACGCACCGAGGAACCGCCAGGTACGATGCGGACGCCGGCGCCGGCGGCGAAGCGCTTCAGCGGCAGCGTGTCCTTGTCGTAGAACGGCCAGCGGCCGTGATCCATCGAGGCGTCGACCATATCGCCGTAGCGAAAGCCGAGCAGGATGCCCTGCTTGACCCAGGTATTGACCTTCCAGCCGATCGGGCTGGACGGATCCGGCTCGGCGGCGCGCACGGTGCCGGCGGACAGCGCTTCGCGAAGGCGCCCGAATGCCGCCCGGGCCGCGTCGCGATCGACCGCCGCCCCCGCCTCGACGAGCGCCGTGATTTCGTCCTGGAGTGTCGAGCTCATGCGAATGCGGGCTTGTTGATGAGATTGAGATCCTTCAGCACGCCGAGGATCCGGTCTTTCGATTCGGGACGCGGCGCCACCAGCGGCAGCCGGTAGCGCTCGTCGAGCAGCCCCATCGCCGCCATTGCGGTCTTGAGCGGGCCCGGGCTCGATTCCACGAAATTGATCTGCATCAGCGGCATGATGCGCGTATGGATGGCGCGGGCGGCAGTATAGTCGCCGCGCTCGGCTGCCTCCACCAACTGGGTCATCTCCGCCGGGATCTCGTTCGACACCACCGAGATGATGCCGTGGCCGCCCACCGCCATCAGCGGCAGCGTCACCACATCGTCGCCGGAGAGGACGATGAAGCCGGCCGGCACCGACCGGCACACTTCGCACATCTGCGCGATGTTCCCGGAGGCCTCCTTGACGCCGACGATGTTGGGGAGAGATGCGAGACGGACCAGCGTCGCCGGCTCGATGTTGCAGCCGGTGCGGCCGGGCACGTTGTAGACGACGATCGGCAGCGGTGTGCTCTCGGCGATGGCGCGGTAGTGCTGGAACAGCCCCTCCTGCGTCGGCCGGTTGTAGTACGGCGTCACCGACAGCAGGCCGTCGGCGCCGGCCGTCTTCATCGCGGCAGCCGCCTCGATGACTTCCCGCGTGTCGTAACCGCCGGCGCCGGCCAGGATCGGCACGCGGCCGGCGGCTTCGTCGACCAGGATCTCGACCATCCGCACGCGCTCGGCGAGAGTGAGCGTCGGACTCTCGCCGGTCGTCCCGACCGGGACGAGAAAATGCACGCCGGCATCGATTTGCCGCCGCCCGAGCCGGCGGACTCCGGCTTCGTCGACGCTGCCGCCCGGGGTAAACGGGGTCACCAGCGCCGTGCCGCATCCGGTAAATGGCGTTCTCATGCTAGGCACTGGCCTCTCCTCGTCTTGTCGCGGTTGCGTTTCGTCACCCTACACTCCCAACACGTCTTTCATTGTGAACCAACCGCGGCGGCCAGCCACCCACTTTGCCGCAGTGAGCGCCCCCCGCGCAAATGCGGTCCGATCGCGGGCGGCGTGCGACAGGACGATCGTCTCGGCCGGGCCGTCGAAACCGACGGTGTGCGTCCCGGGAATCGAGCCGGCGCGGGTCGACGAGACGTCAATCGCCCGCCCGAAGCCGGCCTCGACCATGGCATCCTTGAGAAAGAGGGCGGTCCCCGACGGCGCATCGCGCTTGGCCGCATGATGCGCTTCGTGCAGGAAGGCGCCGAACTCCTGCTGCGCCGCGAACAGCCCGGCGGCACGCGCCACGATCGCCTCGAACAACACGACGCCGACCGAAAAATTGGGCGCCGCCACGATGCCGACTCCGGCGTCGGCGACTGCCTGCCGCACCGCCGGTTCATCGGCCCGCCAGCCGGTGGTGCCGATGACCATATTGATGCCCTGCCGCGCCAGCGCCGGCGCCGTCGTCTTCACCGCGTCGGGAAAGGTGAAATCGATCGCGACATCGACGCCGCGCCACCGCTCGTCCTCCGGGCCGCCGCCATGGAGCGGCGACTGCGGATCGATGACGCCGGCCACCTCGCAGCCGTACTCGGCGGCGAGTTCGCCGACGAGACGGCCCATCCGACCGTGGCCCACCAGGAGTATGCGCATCCGTCCGACCTCTGCGGCTGCCGAATCAAAAGAACGTATCGTGCAGGCGCATCATAGCCTGCGGCACATCGGCGTCCCTGAGCACGAACGTGATGTTCCGGCGCGAGGCGGCCTGGGACACCATCCGCAGCGGAATCTCGTCGAGCGCCGCGAGGGCACGGCTGAAGGCCTTCGGATCCTCGTGGATGTCTTCGCCAACCGCGCAGATGATCGCCATGTCCCGCTCGCACGACACATCGGCGAAGCCGCTCAGCTCGTCGACGATGGCGTCGAGCCGGCGGGTGTCGTCGACCGTCACCGAGACGCTGACCTCGGAGGTGGTGACCACGTCGACCGCCGTCCGGAACCGCTCGAACACCTCGAACAGCCGGCGCAGGAAACCGTGCGCCATCAGCATGCGCGACGACGTGATGTCGATGACCGTGACCTCGCGCTTGCAGGCGATCGCGGTCAGGTGGCCGTCGGCCGGATGCGGATCGGCGGTGATCAGCGTGCCGGGATTGTCCGGCCGGTGCGAGTTCAGGATCCGGACCGGAATGTTCTTCGCCACCGCCGGCAGAATCGTGCTCGGGTGGAGCACCTTGGCGCCGAAGTAGGCGAGCTCCGAGGCCTCGGCAAACGAGAGCTGCGGCACCAGCCGCGGCGCCGGCACGACGCGGGGATCGGCCGTCAGCATGCCGTCGACGTCGGTCCAGATCTGAATCTCGGCAGCGTCCAGGCAGGCGCCGGCGATGGCCGCCGAATAGTCCGAGCCGCCGCGGCCGAGCGTCGTGGTGATGCCGTCGGCGGTCGCGCCGATGAAGCCGCCGACCACCGCCACCTCGCCGCGATCGGTGACCGGCGCGATCGTCTGCCGGGCGCGGTCGCAGGTCGCCGCCATGTCGGGCACGGCGGCGGTGAATTCCGCATCGGTGACGACCACCAGCCGCGCATCGACCCAGGCCGCCGGCACGCCGGCCTCGGCCAGCGCGGCGGCGACGATCCGGCTGCTCGCCAGTTCGCCGGTCGCGGCCACCGCATCGAGCAGCCGCGGCGAGACCTCGTGCAGCGCGGCCAGCGCGCGCACCATGTCGGTCAGCCCGGTGAACTCGGCCCGGACGTCGCGGACGACCGCGGCAAGACGCGCCCCGCTCGCCACGCCGGCCGCCACCGCGACGTGGCGCTCCACCAGATCGTTGAGCCGCGTCGTCGCCCCGTCGCGGTCGCCGCGTTCAATCCGCCTCGCCACGTCGAGCAGACCGTCGGTCACCTTCGACAACGCGGAGACGACGACGACCGGCGGCCGCTGGTCGGTCTGGCCGGCGGCCCGCTGCTTGTCGATCTGGCGGCGGACGATTCCCGCCAGTCGCGTCATCGCGGCGGCATCGGCGACCGAGGTGCCGCCGAACTTCATGACGACGCTCACAGCAGGCCTTCCTGCTGCATCAGCTCGGCATTCAGGATCGCGGCGCCGGCCGCGCCGCGAATCGTGTTGTGGCCGAGGGCGACGAACTTGAAGTCGAGGACCGGACACGTCCGCAGCCGGCCGACACTCACCGTCATCCCGCCATCACGGTCGACATCGAGCGACGGCTGCGGCCGGTTGGCTTCCGACAGGTAGACGATCGGATGCGGCGGCGCCGACGGGAGCCCGAGCTCCTGCGGCCGGCCGGCAAATGATCGCCAGGCGTCGATGATCGCGTCGAGCGGCGGCTTCTGCTCCAGACCAACGGCGATCGACCCGGTGTGGCCGTTGTGCACCGGCACCCGCGTCGTCGTCGCACTGACCACCACCGGGTGGAGTGAGACGGCGCCGTTCTGCAACGACCCGAGGATCTTCTTCGCCTCGGTCTCGACCTTCTCTTCCTCGCCGCCGCCGATGTACGGAATGACGTTGGCGAGAATGTCCCACGACGCGACTCCCGGGTAGCCGGCGCCGGAGATCGCCTGCAGCGTCGTGATCATCGTCGTCTTCAAGCCGAACTGCCGGAGCGGCGCCAGGGCCATCGCCATCACCACCACGGCGCAGTTGGGATTGGTGACGATGCGCCCCTTCCAGCCGCTGGCGCCCTGACCGTCGAGCAGCGCGAGATGGTCGGCGTTGACTTCGGGAATCAGCAGGGGAACGTTCGGCTCCATCCGGTGGTTGCGCGAGTTGCTGACGATGATGTGCCCGGCTTCGGCGAAGGCGGTCTCGATCTCGCCGGCGACGGACGAATCGAGCCCGGAGAACACCAGCTTGGGCCCCCGGCCCGGTGTCGCCGCCTCGACGATCCGGTTGGCGACCGCATCGGGAGGGGGACTGGCCAGACGCCAGGCCGCGGCATCACGAAAGGCCTTGCCCTCGGACCGATGGCTCGCGCCCAGCCACTCGACCCGGAACCACGGGTGGTTCGCGAGCAGCGCGATGAACTGCTGGCCGACCATGCCGGTCGCGCCAAGGATACCGACGGGAATCGTAGACATAGGTGTTGATCCAAAAAAAAAGCCGACGCGGCTAACCGTGTCGGCGGACGTTCGGGCTCGATTGTTTGCGGCGATCAGCGCTCGAGCACAACTCCTCCGACAGGATGGAACCGCTTTTTGCTGTTTCGCTTTCGACTGTCGGAGATGAACAACATCGGCGAGGGAGTATAGCATTGTTCATTAGCGATGTTGAAGCCGCTGTTTCATGCGTGGGAGCGCCGCCTGGCGGCGGTCTCGACCGATCGGGTGGTCCGCCCGTTCGAATGGGGCCTGGATTGGATCGGGCACGATACCCACCCGCATCCGGCGGACGACGCCGAAATCATCGGCCAATGGGTCGCCGGCGTGATGGGGGACACCGATTCCTTCTTCACCCCGCCGCCGACCGACGACTACCATCTCGGCGGACCGGATGACGGCGGCCGGCTGTTGACGTTCCCCAGCGCGTTCACCACCCCGCATCCCGAGAACAACATCGTGCATGGCCGCTATTTCCCGGCCGGCGGGCGGGCCGCCGTGCTGGTGCTGCCGCAATGGAACTCGGACGCCAACGGGCATATCGGCTTGTCCAGGATCCTGGCGTGGAGCGGCTTGAGCGCGCTGCGCCTGGCGCTGCCGTATCACGATCAGCGGATGCCGCCCGAGCTGCAGCGCGCCGACTACATCGTCAGCGCCAACGTCGCCCGGACGCTGCAGGTGTGCCGGCAGGCGGTCCTCGATGCGCGGCGGGCGATTCACTGGCTGGCGCGGCAGGGCTACGAGCGGATTGGCATCCTGGGGACCAGCCTCGGATCGTGTCTCGCCCTGCTGACCACGGCGCACGAGCCGCTGATCCGGGCGCAGGCGCTCAATCACATCTCGCCCTATTTTGCCGACGTGGTCTGGCGCGGCCTCTCGACGCAGCACGTGCGCCAGGGATTCGACGGGAGCATCGAGCTCGAGCTGCTGAGAACGCTGTGGAAGCCGATCAGCCCGCGATGGTATCTCGAGCGCGTCCGCGACCGCCGGTCGCTGCTGGTCTATGCGCGCTACGATCTGACATTTCCGCTCGACCTGTCCGAGGATCTGGTGCGCGAGTTCCGCGAGCTCAACCTGCCGCACGAGGTGGTGGTGCTGCCGTGCGGACACTACAGCAGCGGCAAGGCGCCGTTCAAATTCCTCGACGCGTGGGTGCTGACACGGTTTCTCCGCCGGGCGCTGGGCGAGGCGGAGAAGAATGTGAGGAAGTGAGGAAGTGAGGAAGTGAGGAAGTGAGGAAGTAAGGATGTGGGGATGTGGGGATGTAAGATCTCACTTCCTCACTTCCCTACTTCCTCACTTCCCTACTTCCTCACTTCTTTACTTCCTCACATCCTTACATCCTCACTTCCTTACATCTATAAGTATTTCAGTATCCCGCGCAGCGCCTCGAACAGCACCTGCGCCAGGTCGCGGACCAGCGGCGTGATCTCGCCTTCGTTGACCGCGTTGACGACGGTCACGGGGTTGGTGAGAAACAGCCAGACGGTCGCCATGGCGAGCATGATGCTCAACACGGCGATGGCGCTGAACAGGCTGACGCCGAGGCCCTGCCACTTCATAGAAGACTACCCGCCGAACGCCGGATCGTATCAGAAGGTATCGGGGGAAAGGACGACCGGATCGCCGAGGCCGAGGCCCGGCAGATCCTGGCCGATCACGTCGAGGTCGCCGACGATCAGCGTCGTCAGCCGGGTGGGATCGATGTGTTCGGTGGTGACCCGCGTGACGTCGTCGGTGCTGACCCGCTCCACCTCGGGGACGAAATTGACGAAGTAGTCGTCCGGCAAGTCGTACAAGGCAATCTGCGTGGCGGCGCGAGCGATCTGCTCGGGGGTCTCGAAGCTGCGCGCGTAGCCGCGCGTCAGGGCGGCGACGCCGAGCTTCAGCTCCTCGCCGCTGACCGGACGAGGCCCGCGGATGGCGGAGATTTCGTCGAGCGATTCCTCGATGGCGCGCGCCGTGACGGCGGTCTGCACGCTGACCTGCAGGGAGAACGGTCCGGGCAGGCGCCGGAAGTCGAACGCCGTGCGGGCGCCGTAGGTGAAGCCCTTGTCCTCGCGCAGGTTCAGGTTGATGCGGCTGACGAACTGTCCGCCGAGCACCATGTTGGCGGCGACCAGCGCATGGTAATCGGGCGTATTGCGGGCGACCGCGACATGGCCGATGCGCAGCTCGGACTGCGTCGCGCCAGGCCGCGGCACGACGAACAGCCGCGCCCCGCTCTGATGAACCGCGTCGGTGTCCGCCGCGGCGTCGAACGGCGGCCGCAGCCCGCCGGCCTGATCCGCGGCGCCCTCCCAGCCGGCGAACACATCGGCGGCGATCCGTTCGATCTGCGCGTGATCGCAGTCGCCGACCGCGACCAGGGTCGCGGCATCCGGCCGGATCGCCTGCGCGTGGAAGGCGCGGACGTCGTCGATGGTCAGCGCCGCCAGCGCCTTTTCATTGCCCATCGGCGTGTGGCCGTACGGGTGCTCGGCGTAGAGGAGCCGGACGAACGTCCGATCCGCGACGGCGCCCGGCACATCGCGCAGCTGGGTCAACCGGTGCAGCCGGAGCTGTCGGACACGCTGGAAGTCGGCGTCGGTCAGGGCCGGCCGCGCCACCATGTCGGCGAGCAGTCCCAGGCCCCGCTCCGTGAACCGGGCCAGGGTCGTGATCGTCGCGTGCGCGGCGTCGGCGCCGATATCGGTGTCGAATTGCGCGCCGATCCGCGCCAGGTCCTCGTGCAGTCCGATCGCGGTCCGATCGCCGCTCCCTTCGTCGAGCATGTCGGCGGTCAGCGCGGCCAGCCCTTCCTTGCCGACCGGATCGCCGGCGGACCCACGCTGCAGCAGGATGACGCAGGTGACGACCGGAACCGCCGCGTGGCGAACGCTCCAGACCCGGAGCCCGCTCGGCAGGACGGACTTGGCGATGGCCGGAAACCGGAACGGACGGGCGGCACCCGGCTGCGGGAGCCGCGTGCGATTGACGGTCACGAGACCGCGGCCGGCACCGAGTCCGGAATGGCCAGGGCTGGACGGCCGCGCGGAATGATGCTGAGCGTCACGCGGCGGGCCTGGCGCAGGTAGGTGTCGACCGCCCGCTGGAGCGACGCCGGCGTCACCGCCTCATAGCGGGCCCGGTCGCGATCGAAGTACCCCGGATCGCCGACGAACGTGTTGTAGGCGTTGAGCTGGTCCGACTTGCCGCCGAAGCCGCCGACCGTCTGCAGGCGGAACATGAACTGGGTCTCGACCTGGACGCGGCCGCGCTCCATCTCGCTGTCGCTGGGGCCGTCGGCGGCGAGCCGATCGATTTCCTCGAGGATCACCTGCTCGAGCTCGACCAGGGTGTGACCCGGAGCGGCCGTGGCGGTGATTTGCAGAAAGCCGCCGATCTCGCGCGAATTCTGGCCGGCCCCGACGTCGGTCGCGATCCGCTCTTCGAACACCAGGCGGCGGTAGAGCCGCGAGGTCTTGCCGTTGGCGAGCAGATCGGACGCCAGATCGAGGTCGGCGTCGCCGGCCGCGAACATCGCCGGCGAGAGCCACGACAGGTAGAGCCGCGGCAGCTCGACGCGATCCTCGATCAGCAGTCTGACGTCGGCCGCCAGCTCGGCCGCGGCGACGATCGGTTCGACCCGCGGCCCCGGTGCGATCTCGCCGAAATAGTCCCGCGCCAGGGCCAGGGTCGCCCCGGCGTCGATGTCCCCGGCAATCGACAGCGAGGCGTTGGCCGGGTGGTAGTAGCGGCGGAAGAACGCCTGCACCTCGTCGAGCTGGACGGCGTGCAGATCGGCAATCTCGCCGATGGTCGTCCAGTGATACGGATGCTCAGGCGGGAAGAGGGCGGCGAGCACCGCCATCGACGCCAGGCCGTAGGGGCGGTTCTCGTAGTTCTGCCGCCGCTCGTTGAGCACGACGTCGCGCTGATTGGAAAACTTGGCCTCCGTCAGCGCCGGCAGCAGGTAGCCCATCCGATCGGATTCCATCCACAGGGCCAGCTCGAGCGCGTTGGACGGCACGACCTCCCAGTAGTTCGTGCGATCGGCGTTTGTCGATCCGTTCAACGATGCGCCGGCGGCCTGGAGCGGCGGAAAGTAGCCGCGGTCGTGATGCTGCGATCCTTCGAACATCAGGTGCTCGAACAGGTGCGCGAAGCCGGTGTGGCCGAGGCGCTCGTTCTTGGAGCCGACGTGATACCAGAGATTGACCGCCACGATCGGGCACGACGGGTCCTCGTGCAACAGCACGTCGAGGCCGTTGTCGAGCGTGTGCTTTTCGAAGGAGAGATTCAATTGTTCCTGAAGCTGCCGCACGTCAGCATCTGGCTGCCGTAATAGGGATTGCGCAGTTCGCCGTCCTGTTGCAGCCAGGGTTTCTGGACCATGGGACAGAAGGCGACCCGCACGCCCGACGGGCTGGTCAAATGCTGGTTGGTCATGTAGCTGTCGATCGCGTCGCTCAGCACACCGAACTTTGCCCGCGCATCCGCGAGGTCGGCCGCGCTGGTCAGTTGAACGGCCGCAGTGTCGATCTTGAACGCCGCCGCGCCCAGACTGCTCGCCGCCGTCGCGATCTCGCCCGCCCTGGCCGTGACCCCGTCGACGCGGTCGGCGGCCAGCGCCGTTCCAATCTCGAGGTAGGGATCGACGATCGCCCGGCTGATCGCCGCGCCGGCGGGGGCGGCCGACGCCGGCGGCCGATGGCAGGCGATGCCCGGCAGACCGAGCAGCGTAACCGTCAACAGGCAGCCGGCAGACATCTCACACCGCATCTCTACCTCACGACGGTGAGCGGAATGGTTGCGGCCCGATTGTAACTCGCCAGCGAAACCTGGGCGGCCATCTGCTCGGCGGCAGTGACGAACGAGCGTGCAGCCGGCGAGCCGGGCTCGGCGATCATCAGCGGCACGCCGCTGTCGCTGCCTTCGCGAATCGGCTGGTAGATGGGAACGCGGCCCAGGAACGGGATGCCGAGCTCCGCCGCCAGCTCTTCTCCGCCGCCGTGGCCGAAGATATCGGCCTCGTGGGCACAGTTCGGGCAGGCGAAATACGCCATGTTCTCGATGATGCCGATCGGCGGGATATTGAGCTTCTTGTACATCGCCACCGCGCGGCGGCTGTCGGCGAGCGACACCTTCTGCGGCGTCGTGACGACGATCGAACCGGCCACCGGAACGGTCTGGCTCAGGCTCAGCGCGACGTCGCCGGTGCCGGGCGGCATGTCGACGACGAGATAGTCGAGATCGGTCCAGCGGACCTCGCGGAAGAACTGCTGCAGCGCGCCGTGCAGCATCGGACCGCGCCAGATGATCGGGGCGTCGTCCCCGGTCAGGAATCCCATCGAGATGACCTGCAGCCCGTACTTCTCGGCCGGCACGATCTTCTGTCCGTCGGTGATCAGCTGGGTCTTCATGCCGAGCATGATCGGCACGTTCGGGCCGTAGATGTCGGCGTCGATCAGGCCGACCCGCCCGCCCGACCGGGCCAGCGCGATCGCGAGATTCACCGCCACCGTTGTCTTGCCGACGCCACCCTTGCCCGCGCCGACCGCGATGACGTTCTTGACCCCGGGAATCGGCGACCGCGCGCCGTCGCCGCCGACCGCCTCCCTGACGCGCGCCGTCATCTGGACCTCGACGCCGGCCACTCCGGGCAGCTGCAGCACCGCCGCCCTCGCCTGATCGCGCATCTGCTCCTTGACCGGACAGGCCGGGGTCGTCAGCTCGACCGTAAACGACACCCGGTCCCGATCGATGCGCAGGTCCTTGACGAATCCCAGCGTGACGATGTCCCGGTGGAGGTCGGGGTCCTGGACGACCTTCAGCGCATCGAGCACCACGGCTTCAGTGACGAGCATGAATCAAGAATATCGGCTTTGCCGCTTGAATAACAAGGATGGTAGATTACATTCGCGTGAAGGACCCCTCGCCCAATCGCGGCGTCATGATCGTGCTGTCGTACCTGTGGCCGCTGGCGCTGGTGCCGCTGCTGGTCGAGAAGGACGACGCGGAGATCCAGTGGCACGCCAAGCACGGCATCGTGCTGATGGTGGCGGAGATCGTCATCCTGATCGCGTTCGGCATCGTCACCAGCATCGTCAGCCTGGCGACGTTCGGCCTCGGCTGCGTGCTCAGCGTGTTCGTGATCTTCCTGTGGATCGCGATTCTCGCCGTCCACGTCATCGCGATCATCATGGGCATCAACGGGAAGCGATTCCTGGTTCCAGGAGTCAGCGAGTACGCGAACCGCTTTTAGACTTGTGGTGGTCGTGCTCGCCGGCGCGTTGTTCCTGAACGCGCAGCCGCTGGCCCTGGCGGGAATCCATCTCTACCAGCGGACGCTGTCGCCACTGGCGGCGCACGCCGGCCTGCGCTGCCGTTTTGCGCCAACCTGCAGCCGCTACGCCGAACAGGTCATCATGCGGGACGGCATCGTGCGAGGCGGCTGGCAGGCGATCAGACGGGTGGTGCGGTGTGGACCCTGGACCCCGATGGGAACGGTCGACCCGCCCTGAAACTCAATTCACAATTCACAAATTGACAATTCACAAGGGGCTTCGCCCGTCGTCCGGCTTGTAACAAGGCGCTTCGCCCGTCGTCCGGCTTGTAAATTGTAAATTGTAAATCGTGAATTATTTGAAGAGCGTCTTGCCCTCTTCATTCAGCAGCACCCAGAGCGCGTAGACGCCCAGGGCGGTTCCGTAGGGCAGCAACAGCAGATCGACAGACCCGAACATCAACGCCAGGACCCGTGCCCAGGCCTTCCGGCGGCGGACCGAGACGCCGACCGAGACGTGGGCGGCGCCCCAGGTCATCGCGATGATGGCGAGCGTGATGAACGCGGCCGCCGTCAGACCGGCCGCGAACTGCCCACCGCTGCCGCCACGGCTGGCGGAGGTGATCAGGGAGGCGGCGGCCACGCCGAGGGCGAACGTCGACAGCCCGACCAGCGCGGTCAGCAGACCCCAGACAACGAACAGGACGCCGACCAGATCAACGTGGGAAGCCATCACGCGTCAAGCCGCCGGCCTCCGACCCGCCGCAGGGACGCCCCGCGGTCTGACAGCCTGGCAGCCCGTCGTAAAAATCCCGGCGGCCGGGACTTTCACACGAGCTGCTAGGCAGCTGACGAACGGATGGCGACCCGAAGCTCGACGCGCACCGACGGCGCGTGCGGGGAGGAAACCCGAAAACGGAACAAGGTACCGTCGGCGACGCCGGCCGGGACCGACACGCGCACCGGATGCTGAAACAGCGACTCGCCGGTGCCGCAACAGGGATCGCACGGTTCGGTCCACGTTTCGCCGCGGCCCCCGCACAACGAACAGGTGCCCCGCATCGGCACCTCCAGCGGGACGACCAGGCCGCGCCGCGCTTCGACCGTCGACAGTCGCAGCTCGGTGGCGAGGATATCCGCCGTCGGACCGTCCTCGAGAAACCCCTCGCGAATCCGTTCGACCGCCCGGCCGAGCGATGGAAAATCAATGGCGATCTCGTCGGCAAAACAGTCGCGGGCGATCGCCGGCGGGCGGATCGCTTCCCAGGCGGCGGGCACCGCGTTGTAGCGATAGGCATTGTCACGATCCGAGTCGCGGCTCACGATGAACGCTAACGATAGGAGCCGGTCCGGTCCTTGTCAAGACGCGACACGGATGATAATTTCACTCGACATCATGCCTGCAAAAGATTGTCCGGTCTGGCGGCACGATGCGGCTCCAGAAGAGCGCAGCGGTCGTCCAGATTCACGGCAACCCGAAACCCAGCACGCGGCGTGCGTGGGAATGGGTGTGCCCCGATTGCGACTACTTTGAAGACGCCGAAAAGGAGGGACGGTAGGAAACGGCGCCCGCGTCAGCGCGCGCCGATCGTCAGCAGCACTTCCTTGCGCAGCGGATCCTCGAACTCCTCGAAGTTGAGCGCCGACTCACATTCGTCGCACAGAACCTCCAGCACGGCTGGCCGGCTCTCATCAGATACTTCAACGCGGCCGTCCTCGAGATGCACGACGTGCATCTGGAGGGTTTTGACCTGAAAGTTCCGGTCGTTGCCGCAATTTGGACAAGTCAGCGTCACTTTTACTCCCCCACCCATCACTCCTGGGTCGGCGAAAAGATTGTTTTCCGAACAACTGATTCTAATGAATCGGCCGGAACGGACGCAAAAGAATTCGGCGCAAAACGGCCCACGATCGCAAAATCCGGCCAAATCTGATAGGTTTTGGCCCCATGAGCACGCTAGGATCGTACGAAATCCACAGCGCCCCCCGCGGGCCACACTGGATCGCCTGGGTCAGCCGCCCTGGCAGCCAGCTGCCCGATCGGTCGGTGGTCCTGGTCGCGAAAACCAAGGACGACGCGATCGCCAGGGCACAGGCCTGGGCCGAGGCGGGAGGCTATACGTAGCCATTCACAATTAGCAATTTACAATTCACAATTAGGAATTCACAACTCACAACTGCCGGCTCGTTTCGGGATTCGGGCCGGAAAGTGGGCCGAAATCGTCGGCCGCCGGGGTTGCGGCATCGCGTCGCGGCAGCAGGCGCGGCGCCGCCGATGGGTCGTAGCGCTGCGCCATGAATGTGTGCGCACGGCCTCCTGCCGGCGCCCATGTCATTGGGCGGGCGACCTCCGTGCCGCCGGATGCGGCGCCGAGCAGGTCGACAAGCGTCTTGGGTAGCGCGTCGCCGAGGCTGCCCCGGCCGGTCCGACACATCCAGTCCTCGGCCGTCGCCGACAGATAGAGGCGGTCCCGGGCCCGGGTCAGGGCCACGTAGAGCAGCCGCTTGGTCTCCTCGCGTTCGCGCGCCTGCGCCTCCTCGTCCGCTTCGGACTGGAAATCAGCGATCGCCACGGCCGGTGCGCCGTCACTCGCGGTCGCGATCCGGATCGGCGCCCGGACGCCTCCGGTGCCGCGGCCGACGTTGACGACGAAGACGATCGGGAATTCGAGCCCTTTGGCGGCGTGAACGGTCATCAGGCTGACGGCATCCACGGCGTCGATCGCCGCGTTGGATTCGTCGCCGATCGCCAGCCGCTCGAAGTGATCGGCGATCCGCGCCAGCGTCGCGTAGCCGCGATTCTGGATCCGGCGGATCAGCCCGCGGAGCTTCTTGAGGTTTTCCCGCGCCTGCAGACGCCGCCCGCCCCGGATTTCCATGCCATAGGCCGTCTCGGCCAGGACGGTATCGAGCAGCTCGGCCGGCTTCATCCGATCGACGAGTCGAAGCCAGCCCGGCACGACCTCCCGCAGCTTCGACAATACCGCCCGATCTTCAACGGTTAGCGCTTCCACCGCCAGTCCCGTCTCGGCGTCTGACCGGTCTGCCTCCGGCTGGTCGAGGATCGCACCGGCGAGGTCGGGCGCCAGCCGATTGATCGCGGCATCCGACAGCCTGACGAGGCGCGACCGCAGAAAGGCGGCGGCGCGCAGATTCGAGGTCGGCTCCGCCAGATAGCGCAGCACGGCCACGGCGTCCTGAATCTCATCGGCCTCGAAAAAGCCGAGTCCCTTGTAGACGTAGGTCGCCACGCCGCGCCGGTCCAGCGCGGCCTCGAATTCGCGATGGCTCTCGCGCGATCGGAACAGGATGCCGATATCCGCCGGCTGTGCGTCGCGGACCAGGCCGGTCCCCTTGTCCCGAACGGTCGTCTCACGAAGCAGGCGGACGATTTCGTCGGCCACCGCCTCGGCCGCGAAACGCACCGTCGGCCCGACGATGAGGCCGAGCGGAATGTCCGCCGCCTGCAGGCCGCCTCCTTGGGGCGCCGCCCCGTCCGGTATCGGGTGTCGTGCCTCGATCACCGCGGCGTCGGGCGGCAGCGGAAACCGATCCAGCTCGCCATACGTGAACGCAAACGGCCGGCCGGGCTGGCCGCCTTCGATCGCTCCGAACACGTCGTTGACGAATCCCAGCAGCGGCGGAGCCGACCGGAAGCTGACCGACAGCGCCCGCCGTGGCCCGCTGTCCGGACGCAGCGCGGCGATGAACAGGGCGGCCTCGTCCAGCAGGGCGACCTCGGCATCGCGAAACCCGTAGATCGCCTGCTTCCGATCACCGACGATGAAAATCGAGGGCGGCAGGGCGTCCGCCGAGGCGCCCAACCCTTCGCTCCAGCTTCGTATCAGCTGCTCGACCAGATCCCATTGCGCCCGGCTGGTATCCTGGAATTCGTCCACCAGCACATGGTGATAGCGCGACTCCAGCCGGTAGCGGCTGCGGGCGAACTCGTCCATCTGCTTCAGCAGCTCGACCGCCCGCTCGAGGACGCCCGAAAAATCGAGCAGGGCGCGGGTGTCGAGCGCCCGCCGGTACTGGGCGGTCGTCACCGCAAACATCCGCCAGACCCCGCGCGACAACACGACGTTGAGATCCCGCCGGAAGGCGGTGACGGCGCCGGCCACCGCCGGGGCGAGGGCCGACGCGATGGCACGATGCTGCTTCCAGGCCGCGTCCGAGTTGCAATGGCCCGCCCGGAAGATGGTCCCGGCGAACCGCTCGCCGCGAGGCCGGCCGTCCTGCGTCAGGAAATAGGCGCGCAGCCGATCGACGAGCGCCCGGAACGCCGCCTGACCGGCGCGCGTGTCGAATGCGTCCGGTTCGGGGCCGTCGCCGCCGGCGCCGGCCCTGCCCGTTCGGGGCGTGCCTGCCAGCGCGGCGATATCCGCCGCCAGCAGCGCGAACTGCGGATGACTCGTCGGGCCCGATTGGAGGAACGGCGCGACTCCGCCGGGGATGTCCGCAAAGAGCTGTCCGAGCCGCTCCGCCGCAGTCCGGCAGACGACGGCCGCCGTCAGATCGCGCGGGCCATCGGCGAGATAACGGCGTAGCAACGCCGGCGCCACCAGCCGACGGCCGAGCAGCGTCCCCAGCCCCAGACGGAGCCGCCGCTCACCCAACTGCGCGAACACCAGCGCCACATCGTCGTCGTCTCGCGCCATGGCGCGGCAGACCCGCAGCGATCGGTCGAGCGCTTCCTCGATCAGGCGCGGCGTCTCTGTCTCGTCGGCGAGCGCGAAGGCCGGATCGACGTCGGCCTCGAGCGGGAACTCGCGCAGGAGCGCCAGGCAGAAGGCATCGATCGTGGAGATGGCAATGTCGGCGAGGCGGGCGCGAAGATCGCGCCAGCGCGCCGCGCCGGGCACCGACGTCCGGCTGGCCTCCTTCAGCCGCTCCACGATCCGCTGCCGCATTTCGGCGGCGGCTTTCCGGGTAAAGGTGATCGCCAGGATGTTTTCGGGATCGACGCCGGCGGCGAGCAGGTTGACGTAGCGTTCCACCAGCACGCGCGTCTTGCCGGTACCGGCGGACGCCTCGAGCACGACGTTCTCGGCCGGATTGACGGCGTAGACGCGCGCCGCCGCGTCGACCGGCTCGATCGCCGGCGCCGGGGCGGGATCCGCAGGCGGCAGCGCC
Organism: Acidobacteriota bacterium; assembly: GCA_039931615.1. Lineage (GTDB taxonomy): Bacteria > Acidobacteriota > Vicinamibacteria > Vicinamibacterales > CAVVIG01 > JAHFUI01. Next base: position 198,091 of record JBDTRR010000001.1, read on the forward strand.
GGGGTGAATTCGGGCGGGCCGGACGAATCGTCATCGTCGAAGGGCAGTCGGGGCTCAGACATCGTCGACGTAGTCGGTCCGGCAGACCGCGGCATAGGCGCAGGTCTCACACAGGTAGACGTCGTGCGGCCGCGGCGGAAACTCGCCGCGCGAGATGGCATCCACGGCGTCGACCAGACGGGTCTGCGCCTCGGCGAACACCTTCTCGCGATCGGCGGCGGCAAACAGCGGCACCACCCGCCGCGGCCCCTTGAATGCCAGGTAGGCGGCCTCGCCGATGGTCCAGGTCCGGCCGAGATAGCCGCGCAGCCGCTGCTCCGCACACAGGCTGTAGATCGCCAATTGCAGCACCCGGGTGCGTTGCGGCGGCCATCCGAGCTTGTAGTCGATCAGGCGAAGGGTGCCGTCTTCGAGCAGGTCGATGCGATCGGCTTTCCCTCTCAGCGCGATCACCCGCGGTCCGGACGGGGTGTCGAAGGTGAACTCGCCGTCCAGCCGGTACTCGAGCAGCCGCGCGACCACGCCGACACGCCGCTCGACCTCCATCCGCAGCACCGCCTCGCCGAGACCGACCGCGGCCGAGGATCCGAGCAGCCGGGTCCGCTCCAGGGCCGCTTCGGTTTCGGACAGCGCAGCGAGGCTGCGTTCGACGATCTGCTCGAACACCTGGCGTGCCTGGTCGAGGTTGGCGGGGACGATCGCCTGGTAGCCGCGTTGCTGCCACTCGTTGAAGAACGCTTCGAAGACCCGGTGCATGAACAGGCCCTGCTGCCGCGGATCCATCACCTCTTCGTCGTCGGGCTCTTCCTCCAGGCGCAGCACGTGCTGCGCGAAGAACCGGAATGGACACTGGAGATATGTTTCGACAGCGCTGACCGACCAGGGCCGCGCCGCCACGGTGCCGGCCTGACCGTGAAACATCGGGGCGGCGGCGGCCGAGCGCGTCTGGCGCATTTCCGCCCAGCGACGCGAATCCGCCGGCAGCGCATCGAGCGCGACCGGATCGAGCGACAGCCCCTCGTCGACGAAGATCCGTCCGGGCGGTGCCGCGTCGCGAGCGCTGGACGACAGTCCGGCCCGCGGGATCTCGTCGAGAAGCGGCGACGGTTCGACCAGCGCCTCGTCGTCGAGCGTGATGGTCGAGATCGACACCGACTGGTTGGCGGACCGCAGCAGATCGATGAACCGGGCTTCCGCCGCCGCGCGCCAATCCTTTTCCGGCGGCCAGCCGAGCGCACTGAGGAGGTTGGGGGAATAGAAGATGTTCCGGCGCGGCCGCTCCGGCCACTCGCCTGCAATCAGTCCGACCAGCGCGATCGCATCGAAGTCGCCGTAGCGCGCCGCGTGCTCATCGACGAGGTGCATGCCGGAGGTCCCGGTCGATCGGAGCGGCGCAAACGTCTGCTCTTCCATCCAGCGGCGCACGATCGCGGCGAGGCCGTCGATGTCGACCGGCGGATCGTCGTGTGCCCGGTTGGCGGCGGCCAGCGCGGCCAGCGTCTCGACGATCGCCGTTCGGGCCCGGCGTTCGGGGGGCGGAGGTCCGGCGTCCGCCGGAACCTCCGGCTCGCCCGCGGGTCGGAGGTCCACCGCGACCTGATGGCCTTCCAGAAACTGCAGCAGGCATTGAATCTGGACCGACGCGGGGGCCGCGGCGCGGAGCGGAGCGAGCTCTTTCGCGGCCCGGACCGCGGCGGACAGGGCCGTCAGAGCTTCGCGCCGCCGCTGGTCGCCCTCCCAGGCCACCTCGAGCTGCGCCAGCGCTTCGATCTCGCCCAGGTATCGGGCATCGCTCAGCGCCCGATCGAGGACGGATACGGCCCGGCGCGCCATCGGTGCGCCGTGTCCGAATTCGAAATGGGGCGATCGGAGCAGAGCGATCAGGGCGTCGCGTGTAAACGACGAAGCGACGAATTCGAGGACCAGATCCAGGGCGGCGGCGATCGGCTCGGCCGCCAGCGGCAGCGTGTCCGAGGTCTGATACGGAATGCTGGCGCCGCCGAGCGCGCTGTCCGCGAGGTACAGGTAAGGCAGGGGCCGCTTGTAAACGACCGCGAACCGGTCCGGGGTGGGTGCCGCCAGTCCGTCAAGATGCGCCTCGCGCCGATCGGCCTTGAACCGCCGGGCGATGCCAATCAGCTCTTCTTCCCGATCGCGGCTGGTGAACCAGAGGCGGTCCGGCGGCGCGGCCGGCACCGAGAGCATCGGCTGCAGCCGGCGCGGTAGATCCCAGTCGATCTCTTCCATCCCAGGCAGCCAGTCGCGAATCCTCTGATGGAAGCCCGATGCCAGCACGCCCTGCGTGACGACCAGATCGATCGTCTCGATGCCGGGCAGGCGAGTCAGCAGGTCGAAATCGGCCGAGTACAGCCCGCCGGGATCGGCAATCCAGTCGGCGACCGTGATCACGATGCCGCGGACGGGCGCGGCAGACGCTGCGGCGATCAGCCGATCGCGCAGGGAGTGTTCGTCACAGCTGCCCGACTCCGCCACCCGGCGCTCGTAGGCGCGGAAGGTGCCGGCCAGCAGACGGGTCTGCTGCAGCATCCGCTCGGCGCCTCGATCGAATTCCGCCTCGCGGCGCAGGGTGTCCTCGAGCAGCTCCTCGAACCGGGCGACCTGCTGCCCCTGCCGCCGCAGCTGATCGTAGAACCGGAGCATCTCGGCGACCAGCCCCGGCCGCAGTTGAAAAACCGGCGACGCGCCGGTTCCGAGGGCGGCGGCGGCCTCCCGCGCGGCAGCCTGCGCGATCACGTCGCGCTCGAATGGAGTCAGACGACGAGGGGGATCGGCGAGGCTGGCCGGGAAGCGATCGTAGAGCTCATCGCGCGTCAATATTTCCACCGGTCCCGCCGGGCGGCCCTGGCGCCGATCTCGGAGCAGCCGGTGCAGCTGCCCGGTGGCGCTGGCGTTGGGCACGATAACGACGGTGCCGGCACGGGGGCGAAGCCCGTCTCGCGGCCGGGCGGAAGAATGAGACCCGGAACCTTTTTCTACGAGCGAGACGATGGCATGTCGGAAGGCGTGGAGATCGGGGACGCGAACCAGCCTCGTCGTGCGGGGCGTGATCACTTCAGTTGTGGTGGTCGGAGCAGCGACAGGATTTCAGTCCTGGCGCGCGCGCTCAGCATCAGCGCGCCGGCGGCCGCCGACGACGCATCCTGGGCGCGGCTGGAGTCGCCGGATCGGGCCGCTTCCTCCCGGATCGCGGCAGCGTTGCGCGCCAGGTGCGCCGCGCTGACCAGCAGGGCGTGGGCGGCCTGACACTCTTCCGGCGGGTCGATCGTTTCCACCAGCTTGAGGATCCGCGCGACCCGCCTTGGCACCGACGCGAGCACGGCCTGCGTCGAGCCGGCCTGCTCCTTGATGTCTTCGAGCGGCGTCTGGAGATTGCGGAGAATGGCGATCGGCGTGCCGATCGCCAGCCCGTACCGCGCCAGGATCGGCACGCGGCGTTCCCAACGGTCGCGGGCGAGGCGCAGCTGCCGCGCCGCCTCGAGGCGTGCCTCGATCGCGGCATGCGCCGCCGCGATCGCGTCAGGGCGGGCGCCGCCCAGCGCCTGGTCGCCGGTGCGGAGACTGTCGAGGACGCGCCCGACACCGCGCACGTCGGCCAGCCGCGCGCGCTTGTCGGCCTGCTCGATCAGCCGGGCGATCATCGTCTGGTAGGAACGTTCGACGCGGCGATCGGCGTCGAGCGTCTCGCGCGTCGTCGCCCTGGTCTCGGCTGCCCACGCCGCCGGCAGATCGGCGGCATCCCGATCGAGCCGGACCAGGACGGTCGTGAGGAACGACTGTCGATCGACAGCCGAGTCGGCCAGCCGCGACAAACTCAGCAACTGCTCGATGATCTCGACCGCCGTCGGCGGCGGCAGCAGCGCTTCGGTGGCGGCAGGCGCTTCGCCGGTCGCCACCAGGCTCAACTCGAACCGGTTGCCGCCGGCCGAGGCGCGCAGGTCGGCGATCGACTCGTCGAGCATCGAGACCATCTGCCGGATCTCCACGCTACGATAGTTGAAGTGGTTCCGCGGCCAGTCGGCGAGCGCCTTCCGGGCACTCTCGACCACCGCCAGCCGGCGCTCCAGATCCGGGATGAACGCCACCTGGTTGAGCGCACTGGCAATCGAGTTGTTGATCAGGATGTAGTCGCTCTCGGCCTGGGTCTCGGCGTAGCGCGCCGCGCGCGCGGCGTCGGCATAGCGCGTCGTGCGATCCCAGTCGACGCGGTCGGCGGCAATATCGGCGAGTTGCAGCGGCGGGTTCGGGGTCGAATCGATCGGCATCGAAAACACGACGCGATCGGCAACCCGCGCGAATTCCCCGTAGCTGACCAGCGCCGTGCCATCGCGCAGGAAGACACGCAGCAACGTCGCGGCATCGTCATCGGCAGCCGCCGCCTCAGCAGTGAGCAGGCACAGCGTGGCCGCCGCCGCCGCCGTTCTCCACGTGGTCATCGAAATTCAAGGGTAGTGTGCGGTGTTGGGCGCGTCAAGCGATCGATCGACGGATCAGCGCGCTGACGTCGCGCCAACTTCTTCCGGCGGTCTGTGGAAAAGCTGTTGATGATCGGTGCATAAGTTGTTGACGGATCGAAATGAAAATTTTTTTCGCGGCGCGATCGAGCGTGTGCGGGGGTCTTCGTGTCTCTCTTCGCTTGTTTGCCGCAGGCGGTCGCGTCAGAATGCACGGCGCTCAATCAACGGACGCGGCGATTTTGAAACTCGTGACCAATGTCGTGCATCGCTTCGAACAATCAATCGCGGGACGCCCATATCTCATCGAAGTCGCGAACGTCGCGCAGGATCGCTGGCGCGCCTATATCGTGCGCATTCCCGGAGTCCCGACCGCGCTGATGCCGTTTTACGGCCGGACCCCGGACGAAGCCGCCGCCCTGCTGACCGAGTGGCTGAGCCGGGCCTATCAACGCGCGGCCACCGCGCAGGGGTAGGCCACTGCCGGGGTAGGATGGGGCCATGACCGCCGGTTTCGCCAGGGCCCGAGCCGCCGCGCCGATCGTCATCGCCGTTCTCTGTCTCGCGTTTTCTCTTCCCGCCCGATCGCAGTCTCGCGTCGAGCCGCTCAAGCGGCCCGATTTCGATCGCATGGCCTCCCAGCAGGCCGAAACCGACAGAAACTGGCGCGCGGCGAGTGACGGACGGATGCGCCTGGAGAAGATCACCTATCGCAGCCGGGCTGACGATCTCGACATCCCGGCATTCGTCTTCCAACCGCTCAAGTCGCGCGGCGCCAGGAGCCACCCGGCGCTGGTCTGGGTTCACGAAGACATCCGCGGCCACCTCTACGAGCACTACATTCCCTACATCCGCGAGGCCACGGCGAAGGGCTACATCGTCATCGCGCCGGAATACCGCGGCGGGATCGGATACGGAACGGCGCTCTACGACGCCATCGACTACGGCGGCGCCGAGGTCGACGACGTGGTGACGGCGGTCGAGGTGTTGAAGAGCAGATACGCGGACGTCGATCCGGCGCGGGTGGGCGTCATCGGCTGGAGCCACGGCGGTCTGATCGCGCTGCTGTCGGTGTTCCGCAACCCGACGACGTTCACGGCGGCGGTGGCGATGGTTCCGGTGACCAACCTGTTTCAGCGGCTCGCCTGGAAGGGGATCGACCGGCAGCGGCAGCTGATCGATCCGCACAATCGGTTTGGCGGTCCGCCCTCCGCCAGGCGACGCGTCTACAAGGAGCGATCGCCGCTGTTCGGCGTCGATCGCCTGCAGATTCCGCTGTTGGTCGCGGTGGCGGCCAACGATCAGGACGTCAACATCGAGGAGAGCATGCCGCTGATCGACGCGCTCCGCGCCCGCAAGCCGGACCTGGCGGAGACAAAGGTGTATCAGAACCCGCCCGGCGGCCATCAATTCGATCGGCGCGTCGACTCGCGGTGGCAGCCGGAGAACACGCCCGACCAGCGCGATTCGTGGCGGCGGGTCTGGGGATTTCTCGACCGCCATCTCGAACGAGTCAGGCCGTCCGCCGCGGTCGCCACCACGGCTCCGCACTGATTCGACCGGACACCAGCCTCCTTTTTCTGGGCGGTTTGAGGCCGAACCTCGCTGGATCTAGAATGCCGCACCATGACACCAGCAACCGGCCGCGCCAGACAGGTGCCACCCGAGGACCTCGACGATGAACGGGGCGAGGGCCGGATGGGTTTTCTCGACCATCTCGACGAGCTCCGGACCCGCCTCATCCGGGCGCTGGTGGCGATCGCGGGCGGCATGGCGATCACCTTCTACTTCGTCGATCGGGTCATCAGTTTCATTCTCGCACCGGCGCAGCGGGCGCTGCCGGACGGTACGACGTTCGTGTTCACGCGGCCGGGCGAGGGGCTCGCCTTCCACCTCGACGTCGCCATGCTGGGTGGTGCGATCCTGGCGGCGCCGTTCGTCATGTATCAGGTCTGGCGCTTCATCGCGCCCGGGCTGCATGCGAAGGAGCGACGCTACGTCGTGCCGTTCGTGGCGCTGTCGGTGGTCGGCACCGTGTGTGGTGCGATCTTCACGACCGGCTCCAGCCGGCCGGGGTCGAGGTCGTCTCGGCTGAGACGCGTGGTAGAATCAGGGTTTCCCCTCCCACGTGGGCCAGTAGCGCAGTTGGGAGCGCGCATGAATGGCATTCATGAGGTCACCGGTTCGATCCCGGTCTGGTCCACCAACCTTCGCTCTCGTGTCAGGCGAAGGTTGCCCACCATAGCGCCGAAGGCGCGACGGTGGGCTCGTCTCCGTCTGTCCCAGAGCTACGGTTAGCAGGCCCAGTGACGACACCTGGCGCCGTCGGCAGATAGCAGATCCTGATCTACTCGCTGACCATCGAGATCGCAATTTCTCCGCGCCCTTACAGTCCGCAAGAGCGGTCGCGCCGATTTCAAACCCTTTTCCCACGGCAGAGGCCTTGCCTCACTGCGCGGGCATGCCACTCTCTCAGACCATCGTCTACGTTCTCAAAAGCGATGCGGACCCAAGCCGCTACTACACCGGCCTCACGTCGCACTTGGCAAGGAGAGTCGCCGCGCACAATGCGGGGCGGGTGCCACACACGGCCAACGGTCAGCCTTGGATCGTCGACGTCGTTGTCGAGTTCGCCGACGAGCGACGGGCCGTCGCGTTCGAGAAGTATCTGAAGTCAGGCTCAGGCTGCGCGTTCGCACAGCGACATCTAAGGTGACCCCGTTTCGAGCGACGTTCGCTTCTGGGACGTCGAGGGCGAACGCGGCCGGCGCGTCTTCGAGCACGAGCACGGGCCCTTCGACCAGTTGCCGGTGAGTCCTCGGACCACAGGACTCGCAGCGCACGAAGGCGCGCAACGGGAAGTCCGGGTGCGCGCGCTGCTGCGGCGTGGTGCTCGGCACTCGCCCGGACAAGACCGCTTGCACACGGTAGAACAGGTCCTCGGAGATCAGGGCCTCGAAGTCGCCGCGTTTTCCGCGAACGCCGTACTCGGGCACATCGACGATGCCGGCGTACAGCTGATTGCTCAGGAGCGTCCCGATCGCCTGCGACGTGAGCGGACGGTTCCGGCGGTTCGTCAGGCCCCATGCTCGCGCCTGTTCAAGCACTTGCTGCTTGGTGAAACGCCCGGTTGCGTACTCCTCGAACACTCGACGTACGATCGGGGCGCGTTCCGGGTCGGGCATCAGGCTCTTGCCCATCGCGCGCGGCGCGTTCAGGTAGCCGAGCGGCGCCAGGAACGTCCAACGCCCCAATTCCAGCGCCGCCTTCATGCCGGCGCGCGTCCGGGCAGAGCGACAGTCGTTGTCGAACTGCGCGAACGCGGCCAGCACGCCCTCCATCAGCTTGCCGGTGGACGTGTCGGCGATCGGCTCCGTGGCAGACCGCAGCGAGATGCCCAGGGACTGCAGCATCGAGCGCAGCGCGAAGTGGTCGTACTTGCCTGGCGCGCCGTAGCCCGCAGGGCGAAGGCGGGTCGCGCGCGAAACGCGTCAGGTTGAACACGACGACGAAGTGCACGCGGCCTTTGTTCAGGCGGCAGTACGTGAGCAGGCTCTGGAGCTGGCTGCGGTCAGTGGTCTTGGCGCTCTCGCCCTCTTCGTGGAAGCGTTCGAGGATTTCGTAGCCCTGGCGGCGGCAGTACTCCTCGCACGCGCGAAGTTGCGTCGGCAGACTTAGGTTTTCTGTCTGCTCCTTCGCCTGCCAGCCGAAGCTCCCTCCGGCGTCGTGAGCGACGGTTGGTGCTGACGCGTACGTAAATCACCGCGCCGACCATGGTTGGTAGCGTAGATCCATTCGCCGGCTCGGGCAAGCTGCGTCTGCGAGGCACAATTTTCTACTCGGAAGCGCGGCACTGCGACTGGTACATCTCGACCACGACGTACGCCATTGTCTCGGCGTGCCGGCGGACGTCCTCGATGTCCTGATCGGTCATCGATTCCGCGTCCTCGCCGAGCAGTTCCCGACAACGCGCGATCGAAATCGGTTCCGGCTTCGGATCCGCATGTTCGCCGTACTCCATGGGCACCCCTGCGAACTGGCAGCAGACGTTCCTGATGCATTGGAGTGCGCTCGAAGCGCGCCGACATGGTGTCGGCGCGCCGTGACGATGAGCGTGGATGTGGCGTGACGCCGACACCGAAGCGCGTGACTCGAAGTCGAACGCGGTGATCGCACTGGACGTGCGCGATCAGTGGACTTGATTGTTGAAGGAGCTGACGGCTTTGCTCTGAGAGCGTCGGCTTCAGCGCTCCGCGTCTGGCAGACTGCGGAGGGATGCACGATGCACCGAGGAGATCTTCACCATACGACCACCGATGAATCGCGTCAATGCTGAATTGAGGTCGAGCTTCGTCGGCCATCACATAATTGCGACCTTCGAGCTGCGCGGAAGCGGCGTCAAGGCCTCAGCCCGCAGGGTCGAGCGCAGCGAGAGCCTTGACGACGCCGAGCACAGCTCGATCCTAGTGATGTGATGGTCGATATTTCTCGACGGAATCATCGTTGGAGGTGTCGGCGAATCTTGGGAAGATCTGTCTGAGTTCGGGCGCGACGACACGTCTGAGATCTGCGTGTTGATCGACGGGCGGACACGGGCAGGATCGCGTTGTGGATCTCGCGACTTGGGACCCGTCGAAACAGTCGCGACACTTGCGGCGGAATGACGGCTGCCGACACGGGCGCCGAGGTCCTTCAGCGTGTCGTGAGCGACCACATCCGTGGCCGCAGGCTTGGCAGGCCAAGCGGCCATTTCGGGTGGTCGCTCACGCCACGGGATTGCTGTTGGCGACTGCCCCGGCGGTGGCACCATTCAGGCGGGCGGCACGAAACGCCGCCCGACGACGGCGCCCTTAACCTGTGGGCCGACACGCAGTTGCTCTGTGTCCTTGCTGGGCGCGAGCCACGTTCGTCGACGAAGAAGAAGCGTGGCCGAAGAGGCATCCAGGGGGGAACACCTCGCGCGGAGGGGCGTTCCCCCCCGGTGTTCCCCTTGTTGAAGGGCTGATTGAGCAGTGGTCGCTCAACATGTGCCCTGCCCTGACGAACGAAATCTGACGGCATCGCTGACGTGTGACGGGGTGCTACGATCGACCCGCCCAGAGGCTCGATGCCGACCTTCCCGGAGTGGTGGAATTGGGATCTTTCGTTCACCGGCCACGCCGAATTGCGCATGGAGCAACGAGGCGTGACGGAGGTGGAAGTCCGCGCTATGCTGAAGCGAGCCACGGGGTTCGAGGCCAGCGTCGTGGAAGGCAGATTCATGATCAACACCCATCGCGGGCAGAGACCCTGGGTTGTGATCGTCGAGCCCGACGCCGAAGCTAGGTTGCTCATCGTCGTGACCGCTTACGAGGTGTCCCAATGACAGAGCGCTCGCTGCAGGTGACGTATCGGAAGGGCCGGACATTCGCGGCGTACCTGCACCTCTCGCATCCAACCGGGGCGAAGAGCGCGAGGACCGTAGCATCGCCAGACGGGCTACTGATCGTCGACTACGCCGCGTCGGGCAAACCGTTGGGCGTCGAAATCACCGCGCCGCAGGCGGTCCCTCTTGATCGACTCAACCAGCTCCTCGCGGAGCTAGGCGAGCCGCCCCTTGCGGAGCAGGACTACCGACCCGCTCGGGCGGCGTAGCCGCACGGTGTCGAGTGTTTTCGTCGCCGGTTCGCGGCAGATTTCTGGGCTTCCGGCCGAGGTCGGGAGCCGTCTCGATACGATGATCGAGATAGTTTCCAAATCCTCGTCGGTGACGCCAACGGCGCCGACAAGGCGGTCCAGCAGTACCTTGCCGACAGGTCGTATCCGAACGTCCTCGTGCACTGCATGAAGGACCATTGCCGGAACAACGTCGGGAGCTGGCCGACCCGTGAGGTCGCCGCCCCGCGCGGCGCCAAAGGGTTTGACTACTACTCCCTCAAGGACCGCGCGATGGCGGAGGCAGCGGAGTACGGGCTGATGCTCTGGGACGGCAAGAGCAAGGGCACCGTCAACAACGTCGTCAACCTCTCCCGTGAGCATAAGCCGGTCGTCGTCTACGTCGCGCCAACCAGACAGTTCCGAACCGTCAAGACGTTCGACGATCTCAAAGACCTTCTCGCACAGGGCGCTTTAGACAGCGTGGAGCGCATCATCAGCGAGCTGCACCTGGACGCCGGGCAGCAAAGAGCCGCGGGCTAGCTTGGCTGGAGTCTCTCGACGGGAGGCCCCAGTGGTTGACACCCGATGCTTAGCATGTTGGAGGACCTCGTGATCGCTCGAGGGGCGCTCTATTCGTCTTACCGCCAGGTGCGGATTCGCAATGCCGTCGTGTGCGCCGTGCTGGCGATTCCACTCATGGCCGTCAGAGCAGCAGGCGCACCGCTGGATATGCGGCTGCACGTCGACGCGTCGCTTCGTACCAATGCCGTCTACCACCTCGCCTGCCTCGGTGGCTCCATCTCCTGCTCGCGCGAGATCTTCGAGCGCTTCTGGAAAGACCGTCTGCACGAATCGGTCGATGACCGTCAGACCGTAGCCGCGTGGCAGCGGCTGCTCGCGAGCGCAGTCGAGCGTGCGCCGGAAATGAAGCCCTCGCCACTTCTGATCAATGCGGTCCCGATGCACCCGGACGGGCTGGCGCGACGTCAGGTGATTGCCGGTCTCATCGAAACGCGGTCCGCAGCAGCCCTCCAGCGCCGGCCGTCCAGGTTGAGCCGCGCTGAAGCAAGCGAGTTGATCGGACTCGTCGACCGCGTCGAGCGGCGCCTCCGTCCGTGGTGGCGCGCCCAGGGCGAGCGATTGGCCAAGGCGCGGATCCAAGGCGTGACTGAGACGGCCCGGCGAAACCAGATGATGCAGGCATTGGGGCGGATGGCGCGGTTCCTGGAATCCGTACCGCCAAGTCGTGATGCCTATGTTCACGCCATCGCACCGCCGGAACCGGAGTCGAAAGACTACAATGCGACCGCCATTCTGAATCACCTGCCGATTGAAGCGGTCACTGCCGCCAACGATCCGAACGAGATTGTCGAAGGTGCCGTGCACGAGATCGCGCACTATCTCTACGACTACATCCCTCCAGACAAGCACCTCGCACTTGTGAACGAGTTCGTCGCGGCGGGCGCCCCATCGATCGCCGGGATCTACTCGTACCTCCACGAAGCGATGGCGATTTCGGCGCAGGAACTCTACGGTGACGCGCTCGAAAAGGGCGGGGCTGACCGTGACGACGATGCCGGTACCGGATACAAGCATCGGTATATCCCGGCGCTCGCCAGTGCGGCCGCGCCACTCGTGAAGGCGGCCGTGGCACGGGATGAACACCTGGTCGGAGGGTTCTCGCGGTCGTACATTGCCGGCGCCTTGTCGAAGCTCGAAGGCCGCCGAAACGAGTTGCCGTTCGTCTTTGCCCAGGCGGTATTGGTGACGACCAGTGGAAGCCGCGAATTCGCCGACGCATTCCAACGCACGCTGTTTCCAGTCGGCACCATACGGTTCAATGATCTGGCGAAGGCCGAGGCGTTTCCCGACGCGAATCTCGTGCAGTTTTCCGCTTACGCCGAGCTCGGCGCCATCAGGGAGCCCCAGCTCGTCCAGCTCCGCGACACTAGCCGTGGCTTCGCCTTCGCATCGCCGCGCGGTCGCGGCGGCTATCATCTGATAGTTGCTGGCAGATCCGACAAAGACATTCTTGCCGTCATCGGGAAACTTGGCGACGTTGACACACTTGTCGGACCGGGACTCGTTGTCAGCCTCGACTAGTCGGTAGGCCGAGACCTCCAGCGACCGCTCCTCATCGTCACTATGCGGCACGCCGCAGGGTATCAACGATCTGCAGCCACTTCGCGATCCGGTTCCAACGGGCGCTGTTCTGGTCCACCATCCTTCGCTCGCCTTCGGCGAGCTTCGGCTCGGTAACCCTCAGATGGACGTGTGGGGCCTGTCGTATGGGACGCGACTCGCCCTCGTGGTTGAACGAGATTTCCCGCAGGCCGTCCACAGCCTGGTGCTCGACTCGGCGCTGCCGCCATCGGTGAATCAGCTCGTGGATCGAGCGGCGAACGCCGAACGGGCGTTTCGGGTTCTATTTGACGCCTGTGCGGCCGACGTGGCGTGCGCCTCAGCGTATCCGCACCTGGAAGCCGTCTTTTACGATCTCATCGCCCAATTGAATCTGACTCCGGCCCGCTTTCAGGCGCAGCATCCGGGCACGGGCCAGGTCTACAACGTGGTGCTCACGGGAGACCGACTCGTCACCACCCTGGTCGACGCGCTCGTCCCACCTTTCCTCATTCCCATCGTGCCTTTGGTTGCGGCGAGCCTTCGGAATGGCGACTTCACGCTGATGGCTCAGGCGACGAGCCTGCTCTGGTTCGACGACCGCCGCAGCGTGGGGATGTTCTACTCGGTCAACTGCGCGGACGAGGCGAGCAGGACGTCACTACGGCGAGTGTCCGCTGCGAGGAGGAATGTCCGGCCTGAGATAGCGGTGGCCTTGAGGGAAGACGCGCAGTTGCGCGTCTGCGCCGGATGGGGCGCGGCGGAGCCCCTGTCGGGAGCCGCCACGCCAGTTGTGAGCAACGTGCCGACGCTCATCCTCGCTGGCGAATACGACCCTCTGACGCCGCCACGTTATGCGAGGATCGCTGGCCGGACGCTGCGCCACAGCGCCCGGTTCACATTTCCCGCGATCGGGCACAACCTCCAGCGCGCCGCGCCCTGCGCCCACCAGATGACGATGGAGTTCCTTGCGAATCCCAGGCTGACACCAGATGCCAGTTGCATCGCCGAGATGCCGCCTCCCAGATGGGTTCTCCCACCCGGGTTGCCCCCCCCTTCTAGTCCCCCGGATCGGTGATTTCTGGCAATAGTCTCGTCACGCGCTCTGCACTTCCTGCGTGCGGAGACCGAACCGCCGCATCTTGTCGAGGGTCTCGTCGGCCGTCTTGGTCCAAGTGAAGAGCTTGCCTTTGTCGTTGTGGGCGTCGACGTACGCCAGGATGGCTTCCCGCAGTTACTGGACGCTCGTGTGCGATCCCCGTCGCAGCGCCTGCTCGGTCAGCAGGCCGCAGAAGCGTTCCACGAGGTTGAGCCTTCAACGCGGACATCTCCGCGGCCTCCTTCGCCGCCTGCCGGGTCTGGATATTGTCCGCGTTCAGGACTTTGGCCTGATTTCGCGGACCCAGAGGCGGGTCGGAACCGACCGGGGCCGCACTACCGCGCCCAGTTCTCCACCTTCAGGCCCGACACTCGCTTGAACTCGGCGAGATTGTCGGTGACGCAGACCGCGTCAATCGCTCGCGCGTGCGCGGCGACCAGCAGGTCGTGTGCGCCGATCGGAGAGCCTTTCTTCTCGAGCGCCACGCGAATCGCCGCGTAAACACGTTCGACGTCGGATTCGAGAGAGCGAACGGACAGGGCGCCGAGCACGGCCTCAACGTGTCTCGTGAGCCGCCGACTTCCCCTCTTTGCCGCGCGGTAACGCAGTTCGCAGGCGACGACGACGCTGGTCAGAACGTTCGCCTCGCCGACCTCTGCGATACGCTCGGCCACGCGTCCCTGTGGTTGACGAATGAGATGGGAGAGCGTGTTCGTGTCGAGCAGAAATAGCGCTGCCACGTCAGAGCTCGACTGGCTCGGCGGCCGGGCGGACGATGGGTGGGAAGTCCTCGTCGAGCGGTTTCAGTTTTGCCAGGACCGCCAGCAGGGAGGGCCCGGCGACGGGCTCCACGATCAGCCGCGAGCCTTCCTTCCGCAGAGTCGCCGCGTGGCCTGGCAACTCGAGGTCGCGCGGTATCCGAAGGGCCTGATTGCGGCCGTTCCTGAACAGGCGCACGTGACGTTCCTGGAGCATTGATCCCTTTGGCATATGCCGTACATCTGCTACGGCCAGCCGGGGCCTGTGCGCAACCGGACCCGGCGCCCCCGCCGCACGTCGCCCGCGACCGAAACGCCGAGGAGGCATCCCGCGGGGGCTTCGTGCCGCGAGCCAGAGCGCCTGGCATCGAGCGTCGAGGCATCGTGCCAGTCCCACACCCTGTCGCCCGGCCCCGCCAACGGCTGGAGAAGCCGACCCCAACCTCATCTGCGCACCATTGGGAGGAAAGTTGACGGAATGTACTGGACCATGGCAGGCTCAACGATTGCGCGGCACCGGCGGCAGTCAGTGCCGGCGAGACACCCGCGCCCGTCCCGGCGTCATGATGACCGTGATCTTTGCGTGTGTTCACAATGCGGGTCGATCGCAGATGGCGGCTGCGTACTTCAACAGGCTGGCCGATCCTGCAAAGGCGCGAGCCCTGTCCGCTGGGACGACACCCGGTGGTTGTGTGCACCCGGAGGTGGTCGCGGTGATGCTGGAAGAGGGTATTGACCTGCGCGGCACACGCCCTCAGAAGCTCACCAGTGAACTCGCCGCCGAGGCGCAGCTGCTGATTACGATGGGGTGTGGCGACGAGTGTCCGTACGTGCCTGGAGTACGCCGCGACGACTGGCCCTTGGAAGATCCAAAAGGTCTTCCCGTCGAGCGGATTCGCGCGATCCGCAACGACGTTCGCGCTCGCGTGGAAGCCTTAATCATGCGAGAGGGCGCGCGATAGCGATTGTCACCCAGGCGGCCGACGGGATCGACTCTCGGCCGCGGTTCCTCTGTGCATGGTCGTCTCCGTTGCACTCCCGGAAACAGCGGCTCGCCGCTCGTCAGGTACGGCCGATCCCAGACGGCTACGAATCCTCCAGCTGTGCTTGGACCGAGGAATCCGAAGATCTCGCCACGTTCCACCGTAAAGGCGACGTCGCGAACGGCGGGCCGGTTCGCACCGGGATAGGAAAGGCAGAAGGACCGGGTCTGAATCACCGGATCGGTTGATCTGGGCCGTCCGAACGTGAAGAGCGCCGGCATCGTCCGCGGTCATGTCCGTTCGCTCTTCCTCACCACCAACGAAGCATCCCAGACCAAGCCTCACATCAGCCGCAGGGCCCCTCGAAGGTCTGTCACCGGCTCGTTTGTGCCCAGTTCCTGACACAGCGCGGGCGTGGCGAGAAAGGCGCGGCCGCCGACGATGATGCGAGGCGGCGACAACGCGAACCGCTCCCGGATGTCGCCGACCAGGCGGATCACTTTCGGGAGGCTGAAGAGCATCGTGGCTGAGATCCCGACGACATCGGGCCGATGCTCCTCGATGGCCTGCAGAATGCCGGCGTGCGGCATGTTCGTGCCGAGGAAACGCACGTCCCACCCGCGCAGCTCGAAGACGTCGGCCACCATGTTGGGCCCGATCTGGTGCAGTTCGCCATCGATGCCCGTGACGAGCATGCGGCCCGCCGTCGGCGCGACGGGCTCGACCTCCTGGTAGACCTGTGCCATCACGTACTGCGTGATCGCGGTGGCCATGTGCTCCTCGGCGACGGTGATGCGGTTGGTTTCCCACAGCCGCCCCACCTCGTACTGCGAGCTCTGGAACAGATCGACGTAGAGGTCGACCACATCGGCGGTCTGCTTCAGGGCCTGCAGCGCGACGCCTGCGGCGGCGCGCCGCTCGCCCTTGATCGCGGCCTGCAGGTACAGATCGCGCGCCTGGGCCAGCGCCTCCGTCGGCACGCCGGCCGCCACCTCGGTGTCCGGCTCCTGCTCGCAGGCGCTCGCGGCGGCGGCGACATACTCGTCCACCAGGGCCGCCTGCTGGGCGCTGAGCACTTGTCGCAGGGCCTCGCCGATTTGCCGCAGGTTCTCGGCGACGAAGTGCGGCGCGATGTTACGGGCGCGCAGCATCCCCGTCGTCCAGTGGGCGTACGCCTTCAATGGCTCCACCGACCCGCTCTCGATGGCGCTGGCCAGATAGCTCTGGTGATAGACGGCATCTTCGATGCCCAGCCGGCGCCCGCGATCGCCATAGCGGGTCACCCAATCGGGATGACGGACGAAGAACGCGTCGGTCACCTGCTCGGCGACCGATTGCCGCGCCGCGTTGATCGCTGCCGACAGGGCGATGCGCTCACCGAGCGAGAGTTCTGTCATCGTGCACTCCTGGTCTCCGCTGCCGCCGCCGGGGGCTGCGGCAGGGTGAAAGCGAAGCGGCTGCCCTTGCCGAATTCGCTATCGACGGTGATTCGGCCGCCATGGGCCTCGACGAGGTGCTTGCAGATGGAGAGCCCGAGGCCCGAGCTCTGCTCGTCGCCGGTCGGCCTGGTGCTGGTGCGCTGAAACGCGCCGAACAGCAACGGCAGTTCCTCGCGGCGGATGCCCTGTCCCTGATCGCTGACCGCCACTGCCAGACCCGCATCGGTGGATCGGACGTCCAAGGTCACCGTCGTGCCGGGCCGCGAGAACTTGAAGGCGTTCCCAAGCAGGTTGTTGATCACCTGCCGGATGCGTTGAGGATCGAATGACACGACCGGTGATATCGGCCCGCACGTGACGGCCAGCCCGATGCCCTTGCGCCTGGCAAACAGCTCGTTGTACTTCGTGATGTCGCTCACGTAAGGGCCGATTTCGACCGGCCCGACCTGCAGATCGATCCGACCCGACTCGATCAGCGAGACGTCGAGGAGGTCGTTCAGCAGGGTCTGCATCTGCTGGGAGGTGTCGTAAATCAGGCCGACGAACTCCTTGGCCTCTTCGGCAGACACATCGTCGCCGCGGAGCAATTCGGCAAGGCTGTGAATGCCGCCAAGCGGCGTGCGCAGATCGTGCGCGGCGACGCCGAGCACCTGGTTCTTGATCCGGTTGGACTCTTCGAGCGCGATGTTCTTGTCGCTCAGCTCGCGCGTGCGCTGGCGGACCTTCTCCTCCAGCGTGGCGTTGGCCTGCTGCAGCTCGTCGATGAGACGGCGTCGTTCGCGCAAGAGGTGATGGTGTTCGAAGGCCTTCTCGACGACCGCTTCCAGCTCGGCGCCGGTCCAGGGCTTCGTCATGTAGAAGTAGATCTTCCCTTCGTTGACCCCCTCCACCACCGCCGGCAGGTCGGCGTAGCCCGTGAGCATGATCCGCGTCGCGTCCGGATTGCTGGCAGCAGCCGCGGCCAGAAACGCCGATCCGGTCATCCCGGGCATGCGCTGGTCGGAGATGATCACGGCCACATTGCTGTTGGCAAGCTGGGCAAGCCCGTCGGCCGCGCTGGTGGTCGTGACCACCTCGCAACGATTCCTGAACAGGTCCGCGATGGACGAGCCGATCGCCGGCTCGTCGTCGACGACCAGCAGCCTCTCCTGCCGGCCCGCCGGATCGGCCGGCGCCGTCCGTGTGGGGCGGCCGAAACCCGGGCTCAGTGTGCTCATGCCGCTTCTTTCTATCAGGCCTCGGACCTGGAATCCGGGGCGCGCGCCGCCTGGAACGGGATGCTGATCGTCACCGTCGTCCCGTCGCCGAGCCGGCTGTCGATCGTGATGTCGCCGTGGTGCGCCGTGACGACCTGGTGGGCGATGTGCAGCCCGAGCCCGGTGCCCGAGCCGACCGGCTTGGTCGTGAAGAACGGCTCGAAGACTTTCGCCAGATGCTCCGGCGCGATGCCGGTGCCGTGATCGGCCACCGTGATCACGTATCGATCGCCGTGCCGGGCAGACGAGACGACCACCTCGCCCTGCGGCGGGCTCGCCTGCACGGCATTGGCAATGACGTTGCCGAGCGCCTGATTCAGCATGGACGGCGAACAGTAGAGCGGCGGCAGGTCGGCCAGTTCGGTCCGCACCGTCACCCGGGCCTCTTCCAGCAGCGGCGAGAGGAACCGCAGGGTCGCCGCGATGCCGTCGCTGAGTCCGGCCAGCTTGAATTGGCTCTCATCGAGGCGCGAGAACCCTCGGAGGTCGAGCACAATCTGCTTGATCCGCTCGAGCCCCTCGAGGGTGTGGGCGATCTTCTGCGGGATGGCCTCGGCCAGATACGCCAGATCGATCTCTCCCGCCTTGAGCAACAGGCGCTCCTG
Source organism: Acidobacteriota bacterium (assembly GCA_039931615.1). Classification (GTDB taxonomy): domain Bacteria; phylum Acidobacteriota; class Vicinamibacteria; order Vicinamibacterales; family CAVVIG01; genus JAHFUI01. The sequence continues at coordinate 216,461 of JBDTRR010000001.1, forward strand.
GACGTCGGCGCACGCCGCGCCCAACACGTCCATCGAATCGCCGACAACATTGATGAACGCCAGCAGGCTCTGGAAGTCCCGCAGGAGGGTCGTCTGGCTGCTCAGCACGAAGGCGAGCGGATTGTTGATCTCGTGCGCGACGCCGGCGGTCATCTGGCCAAGCGAGGCCATCTTCTCCTGATGCACGAGCATCGCCTGCGCTTCCTTGAGCTTGACCAGCGCCTTCTCGAGCTCGCGCTTCCTGCGAACGTTCTCCCGGGACAGGGTGGCCAGGTCGTTATTGAGCTGCAGTAACTCGTCCTGCAGCTTCTCGGCTTTCCTCGTCGGTGGTTCGCCGACGATGACGATGCCGTCTGGTTGCACGTCGATGCGGCAGAGCATCGAATAGGGAGCGTTGGGACCGACGAAGTTGAGCACCGTCGTTGCGGCGACGGCGCCTTCGTCGCCCGCGATCGCCCGGCGGAGCGTATCGGCGTCGGCCACGACGAGGTAATCCCACAGGAGGCTGCCGGTAACCTCGTCGGTGGTACGGCCCACGCCGGTGGCGAACGCGGCGTTGCTCGTGAGGATCGTGCCATCGGGCGCGGCGGCGATCAGGTGAACGGTCCCGCTGTCGCGGAGGAACTTGGCCAGCAGCGGCGCCGAGTCTGCGGTCAGGCACTCCATCCCTTTTGGGGCGGCCGGCGCGTCGATGCGATCGAGTTCGAGCAGTTGCGTGTACGCGGGATCGAGCTTCAGCCCCTTCGGCATGAAGCGATGAGACTGATGGTGCGCCGGGCTGTGGTGCCATCGCTGAAACGAGGACGAATCGCTCCAGCGGGTCACCAGGTAGAAGACCGTGGGGTCCTCGCGGCCGGTAAACGTCTCCATCCCGAGAAAGCCGGGCACGCCGTCGACGATGTGCGGGCGATGGACGAACGCGTCCCTCACCTCGGCTTCCATGCCGTTGGCGACTCTGAAGCGCGAGAGGGCTAGAATCATGCGCTTCACCTATCGTGGAGACGGCTCGGACGACCATCACAACCGGCGCGCCGATACACGGAGCGGCCAGGCAACCGCAGCAGTTGCCATTATTGCCCGTCAGAACATCCAGGACTGTGCTAAACGACACAGCCAGTCGGGTCGGAGAGATGCGCTCGGCCACTGCCCCAACGGAAATTGTCATCAATTGTCACCGGGCCAAGACGCCGACCAGGGGGCCGAAGAACGGATATGATCCGCCGCAAGTCGGGGATCTGAGAGCATGCTCACGATCCGCAATTCCCTTCGGCTACCCACCCGACATTCCGCTGGCAAAGCTAGGCAAGCGCATGGAAGGGTTCGTCGGCGGCCGTGTCATTGGGCGCCTGGTCGATTCATAGTTCTGATACCGTTCTCTGGTCCCACGGAGGGGCCGCCATGCGCCAGTGCTACGTCGCGGTGTGTGCCGCGTTCGCGATCGTCAGCCTCGTCCTCGTCGCTCACGCGCAGGGACCAGCCGTCTCATCAGCGGGACGTGCCGGCCGCCGGACCTACCAGGTGCCGCGCACGCCGTGGGGTGATCCCGACCTCGAAGGTAAGTGGCCCGGCAGCCTTGCCTCCGGCATTCCGCTGCAGCGTGCCGAGTCACTCGGCACGCGCGACACGCTCAACGATGCGGAATTCGCCGACCGCGTGGCGCAGGCCGAACGCCAGAAGGATCAAGACGTCGCCGGCTTCGACTTCGATCACCCGAGCGTTCCCTTCGGAGTGGTCGGTGGGGGGCAGTCGCCGCCGCAGCACTGGTTCGAACGGTCCGCGCCGCAACGCCAGGCGTCGTTGATCGTCGATCCGCCGAACGGCCGCCTGCCGGCCATGACGCCGGCCGCACAGCAGCGCATCGCCCAGCGGCGCGCGCGCGAGAACGGCGACTCCGCCTCGTACACGGACTTCACCCTGACCGAGCGCTGCATCACGCGCGGCCTCACCGGCTCGGTCCTGCCCGGCGGCTACAACAACGGGAACCAGATCGTGCAGTCGCCCGGGTTCGTGACCTTCGTCAACGAGATGATCCACGAATCGCGCATCGTGCCGCTCGACGGGCGGCCCCATCCGGGTCCGGCCATTCGCACCTACCTGGGCGACTCGCGCGGCCAGTGGGACGGCGATACACTGGTGATCGAGACGACGAACTTCCTCGACCGGGCGGGTGTGGGCATGAGCGGCGCCGGCGCCAGCGACGCGCTGCAGATCACGGAACGCTTGACGCGCACCAGTGCCACGACCCTCGATTACTCGCTGACCGTCAGCGACCCGGTGACGTGGACCGCGCCCTTCACGATCCGCTTCGACCTCGGCCGTGACGACCGCTATGGCATGTTCGAGTACGCGTGCCACGAGGGAAACTACGCGCTGCAGAACATCATGAGTGGCCAGCGCTTCGAGGAACGCAGTCGCTGACCTGGTCGGCTTCACTCTGAGGGCAATCACCGCATGAAGTTGACGTCGATGGCGTGCGTAGTGGCCGTCGTGGCCTGCCTCCCCGCGAGCAGCGCGTTTGCCGCCACCTGCGAGAACCTCGCGAAGCTCGCGCTCAAGGACACGGCCGTCACCAAGGTGGAGGTGGTCGCGCCTGGCACGTTCCAGCCGCCCGACGGCCAACCGCGTGGCCGGAACCCGTATCAGGCGCTGGGTCAGTTCTGCCGCGTCGCGGCGACGCTGACGCCGACGAGCGACTCCGACATCAAGATCGAGATCTGGCTCCCGGCCAGCGGATGGAACGGGAAGTTCCAGGCGGTCGGCAACGGAGGCTGGGCAGGCATCATCAGCTACGCGGAGATGGCCGAGGCGCTGCAGAGCGGCTATGCCACGGCGTCGACCGACACCGGGCACGCCGGAGGCCGCGGCACGTTCGCGCTCGGGCATCCTGAAAAGCTCGTCGACTTCGCGTGGCGTTCCGAGCACGAGATGACCGCCAAGGCCAAGGAGGTGGTCAACGCCTTCTACGGCTCGGCGCCGAAGCTGTCCTATTGGAACGGCTGTTCGACGGGCGGACGGCAGGGGCTCAAGCTCGCTCAGATGTTTCCCGATGACTACGACGGGATCATCGCCGGTGCGCCGGCCAATCGCACCGCCATCTCGCTCTGGATCGCGGACGCGGTACTGAGAGATCCTGCCAGGTACATTCCGCCGGCCAGGTATGCCGTCATCCACCAGGCGGTGCTCGCCGCGTGCGACGCGGGCGACGGGGTGAAGGACGGCCTGATCGACGATCCGCGGCGATGCCGGTTCGACCCGGCGGTGCTGCTCTGCAAGGAAGGGGACGGCCCGGCGTGCCTCACGGCGCCACAGGTCGCGGCGGCCAAGCAGATCTACGCGAATGCCGTGAACCCGCGGACCAAGAAGGAGCTCTTCTCGTCGTTCGTGCCGGGCAGCGAACTCGGGTGGGGTGCGCAGGCGGCCGGCCCCGACGTGCAGGCCATGACCTACGACCAGTATCGCTACGTCGTGTTCAAGGATCCGAACTGGGATTGGAAGACGTTCGACTTCGACCAGGACGTCGTGACCGGCGATCAGCCGGAGAACCTGATCATGAACGCCACGAACCCGGACATGCAGGCGTTCTTCTCACACGGCGGCAAGTTGATCATGTACCACGGCTGGAGCGACCCGCTCGTGCCGCCGGTGAACACCATCAAGTACTACGACCAGGTCGTGGCACAGATGGGCGGCGCGGCCAAGGCGGCGGGGCACGTGCGGCTCTTCATGGCGCCCGGCATGGGTCACTGCGGCGGCGGAGAAGGCCCCGACACGTTCAACAAGGTCAAGGCGATCGAGGACTGGGTGGAGCGCGGCAAGGCGCCCGCGCGCTTCGAGGCGTCACACAGCACCAACGGGCGCGTCGACCGCACGCGTCCACTTTGTCCATATCCGCAGGTGGCCCGGTACTCAGGGACGGGCAGCATCGACGACGCCACCAACTTCAGGTGCGTGTCGCCGCAAACGGCTGGCACCCAGTGAGCATCTCGAAGAGCACGCATCCAAACGCCCAGATATCGGTTCGGCGATCCGCCTTCTGGCCGCGCGCCTGCTCCGGACTCATGTATAGAGAACCAGGACTTCAAGACGACTGGCCGCAATAAGAAGAAAATATCTCGATCATCCGAGACTGGCGGCTCCGGAACGCCTCTCGTGGCCGCTCGTCTCGGGAGCCTTCCTTTGCACGGACTGGGTACGCGTCCGTTGAAGCGGCAGGAACGGTAACGTAACCCGCTGCCATCGCGGGTATCGGGCTGATCGCGGTTCTGGCGCTTCAGGCCGTCCTGGTCACGGCGACGGTTCTGCCACGCAGCCTTGCCGCTCTGATACGCCCGCCGGGTTGGTATCGCCCAGACTGTGGTTCGTCGCGGCGCTGCCTCGCCCTGGCCACGGACGTATCGATGGTGCGGATGTCGATAACGACCTCGAGGGTTGACCTGCTAGAAGTTCGCCGGTTCGATCGCCCCGAGCCGCCGCAACTGCAAACCGCTGATTCCACATTGCGATTTGATGTCACCGAATCGAGGCCGCTCCATGGAATGACGTCAGTCCGACAGCGAGGACCGCGAGTTCTGCGGTTCTCGGGTACGCTGTTGGCATCAACGGAGCACTGTGCGACGAGTCTTTGAGAGCTCCGCCGCCGGGGTGTGAACGATCCAGCCCTCCGGCACTCCCAAAAGGGCAAGCCCCCGGCCATTTATGCCGCGAATCGACCCCACGATTGATTTTGATCCCAATTCGCCGCCCTTCGATCAATTCAAGGGCATTCAACTGCTGGCCCACGACCGCCGCGGTCACGTCTCGTTTGAAACCGCCCGCCACCACCTCTACGTCGGGCGCCATAAACAGACCCAGGAGGACGTGCTCATCAAGATCACCTCCAGGCCCGGGCTCACCTACCAGGACAATCTGAAGAATGAGATCGCGACCCTGCTGACCATCAATGGCTCGATGCCCGACTCGCCCTATTTTCCGCTCATCCGGGAACACGGCAAGGTGCGCGACGGCAGGATCTATATCATCTCGTCTTTCTTCGCTGAATTTCCGCTGGCGACAGCGATCGGTCCGGAACGGATCCCCGGCCGCACCGTCGCCTACCTGCGCACGGCGTTGGAAATCGCGCACGCGCTGGAAGAATTGCACGGCCTGCAGATCTACCATGTCGACTTGAATCCGATGAATGTCCTGCTCCGGCTGGCACGGGACCGGCCGATCATCCGGATTATCGATTTCGAATCTTCCTATGAGTCGGCCCGGCATTCAGCCGACGTCTTTTACAACCCGCCCAACACCCCCGGCTACTCCGCGCCGGAGATATTCCATCAGGCCCCCGATGCCCGTTCGGATGTGTTTTCACTGGGCGCGGTGCTGTATACGATGCTGGCCGGCTACAAATGGACCTGGGGCGCCGACGTGGCCGGGCGCGTCACGGACGATGCCGAGATTGATTCGGACCTCAAGGACATCCTGCTCAAAGCGACCGATTCGAATCCCGACCATCGCTACCGGTCGATGGCCGGGTTCCACGGTGATCTCGCGGATCATCTGGAACGCATTTGGCCGGGAAGAAGCGTCGGCGGGTCCTGGTAACGCGACCGATCCCTTCAGCCAGAAACTGCTCGCGCAGTATGACTCGCTCTACCCGGGGCACGCGAAGTTCACGGGCGGCAGCGCGTGTTCCGGACTTTCCGGCACTCTTGCCGGAAGATCGTCACTGCTGCGCCCCCGCTGCGGGCTGACCGGCGCGTCGCTGTAACGCGGCGGCGGTTGAGAAGCGGTATTCTTTCCCGGTAATCTTGCCAACCGACATTGATTATCGCGGGGTCAGCCACTCATGCAATCTTTCGGAACCGCATTGTTCTGTCTTCTCACGGCGTCCGTTGCGAATGTGCTGTTCGCGCAGTCTCAGGGCTCAGTGGCGCAGCCGGGCGCCGTCGATCTCGAGCTGCCGACGACGCAAGCGATCGGCGTCGAGTGGCGCATTCAGGGCGACGACAACCGCAATGCGTCCGTCGCTGTGGCGTGGCGCCGGACCGGCGACACGGCGTGGCGTGACGGTCTGCCGCTGCTTCGGTTGCAGGCCGAAGCAGTGCAGCAGGGCGCATCCTTTCATTACGTGGCGCCGAACATGTTCGCGGGCAGCGTGTTCGACCTCGAACCCAACACGTCGTATGACGTTCGGCTGCGGCTGACGGACCCGGACGCGCCGGCGGGCACTTCGCCCGTCGAGCGAACGGTCGCGGCCCGCACGAGACCGGTCCCGAAACCCGCGACGGGCGGTGCGGTTTATCACGTGTATCCGCGCGATTACACCGGCCCGAAGCTGGAGCCGAGCTTCAACTCCCTGATGGCGGCGTACAACACCGGCGCGAACGGCGCCGATTTCGTCAATTCGTTTCAGCCGCGTGTGAAGCCGGGCGATGTCATCCTGGTTCACGCCGGGACGTATCGAGAGGATCGGCGGCGCTACGCGGGGCCGAACTCGACTCTGTTCGACGGCACGTTTTATCTCACCGCCGACGGCGCGGCGGACAAACCCATCGTCATCAAGAGCGCGGGGGACGGCGACGTCATCTTCGATGGCGGCGGCAACGCAGTGTTGTTCGATCTGACCGCGGCCGACTACCACTACGTCGAAGGGATTACGGTCCGCAACACGGATGTCGCCTTTCTACTCGGGCACAAACGCATCCTCGGCGCCGTTGGATTCACACTGAAGAATTCCCGGATCGAGAACGTCGGACGCGGCGTCTTCACCGATTGGGGCGGAGCGCGTGACTTCTACATCGCCGATAACGTTTTCATCGGCCGCAACGATCCGACGCGGCTGATGGGATGGATCGGACGCACCTGGCAAGACCTGCCGGGTTTTCCTCAACCGCTGCTCTCCGAGTACGGCGTGAAGGTTTACGGCTCGGGCCACGTGATCGCCCACAACCGCGTCGAGAACTTTCACGATGGAATCGACCACGCGACGTACGGCGATCCCGACGGCTGGCCGGAGAACCCGATCATGCCGGTTTCGACGGACATCATCGGAAACGATATCCGCAACGTCGATGACAACTGCATCGAAGCCGACGGGAGCGCGCAGAATTTCCGCATCATCGAGAATCGATGCTTCAATATGGCGCATCGCGCGCTCTCCACGCAGCCCGCGCTGGGCGGGCCGATCTACTTCATCCGAAACATCGTCTACAACGCTCCCGAAGGCGGCGCCCTCAAAATCACGGCAAATTCGGCCGGCGTACTCGTCTATAACAACACGTTCCTTTCGGAAGTTCATCAGATGGGACCGGCGTCGAATCTCCACTTCCGGAACAATCTTGTTCTGGCGCAAGGCGCGTGGCCCGAGGTCTTCTCGATCGAGACGTTCACGCCGTGGTCGACTTCTGATTACAACGGATTTAGTTTGTCCGCTGCCGCCGGTTCTTCGCTGTTCGCCTGGGCGGCGCCGGCTGACGCTGCGGTCACGTACGAGGCCCGGGCAGCGCGTCCGGTTCAGTCGTTCGCCGACTTGAAGATCTACTCGGATCGCACTGGCCAGGATCGGCAGAGCCGAATGATCGACTGGTCGATATTCCGCAAAGCCAGTCCGCCGGCGAAGGGCGATCCCACGCGGCTGTATCGACCGGAAGACCAGGACTTCACGCTGGCTGCCGGATCCGGGGCAATCGATGCGGGTACGGTTCTGCCCGGCGTCACAGATGGCTTTACGGGCACGGCGCCGGACCTGGGCGCGCTGGAATCGGGGCGGGTCGTTCCGGCTTATGGCCCGCGGCCGCTTTCGGATCAACCGTAACGTCCTGTCACTTCCGGCCGATGAACGACCGGAGCATCGGGACCATATGAAATGGTTGCTGGGCATCGCGCGGCAGTTGATCCCTGGCGTGAATCGATGGAGGGACCGCTTCGGCATCGGCGATTTCCGAGACGTGCCCCAGGCCAGCGGACCCCAGGTGCGCAAGCAGGGGATCGACGAACCGCAGACGCGCATCGCGCCGCGCCGCGGTCGTATTCCCTCGAACACGTACCGAGGCGTCGACAAACGAGATGGCTGACGAGCGCTCCGGCCATGACGCCGATCGCGACCAGGGCGCCCATTGACGCGGTCGCGGACACCATCAAGAAACGGACGCGATCAGCTCGACCACGCCCGAGCCGATCCGTCCCCAGTGCTCGACTCCGGCAACGCCCAGAAGCTGACCCAGTGTGCCGAAGATGTGGACCGATTCTTCGGCGCCCGTAAACTTGAAGAACAGGGTTGCAGCAGGATCGCGGCCACCAGAAACCGCACGATCCAGCTGACGACGGCTTCGGCCTTCGAGAGCTTGTTCAGGCCGGTTGGATGACGCTGGCGGCGGCGTTACACCGCGCGACGACTGTAACGCGCAGTCCGTTCAGGCATCCAAAGGGGGGGCCGACCTGGGGGGCCGATGGACCCACCTCGACGATTTGGGCCGAAGATCAGATTGGCCGGGGCCGTTCAGCTCTCACCTACGCTCACGGGCCAGGGCTGCTGTGTGTTGGATCCCTGCGGCAGCACAGCGTACGCCGCCGTCGTCTCTCCTGCCGCCTCCGAATCCCAGATTAGCGTCGAGGAGGAGAAGCGGATGAATCCATCCTCCTTCAACTGCATCAGCCCGAACAGACAGACCTTCTCAGGCGGAATGCCGTCCACGTCCATTCCGAGCGCCGCGCACTCGCGGACGACTTCGCCGACGGTCCGGTGGCCATCGCACAAGCGCAGCAATGCCGCCGACAGCGCCGGCAGCTGCCACACGTTGAGCGTCGCCTCGTTGCGGCTGAACACGATCGTCGTGTTTCGCGAGCCGATGGCGTCGAGGTCGGTCCTGTTTCGCAGGCACTCTATGAGTTCCTTGTAGTCCACTTCGACGTCGACGACACAGAGCCCGTCGGCGCAGTAGGCAACGGTGGAATCCGTCAGGCGATCCGTTGCTTCGGCGGAGGCCGGCTGGGGCTGATGAATCGTGGCCTGCTCGGCCCGCGCCACTGCGCGTACCGCCGCGTTCGCCCTGGCCATTTCCGGCAGGTAGCAGGCGTGCACGAATTCGAGAAGGTCGGTGTGGAACCTTCGGTGCGAATGGTAGGGAGTCCAACCGATCTGCTCGTCTGTGTCGACAGGAGATCGTTCCGCCCGCCAGCGGCGCCACCGTTCGAAGACCAGCAGCAGATCGCCGCTGTCCTGCAGGAGCACCACCGGGAGCCAGCGGAACCAGGTCGCCAGGTAGGTGACGAAGTCGACCACGTCCTTCACCTCGCGCCGATCGAGGTGGGCCATCGGAATCGCGTAGAAGTTGGGGAACACGGCAGGATGCGCCTTGATCAGGGCGGCCTCAACCGGATCCTGCTGCCAGCTCTGATGCGACATGTCCGAGAAGAGATCGTCAAAAATCAAGTGATCCCGGTGCTGCTCGTAGATCGGTGTCGCGGCCAGCGGAGCCAGCAGCGAACACTGCGGCTCGACGTGGTCGTAGCGCAGCGAATCGACGAAGAAATGAATCGTGTCCCGAAGGTCGTCGCGCGTTTCTTCAGGGAAGCCGACGATCAATGCGACCGTGGTGTTGATGCCGTGGCGATCGGCGCAGGCAATCCGCTCCTTGGCCTCTGCCAGATCGAGCTGCTTGTTGATGACCTGCTGCAACCGCTGCGATCCGGTCTCGATCCCGAAGAAAATGCCGGTACACCCAGCCCTGGCCATGAGCGCCAGCAGTTCGTCGTCGATGCAGTCGGTCCGGGCACTGCAGCCCCAGGTCAGGCCTTCCCCACTGGCCAGCATTGCCTCGCAAAAGGCCATCACTTCCTTGCGATCGATGGTGTACATGTCGTGGACGAGGCTGAAGTAACGAAGGCCGTACTCCTTGTGGATGGCACTCATATCGGCAACCATCCTGGCCGGCGACTTGAGACGGAAGTTCCTCCGGAAGAAATCGTTGGTCGAACAGAACGTGCAGGCGAACGGGCAGCCTCTGCCAATCTCGAGGTGGACGCCGCCGCGCTGTCGCAGCCGCGAATCGAGATCGAACGCCGGCAGCGGCAGCCGATCCAGGTTTTCAACAACCGGGGCGTTCGGGTTGCGAACGATCTCGTCGCCGCGCCTGAACGTAATGCCGCCGAGCCGCTGCCATGCCGCGTCGGGATGGGCCAGGTGATGCAGGAGTGTGGGGAACGTGTCGTCGGCTTCGCCCCGGACGATGATGTCCACGGACGGGAAGGCGCGCAGCGTCGCCACGTCCGCCACGGAGGCCTGCGGCCCACCGCCGACGATCGTGCACAGTGGGTTCGATCGCTTGATCGCATTGGCGAGGCGGAGCGTGAGCGGGTAGGAGCTGCAAATCGAGCTCAAGCCGAACACGTCGAAATCTCCGGGCCGGAGCTGCGCCGCCACGAACGCAAAGAAGGATTTCGACCGGGTCGTTTTCTCGCCGAGATGCTGTGGACCGCCATCGGCCGGCGTGGCGCGCCGACGATCGCTCCGTCCGATGAATTCGAAGAACAGGTCGTCCAGGTTGACGACGACGGGAGCATGGCCACGATCGCGCAGCAGGGCCGCGAGTGTCAGGACGCCCAGTTGTGCACCGGTGTTCACGTGCGCGTCGACGATCAGATCCGGATCGATGAAGTCGGCGACGGTCAGCGCGGTGACGAGGCACACGGAGGGCAGGGGGCCGGGGCCGCACGGCGGGACAGCGTGCGCGTCGTGAAGACGCAATCGATCAGACAACTTCGTTTTTGGACTTGGCCCGGACGTCGACGACCATGAGCTTCGACTTGGCGATCGCCGCGCTGTTCGCACCGAGGGTCTCGACGAGCTGCTTCTGAAAGGCCTTCTGAAGAGCGTCCTTCTGCTTCTTGGTGAGACTGAGTTCCGTCGGAATCTGAATCTCGATGTTCGCCACGATGCCTCCAGGAATTGAGCCGCACCCTGACGCCGGAGACCGGCGCATGAATTCCGGGCGCACGCTAACACGCCTGATCCCAGGCCCGCAAGCACCTATTTCTTCTGTTGCGCCTCCGCTTGGCGGACGCTCTCTGCGAATGACTTTTCCGCGTTCGCCACCATCGCCTTGAACGCCTCGGCGTCCAGGCATGTGACGCAGAGCGGATTGACGGGGAGCGCGGGGTTCAACGGACGGCCGAGGTTCTGCCGGTGATTGTGAAGGAAGAGGTCCGGAGGCTGGAGCGCCTTCATCCTTTGCAAGGTCATCCTGGTATCCTCGATCACCTTGGGGTGCCTGGGATTGCCGATGAGTTGAAGTCCCGCGTTGGGAGTTTCACCGCCGCGGAATGCGACCGAATAGTTCTTGCCGCCTTCCGAGACGGTGGTCATCCACACGGTGGCCCCCTGCGTATGCCCCGGCACCCAGAGGGCGCGCAAGGTCACGCCGCCCAGAGAAATCGTCTCTCCGTCCTTGATGACGCGATCGACGTGGACCGCCACCATGCCGCGGAAGCCCCCAGCGGAGTTGTCCTGACCGGCTTCAAGCGCTGCCGCATCGCCGCCGAGGGCGATGACCTGCGCTCCGGTCAATTTCTTCATCGCCGCGTGTCCCTGGACGTGATCAAAATGCGCATGGCTCGAGATGATCATTTTGATGTCCTTGACGTCGAACCCCAGCTTCTTGACGTTCGACACGATCACGTCGTGCATCTCGCTGGTGCCCGTGTCGTGGAGGATGTGGCCCTGCGGAGTCGTGATCAGATAAGAGCCATACTCGCCGCCGACCCAATAGATGTTGCCGATGATGCGGAAGCCTTCGGGCGGGCGCGCCTGATTCTGCGCCTGAATGGGTTCGACGCGTCCCGCGGCGCCGAGCGGTGCGATAATCCCGATTGCCGCACCGAGCAGCATCAACGTACTAATCTGACGCATAAGACCTCCGTCAACCTGTCATGGCCGGGCTCTGAAGCTCTGCCATCTTCCGGGAACTGAACCGGCCGAGTAAAGATGACCCTCGCCGCTACCGCGCGCCGACGCCCCTGCTCTCCGCACGTACGGTGACGACCACGCGGCGCGTGAGGTAGTCGTCGATCCCGGTGGCTGTCGCGGGCTCGTCGTGCCAGGTCACCTTGTACGACGGCGCGTTCAGCTTCGCTCCCTGCAGCAGCACGGCAACCTGTTCCGCGCGCCGTTTCCCGATCGTGGGATCCTCGGCCATCGTCTGTCCGTTCGAGAGACGCACGGCGCCCCGGTGGCCGACGATCTCGATCTCCCGGGCGTTCGCCGCGCGCGCGAAATCAAGGATGTCGGACAGCAGGCGCGCATGGCTGAAGCCCACCGTGCCGTCGAAGTCGTAGGGCACGGTGAACTCTCTGCTCGAGGCGGCCGCGGACGGCGGCGGCGGGACCGGCCGGGCGTTGTCGAAGGCCAGGCGTCCCTTGCTCGGCCCGGGGGGCCGCGGTGGTTCGAACGTCAGGTTGTAGCGCTCTTCAGCAGGCAGCATGGTGTTGCACGACGCGTCGCGCTCGGGGAGCACCGAGAGATGCACCGGCTTGAGCACGATGCCGCCGCAGATGCGGGGCTCAGCCGAGACGGTCCCTTCCACCAGCACGCGGTGACCGAGCCACGGCGGGGTGACCGGTGCGCTCACGTCGGTCTGCAGCGTGAGGAAATACAGCTCGCCCTCGTACTCGGCGAGCCAGCAGGGCACCGAGGCCGTATCCCGAACAATCGGGCAGCTCACGAAGTTCCGGCGGGGCTCCTCGGCGCGGATGCCGACCGCGCCGGCGACGAGCCCACCAGCCAGCAGCCAGGCGCCGCCTCGACTCATCCGGTGCGCGTGCATCAGAGTGCTCCCAGAAAGTTGACGAGATCCTGCTTTTCCAGTTCCGAGTAGCCGATGTTGTAGCGGCGGTCGTAGAAGGCCACCAGTTCGCGCAGGGTCGTGGCCGAGCCGTTCGAGAAATAGGGCGCCCGCGCCGCCAGCCCGCGGAACTGCTGCATGACGATCGTGCCGACGTCGTTGCACTGACCCGAAATGAGCGCCCGCCCGGGGTCCTGCGTGTAGATCACCCGGCCCAGGAAGGGATGCTCCTTCACCGTCGGCTTGCAGGTGATCCGGAACAGCGGCATCTGCGGTCTCGCGTCGGTCCAGGGATTCAGCGGCACTTCCGACGCCCACGGCAGGTTCGTGGTGCCGATGTCCATCCAGCCGTTGGCCGTGTCCATGCCGGTCATGTGCATGCCGTGGCAGGTGGCGCAGGTCCGCTTGGCCGGATTGCCGAGGCCGACCGAGTTCAGGTGCATCGAGTCCCTGATCCAGAACGTGCGGAACATGAACACGTCGTGTCCGCGCGCGATCGACTCGCGCGCCGCGTGGCGCGCATTCTCGGCCTCATCGCCGGCGCGGGGCAGCTGGACCCACTTGCCGCCCATCGGAAAGACGTAGCGCGTGGTGTTGTTGCCGAGCACGCCGGCGTCAGCGGCGGCGAGATTGCGCGGCCCGAACGCCGGGGGGCCGTCGGGCTCGACGAGGCTGCCGGCCCCGGGGCTCGCGACTTGGGCGACGTAGACCTGGGCTTCGAACCCGGTGATGCGCGCGATCTGTGCGGCGCTGAGTGTTCCGGTGATCTGCAGATGCTTCTCTGCCGCGTCTTCCGCCTGCACGGCCAGCGTCGCCGCGCGCGCGTCAGACATCAGGTTCATGCTGGTCGGCTTGCCCGTCAGCGGATCCGTGGCCGTCGGCATCCCGTTCTTGCCGATGAAGGGGCCGATGCCAAAGTTCTGGTGCGTCGTGTATTTCGTGTTCGCCACGGCGCGGGGGCGGCGGAAGACCGAAATCGACGGGCTCGCGCTCTGCAGCCCGTAGCGGGGGTCGGTGTTGCAGCCGCTCGGATCCCGCACGACTTCGATCGTGAACTCCGGATCGATGCGCGTTCCATCCGGACGCTGGGGCGGCCAGGGCAGCGCAATCCTGAACAGGCCGCGCTCGATCAGGAGCGAGTGGGAGCGCGGATCGTCCGGCGGCAGATTGGGGCAATTCATGCCGTCCACAGCGGCAAACAGGGCATCCTTGCCGGCGGTGGCCGCCCACCGCTCGCGAATGCTGCGCACCGAAAGCGACATCCCGTCCGCCGGCTGGTGGCAGGTAACGCAGGCGCGGCCGTTCGTGCCGATCGCCTCGAAGAACGGGTGCCCCTTGGTGTCCAGCTGACCGGACGCGTTCAGCACGCCAAGCTGGCCGCGGTCGCTGTCGTAGGTCGAGAAGTCCGCCAGCGGCGTCCCTTGCCCTGGCGCCCACCACGCCGTCGATGAGTCGGCGGCCGCCGCCCCGAGGGCGGCGGAAATCCCAAGAGCGAGAAGCAGGCTGGCGGTCGCGACCGGATGCGTGTGCCGATTCTTCATATTGGGCTCGGGGCCACCTGGCCGGTCGGGCAGTGTCGATTGCCACCTCGCCAACGGGATTATATTGTTGTCCGCTCGACCGGCAAGGCTCGGTCAAAAAATCAGCAAATCACGGTCATGAATGCAAAGTGAGCCATGCCTGAACCCAAGACGAAGCTGACGACGGCGTCGGTCGACGACTTTCTGGACGCGATCGCGAACGACCAGGTCCGCGACGACTGCCGGACCATCGCCGGCATCATGGAGAAGGCGACAAAGGCACCAGCCCGCCTGTGGGGTGCGAGCATCGTCGGATTCGGCAACCGCCGCTATCAGTATGCGAACGGCAAAGAGGCGGAGTTCATGCTGACGGCGTTCTCGCCGCGCAAGCAGAACATCACGCTCTATCTCGGGCACCTCGAGCAGCAACGCGAACTGCTCGACAAGCTCGGGACGCACTCGTGCGGAAAGGGATGCCTCTACATCAAGCGCCTGTCGGACGTGCACATGCCGACGTTGACGGCGCTCGTGAAATCGTCCGTCGCTCTCATGCGCAAGTCGCCGCCCTCATGAGCCGGCATCGAGTCGTCCAGGGTGGGAACATTCGCGGCCCGCGGGCCCTTGCTACCAGGCCGCGGTACTGTTCGCCTTGACGGAGCGCGCCTGGGCGTCTCGTTTACGCCGAAATCGTCGGCGTCTAGGCCGCCCTGGTCAGTGCTGGCGCGACAGGCCTTCGCGGGGACGGTCCCGAGCAGGTCGGCCGTCAGCATGTCCTCGCCGACGATCCCGGAAACGAAGTTGACGTCGGGACATCTTGACGCCGCCACAGCGGTCGCATACCGTTACCGATACGATCTGAGTAGCGGACGAGGGCGCGCCAGACGAGGGCGCGCCGGGCCGCAATGAAGCGTGGCCATCCCACACGGTTGTGCGTGTCGCTCGCCGGCGGCCCGAGCTGCGCATGCCTCGCTGTAACCCGTCGACACTTCTTCCATGGAGGTTGGTCAGATGAGAACCAGGTTGACTGTGGCCGTTATCGGTATCGCTGGTCTGCTTGCTGCCGTGCCGGTGGTGGCCCATCACTCGTTCGCGGCCGAGTACGACGCGGACAAGCCGATCAAGCTCACTGGAACCGTTACGAAGATCGAGTGGACGAATCCCCACTGTTACTTCTACATCGACGCGAAGAACGAGGCGTCGGGCAAGACCGAGAACTGGGGCTTCGAGATGGGCAACCCCAACGCGCTCCTGCGTTTGGGCTGGACGCGCAACTCGCTGAAGCTCGGTGACGCGATCACCGTCGAGGGAAGCCGCGCCAGGGACGGCAGCTTGCACGCCAACGCCCGGTCAATGGTCTTGACGAGCACCGGGCAGAAACTGTTCGCGGGCTCGAGCCAGGGGACGAATCCATAGGCGGATCTCTCCGCTTGCACAAAACCGTGCCGAGGCGCGGCCGCTCGTGGCGACGGTCAGTGGAGCACATCTTTGGAGGGCAGGTTGGCATGGTGGCGAACAGTGTTGAACGGTTTCGCATCGGTCGATGGGCGAGGGGCGTTGTCCTATTCACCGTGTTCGTACTGACGTCTTCAGCGCGCGTCACGTTGGCCCAGTGGGTGACCTA
Organism: Acidobacteriota bacterium; assembly: GCA_039931615.1. GTDB lineage: Bacteria > Acidobacteriota > Vicinamibacteria > Vicinamibacterales > CAVVIG01 > JAHFUI01. Next base: position 232,423 of record JBDTRR010000001.1, read on the forward strand.
CCCGACCCAGAACGTGCCCCGGCTTGCCGACGGCAAGCCGGAGCTGAACGCACCGGCGCCGCGGCAGCCAGACGGCAAGCCCGACTTTATTGGCTTCTGGCAGCCTGACCGCGCGCGGGATTGCACGCCGGATCTGGCCTCACGGGTGCGGTTGACTCAACCGTGCAAGCCCGGCGAGAAGGCAATGGTGCCGATCGGTCCCGCGTCAGTGCCCGGCGGCATGCCGCTGCAGCCGTGGGCGGCGGAGCTGGTCAAGCAACGAACGGCCGATCTTGCCAAAGACGATCCGCACGCCCGCTGCCAGCCGGATAACTATCCGCGGACCTATTGGCTCCCGCACTACACCAAGATGTTTCATGTCCCGGGCCTACTGTTGATGCTGAACGAATGGAACGCCCAGTTCCGGCAGATCTACACGGACGGTCGGCCATTCCCTGAGGATATGCACCCCATTTATAGCGGGTATTCGATCGGGAAGTGGGAGGGAGACACGTTCGTGATCACCACGAAGGGCTTTCGCGAGAGCGAGTGGCTGGATACCCCCGGCCATCCGATCACCAGTGCGGCAACAATGACCGAACGGATCACCCGGCCGAACTTCGGGACGCTCAACCTGGCGATCACGATCGACGATCCCAAGGCGTATACGAAGCCGTTCACGATCGACCTGAACATGAAGATCATGATCGATACCCAGATGATCGAAGAGTTCTGTCTCGAGAACGAGAAGGATTCCGTTCGTCTGTTGGGACCCGGCGGAGGAAGTCAGCGCTGACCGCGCGTTCACTGTCGAGGCGGCAGCGATCCGAGATATGCGGCGAGCGCGATGACATCGTCCTCTGACAGCTTCGCGACCACCTTCTTCATCAGCGCCGCGTTGATCCCCGCGCTGGTGCCGTTCTGCATCTGAAGGAGCTGCCGCGCAATGTAGACCGGCTGCAGGCCGGCGATTCGCGGCACCTCGCCGAGCCCTGTCAACGCCTCGCCGTGACAGATCGCGCACTGGATCGTCTTTCCCGAATCGCCCGACCGCGCCAGCGCCTTGCCGCGCGCAATGCTCCCAGGCGGCACGTAGGCGGCGAAGCCGGAATGCGGGTTCCGAATCGTCGTCTGCATGGGATCGTCCGGGATCTGGATGATGCGACGGCCGATCGGCTCCGTGGCGCCGTCCGGCACGATCCGGCGATGCCGCGCGTCGGCGCTGACGTAGGTCTTCGGCGGCGTCGCGGTCTCGATCACCTTCACGAACACATTCGGTTTGATCGCGGCGAAGTACTCCGCCGCCTGCCGAACGTCCTCGTCTGACACCGTGCGAGCAATCGGCCCCATGCGCGCCTCTTCCTGGCGCGCGCCGCTCTTGAAGTAATTCATCTGCCGAAGGATGTATTCGACCGGCATCCCCGCGATGTCGGCTGATTCCGGATGCCCCTGTCCCGACATCAGGTGGCACGAGCCGCAGGCGTTCGGCATCGGACCCTTCACGCTCTTGGGCGGTTCAGGATGTTCGTCGGGGAACCAGTCGGGGGGATTCGCGTTGCCGGCAATCGCCGACGCCTCGTACTCCTTCGCACTGCCCGGGACACGAACCAGCGCTGGAACCTTCGGCTCGGGCGGCTGCACCTTGTCGGGGATGTTGTAGGCCCATTCGGGCAGCCCGTTCGGGATCGTCGTCGGGGTGGGATTCTGGGCGGCAGCTGCAGCCACGACCAGCGAGACGAACAGCGGGACGCAGATCGAGTTGCGCATCGGTCCTCCGCAGCCGGAGCTTAGGAGGTCCGGCGACGCCCGTCAAAGGAATAATCTCGCTCGCCGTCTTGCCGGAATCCCCCGTTCCGGCGACGAAAGTCTCCGAATCGAGGACCAATCGCCATCGACTTGACGCCGCGGCCCGGTCCAACGTCATTCCCTTGCGGCACCACTGTTGCTCGGCTCACGGTTGTTCCCCGCGCGGGACCATACCTGTGCCTCGTCCAATCGCTACCGGCGCCGCGTTCCTCATTCAGAAGTCGATCGACGCTGTCGTGGGACCGCGGCGATGGGCTGTCGCCGTGCTCGCCGGCCTGATCGCCGGTTGCGGTGGCGACGCCACGACCAGCGTCGTCGCCATCGTGCCGCCGTCGTCAGTGTGTGGCGTGACGCTTCCGACGCGATCGGTGAGCATCGATGCCGATGCGGCCGACGGGCAGCTGACCCTGGGCATGAATCGGGAATGTCAGTGGACGGCCACGTCCGACGCGGACTGGATGGGTGTGAGTCCGCCGAGTGGCCAGGGCGATTCCTCACTTTCCTACTCGGTGACCGCCAACGCTGCCATCACCGCGCGCCGTGCTGTCATCGCCATCAACGATCAGCGCGTCGAGCTGACGCAAGCCGGGGCGCCGTGCAGATTTTCCTTGAGCACGACGACCGCGTCCGTCGATCCACGCGGGGGACGGCTCACGGTATCGGTGACGGCGCAGGCCGGGTGTGCCTGGACGGCCGCCAGCCAGGTGAGCTGGATCACCATTCTGGAGGGCGCGTCGGCTCAGAGCGGAAACGGTACGCGGACACTGAGCGTCGACGCAAACGGAACGACGTCGAGAAGCGGCACCGTGACGATCGCCAATCAGGTGGTCACCATCTCGCAGGACGCCCTCCCGGCCCCGGTTCCCACCTGCGTGCTGACACTGTCGGCGTCCAGCCGGGGAGTGGGATCGGCAGGCGGGGACGGAACCGTCGCCGTGAGCGGTGCGGCGGGTTGCCAGTGGAGCGCCGTCAGCAACACGTCTTGGATCGCGATCACCGCAGGTTCGCCTGGCATCGGGGCCGGAGCCGTGCAATACAGGGTCGCCGCCAACCCCGACGCTCTACCGCGTTCGGGCACGATCGTCGTGGCAGGCCAGGGACTCACCGTCAGTCAAGACGCGGCGACACCGTCGCCGGGTCCGTGCGCGTTCTCTGTGTCGCCGACGAGTGCGACGATTCCGGCGGCCGGTATGTCGGGCACGATCACCGTCACGGCGTCGGCCCCCACCTGCACATGGACGGGGTCAAGTGCCGCCGGGTGGCTGATCATCAGCGCGGGCGCGAGCGGAACGGGCAGCGGGACGACCACTTACGTCGTCGCCGCGAACACCACGACCTCGCCCCGCACCGGAACGCTGACCATCGCCGCACGCACCGTCAGCGTCACACAACCGGGACAACCCCTGTCACTGACCGGAAAGGTATCCGGTAAGACCGGTCAGTGCCCAACTCTCACTTTCACGGTCGATGACCGCACCATCAGGACCAATGGACAGACCTCCTTCCTGCTCCCGTGCGGGGCGCTGTCAAACAAGGACAAGGTCGCCATCACCGGCCTGCGGCAGCCGGACGGCTCGGTCCTCGCATTGACCGTGCGGGCGGACTGAGGACGCCCGCTCGCAGGCGATGTCCTTGCCATAGAGCCCGGCCCGCGCCGTCTGGATGGCCGCGGCGTTCAGATCGCTGGCGAACACCTGCGCGGGCACAGGCACATCGAGCGTGTCCAGGTGCTCTCTCAGGGCGATGGCGAGGGAGTACGCTTCCTGTCCGGTTGAACACCCGAGCACCCAGATGCGGATCGGGTCGCGGCTGCTCCGGTCCCGCGGTACGAGGGCGGGAATAATCTTGCTCTTGAGGTGGTCGAAGGCCTCGGGATTGCGGAAGAAGGTCGTCACCCCAATCAGCAGGTCCTGATGGAGCGCGGTCACCTCTCCTGGTGCCTTGAGCAGCAGGTCCGCGTATTCCGTCAGGCTTGGCGTCTTCCGCACCATCATGCGCCGCGTAATGCGCCGCTGCAGCGTGTTCGCCTTGTACTGGGTGAAATCGACGCCGGTGGCGTCCCGGACGACGTGCAGCACGTGCCGGATGTCATCCGTCATGTCCGTACCCCCCGGGTTCAAGGCCGGGAGGCGGACGTGTCGAGCAATCCGGACGAGCTCCTGGGCGATCTCGTGTGGGGGGAGCACGAAATCGACCGCGCCCTCGGCGATCGCGCTGTGCGGCATGCCCGTCTGCTGGGCCGTGTCGTCCTGGGCGAACGTGATGCCGCCTTCGGCCTTGATGGCGCGCAATCCCAACGTGCCATCGCTCGCCGTGCCGGACAGAATCACGCCGATCGCGCGGTGTGTCTGATCTTCGGCCAGCGACCGAAGAAACCGGTCGACCGACCGATGCAGGGATTGAGGGTCCCGTGGTCGGAGATGCAAGGTGCCGAGCTTTCGACACGGCCTTCGCCCGTGAGCACTTTGCGCTCGAAGGCGCGCGGCGCCATTCGCTCGGAGGTTGAACGCGCGTCCTCGTTGATCGCGCTGCAACCTCACATCGAGAAACCGTCGCCACCGGCTGACCACCGCTCACGCTATTTCGATAACCGGTGTGCTCCATCGACCGCGATGGTCCTCGCTTCGCCGGTGTAGTCCACCGCGCTCCTATCGAGATGCGGTTGGTACTCGGACCACCATTCCCGCGCGCTGGCGCCGTCCCAGGGCTCCACCGGACACGCTTCGACCCGGCGCCGGAGTTCCGCGGCACTCTGGGGCCGGCGGTTCGGATCCTTGCTGAGACACGCGAGCACGATCGCTTCGAGCTCTGCCGGAACGGCGATCCCACGCGCCGACAGCGGCGCCGGCTCCTGGTGGAGATGCTGGCCGCACACCTCGACCGTCGACTTCCCGTCGAAGACATCCTGCCCGGCGAGCAGGTGGTAGGCAACCGCCCCCAGGGCGTAAATGTCAGTCCGGACATCGACCGCGTCCGGCTGCAGGATGGACTCTGGCGCCATATACATGGGTGTGCCAACGACCGTACTCGCACCGGTCAAGTTGATCTTTCGATCGACCTCAAATTCCTTGACCAGGCCGAAGTCGAGCAGCTTGACGACGTCGCGCTCCCCGCCTTGCGTGCACAGCATGATGTTGGCCGGCTTGATGTCGCGATGGATCAAGCCGATGGCATGGGCTTCCGTCAGTGCGCCGCAGACCATCGACAAGACCCGCACCACCCTGCCTGCCGGCTGCGCGCCAGCGACCGCGACGATCCGCTGCAGGGTGGCGCCGTCGAGGAGCTCCATCGCGTAGTAAAAGACGCCGTCGTCGGTTCGCCCGTAGTCGAAGATCGTGATGGTGTTGGGGTGGGTGAGACGCGCGGTCAGCTGGACTTCGCGCTCGAAGCGCTGGAGGTTGACCTCGCCGGCCCGATCCGCCCGCAGCAGTTTGATCGCCGAGGGGCGCCGCATCATGCCGTGGCGGGCCCGGTAGACCTCCCCCATGCCCCCTTCGCCGAGCTTGGCTTCGAGCACGTACTGGCCGAATCGGCGCGCCGCACGAATTTCGGCCCGGAGGCCGTAGATGACCCACGAGATGACGGCACACGCGATGACGGCGAACCCCCACAGCATGGCGGCGTTGGCAGCCAGCCAGGAATAGGCGCCCCAGTCGAGCGCGCGCCACGCGAGCCGACCAGCGGGGGAGCGGACCATGAGGGTCGACACCAGAATCAGCGGGGCGCCGACCATGGCCGTGACGACGGTGGTGCGGCGAGGAGAAGACGGGATCAGGGCGGCGCGAATCGCGACGATCATCGCGGTTCCCCCCAGTTCCATCATCGCCACGTAACCGTCGGCCATGATGGCGCCTTCTGCGCTGACGACCGAATAGTCGCGGATGAACGCGGCCACGAGGTAGCGCCCAAGGAAGGCGCCCATGATCGCACTGGCCACCATCCCGCCCCCGTCCACGAGACGAGAGAACCGGATCGACCGCTCCGGCCCGCGGCACAGCCACCAGAAAATGCCGGCCAGGGCGGCCTCACCCAGACTGAAGAACAGGTCTGCGCCGGGGTCAACCATCGCCCCGAGGGCGCCGAGGCCACTGCCCAACAGAAGAATGAAGAACTTCACCTTCCAGAAGAGCGCCAGCCGGCTCTGAAGAAAGGCGCGGCCCTCCTCGCTGTTGTCGCTGAGCGACGATGGCCTCTGACTCGCCATCATTCGCGAGTGATAGCGAGCCTGATTTCCGCCCGGGTGACTCGCCGCGGGTGCGTCATCTCCGGTCGGCCATGGCCATCGGAACTGCAAGCCGCGCGACACGGGCAAGCCACGAGCGGCACAGCACGGAGCGTATCATCCCTCGTTGCCGCGACGCGTCTCCGGACCGCCTCTTCAGACAGCTCGACGTCAGCTCAAGCGTGCGATGTGCGAGAGGTGCGGTCTCGATGGACGGGCCGCGAAATCGCCAGGCTGCCAAATGCGACGGCCAGCGCGACACCAACCAGCGCCGCCGCGACGGCGAACGTGACCCGCATGCCGATGGCGACGGCCTCAGGGCGTGCCGTCGTGACGTCGGCGGCGCGCGAGGCGAGTGCGAAGACGGCGCCCATCAGCGAGGCGCCGGTGATGAGGCCGAGATTCCTCGACAGGGTGAGCAGTCCGGAGATGACGCCACGCTGGTCCGGGGAGACATCCGCCATGACGGCGGTGTTGTTGGCCGCCTGGAACAGCGCATAGCCGGCGGTGGTGATGACGGCGGGGAGCACATAGCCGGTGATGCCAGGCGTCGCCGGCGCCATGCTGAGAGCCGAGCACCCGACCACCATCCCGACGAGGCCGCTGATGGTCACGCGTGGCGCACCGACGCGGTCCACGATGCGGCCGCCGGGGACACCCGTGAGCGCCGCCGTCACCGGCCCGACGGACATGACGATGCCAACCAGAACCGTGTCGAGGCCCATGGCACGGGCGAGATAGAACGGCCCGACCACCAGCGTCGCCATCATCACCGTCGAGACGAGCGCACTCATGGCGAGACTCGCGCTCAGCGCCGGATCGCGAAACCTCGTCAATCGGATCACCGGTGACGCGGCTCTCGCTTCAGCCCAGACGAAGAGTCCGGCACCGAGTGCCGCCGCCGCGAGCAGGGCCAGGTTGACGACGCCGAACCTGCCGCGCCCGATCGTCATGGCGAGCGCATACGCCGCCAGCGTCAGCGCCAGCAGCAGCGTTCCCACGTGGTCAAAGCCGGCCTGGTCCGCCTTCGCCGGTCGCCGCTCAGCGGGCAGCGAGCGTTGCGCGAGTACAAGGGCCAGGACGCCCAGCGGCACGTTGACGAAGAAGATCGCCGGCCAGCCGACGCTGGCGATCAGCATGCCGCCGAGCGAGGGACCGAGCGCGGTGCCGACCGCGGACATGGTGCCGAGCAGCCCCATGGCGCTCCCGGTCTGCTGCTTCGGCACGGCCTCGCCCGCCAACGCCATGGCGAGCGCCATCATGATGGCCGCTCCGAGGCCCTGCACGGCCCGCGCCGCGATCAACAGCCACAGCCTTGACGCGACGCCACACAGGCCGGAGGCCGCCGTGAACAGAACGATACCCGCCAGCAACAAGCGCCGACGGCCCGCGATGTCGCCGAGCCGTCCGACGGTGACGATCACCGTCGTGGTCGCCAGCAGGTATCCGAGCACGACCCACTGGACCTGCTGAAACGAGGCGTTCAACGCGTGCGCCAATGTCGGCAAGGCGACATTGGCGACGCTGGTCCCCAGAGAGGGCAGCAACATGCACAGCGACAGGCTGGCCAGGACCCACCCGACCGACGGCCCCCGTTCCACAGGTCCAGCCACCGCCGCATCGTGTCTCGAAACCCTCACAGCCACCTCCTGGTCTGCACTCCAGAAATCGAACTGTGACGACGATAGGGTGTGGCGTGACGGAGCGGAAGGCGCCTCATCTGCACTGAATTCGTGCACGCGACGCCCGATCAGGAATTACGCTTGGAACGAGGCCATGGCCAGACCCGATCTCAATCTGCTGTTCACGCTTGACGTGTTGCTTGCGGAAGGCAGCGTGGCCCGCGCCGCCCGCCGCCTGCGGCTCAGTCCGTCGGCCATGAGCCGGGCGCTGGGGCGACTGCGTGAGGCCACCGGCGATCCTTTGCTGGTGAGGGCCGGGCGCGGTCTGGTTCCCTCACCGCGAGCGCTCGAACTGCGTGGGCGCATCAGTCAGCTCGTGCATGACGCCGAAGCCGCGTTGCGCCCCGCCGACACGATCAACCTCAAGCGGCTCGATCGCATGTTCACCGTGCGGGCCAGCGAGGGCTTCGTGGAGAACTTCGGAGCCGCGCTCCTGGCTCGGGTTCGTGGGGAGGGCCCCGGCGTTCGACTGCGCTTCCTGCACAAGCTTGACAAGGACAGCGGCCCGCTCCGCGACGGATCCGTCGATCTGGAAACGGGCGTGGTGGAGAGGACCACCGGCCCGGAAGTGCGCGCGCAGGCGTTGTTTCGAGATCGCTACGTCGGCGTCGTGCGAATGGGCCACCCACTGAGCGAAGGCGACATCACCCCCTTCCGCTATGCCGCGGCAGGGCACATCCATATCTCGCGCCGCGACAACGACCACGGGCCCATCGACGGCGCCCTGGCAGGGTTCGGACTGAAACGTGAGATCGTCACCATCGTCGGCGGTTTCTCGGCGGCGCTGGCTTTGGCTCGGGCCTCCGACCTTGTCGCCAGCGTGCCCGAACGGCACACCGGCAATCTGTGTGCCGGGATGTTCAGCTTCGCGCTTCCCCTGCCCATTCCGCAGTTCATGGTGTCATTGTTGTGGCATCCGCGGCTGGATGGGGATCCCGCGCATCGGTGGCTTCGTGGATGTGTTCGAGATGCCTGCGCCGAGCAACTCCGCGATCAGCCCATACACGGCGGATCATCGTGACCGTTGGTGGAGACGGCGAGCCGTCAACCGGCCCATCAAGGTGTCAGGCGCAGCCAGTCCCGCACACGGCGAGGTACTCGCCCCGAGTCGCCCCGCAGGGTGGCAGTCGATGTGCTAGCCATCCACCGCTTGTGGATATTGGGCAGTCATCAACCCGTGGTGTGCCGATCGTGTGTGCCCTGAGTGCTGGCGGGCCGCCTGCGTCGCCGGATATGGTAAGCGTCGCCACACCACGTCACCTTCAGGCGTCTTCGTGAACGGTACACCGTCGAGCGATCTGTTTTCGGTCGAGGGGGAGATGGCCGCCTTGATGGCGGCCACGGACTGGGCGAACACCCCGCTGGGCGCCGTCGACAAATGGCCACAGAGCCTTCGGACGATGGTGGGGGTCCTCCTGACATCCCGATTCGCGATGTGGATGGGCTGGGGAGCTGACCTGACGTTCTTTTACAACGATGCCTACCGGGCGCAGACGCTGGGCGCCAAGCACCCCTGGGCGCTCGGCCGCCCCTCACGCGAGGTGTGGGCGGAGATTTGGCCGGACATCGGGCCGCGCATCGATCGGGTGCTGACGACGGGCCACGCGACCTGGGATGACAGGCTGCTGCTCTTTCTGGAGCGAAGCGGCTACCGGGAAGAAACCTACCACACCTTTTCCTACAGCCCGGCAACCGACGACCACGGCAGGATTTGCGGCAACTTGTGTGTGGTGACCGAGGAGACGGCGCGTGTGCTCGGCGAGCGCCGCATGGCCTTGCTGCGCGACACGGCCCTCGCGGTCGCGACCACGATGACCGAACACGAACTGTTTGCGGCCATCGAAGGGACGTTGACCGATGCGAAAGATCTCCCGTTTACGCTGACCTATCTGTTCGATGCGGCCGACGCGCACGCGCACCTGACCTGCCGCACCGGCCTCGCCGCCGATCATCCGGCCGCGATCGCGACGGTCGACATGCGGTCGGCCGATGCCCTCTGGCGCCTCGGCGACGCCGACGGGATGATCGTGGAGCTGGCCGAGCGGTTCCCGGATCTCCCGACCGGACCGTGGCCGCACCCCCCCACGCAGGCGTTCGTCCTCGCCATCCCGCAGCAAGGCCAGAAGCGCGCGGCTGGTCTGTTCGTGGCGGCCCTGAACCCGTTTCGACCGCTCGACGACGCCTACCGCAGCTTCGTGAATTTATTCGTCGGTCAGATTGCCGCCGGGTTGGCCAACGTGCATGCCTATGAGGCCGAACGCCGGCGTGCCGAAGCGCTGGCGGAAATCGATCGCGTGAAGACGACCTTCTTCAGCAATGTCAGCCACGAGTTCCGCACCCCGTTGACGCTAATCCTCGGCCTCCTGGACGAGCTCAGGCGGGCGGGCGATGCCATCCCGGGTGAGATGCACGACCAGCTGGATATCGCGCACCGCAACGGCCAGCGTCTCCTGAAACTGGTCAACACCCTGCTCGACTTCTCGCGGATCGAGGCGGGCCGCGTGCGCGCGCGGTTCGAGGCGCTCGACCTGTGTGCCCTGACCGCCGATCTGGCGAGTACGTTCCGCTCCGCCATGGACCAGGCGGGACTGACGTTCACGATCGACTGTTCACCAATCGCTGAACCGGTCTACGTCGATCGGGAGATGTGGGAAAAGATTGTCCTCAATCTCCTGTCCAACGCCTTCAAGTTCACGCTGGCCGGCGACGTCGCCGTCACCCTGGTCCAGGAGGATCAGCAGGTGCGGCTGTCCATCCGCGACACGGGCGTCGGCATCCCGGCACACGAAGTGCCGCGTGTGTTCGAACGGTTTCATCAGGTCGACGGGGCCCGCGGCCGCAGCCATGAAGGTTCCGGGATCGGCCTCGCCCTCGTGCAGGAGCTGGTGAAGCTGCACGGCGGCGCGCTGACCGTCGACAGTGCGCTGGGACGAGGCAGTGAGTTCACCGTGTCGATTCCCCTCGGCACGACCCACCTGCCGGCCGACCATCTGGCGCTCGCCACGCCAGAACGCCGGCCACACGTGACGGCCACCTATGTCGAGGAGGCCTTGCGCTGGCTTCCCGGCGAGGCCGCGCGCACGCGCGACGTCGCGGGCTCACAAGAGCTCACCGACCGGGTCGCTGGCGGCGCCCCGGCGAACGGCCCCCGGATCCTGCTGGCCGATGACAATGCCGACATGCGGGAGTACGCCCGGCGGCTGCTCGGGGAGCGGTGGCAGGTGGAAGTGGTCGCCGACGGCCGTCAGGCGCTCGCGGCCGCCCGGGCGCGGCGGCCGGACGTGATTGTGACGGACGTGATGATGCCCGACCTGGACGGATTCGGGGTGTTGCGGGAGCTCCGGGCGGATGCGGCCCTGCGCACGGTGCCGGTCATTCTGCTCTCCGCGCGAGCTGGCGAAGACGCCCGCATCGAAGCGCTGGCGGCGTCGGCTGACGACTATCTGGTCAAGCCGTTCTCGGCCCGCGACCTCCTCGCCCGCGTCGACGCGCAGATCGTCAAGGGGCGGGTTCGCGCCATCGAACAGCGCCACGTGCAGCGCATGGCGCGGCTCTTCGCGCATGCGCCGGTGGCCATCGCCGTCGTATCCGGTCCGAGACATGTTTACGAGTTGACCAATCCGCCTTATCGGGAACTGGTCGGCGGGCGCCACGTGGTGGGACACGCGATTGGCGACGCGCGTCCGGCGTTCGCCGATCAGGACGTCGCGGCGACGCTGGACCGCGTCCGCGCCTCCGGCGAACCGTTTGTCGGCCAATCGCGGTGCCTGGTGCGTCGCGGCCACGACCGTTGGGACGAGGAATGTTATTTCGACTACGTCTATCAACCGGTGTTCGCAGACGAGGGCCACGTCGAGACCATCGTGATCATGGCGCACGACGTGACGTCGCTCGCGGCGGCCAAGCTCGAAGCGGAGACGGCCAACCGGCTCAAGGATGAATTCCTGGCCACCCTGTCCCACGAGTTGCGGACGCCCCTGAACGCCGTCCTGGGCTATGCGCAGATGGTACGCGCCGGCGTCATCGCGCCGGAGCGTCTGCCGGCGGTGTTGGCCACCATCGAACGGAACGCCCGCGTGCAGGAGCAGTTGATCAGCGACCTGCTCGATGTCTCACACATCATCACGGGTAAATTCCGCGTCGAGCTCCGACCCATGGACGTGACGGAGGCGATTCAGGACGCCCTCGACACCGTCGCGCCGACGGCCCTGGCCAAGGGTGTCACATTGGACTCGGCCCTCGACCAGACGGCGATGCCGATCGCCGGCGATGCCCGGCGTCTGCAGCAGGTGGTCTGGAACCTGCTTTCGAATGCCATCAAGTTCACACCGCGGGACGGCCTGGTGCAGATACGGGTCGTCCACCACCGCTCACACGTCGAGCTCACGGTGACCGATACCGGCGAGGGGATCGCGCCGGAGTTCGTGCCTCAGCTGTTCCAACGCTTCCGGCAGGGCGACGGCACCGTCCGGCGCCGCCACGGCGGTCTGGGTCTGGGTCTCGCGATTTGTCGGTACCTGGTGGAGGCCCACGGCGGGCGGATCGATGCCATGAGTCCAGGCCCGGGACAGGGCACCACGGTCCGCGTCGAGCTGCCGCTGCTCATCACCGACGACCACCAAGTCGAGGCGCGGGACGCGGTGCTGCCGATCCGGACGCGAGCCACGTCTGAAGTGCCCACGTTCGCCGACCTCAATGGCCGTCGGGTCCTGCTGGTCGATGACGAGGTCGATGCGCTCAACATGGCAAGAGACGCCCTGTCGATCGCGGGGGCGATGGTGGTGACCGCAGCGAACGGCGAGGAGGCGCTGAGCGCGCTGGATCGTGAATCGTTCGACGTGGTGGTCCTGGATATCGGGTTGCCGGAGATGGACGGCTACGAGCTGCTCAAGGCGATCCGGGCGAGACCATCCGACCAGCAGGGTCGCATTCCCGCCGCCGCACTGTCGGCCTACGCCAGGACCACCGATCGGACGCGATCACTCCAGGCCGGCTTCCAGATGCACCTGGCCAAGCCGGTGCAACCGGCCGAATTGACCGCGGCGATTCTGGCGCTCGCCGGCTCGGGCCCGTCCATCGACTGATGGACGGGCCACGCCCGTGACTGCAGGTTACTGCGGCGCGGTACTTCCCGGATGTGCCCTCGCCGACCCCTGGCGCTGGAACTCGCGCAGGAAGCCCATGATCCCCGCCGAGGTCGCATCGCCGCCGCTCCCGGTCACCAGGATGTCTGGCACGAAGCGGTGCTGGCTCTTCACCAGCTCCGACACGACGTTGACGGTCGCGGTCGCCTCGGCCCCGAGCGCCTGCGCCTGGGCCTCGAAGCCTTTCGCGCGCGCCAGGCCAACGGCTTCGATTTCCGCGCCTCTCGCCCGGCCGGTCTGTTCGATGTAGGCCGCTTCCCCCTCGGCTTCCGCCTGGCGCGCGCGCGCCCGGTTCTCCTTGATGATGATGTCCACCTCGGAGCCAGCCAGGTCCCGCTGCCGATCCGCCAGACCTCCTTGCTTCTCCATATCGATGCGCGTCAGCTGCGCCTCCCGCTGGGCCAGGAACGTGGCCCTTTCCTGATTCGCGATCTCCCGCTGCGTCAGAACCCGGACGATCTCCTCGGGCAGCACCACGTCCTGGATGTAGACCCCGCGCGTCTCGACGTTGTATCGCCGGATCTGGTCGGCGATGTAGTTCTGCGCCTGGGCCTGGACCGCGGCGCGATTCTCGATGAACTGCACTGCCGCCATGCCCTGTAGCGTGTCTCGAAAGTAGTTCCCCACCACCGCCTGCAGCACCTCGTTGACGAGATTCTGCATCGTTCCCACCATCGAGATCACCTTGGGCGCCAGCTTGTCGGAGACGTGGATCTGCACCTGGAGATCGATGTTGAAGATGAAGCCCTCCTTCGACTTTGCCACGATCTGTTTCAGCTGCTTGTCGAGATTGTGCGCCTGCGACGCGGCTTCAGCCCAATTGAGCGTGAGAATCGCCGTCGGCACCATCTCGGCCTGGTAGATCCTCGGGTTGATGGCGTATTTGCCGGTGCGCAGCGGTTCTTCCCAGATCCCGCGGTGTCCAGGACGCACGATCGACCCGAACTTGAACTCATCCCCCGAGGTGTCCTCCGTCGGCTGACCGACCGCCGCCTTGATGACCGCGACTTCCCCCTGACGGACCACCAGCATCGGCACGGTCTGGACGTGGACGAGATACGGATTGAGCGCGTAGGATCCGTTGAGCACCGGGTCGTGCTGCAGGCCGATCCGCCCGCCGCTGTCGAGGAACTTCTGGTAGTCCTGATAGTTATTGTGGCGCTCGTTCTGATTACCGATCAGCACATCGGCGATCTCGGCGTCACTGCGCCCTGCGGCTTCCATCTGGCGCACATCGTCGAAGCGGCCCATCCGGCACGCGATGTCCCCTGACGGCAACGGCGCGCCCTCGAGCGTCTCGACGATGCCGACGATGTCGATCAGTTTGTCGACGCCGCTCTCGTGGATCCTGAGCGGTTCGATCACGCGAAGCGTCAACTCCGATGGCTCGAGGCCAAAGAGCGCGGGCCCGAAGCGGGCCCGGTACTCTTCGTTGACCGGCAGCCCGAAGCTGCGGCTCTGCGAGAGCACCAGAAACGCGACCGGATGCAGCGGCAGGATGGCTCCCGGCGGCAGCACCGGCCGTTGCACGCCCTGCTGTCCGCCCTCGGCGACGAAAGTACGGACGTCGGTGAACTGGCCAAAGGCGGGCTTGTAGACGCCGGATTTCCATCCCGTTGGTAACGGCGCCCCGGCTTGTGCGATGACGAGGCCGACCTCGCCGGTCGGGATCTGTACCCAGGGATGCTTCTCGACGCGGCTCATCGGCCACACGCGAACGGCCACTCCCGGCATCAACAATTCGGCTTGATACCCGGCTTCGCCATGGAAGGCAATGGGACCGCCGTCGGCGCGCCCGGGCCCCCAACGGCGGATCACCAGCCCGACCTGGTTGGGTCCGATCCGATGAATCGAAAGTACCGCGACGGTGAGTGCGAGTAGAACGAGCGGCAGGACGATCGCGATGGCGATCAACGCCTGAACTGGCGAGTCAGCTAACACGGCGGGCTCCAAGTGCCGACGGGGTTAGCTGACGGGCTCGAGGTTGGAAGTCCTCTATTCCGCGTTCGCGGAAATACGCCCCGTGGCGCGGGTATCGCGCCGGTGGTTCCCCCGTGACGCCGATCGTGAACGGCGTCTTAGGCTGATTCCACTATACGCCCGGCCGTCGAAGAGTCAAATCGTTCGGCTAAGCTTGGAGGAGTGTCTCCAAACGACAGGCTCACCGCCGCCGGCGCCGCGATCGATTGGCTGGAACGAATGGCCGCCGACTGGCGCCGCCTCGAGGCGGTCCCCATTCACGAGCGGCAGCGCCTGCATCGGGTGATTGCCGCGCTGTCGACCGCGGATCCAGCCGCCAGCCGAAAACGCCGGCAGGCCGCGAGAGCGGATCGCGTGCGGCAGGAGGAAGCGGTTCTGAACGAGACCGGCATTCGCGCGCGGCGGCGCCGGTCCGTGGTCACCACGCCGAACATGTTTCCGCCGCCGGTCGAGCACGCTCGTGCGGCCGACGCCGCGGCGACCTGTGTCGATCGGGTGTGCTACGTCTGCAAGGAGCCGTACTCGCAGGTCCACGCCTTCTACGACCAACTCTGCCGCGATTGCGCCGCGGTGAACTTTGCGGCGCGAACCGAGCTGGCTGATTTGCGTGGGCGGGTCGCGCTGCTGACCGGCGGGCGCGTGAAGATCGGGTATCAAGCCGGCTTGAAGCTGCTGCGCTCGGGCGCGCGCCTGATTGTGACGACCAGGTTTCCGCACAATGCCGCCGCGCGGTACGCACAGGAACCCGACTTCGGCGACTGGGGCGGGCGGCTCGAAATCTTCGGGCTCGATCTGCGACACGTGCCCAGCGTGGAGGCGTTCTGCCGCGATCTGGTCGCCAGCCGTGAGCGGCTCGACTTCATCATCAACAATGCCTGCCAGACGGTTCGCCGGCCGCCCGGGTTCTATGCACACCTGCTGGCCGGCGAACTGACCGCGGCGACTGACTTGCCTGAGCATGTCCGCCGCCTGCTCGGCGAGCCGCCGCCCGGACCGCCCGCGCTGGCGACGAACGGATCGATCGCCGCACCGTTGTCGGCAGTGCGAACGCTCGATGAGGAGTTCGCCGTCCGAACCAGCATCTTCCCCGTCGGTCAACTGGACGAGGATCTGCAGCAGGTCGATCGCCGCGACAGGAATTCATGGCGCCTGCTGCTCGCCGATGTGCCGACGGTAGAAATGCTCGAAGTGCAGCTGGTGAACGCGATCGCCCCGTTCCTCTTCAACGCCCGCCTGAAACCGCTGCTGCTCCGGACGCCCGAGCGCGACAAACACGTCGTCAACGTCTCGGCGGTCGAAGGACAGTTCTACCGCATCGCCAAGACGACGCGCCATCCGCATACCAACATGGCGAAGGCGGCGCTGAACATGATGACGCGCACGGCCGCCACGGACTACTTCAACGACGGCATTCACATGAACAGCGTCGACACCGGGTGGGTGACCGACGAGGACCCGATCGAGATGGCGCGGCGCAAGACGGCTGAACAGCGCTTTCATCCGCCGCTCGATGCCGTCGATGGCGGCGCCCGCATCGTCGCGCCAATCGTCACGGGTTTCAACACCGGCACCCACGTGTGGGGGCAGTTCCTGAAGGACTACAAGCCGACGGCGTGGTAGGCCGCCCGGACGGCCGCGCCGATTGATTCGACGTGCGGGCGTCCGCACTGCGACCGGGACCTGCCGGCCGCGCGTCGACCCGGTCGGCCGTGGTCTCAGCCGATGCGACCCCATCGATATTCCATCGACGTCACGTTGGACTGGTGCTGTGGAGAAAGTTCGCGAAATGAGCCCTGCTGACCTGCGCGGCGGCCGCCGCCCCGACTCGTCTCAGCGCCTCGATGTGGTCGACTGAATCCATCTGCTGCACGTCATCGGGACGGATGTCGTCGAGCCCCAGGGCGGTGAGACCGGCCCTGGAGAGATCGACGTTGTATCGCATGTACGTGAACAGTTTCGGCTCGACCGGCCCGGGCACGCGGCCTTCGGGCAGTGGATCGATGACGCCGATCAGATCCCCGACCTCGCGATCGAGCGTCGCGCCGCAGCGCGTCCGGCCGAACGCGCGGCAGAGGAAGTCCTGCTCGTTCGAGGCCGCAAACATCAAAGCGGACGGAATAGAGGTGGCGTTGTAGACGAGATTCATCTGCCCGGGCATGAGGTTCGCGTTGGCGTCCGCCGCCGCGCCCGTGCCCACCGAGACGAGCAGCATCGTCTGCTCGCCAACGGGCCAGCACAGCTGGTAGGGCGCCATCGTCGCCATGAGGAATAGCTGAAACGCCGGGTTGTTGTACATCGTGACGCCACCGTCGACGAAGATGAAGCGGTCCTTCCCGACCTGAACCGTCTCTGGGGGGAAGTAGGTGGGAGCGGCCGTGCTCGCCCGTACCAGCTGCCAGAGTGGCAGATCGAGATTGCAGTTCGAGCGCGAGCGGGCGTTGTACTTCGCCCTCGGATTGTTGGAAATCGGCCACGGCGAGTCGGTCGTGGCGTTCCGCATGACGAGGAGCAGCAGCGTCTTCAACTGCGCGTCTCCGAGCGTCGAATGGCGGCCGAGTTCAGCCTGAAGCAGCGCCGCCAGATTCGCATCGCCGAACTTGTAGCGAAAACGCTCGAGGAGGCTGGCGCGATCGAACATTTCCCGGCCGCTCTTCAGGTAAAAGTCGCGGATCTGCCGGATCGGCCAGCCGAGCGCCAGGCACGTGGCGATGATCGCGCCCGTGCTGGTGCCCGCGACGTAATCGAAATAGTCGGCCAGCACGAAATCATCGTCGCGTTCGAGCTCACGGCGGAGCGTGTCTTCCATCCTGGCCAGGATTTCGAGGGTAATCAGCCCGCGAATTCCGCCGCCGTCGAGGGCGAGCAGTTTGTACGGTGGTGCTTTGGTCAGCTTGTCGAGTACGGTCGTCATCCCAGCACCGAGAGCATCTACTGATGATCTGACGGACTGGCGGTGTCGATTTCACGAACCGGCCAGCCGCGCGCGCGCGCGTCACTGAGGAACGCCCCGGTCACGTCGCCCGTGCCGCGCGTGGCTCCATTCCAGAGGACCAATGCCGCATACCTCGCCGCCGATCCCTGGGACACAGCTTCGGCCTCGTCAAAAATCTTGCCGTTTGTCGTCAAGTACGTCTCGGCATCGTCGGCATCCAGACTCAGTTCCACGAGGTCGCCGGCAGCCGCGACGGTCTTCACGATGGCATCGAAGGCCGATCCCCAGTCGCCGGGGCGGTCGGTCACCGACGTGGCGCGAAACCGGGCGCGCTCGAAGGGGAGAATGATCCGCCGTCTGATGCGCAGCGCTGCGGCGGCTTCGAGCACGAGGAGGTCCGATCCGCAGGCGGCGGATCCGACGACGGCAGTCGGACCGAGCTCGCGCAGAATTCGTTCGATTTCGTGACGCACGCGCGGAACGGCGGCGGGAGGGAACCTCGTCGATTTAGCGTCAGCGGCGTCGACTCGCCGCCCTGCATACACCACAATCATGAGCGGCCTCGTGTGCCGAACGGTGTGAAGCCGCAGATGGTAGCAGAAGAGAGCACTGAGAACTTCCCGGCTGAAGTTGGACACGAAATGTCGATCGCTCCTAGACACAGAGAACTTCT
This sequence comes from Acidobacteriota bacterium, assembly GCA_039931615.1. Taxonomy (GTDB): domain Bacteria; phylum Acidobacteriota; class Vicinamibacteria; order Vicinamibacterales; family CAVVIG01; genus JAHFUI01. Next base: position 250,841 of record JBDTRR010000001.1, read on the forward strand.
TGATGTAAAGTAGGCGCCTCGATCGCAGGCAGCGGCGGCCGCGTTTTCACGCCGGTTTGGGGAGTGGCAGCACATGACATCATCTGTGACGAACCCCGGGAAGGTATTCGCCCGCGTCGCGCTGGCCCTGGCCGTGGCGGCGACGGGCATTTACGTCGCGAGCTCAGACCCGCCGGGCGGGGCCGTCGTCGGATTCCTGCTCATGCTTGCCGTGGTCCTCTTCGGCGTGAGGACCGCGCGACGCCGGCTGCCGACCTGGGCCGGGCGCGCCGCGGTCGCGGTCGGCGCTCTCATTGCCGCGGTGGCGGCATTTCTCATTCATTCGATCAAGATCGAGGCGCCTCTCTTCGCGCAGGCGCCGGGCGTGCCGTCGGTCAGCGCGTCGCCACCCTCGCCACAACTGGCGGCAGCCGTCGATCGCGCGCGGCCGATGGTGCGCGCGGCCATCGTGGAGCAGAACCTGCCGGGAGTCTCGATCGCAGTCGGCATCGGCGTCAGCCCCGGGAATATACTCTGGGCCGAAGGGTTCGGATGGAGGGACGTCGTCACGCAGACGCCCGTCACACCCGAGACTCGATTCAACATCGGGACGGCGGCACAGGTGGTCCCCCCCGCCGCGGTCGTGTCCCTCGGCCTGACCCATACCGGTACGGATTCGGCGGCCGAGTGGAGCCCGGATCATGTCGGGGAGCCGGAAGAGGACTTCCCAGGCTTCACGGCCGTCCACGACCTCATCCTCAGGCCGATTGGGCTCAGCGCCCCCCGACAGCCGTTGCCGGGCGATCGCGCGACGTTCTACGTGCCGGCCACATTCTGGCGGGGCTTCACCACAGATCCCCGCCGCGGACGACGACTGATGTATATGCGCGACCTGGCGTGCTGTGCGGGGAGAATGGCGTTCTATTCAACGCCGTCCGATCTCGTCCGCTTTGCCCTGGCGACAAATGCGGACAGCGCCAACGGCGAGCTCGCAGGCGGAAGCGTGCTGTCGCTGATGAGGCGCCGCGACAACGGGATCGTCGTTGCCGTGGCGTCGAACATCGCGCACGCCAACACGGCCGCTCTCGCGCAACAAGTGGCTGGCACCTTCGCCGCACAGAAATAGACCGCCGCGCCAAAGTGGCCACTCTGGCCCGCGCGGCTGCGGAGAAGTCCCGGCTTCTCGATCGCCGCGATTCTCACCCTGGCGATGGGGATTGGTGCCAACACCGCGATTTTCAGCGTCATCAGCGGCGTCCTGTTCATTGCCCGCTGAGAACTGCGGCATGCGCTCACGGCAGTCGTCCGGCGGGCCAGGGCTTGACGTAGTCGAACGGTAAAAAGCGACGGATGCGCTGAAAGTTCCGATCGTTCTCGGTGACGAGCACGCAACCGGCCTCACGACACGACAGCGCCAACAGGACATCGTTTGCGAATGACTTCGACACGCGGCCGACCTCGAGCCCGTCCCTTCGTGCCATGTCCGAAAGCAGATCGCCAGACTGGTGCCAGGCAGCGGCGGAGGGCGCAAGAGTGCGCCCGGATCGCTCGAACACACTCAGGACGTGGCGTTCGAGCGCCTTCCGGTCCCGTTCCCGCGTCACACCGGCTCGCAACTCCTGGGCGACGACGGCACTGAGGTATTCGAACGGTGCCAACGCCTGGTGAAATCTCTGCAGGGCCTGGTTGGCCGTCGGGTGGCGAAACGCGTCGATGAAGAGCTGCGTGTCCAGGACGTACTTGGGCGTCGTCCGGGTCACGGCTCGAGGTCTGGAGACGCGATCTCGACATCGAGCATGGACCGTGTACCGTCGACGAGCTGGCGCTGAAACACGGCGAGGTCGAGCGCTCGCTCGATGGCCTCGGTTGCCGTCGCCGCGCCAAGCGCCCGCTGGGCCGCCTTCAACTTCGACAACGGCAGCCGGTAGGTGCGGGACACCCGCTCCTCGCGGCGCACTGCCCGCTTCCGCCCGGTCGGGTTCGGCATCAGGGGCAGTGTATTGACATCTTTGTTCGTGTGTCAATACGCCAATGACGAGGAGGGATCGACGATCCGCACACTCTCGCCGGCCTTCGCGTTCTTGATCGGTCCGACAGTTGGATTGGCGCTCGCCGCGCTGCAATGGTCACGTCGACTGGGTGCCGCTTTCCTGCGCTGGCCGCCGCACCGAAGTGCGTTGGCAACGTAGCGACGTTCGCCTCATCGATCGCGGGCGCACCATAGAACGGCTCCCTCGAGATGCACGGTTTGCCCGCTGCTCGTCTTCCAGCCCGGCTCGAAAATCCGCCGTTCCTCGTTGAACTTCCACATGTGTTGTCTTCCTGCGCTATATTTCATGCCATACATCGTCAGGATGCACAGATTACATGACCGTATTTTGTCGGCGAGCGTGGAACGGCCCGCGCCGGCTCGCGCTCCTGCTCGCGTTCTCGCTTTCAGCCGCCGCGTGTGCGGACCAGTCAGCCGTCGCGACACTGCGCATCGCCACCACGACGAGCGTCGACAACTCCGGGCTGTTGGCGGCGATTCTGCCGGCGTTCGAGCGCCGGGCTCATCTCAAGGTCGAGGTCCTGGCGGTGGGCAGCGGACAGGCGTTCGGCCTGCTCGAACGCGGCGATGTCGTGGCCGGCCTGACGCATGATCCGCAGGCGGAAGCGGCGGCGCTCGCGGCCGGACTCATCACGGGCTATCGCAAGATCATGTTCAACGACTTCATCATCGTCGGGCCACCCGAAGACGTGGCCGGCGTCGCCGCTGCGGCCAACGCCGTGGACGCGATGCAGCGCATCGCATCGGCCGGGGCGGCGTTCGCCTCACGCGGCGATCGGTCCGGCACGCACTCGAGGGAGCAGGAACTGTGGGCGCTCGCGAGGCAACGGCCCGTCCGCGAGTTGTTGATTGAGACGGGCCAGGGCATGTCGGCAACTCTACGGGTGGCCAGCGAAAAGCGCGCCTACACGTTGACCGATCGGGCCACCTTCGAGCAGATCCGGTCCGGCCTGCGGTTGGCCGCCTTGTGCGAAGATGGATCCGCCCTGCTGAATTCCTATGCCGTCTTCCTGCGGGCCCGCTTGACCGCGACCGAGCGCGCCGCGGCGACGACGCTCGCAGACTGGTTGGCGGACGGCGAGGGCCGTCAGCTCGTGGCCGGCTTTCTGACCAACGGGCAAACGATGTTCACGGTCTGGCCCGCCGGGATGGCGCGCACCCGACCAACCGATCGGCCGGATGCTCGCTGAGGTCGGACGGGCGCTGGCGCTGATCCTCGGCGGCGATGTCGAGGTCTGGCAGATTGCCGGGGTCTCGCTCACCGTCTCCCTCACCGCCGTGTTCGGAGCGGTCGCAGCCGGTTTGCCGATGGCCTACCTCCTGGCGTCGTCCGGCGCGCGTCGTGCGAGAGTGGGCCTGTGGATCGCGCATGGCCTGGCGGCGCTGCCGACCGTCGTCATCGGGCTCACGCTCTACCTGCTGCTGTCGGCGACCGGTCCGCTCGGCTGGGCCCGGCTCCTCTACACGCGCACGGCGATGGCGGCCGCTCAGTTCGTGCTCGCGCTCCCACTGGTGGTCGCGGTGGTGCTCGGCGCGCTCCGCCGGCTGCCTCCGTCGGCGCACGAAGTGCTGGTGACTCACGGCGTCACACGGGCGCGACAAATGGGTTGGCTGCTGTGGGAGGTCAAGTCCGCCGTGGTATCAGGCACGTTCCTGGCCTTTTCCCGCGCCTTCACGGAACTCGGCGCGGCCTTGATTGTCGGCGGCAACATTCGGGGCGCCACCAGGACACTGACGACCTATATCGCCCTCGAGTACGACCGCGGCGATGATGCACGCGCGATTGCGCTGGGACTGATCCTGCTGGCAGTCGCCCTGCTGACGAACTCCGTCATGCATGTCATTGTCGGCGAGCGATGACCAACCAGCTGGGTCCGATCGTGCGCACGCGGCACCTGAAGGTCGGGTACGCGGGAAAAGCCGTCGCCACGATCGCCGATCTCGATCTGGTCGGCGGTGTGGTCTGGCACGTGACCGGGCCCAACGGCTCGGGAAAGACCGCGCTCCTGAAGACCCTCGCCGGTTTGCTGCGCCCCGTTGCCGGCACGGTCGATCGGCGATGTGGAATCGGGACCGGGGAAGCAATTTACGTCCATTCCGTCCCGTATGTCTTTGCGGGCAGCGTCAGGCGCAATCTGACGCTCACTCATCCCAGCGCTGACGAGGTGCTGGCCGTCGCCGCAGCGTTCGGGCTGTCTACGCTCCTCGGGCGCGAGGCCACGACGCTCTCGTACGGTGAGCAGAGGCGGCTGGCGCTCGCGCGCGCGGTCGTGCGACACCCGGCTCTGCTTCTGGTCGACGAACCCGAGGGCGGCCTCGACGATGAGGCGATGTCAGCCTGGCGAGCCTGCGCGGTTCGCGCCGTCGACGCGCGCCAACCCGTGCTGGTGGTAGCGGCTCATCGTCCGCTGGCCTTCGCGGCGGTCCTCGTGAGGCCGATCGACTTGTCGCAACCAGCACGAGACTCGACGGCCAAGTCCACGACAGACGCCGATCGCACTTCACGCCCGCCGCGAGCTGTGCTCCGCCACTGATCGCGAACGCTCGACAGCTTCAGCCGTGGGCGTGCCCGCTCACCTCGGCGCCCGCCTTCTGATCCAGGCTGAGGCAGTCGGCGACAGCAAGCACGGCGATGATCGACACCACGCCGAAAGCCAGGTGAAAGTCGGCGATCGTCGGCGCTGACGATTGCCCTCCGTGCAGCCACGCGGCGAGCCGCAGGGCCACTGCTCCGACCGCGACGCCCATGCCCATGCTCATCTGGGTCATGACCGTGAAGAAGCTGTTCGCGGAGCTCATCTGCGACTGGGGAATGTCGACGAACGCCAGGGTGCTGATACTCGTGAACTGCATCGACCGGGACAAGCCGTGGGCGAAGAGAAGGACGATCATGAGCGCCTTCGGCGTGTTCGAGGTCAGCAAGCCGAAGGACCCGATGAGCGCCGCGGTGATCAGCCCGTTGACGATCAACACGCGCCGGAAGCCAAAGCCTCGCAGAATGGGTGTGGTCGCCGGCTTCATGAACAGGTTGCCGGCAAACATTGCCAGCACCAGCAGCCCTGAGTGAAAGGCGCTCAGGCCGAACGCGATCTGAAACATGAGCGGGAGGAGAAACGGCGACACGCTGATCGCCAGCCGGAACAGCGAGCCGCCCCAGATGACGATGGCGAACGTTCGCTGTTTGAGCACGTCGAACTGGATCAGCGGATGAGTCGTGCGGCGCATGTGCCACACGCCGGCCCACCCGGCGACAACCCCGTATCCGAAGAACATTCCGGCCGTCACCCAGCGGACGTTCTGCTGCCCGAGCAGCTCCAGCGAGTACATGATCGACGTACACGCCGATCCGGCCAGCGCAAATCCCAACCAATCGAACCGCCGCGGGTGCCCGGGCGCATTCCTGATCCAGAGCATTGCCAGGGCGATGCCGATGATGCCGAGCGGCACGTTCAAATAGAAAATCCAGCGCCACGAGGAATAGGTGGTGATGAAGCCCCCGACCGGCGGACCGATGACCGGCGCGGCGAGTCCGGGCCACGTGATGTAGGCGATCGAGCGCACCAGGTCCTTCTTCTCAGTAGTACGCAGCACGACCAGCCGGCCGACCGGCACCATCAGCGCACCGCCCATGCCTTGCAGGATTCTGGCCGCGGTGAACTCCCAGAGACCATTGGCCATGCCGCAGAGAATCGAGGCCAGCGTGAACAGGCCAATCGCCGACGCAAAGACCGTTCTGGCGCCCAGTCGATCTGCGATCCAGCCGCTCACCGGGATGAACACGGCCAGCGTCAGCATGTACGCGGTCATCCCCATGTTCAGATCGACAGGGCTGGCGCCAAATGACTGGGCCATCTGAGGCAGGGCGGTGGCAATCACCGTCCCGTCCAGGTTCTCCATGAAGAAGGCGCCGGCAACGAGCAGTGCCACGAGCGTGGCTTGCTGAAACCGTCGCGGAGTGCCCGGGCCCGCCTCAATCGACATCGCCATGCTTGAAGCGGCCATTGTAACAAGCGCGTGATTTCCGTCCCGGCGGCACGGTCACTCGCAGCGGTCGACTGGCGGTCGGTCAACCCATATTCCTCCAGGCGGCGTCGGATCACCGCTTCCCGTACTCCGTGAACACGTCATCCCTGGTCTTTGCAGCCGTGTGGCACGCGAACCCGCATTTGGCGTCGTTCCGTTGCGGCGGTGTGCCCGCCGCCGTGCCGGGCGTGAAGGTATCGGACGCGGGGTTGTAGTCGAAGACCGCATATCCCCACCCGCCGCTGTCGGCGAAGCGCCGGCTGTCCTTCACCATGAAGTCCAGGTTCACGAGCTCACCCGGGACTGTCGCCGTCGGGAAGAACTGGTTCGAGCTGGGCGCTGACGACTATCTCACCGAACCCTTCTCGCCGCGTGAGCTCATGGCGCGGATTCGCGCCCTGCTGCGCCGCAGCCGCGCGCAGCAGACGGTGGCCGACGGCCTGCAGGCGATGCGCGCGTACCGCTTCGCCGGTTGGGAGCTCAACGTGCGGCTCCGCCGCCTCACCTCGATCGACGGGAGCCGGGTGCCGCTCACCAACACCGAATTCAGCCTGCTCGCCGCCTTTCTCGCCGCACCGCAGCGCGGGCTCTCGCGCGACCAGCTCCTCGGCATGTCGCGGCTGCACAACGACGAGGTCTACGACCGCTCCATCGACACCCAGGTCGGCCGGCTCCGGAAGAAGTTCGAAGCGCGCGGCACCGGGTCAGAGATCATCCGGACGGAGCGAGGGGCGGGGTATGTCTTCTGCGCTGACGTTTGAAGTCGTCCGCTAGCCGCGCCAGCGCCGCGATTGGGCAAGCCACGAGTTCCGTGTCCCGCCGTCACGCCGTGGCTGGCCAGCCCCTCACACCGCGCCGACTGGATCGAGCAGTGTCTCGAGCGCGTCGAACGAGCCCGTCCAGCCGATCGTCATCCCAGAGCGCTCGCCCACGAACGCCTCGACCTCGTGGGGGGTCGTCTCGCCCTGCGGCTCGGTCGTCACCGTCACGCGCGTCCGGTCGGGCGCTTCCGCCGCGAACAGCACCGTGGTTCGCAGCGTCCCCGGCCACACCGCGGCGCCGGGTGCCGGCGCTAGGTGCTCTCGCTCGTCGACAAACTGCTGCGTGTAGACGATGCGTCGTGGCGGCTCGATCGCGAAATACTCGGCGCGCACGTGCATGGTGCCATGCGCACCGGCGATGACGAAGAGTGTGCTCTTGCCGGGCGCCATCTCCGAGCGGAGGAAGCGCATCTCCGTGCCCGCAGGCGGGAGCCACCTCGCGAGGTGCTCCGGGCGCGCCCACATCTCGAACACGCGTTCGATCGGCGCGTCGAACGTGCGGTTGACGACGAACTGCTGCTTGCCGGCCCGGGTCTGTTCGAGGTGTTCCGCGAGTCGATCCCAGGTCGCGTTACCGCCCACCCGCTTGATGAACTTCGCCGTCTCCGCAGCGGCTTCTGGTGACGGCAGGGCGAAGATCATCTCCATCGTCGTCCTGCCGTCCGCCTCACTGAAGGTGACCGTCACCCGGAAGAGCGCTGGCCGCTCATCGCTGCCGCCGTGGTCGTAGACGAGCTTCCGGTCCGGCTCGACGACGAGGTAATTGGTGACGTTCGGGTAATCGACCCCGTCTGGGCCGTGCATCGTGTAGCGCCAGCTACCGCCCGGGCGCAGATCCTTGCTGTGGGTGGTCAGGGTAAAGCCGCGCGGGCCCCACCACTTCTCGACCTGCTCGGGGATCGTCCAGGCGTCCCACACGGCGCGCACCGGCGCGTCGTAGACACGCGTGAGCACAATCTCGTTCGAGCTACTTCTGGTGGCCATGTCGATTTCCTCGCCGCGTCCTGGTCCGCTTCGGGCGGGCCGTCCTGTTGTTTTTCGTCTCTGGAACTCGCCGGGTGGGTTGCGGCGCGATGCTCTTCAGGTAGGCATCGAGGCGAGCGAGCCGCTCCTCCCACATCTCGCGATACTGTTCGATCCAGTCAGCAGCGGGCGCGAGGGCCCGCGGTTCGAGCCGGCACGGGCGCTGCTGGCCTTGACGGCTGCGCGAGATGAGCCCGGCGCGCTCGAGCACCTTCAAGTGCTTGGTGATGGCCGGGCCGGACAGCTCGAACGGCTCCGCCAGGTCCTTCACCGGCGCGTCGCCCGCCACCAGACGCGCCATGATCGCCCGCCGTGTCGGGTCGGCCAGCGCCGCGAAGATCGTCGACAGGTCGGCCGGCTGCACCGTTTATATTTACCGTACGGTTAGATAACCATCAAGTAAAATGTTCGTCAGGCGCAGCCCCGAGCGCGGCCGGTGTCGCGGCCAGCCAAAGACCGCACCGCATGCCTGACGCGGACCGGGCATCAGGGAAGGGCTCGGTCTGGGTCAAGCGCTGGCACGCCGACGCCGCGCCGACAATGATGATCGAACGGTCTGGAGCGCGCAGCGGCTATCGCCGCTCGAGCGCCGCCGCCTCGGCGCGTGGGCCCGCGCCGCCGATTTCAATCGCCGTGAACAGTTCGACGCGAGGCGCCACGTCCGTCGGAGCCGAGCCGGACAGCTCCTGGAAGTCGTGCACCATGTGCATCTGATCGTGATAGCCCAGGTCATGGGCGATATCGACCCATCGCACACCGGGCGAACGCAGCTTGCTTTCGAGGGCCATCTCGAACCGCGCCACCCGCGCGTACAGTCGTGGCGAGACGCCGATTTCCGAGACGAACCTCCGCTCGAACTGGCGCACGCTCAGTCCGGCGCTGTCCGCCATGCTGGAAATGCGGAGGGTGCCACGGCTGCGGAGCAGCAAACCGGCAGCGGCGGTGACGCCGCGATGCCACGTCCGGACAACGGGCCGCCGCAGCAGGTAACGATCCGCGGCGCGGATGCGTTCGGCGAACGACGACGATTCGCCGAGCCGGGATCTCAGCCGCTCCACCGACCGGCCGAGGACGGCGCCGGCCTCGAAGTGCTGATTCGTCAGTGCGTCAGCCGGGACCGAAAAGAGGCGAGACAAGCCGCCCGGCTGAAACATGATGAGGAAGTTCTCGACGTGACCTTGCAGCGCGAGCTGGACGCGCCGATAGGTCTGCGCGCCGATCACCGTCATGGCATGCACCGTTTCGTGGCTCGCCAGATCGCCCGACCACGCCTCGAATGGATCGCCGAACACAAACTCCAGCCCGGCGGCCGTCCGCGCTGGAACGGGGAGCATGACGACCGGCGTCGACAACCGACCCTCGAGGTGGACGTAGTAGCGAACGAACGACCGAAGGGCCAGCGCCGGTTTCGCCACACGAACCATGGTGGACAGAGTGTAGCCGACGCCTCAGGGACCAGGCGCGAAAGTGTCGGCCGGCACATGTCGGATTTCTACTATCGAAGTGCAACCGCGCCCTGAAATACTTGTCCATCGCGCCGAACAGCAGATTGCCCGACGGAATCCCATGGATACTCGACCAGCGACGCACCCTTCCCGTGACCATGTCTTCTACCTGGCGCTATCAGTCGCATTTGCCGGCGTGGTCGTCATCGGGTTCTCCCGGACGTATTTTCTGAAGGGACTATTTGGGACGCCGCAGCTATCGCCGCTGTTCCACGTGCATGGGACGGCGTTCGCGGCGTGGACCCTGTTCTACGTTGTCCAGAATGCGCTGGTATTCGTCGGCCGGACGGACCTGCACAGGCGAACCGGAACGATCGGGGCCGCGCTGGCCTGTCCCCTGATTCTCCTTGGCCTCCTGGTCGCGATCACCGCGGCAAGGAACGGCTATCGCGCCAGCAGGCCCGAGATGGCCATCGAGCTATCCAATGCATTGATGACACTCATGCTGTTCGGCATCTTCTTCGGAACCGCGGTCTATTGGCGACGAAGGAAGGAAGTTCACAAGCGCCTGATGGTGCTCAGCATGGTGATGGTCGTGTTCCCCGCGTTCGCGCGTTTTCCACCGAGTTTCCCCGGCCTGAACTGGACGCTCCCAGGGCTCACCATGGTGATACTGCCGTTCATTTTCGCTGGGATGATTTTCGACGGAATCGCCCTGAGACGCGTGTCCCTCACCTACGTCTGGGGGGTATTGTTGATCCTGATCACCCTGCCGATGCGCTTTGCGATCGGGAGCACGGCATGGTGGGAGCGCTTCTTCCTGTGGGTTGTCGCTTGAGGGCGACGCTCCAATTCAACGCAAGGAGGCCGGGCGCACCCTCACCGTTTGCCGACATCGAAGGAGATACCTTGAGCGACACGGAACTGCTCCGATCCCTGGGGGCCGACCGACTTGAACCACCGGGCATCAGTCCGCAAATCCAGCTTTTCATTCATCGGCATCTTCAGGCCGCCGCCAGCGTTCACGGTCATCGCCACGCCCGGCTGGGTGCCGATCGGACGGCCGCCGTTGGCGGAGACCACCGGCGCCCCGTATTGCGAGAGCCCGACACCCGCGGTGACATACGGCGTCGACAGGCCGACGCGCGGCAGGAACCACAAGAGACTCGCGCTTGAACTCAGCGCGTGGAAGCCGCCCTCGCCACGACGATAGGCGACATCTGTCTCGACACTGAGCGCCGACGTGATCGGGAACGTGACGGCCGCGCCGACGGGGGATGCGGCGGCCGAACCGACCGCCACATACGGCGTGACTTCGACGGTTCTCGCGTCCTGCGCCCCCACTGGCAGTGCTTCAAGAGCGACCACGACCAGTGCGAAGACAGCTGATTTGTAAGCCTGCATGACGCCTCCTTCAGCCGCTTGACTGCGGCCGATGGACCGTTAGACGGCCGACACCCGATAATAGCCTTGCGGCGGCACTGGCCTCGTCGATGTCGACAGGCACCGGATGACACTGCAGCGTCGGTCTGAGCCACGGCCGCGCTGGATCATCAGAACTCAGCGAACTTCGATCTCGACAAGGCGCGCATCGGCAGTCCCGAGGCGGACCACGTAGTGCGTGTCACCAGAGGGAACGAGGAGCCACTGCCCCGGTTGATCGAGCTGTTTGAGCCCGACGGGAGCGGGCGCATTGGCTTTCGCTTGCGTATTCGGTCCCTCGGACATGGCGTTCCCGCTGATGAGGACGACGATCGTCGGCACCGCGTGCGTGTGCATGACCTGAGAGCGCTCACCCTCGAGCCGCACGTCGTAAATCCGGAAGGCGCGTGACTCGGTGGCCAGCTTCGTGGCCCTCCCGGAGGCTGCCGGCGTCGTCGACCACCCGCTCGTCCGCAGATTCTCTACGGCGAAGAGTCGATAGGCGCTCCCCCCGAGGGTCTCGAGGCGATGGCTGCCCGGCTTGCCGGTGTACTCGGTGACGGTCGCATCGCCCAGCGGGCGCGGCGGCCGCGCCGGGCTCCACGGCTGCCCCGGAGACTGGAGCCGCGTGTCCGTGCCACTGGTCATCGACACCGTCGCGATGTCGAACTCGTGCAGGTGCTCGAGCGTGGTATCGCCGGGTGGCACGTTGACGTCCAGGATGCGAAATTGGACGTTCTCGAACGTCACGCGATGCCGAGGTTCCTGGCTCAGCGGGACTTGTGCGGCGATGACGGCGGTTGTGGCGGCGAGGACGATCCCGACCAGGGGCATGGCGTTCATGGCGTTGCATGATCCGTCATCAGGGCCCTCGTGCGCCAGTCCCGTTCCCCGCGCGGGATCATGCGCCTGTCGCAAACGTCAATCCGAGGTGAACAGCGTTCTATCCCTGACGCCATCGGCTGCACGTTGTGCCTCGATGGATCTCCACAAAGCCGGGCCTCGGGAGCGCGCGCCGTCGGGCATGGATGGCGCCTGCGGCAGCGCGACCACGCCGGCGTATCAGTCACTTGCCGGACGGCTTCGGCTCAGCCGCTCGAGCGCCGAGCCGTCCACATGCATCCGGTAGACATCAGCGGAGCCCCTGGCGCTCCGACGTGAAGACAATCCATTCGCCATCACGCGAAAACGACGGCGCGCAGCCATTTCGACGGTCGGCAACAGTTTCCCCTCACCCGTGCCATCGGCGTTGGGGGCGGATGACACATGAGCAGCTCGCGCTGGCAGCACCCACCGGGACCCAGGAGGTGCGCTCGCTTCCCGGCGGCCGGGAGTCGCGCCGATACGGTGTCCGTTCCGACGGTTAACATAGGGGACCATTAGCAGCGCGTCGGCTGCCGGTCTTCCAGACACCGTGGGCGCCGCGACGCTCCGGGGAGGTGGGTGTGTTTCTGCTGGCAGTGCTGTTGTCGTCGTCTCTCCAAGCCGGTCAATCCGTCATCATTTGCTCGGTCACGGCTGATGGCGCGCCCGTCGCGGGTGCGGAGATTGTCGTCGCCGGGATGACCTACGCGACCGACGCCGGCGGTGCGGTTCAGATCGTCGTCAGTCCCGGGCCGGTGCAAATCACGGTGGCCAAACCGGGGTTTGCGCCGGTGACGACGACGGTTACCGTCGCCACTGGTCAACGGCAAGCGGTGTCGATCGAGCTGGAACAGCCGCCGAGAATCGAAGAGACCGTCACCGTTTCCGCGACGCGATCGACGACCCGGCTTCAGGATCAGCCGCTGCGCGTCGAGGTCGTCGACCAGGAAGAAATCGACGAGAAGGCGATGATGACGCCGGGCAGCGTGGCGATGCTGCTCAACGAGACGACCGGTCTGCGCGTGCAGACGACGGCGCCATCGCTCGGCGCCGCGAACGTGCGAATCCAGGGACTACGGGGACACTACTCACAGCTGCTGGCGGACGGCTTGCCGCTGTACGGCGCACAGGGCGATTCGCTCAGTCTCCTGCAGGTGCCGCCGCTGGATCTGGGCCAGGTGGAAATCATCAAGGGCGTGGCGTCGGCGCTCTACGGCGCCGCCGCGCTTGGTGGCGTCGTGAACCTGGTGTCGCGCCGGCCGCGCGAGACCGAATCGCGGCTCCTGGCCAACGCCACGTCACAGAGCGGCCGCGATGTGGCGGCCTACCACGCGCAGGCGCCTGCCGGCGCGTGGGCGTGGACGCTGCTCGGCAGCTACAACGGTCAAACCGGACGCGATCTCGATGGCGACGGGTGGTCTGATCTGCCAACCTTCAATCGCGGTGTGATCCGGCCGCGTGTGTTCTTCGACAACCGGCAAGGCGATACCGTGTTGGCGACGCTCGGCGTCATCACGGAAAATCGCGAAGGTGGAACGCTTCCGCTGCGCACCGCGCCGGACGGCCGGCCGTTCCGAGAGGCGCTGGACACGCGCCACGTCGACGGCGGATTCGTCGGCCGTTGGGTCATCGCCGGCAGCCGCGTGCTGTCCGTGCGCGCGTCGGCGCTCCGCCAGGCGCAACAGCGGCAGATGGGAGAGGTGAGCGAGCGCGGCACGAGGGCGGTGCGGTTCGCGGAAGGGTCCCTGCAAGGAATTGCCGGCCGCCAGACATGGGTGATTGGCACCGCGTTCCAACAGGATCGATTCACGCTCGATCAACTGCCGCAGTTCGACTACCGGTTTTCGGCGCCGGCCGTGTTTGCGCAGAACGAAGCGTCGTTCGGCCCGAAATTCACACTCGGTGTGAGCGCGCGGGCCGACCTGCACTCGGAGTACGGCACGCTGCTCTCGCCCAGGCTGTCCGTGCTCGTCAGGCCGTGGTCCGGTTGGACCGTTCGGGTCGCCGCGGGAACTGGCGCGTTCGCGCCGACGCCCTTCCTCGAGGAAACCGAGGAAGCCGGCCTGTCGCGTCTGCTCCCGCTGCGCGGACTACGGGCCGAGCGGGCGCGCGGAACGTCGGTGGACGTGACCCGCGTGCTGGGCCCGCTCGAGGTCACCGGCACGGTGTTCGGGTCGCTCGTCAACGATCCGGTGCAGCAGCAGGTCGCCGACGCCGCCCACGTCAGGCTGATCAACGCCGACGGTCCGACGCGGACGACGGGGACCGAGCTGTTGCTGCGTTACCGGGCGGGAGAATTCAGCGCCTGGGTCACGCATGGCTGGACGCGCTCGACGGAGATCGACCCGGACCGGGGCGGTCGCCGTGAGGTCCCGCTGACCCCGGGACAAACGGCATCGTTCACGGTGATGTGGGAACTCGAAAGCCGGGGCCGGCTGGGTATCGAAGGGTACTACACGGGTCGCCAGACGCTGGACGAGAACCCGTACCGGTCCGCGGGGCATCCCTATGTGCTGCTCGGCGCGCTTGCGGAGCGCACGTTCAGAGGCATCGGTCTCTTTCTCAACAGCGAAAACCTGCTCGACGTCCGACAGACCCGGGACGATCCAGCGGTGCTGCCGTCGCGGCGCGCCGACGGTCGATGGACGGTCGATGCGTGGGCGCCGCTCGATGGACGGGTCATCAACGGCGGCATCCGGGTGACCTTCTAGCCGGTGATCGTCCGGATCTGTTCCGCGACGTTCCCGGCCAGCACATCGAGCGGCACGTTCCCGCCGAGGACGACGGTATCGTTGAACGCCTTGAGGTCGAACCTCGCGCCGAGCGTGGTCTTCGCCTTCTCGCGCTGCCGGATGATCTCGCTGTGTCCCACTTTGTAGCCGCACGCCTGCCCCGGCCATGAGCAATAGCGGTCGACCTCGCTCTCGACTTCTTCAGGATTCGATCCGTTGACGTCGACGAAATACTGTACGCCCTGTTCGCGCGTCCAGCGCTTGGCGTGGATGCCGGTGTCGACCACCAGGCGGCACGCCCGAAACGCCAGCGACTGCAGATAGCCAAGCCGGCCAACGGGGTCGGTGGCGTAGGCGCCCAGTTCGTCGGCGAGCTGCTCGGCGTAGAGTCCCCAGCCTTCCGAGTAGGCGTTGAAGGCGAGCAGCTGCCGGACCAGCGGCATGTTGTGCGTGTACTCGCCCTGCCAGATGTGGCCGGGAATGGCTTCATGGAACGCCAGGTCGGCCAGGCTGTACTTGCTGTGGAGGCCGGTGGTCCTGAGGTTGATCCAGAACCTGCCAGGGATCGTGCCGTCGATCGAACCGGCGCCGCCGTATGCGCCTGGGGCCCCGGGCTCTTCTTCGGGCGGCAGCCGTTTGACCTCCAGGTTCGGGTTGACGACGCGGTTGAACGCGCGCGGCATCTGCGCCCGGATCCAATCGAGCCGGTTCTGGATGAACGCCATGATCTCGGCGCGGCCGGCGTCCCCGTCTGGAAATGCATATTTGGGATCCTGCGCCAGCGCCTTCATCCGCTCGCCCACGGTACCCTGCGAATATCCGGCCCCTTGCAGAATCGGGTCCATCTGCCCATGCAGACGCTCCAGCTCGCTCCGGCCCATCTCGTGAACCTGGTCGGGCGTCATGGCGGTGGTCGTCGACGCCTTGAGCGCCCAGCGGTAATATTCCTCACCGTGCGGCCGTGACCAGATGCCGGCGTCGTTGGTGGCCTCGGGGCGACGTGCCTGCAGCTCGCGCAGCTGGCGGTCGAGCGCCGGCGCGATTTCCTGCGCCGCGATCGCCCGGGCGCGCCCGGCCCAATTCCCGGCGATGCCTTTCGTGCGCCGCGCGATCGACTCGACGAGCGTCCCACCTTCGCGCGCGCCCTTGATCGAGAGACGCATCTGCTGCAGCGCCTTGTCGATCAGGAAGGCCGGCGGGACGAGCCCGGCCGCACCGGCCGCCTGCATGCGGCCAAGCTCTCCATCGAGCTGCTTCGCATATGACTGCAGTCGAGCCAGATAGGCATCGGCGTCAGCGGCGTTCTCGATGCGATGGTCGCTGTCGAGGAAGCGAGGGATATCGAGATAGGCGCCGACGTTCTGAATCACGACATACGGGGTGTTGCGCCAGCCGCCCACCGGAACGTCGCCGTACGGCAGCGCGAAACCCTCCAGCGCCGTCGCATACGCGCTTCGCACCACCTCGAAACTGGTGCGGGTGGCATGGGCAAGCCCGGACGCGTTGAAGGCGCTCGCCCGTGCCAAGCCGGCGCGAAGCTGCTGCGCGATCCGCTGCTGCCCTTCGGTCGAGCGGTCGGCGAGCTGTGATCGAAGCGGTGATCTCGCGCCGGTATCGATGCCTAACGAGGTCGCACTCTCCGGAGAAAGACGGAGAAGACCCTCAGCCAGGTCGTCGAGCAGCGCCAGCGCCTCCGCCTCGGTCGTTGTGGAGGGGGTGGGAGTGTCCTCGCGCGAGCACCCGGCCACCAGCGGCAGGGCGGCGGCCGAGGCGAGAGAAGTGATGGCGTCGCGGCGACTGAACAATGGTTTGGACAACGGCGTGACTCTCCGTCCGCCGCGACGCGAACGATGACCAGGCAGCAGCCGCGCGATCCCGCTCCGACGCTGCCCGGCCGACGCGCCTGTCCGCCCGCGGCCGCCCTATTGTACTAGCGAGGCTCCGCCTCAGACCGCCGAGCACCGCCAGGCGGGTGTTGGCTCCGCCTCGCTAGAGCAGTGTTGTTTGCCCCGCCCCCGGCGGGGCGAGACGTCTCGAAGGCCGGTTGATAAAACTTGACTCGTTCGCACGGATTTCCGGCCTTCAAGCCGTCTAGTCCTGAGAGTCGACTACCATGGGGCATGAACGGTTCGGCTCCCAGGCGGCTGCCCCTGTTCGATCCCGACCCGCCACGCCTGGCATCAACAGACTCCGGCGCGGTACGGCCATTCGTCGATCTGGTCAGGGACTTCAGCGAATTCGGACAGCCGTCGACCGCGGTGCGCGAAGGCCAGATCCTCTACTTGATCAATGAATTCTGGACCGCTGGCCAGCGTCAGGCGCACTCGATCCATGAGGTGAGCTACCGGGCGTGCTTCAAGCCGCAGCTCCCGGAGTTCTTCATCAGTCGTCTCACCCAGCCCGGCGACGCCGTCTACGATCCGTTCATGGGGCGCGGAACGACTCCCGTTCAAGCCGCTCTGCTGGGGCGCCGCCCGATCGGCAACGACGTCAATCCGTTGAGTGTCCTGTTCACCCGGCCCCGGCTGGCGCCGCCACCTCTCAGCGCGGTGGCGAGCCGCCTCGACGACATCAAGTGGGACGAGGGCGAGATCGTGGAGCCGGATCTCCTGGCCTTCTACAGCCCGCGAACCCTTCGTCACGTCTGCGCGCTTCGCAGCTGGCTGATTGAACGCACGCCATCGGACCATGCCCCTGACCCGGTTGACGACTGGATTCGGATGGTCGCCATCAACCGTCTCTCCGGCCACTCCCCGGGCTTCTTCTCGGTCTATACCCTGCCGCCGAATCAGGCGGTCTCGGCGGCCTCCCAGCGGATCATCAACGAACGACGAGGACAGACACCTCCCGACCGCGACGTGAAGAAGCTGATTCTGAAGAAGACGGCCGCACTGCTTCGCGACGGCACGATGCCGTCTCACCCACCATCGTTGCTGACCACTGGCGCCGCCCAGTCGACGCCGGCGATCGCTGACGGTGCCGTTCAGTTGGTGGTGACCTCACCACCGTTCCTGAACATCGTGCAGTACGCCGCGGACAACTGGCTCAGAAGCTGGTTCGCGGGGATCGACGTCGCCAGCGTGGCGATCGCGCAGCACCGCACCGAAGCCGGATGGCAGACCATGGTTCATGACACGCTGATCGAGCTGGCGCGGGTGGTCCATCCAGGCGGCCACGTGGCGTTCGAGGTCGGCGAAGTTCGCCAGGGCAAGGTCCTGCTCGAACGTCTCGTCTGGGAAGCGGCGGACGGTCTGCCGTTCGACCGGCTGTTCGTGATGGTCAACCAGCAGGAATTCACCAAGACCGCGAACTGCTGGGGAGTCAAGAACAACACCAGCGGCACGAATACCAACCGGATCGTCGTTCTGCAGAGACACTAGCGGGATGCAGAACGAACAGATGATTTCCGGGACCTTGCCGCCCGTCGGGCGCGCTGGCCGGCGGTCATCGTGTTGCGGTCGTCGCGTTCGCCTGCCGGCGAGCGGGATCGACCAGAACATACCACGACCTTCCAACCCACCTGTGACAGCACGACGAGCGGGGCCCCGGTCTACAATGAGGGCGTCGTCAGCGTGTCCTCGCGAGACGGCGTGGAGTTGCGATGTCGGAACTAGGTGACGCGGGACGCATGCTCGAACTGGCGGAGCAGGCCGCCCTCAAGAACGATCTGGCGTTTGCCGATGAACTGCTGAGGGGAGCGGCGCGAATCCAGGAGATCGAGCTGGGTCCGCTGCATCCGGATCTGGCCAACACGGTCAACAACCTCGCCGTCGTCGCGGAAAAGACCGGCCGGTTGGACGATGCGGAGAAGTTGTACCGACGCGCCGTCGCGATTGCGTCCGCATCGCTGCCGATGGACGATCCGATGATCGCCGCCAGCCGGCAGAATCTGGAAGACTTCTGCCGCGCTCATGGGTTTCCACGCGAGACCCGTCCGATGATTGCACCGTTGGTCTCGGACGGGGCCGCGGGGCTGGACGCGTTCCATCGCGAGCCTGCGACACTTCCGGCTGAGACACCGGCGTTCGTCGCCGCGGCGGCCGACGCCAGTTTTCCGCTGGAGGCGGCGCTGCCGCCGTCCGGCTCGCCGGTGTCGCGCCCCCGACCGCCGCTGGCGTCCGTGCCGCTGCCGCCCGCGCCGCGCCCGGCATCGCGCCCGCTCGCGTGGACGGCCGCCGGTGCGGTCATCGTGGTCCTGCTGATTGCCGCGTTCCTCATGAGGCGACCGTCGACGCCGGAACCATCGACCGCTGAACCGACGATGGCGCCGCCGGCGGTAGCCACAACGCCGCCGCAGACCGCCGAGCCGCAGAGCGCCGTACCGCCGCCCCCCCAGGCCCGGGTGGAGCCGCCGGCCAGGCCGGCTCCGGTTGAAGCGCCGAAACCACCGGCGGTCGTACCGCAAAGTACCAGGTCAGGCGCCGCTGCCGCCAGGCCACCCGTTTCGTCGGCGGCCGCGGGCTCTGTCTCGCTGGCTGCCGCTCAGCTCTGCCGCACCCTGTCGACCAGTGGCGCGAACTGGCGCTGCGATCCCCCGGCCGACCCGGTGCCGCGCGGCAGACTCATCCTCTATTCACGGGTCCGATCGCCCCGGAATGGGGCGGTCGTACATCGCTGGTTTCGCGGCGCCACGCTGCGACAGTCTGTGAAGCTGCCGATCCGGGCCAGCGCGACCGAGGGTTATCGCACCTATAGCCGCCAGACCGTCGACGCCGGAGCGGACTGGCGCGTCGAAGTGACCAGCGCGCAAGGCGACGTGCTGTTCGAGCGGCGGTTCACCGTGCGATGAGGGACCCGGCGCGACTGCATCGCGCGGAGCGTCGCGACGGTTGGCGACCTTGCTCGACTCCGCCTTCCTGAAGTAGGGTGTCACCGGAGATCACGACGATCGCACATCACCGGCGCGGCGGGGGCCGCGCCTGGCTTGGCGCCGTTCCACGGCTGTCGCAATTTGCCGTCGAGCACCTGCTCCTGCTGCCGCTTGGCGCCGTCATCGCCATGGTGTGGGTGAACGTCCAACCGGAGAGCTACTACCAGTTCACCTACGGCATCGCGTTCGCGGTGAACGACGTCGGCATGGCGCTGTTCTTCGCGTTGATGACCAAGGAGGTGGTCGAAGCCACGGTCCCTGGCGGAGTCCTCCATCCGTGGCGCCGCGCGCTGATGCCGGTGATGGCCGCGATCGGTGCCACCATCCTGCCGGCGCTGATTCTGGGCCCGATCGTCGGCCTGCTCGACGAGCCCGTGCTCGTCATCGGCTGGCCGGTCGTGCTCGCGACGGATCTTGCGGTCAGCTATTTCGCGGCCCGGCTGATCTTCCGCCAGCATGCCGGCGTGCCGTTTCTGCTCCTGCTGGCGATCGCCTCCGACGGGTTCGGGTTCGTCGCGCTGGCGGTGCTGAACGCCACTCGCGACCTTCATCTCGGCCTGGGCGCCGTCATCTTGATCGCCGCCATCGGCGTCGCCGCCGGGTTGCGGCGCGCCCGCGTGACGAGCTTCTGGCCCTACCTTCTTGGTGCGGGGGGCCTTTCGTGGTACGCGCTGTTCTGGAGCGGGCTCCATCCGGCACTGGCGCTGGTGCCGGTCATGCCGTTCCTTCCGCACGCCGGGCGCGATCCGGGATTCTTCGTCGACGCACCGGCCGACGCCCGGGACACGCTCAGCCGGTTCGAGATCTGGTGGAGGTATCCCGCCCAGGTTGCCTTGTTCTTTTTCGGACTGGTCAATGCCGGAGTACCGCTCGGCGCGCTGGAACCGGGCACGCTGGGCGTGCCAATCGCGGTCATCGTCGGCAAGCCGATCGGCATCCTGATCGGCGCCGGCATCGCCGTCGGCGCCGGCCTTCACCTGCCGCAGCGTGTTGGCTGGCGGGAACTGGTCGTGATCGGTCTTCTCGCCGCGGTTGGTTTCAGCGTCGGTCTGTTTTTTTCCGCCGCGCTCCTGCCCCCGGGACAGCTGCGATCCGAAACCAGCATGGGCGTCCTGCTCACTCTCGCCGCCGCGCCACTCGCCCTCCTGCTCGCCAGACTGCTCGGCGTCGGCCGGTTCGGACGATAGACGAGAAAAAATCGATTCTGACGTAGTGCAGACCTTCAGGTTCTGCCAGACACAGCAGGCCTAACTAAAGGCCTGCACTACATCGATTTTTTCATCCGGCTAAAGCCGGATGCCACGTACAGAATGATGCCAACTCAGGGACGGAACGTGAAGCCGACGGCGAATTTGAAATTCGGGCTCTTGAGCGCGCCGATCTTCGCCTCAGCAAACAGACCCTTGGTATGGACCAGGCCGATCAACCCGTTGAATCCGCCTTCCGACCGCGTCTCGGTCGAAAATCGGTAGACGTTGAGGGCCGGTCCGCCACCCACGTAGAGGTCCCACATCGCCAGCGCACGCGGCAGGCGGGGGGCATTGGGCGGCAAGCGATAGATGAACTCGAAGTTGACCGCGACCAGCGTCAGATCGTTGCCGACGCCAATCTCCACATTCGGCCGAAAGCGCAGTGAATCGGCCAGATCAGGGGTTTCGACATGGGCGCCGAAATAGAACTGATCCGGGTCGACGCTGGCGCCAACCCGACCTCCGACCCGTTGTGCCCGCGCCGGCGCCGCGACAGCCAACAGCACCAGTGCCGCAGCCACCGGCCAGAGACCTCTCATTCGACGACTCTCTCGCATCAATACAACAACCTCCGGATTCGATGATATGAGCGGACCGGGAAATTCGCCAGCGCTCCGAGGTCGATCCCCTCGCTCAGGCCAGCATCGCCTCGATCGCGTCGGCCGCGGCCTCGGCGCCGCGCTCCCGATTCACGACTGCCGCCACGTCCGCCGCACGCGTCCGGTATCCCTCGGGTTGGCGGAGCCGCTTCAATTCGCCGGCGACGCGATCCGCCGTGTATCGGCTGGGAGACAGCGTGCGTGCGACGCCGAGCCTGGTCACCCGAAACGCGTTGTCGGGCTGATCATGCCCATGTGGGACGACCAGCATCGGACGCCCGCTGCGCAGCCCCTGCGCCGTCGTGCCGATGCCGCCCTGGTGGACGACGACGCTGGCGCGCGGAAACAGCAACTGGTGCGGCGCCCGATCGATCAGGAGCACGTCCGGCGACCGCGATCCGGTCGGCTGATTCTCGACGAATCCTCCGGTCAGCAGGACGGCCCGCACGCCGAGTCGTGACACCGCCTCCACGCTCTCCTGATAGAAGCGGCCGGCGGCGCCGACCGCCGATGTACCGAGCGTGAACACCACCGGCGGCGGGCCGGCGGCGAGGAACGACTCCAGCGCCGGGTCCAGGAGGTCCGGTCCGTTGTAGAACACGAACCCGGTCATCCGGACGTGCGGCGGCCAATCGGCCTGCGGCTCGGCCAGCACCGGCGAGAACAGCGCCAAGGTCGCCGCCGGCGAAAACTGTCCTTCGAACAGCGGGTGTCCGCCAGGCGGCAGCCCCAACCGGGCGCGAAGCCGATCGACCGGCTCGGTCCACGCGCGGGTCGCACGGCGCGCCAGGCCGACGACAATCCGGCCGAACCACGGCCCGAGCCGCCGCAGATGGACCAGACGGGGCATCGGCGGCAGCACCGGCAGGTCGGTCACCGAGAAGAACCCCAAGGGCGCGAGTATCGTCGACACCCACGGGAGCCGCAGCGTCTCCGAAACCAGCGGCGCGGCCAGCGTCAGCGGATGGCTGACCAGTAGATCGGCGCCGGCCGCAACCTGGCGCAGCTCATCGAAGGTTCGAGGCAGGGCCGGCACCACCAGGTCGCGGACCACCGCTTCGGTTCCCTTGACCGGGTGCATCACCCGCTTCATCACCTCGCGATCAGTCGGATCGATATCGAGGCCGACCGCGGCGAACCCGATCTGCTCCCGCTCGATGGTCCGCCGGTAGTACTCGGGCGCCGCGATCAGCGCCTGATGACCCCGCGCGTTCAGCGCCTTGGCGAGACCAACATACGGGTAGACGTCGCCGTACGATCCCCAGCAGGTGATGACGATGCGTGACATGGTTCGTGAAGGCGCGGTTCGCTGCGCTCGGCAAACTAGCACAAATATCGGGCCGGTGATGGCCACCGCGGCGGCCGCTCCCGATGACGTCAGACCGTTCCCTCACGGGATCCGATATATTGAGTCTCGAATGGCGTGGCGATCGAAGCTGGTGTTTTCAGCGGCGGGTCTGCTGTTGACCGTCTCGGTGCCGGCCGGCCAGAGAGCTCCAACCAGCTGGCTGGATCGACCGCTGACCAACTGGAACCGGGGCGGCGCCGCCGTGCCTCGCGCTCCAGAGGCCGGCGAAGCCGTCGCCTCCGTCATCCGGCGCTGCCAGCTGACGCCGCCGCGATCGACGACGGCGGAACGGGCGATCGATGCCGCCGGCTGGATTCCCTTCTGGAACGTCGATCAACAGCTGGTGCGAGAGGACATCGAGATCATCGCCGGCATGCGCGGGGCCGACGGCATGTGCCGGCCGGTGGACTACAACCTCTTCGTGTTTGTCGGCGGACGCTTCGCCGGTGTCCTCTCTCCCAGGCCGATGACGTCACGGCTCGACAGTTCGTCCGGCGTCGTGCGGCTGCCGCTACCGGCGATCACCGCGGAGTTCGCGCGCTTTGCCAGCACCGATCCCCTCTGCTGCCCGTCTTCGCGCGTGACCGTCCGCTATCGCATCGACCGCACGGCCGCCGGGCCGGTCGTCGCGCCGGTGGAGATCAGGAACACCCGCCCGTAACGTCGGTCGACGACTCCAGCGGCTCGCGGCGTCACCGCCGCGGTTTGGAGAGGGCGTCGGCGGGCTGGACGCGAGGGAGACGGAGGAAATCGATGAACGCCGCGCAAGCCTATTTCGAACAGCTGAACCGCGCCTACAACGACGTCCACAAGGTCAAGGAGGACCTGTTCTGGGCCACCTACATGGCGATCAGCGACGACCATGCCGGCTTTGCCCGCGCGGAGAATGCCTATAAGGCGTTCATCTCCGATCCGGCCCAACTCCAGGCGACCCGCGCCCATCTGGCGGACGTCCGCGGCCTGCCTGCCGGCGCGGCGCGCGATGCCCTGCTGCACGGCCTGAGCGGCTGGCTGGCGCTGTTCGAAGCTCACACCATCGACAGCGACGAGGGCCGCGCGCTGATGCGCGCGATCATCGACGGCGAGTCGGCGCTGTTCGCCAGGAAGCGGGACCTGCAGCTCCGGCACCTCAACGACCGGGGCGAAAGCGAGGTCGCGACCCTCAGCACGCTCGCCATCAATCAGTCGACAAACCCGGTGGAGGATCGCCGGCACAGCTCGTTCGAGGCCTTCCGCGCGATCGAGCGGTGGGTCCTCGACAACGGCTTCCTGGAACTGGTGCAGCTCCGCAATCGCTTCGCCCGGTCGCTCGGCTTCTCCACCTACTTCGAGCTCAAGGCGCTGAAGAACGAGCGGATGGCGCCCGCCCATCTCAAACAGATCCTGGACGACTTCGTCGCACGCACCGACGTGGCCAATGCGCGCACCCTGGCCGAGCTGCAGGCCGCGCATGGCGAGCAGGCGCTCAGGCCCTGGAACCTGCGCTTTTTCGCCGCCGGTGAAGTGGTGCGCCGGATGGACGAGTACATGCCGTTCGGACTGGCGCTGCGCCGCTGGGTCGAGAGCTTCCGCCGTCTTGGCATCCGCCACCGCGGCGCCACGCTGCAGCTGGATCTGATAGAGCGTCCGGGCAAGCATCAAAACGGCTTCTGCCACAGTCCCGTCCCGGCCTGGATCGATGAAACGGGCCGATGGCACCCCAGCCAGATCAACTTCACCGCCGAGGCCAGGCCCGACCAGGTCGGCAGCGGTCTGCGTGCCATCAACACCTTGTTCCACGAGGGCGGCCACGCCGCCCACTTCGCCAACGTGGCGCAGAACGCGCCGTGCTTCTCACAGGAGTATGCGCCGACGTCGATGGCCTATGCCGAGACGCAGTCGATGTTCTGCGACAGCCTGCTCGGCGACGCCGACTGGCTCAAGCGCTATGCCCGCAATGCGCAGGGCCAGGCGATCCCGGATGCGCTGATCCGCGATCGCGTCGCCAGCAGCCAGCCGATGCGGGCGTTCGACGAGCGCTCGATCGCGGTCGTGCCCTACTTCGAGTCGAGGCTCTATCAACTGGACGAAGCGGCGCTCACACCCGAGACGGTGCTGGCCCTGGCGCGGGAGACGGAAGTGCGGCTGCTCGGCATCGAGAGCCCCCGGCCGATGCTGGCGATCCCGCACCTGCTCAACCAGGAATCGGCCGCCTCCTATCAAGGCTACCTGCTGGCCCACATGGCGGTGTATCAGACACGGGCCTTCTTTCTGGGCCGCGATGGTTACCTGACCGACAACGGCGCGATCGGGCCGGCACTGGCCAAGCACTACTGGGCGCCGGGGAACAGCGTCGACCACGCCGCCACCCTGCGCAGCCTCACGGGCGAAGGTTTTTCGCCGCGCTACCTGGCGGAGGAGTGCAACATGTCGACGGAGGCAGCCTGGGTCCGCGCTCAGGCGACCATGGCGGCGGCAGCCGCACGTCCGTACGCCCGCGACGAAACGGCGTCACTCGACGCGGACATCCGCGTCGTCCATGGCGCCGAGGTGCTGGCCGACTCCAGCGCCGGTGAAGACGCGATGTGTGCGCGCTTCGAAGGATGGGTGCGCGACCACTACCCGACGGCGGCGCGCTGAAGACCGCCGTCTTTTCCGGCTCATCTGCACGAAGCATCCCGGCGGTATGATCAATCTGCCGTGGACAACTCGTCCGAAAGCGCGCCCCGTGGACGGCTGCGCGCCCTTTACGACTGGCTGACCGGAACGCCGGCGCCGCTGCCACCGGGCGACCCGGCGATCGCCCGGATGCGGACGGGCGCGCCCACCCGCATCGCCCACTACGTGATCGCCCGCAAGCTGGGCGAAGGGGGAATGGGTGTCGTCTATGCGGCGCGCGACGAGCGGCTGGAGCGGATCGTCGCCGTGAAGACGATGTCGGCGTTATCGACGCTCGCCAGCGACGACACCGCCCGGAAGCGTTTCTGGCGTGAGGCCCGAGCCGCCGCCAGTGTCAATCACCCGAACATCTGTCAGATCTACGAGATCGGCGAGGACGACGGGCAGCTGTTCATCGCGATGGAACTGCTCGAGGGTGAGGCGCGGTCGGAACGGCTGCGGCGCGGGCCGTTGAGCGTTTCGCATGCGGTGCCGATCGGGCTCGGCATCCTGGCCGCGCTGTCGGCGCTGCACGGGCGCGGCATTGTCCACCGGGATCTCAAGCCGTCCAACGTGTTCCTGACGCCGCATGGCGTGAAACTGCTCGACTTCGGCCTGGCCCGCCCTCAGCCGGAGCCGGCGATCAGCTGGTGGCATTCCGCGAAGCCGGCGGCGAACGGCTTCTCGGCTGGGAGCCACCGAAGCCTCTGTAAAGACGCCTCATCGCACGTGGCGTCCGACCTGGTCGGACTACGGAACAATCCGGCTGAAGCCGGATCCCACGTACTTCGTCGTACGTGGCGTCCGACTTCAGTCCGACCACGGTCGGATCAATCCGGCCGAAGCCGGACCTCGCGTACGGCGGGAACCATCAGCTACGGACGAGGCGTCACCGACACGTTGGTGAGCGTGACGGTGGTTGCGGCCGAGGCGTTATGGCTGGTCGCCGCCAGCCCGACATAGACAGTCGCCTTCATGGCAATCGTCGCGGTACCCATCACCGTCCAGGTCGATCCGTTCGTCGATCGATAGGCGGTGAACGTCGAGCCCGCGCGAACCAGCCGGACCCACTGCGGCGCGGCACCGGAGATTCCCCAATTGCTGACGTTCGAGCCGCCGGCGGTGACGCGGCGCTGGAAGCTCAACCCGCTCCCCGGCGTTACCAGGGCCATCGCGTTGCGCGCCCCGGCGGTCAGGTCTTCGCGGACCATCACGCCAGCCTTGGCCCACGCATCGGTGTTGGTCAGCCCCGTGACGCGGGCGGTGATCTCGCCGTTCCCGTTCAGCGGCTGATAGACGAACCGGAACTGGTCCGACGCGTCCCAGATGTCGACGCCGCCTGCCTTCACCGTGAAGGTTCCATTGCTGTGGCTGGCGCTGCCCGCGACTGCCGGTGCGCCGATGTCGCTGGTGCTCCAGGGTGCGGGGAGCGCGGGGGGCGTCGACGAGCCAGACACGGTGACGGTGGCGGTCGCCGACTTCGCTGTGGCGCCAAGGTTGTCGTAGGCGACGGCAGTGAGGACGTAGGTGCCGGCGGGGACACCGGTCCAGGTAGCGCTGTACGTGCTGGTGTTGTCGGTCCCGACCAGCGTCGTCCCGTTGTAGAACTCAACCTTGGCGACGCTGCCATCCGGGTCACTCGCCGTCGCGGTGAAGGCGATCGAGGCCGGAGCGGTGTAGGTCGTGCCGTTGGCCGGCGCGGTCAGCGACACGGACGGCAACTGGTTCGACGGCGGCGGCGGGGGCGGAGTGGACCCTCCGCCGTACTCGTCCGCGCCATAGTCTGCCGCGGCGCCCTGCGGGCGGCTGTTGCCGTCCCAGTCCGTCGTCGCGTTCGCACGCACCGCGACCTTGTCGATGGCCGCGGTGGCGCTGGCGAGGAGATGAAGGTCGCCCGCTGCGGGGCCGACGAACATCGCCGCGGTGGCGCTGGTGTAGTTGGAGCTGGCGGTGCCGGTGGCGCCGTCGCGCGCCTGAATCTGGCCGCTCGCCAGGTTGCTGGCGACGACGACGTTCCTGCTTTCGGCGAAGCGATACTCGACGGCGTTCGGGTAGGTGCCGTTCAGCACGATGGTGTTATGCACGACCTGGGTATTCGGCGAGGACGCGACGAGAATCGCGGCGTCGCCGGCAATTCCCGATCGCCGGTAGATGAAATTATTGCGCACCACCCCGCCGGAGTGATCGTTCGGGCTGCGTTGAATCAGGCCCATCGAGATCTCGCGCTGGCAGTTGATGAAGGTGTTGCCCTCGACCGTCGCGTTGCTGCTGCCGTTCCACATCAGCACGGCCGGCCCGGCCAGCATCCCCTGCGGCGCGGCGATGTTCTGGAACAGGTTGTTCCGAATGATCCAGTTCTTGCCGGTGTGGACGTCGACGCCGTTGGTGTAGGCGTCACGCGAGGTCGAGGTGTACTCGAGCACGCTGTATTCCACGATGCCGTCGTCGTTGCCGCCGCCGCTGCCATCGGGATTGGACTTGATGAACTGCTGACCGGCGTTGATCAAATGGGTGTTGTAGATGCGGACCGAGCTCGAGCCGGCATTGAGGATGATCGGATGATCGTAGACATCGCGGATCGTCAAATTGGCGATGGTCAGCCGGGGACTGTTCGACCAGATCCCGAACAGCAGGCTGGAGTCTGACATCCCCTTGCCCACCAGGACCACATCGTCGCGATTGTTCGTCGCGCCGCGGATCACCAGATTGGGTTTGTCGACGACATACAGAATCGCGGTGAGCCGGTAGGTGCCAGGGGCGATCACAATTGTGGTGTTCGGCGCCGCCCCGCTCACCGCGTTCTGCAACTGCGCGACGGTGGCGACATTCACGACCGTGCCGGATGGCGCCGGCAGCGGCGGTACGCTGGTGACCGAACTGGCAGTCACGGCGCGGGCGCCGCTCAACGCCAGGATCACGACGCAGAGCTCGACGACACGGTGTTTCCACACGTTCTGATAGATCACTACATTTCCCCTCTTTGTTGAGTTGCGGAGCGTGACAAGGCACGAGCAACAATCCTGCCCGGACCTGAAAAGCGTCTCCCTGCTGGCGATCAGGGGCGGGATCGACTTCCGAGAGGGGCCGCGAACGCGGCTTTGCGTCGATGAGTGGGTCGCTTGTTACACGGCATTACAGAATTGACGGCCGGTTCTTACACCGATTACAGAACTGCGGGACGCTTCTTACACGACGCAACCGCAGCAATGACCATTTCGGCAGGATGGACGCGTCACCGCGCCGTTTTCTGTCTCTCGATTGATACAAACATCGGGTGGTCAGCGGCGTGACGGAGACGGACTGCGCGTGAGACGCAGTCCATTTCCAATCTACTGAAGTAGTGGAGGCGGATATTCATACGGAAAAGGCGCACTAGTGTCCAGAATCAGTGAGTCGGTGAGTCGGTGAGTCGGTGAGTCGGTGACAGATATTCCTGGCGCGGCGCCCGGATCGCAAGGCGTGAAGAGCGAGTTTAATGGGCATCAGGAGTCGCTGCCGCAGCCGGCGATCGCAAGAATCGAGATCGGACAGACGTAACGTGACATGGCGCCATCCTTTCGGCGTGAATCGTGGCATGAGTCCGCGAGTGGTGACGCCGATTCCCCCCGCACGCGTCCGGCGAAAGCCTCACGTCTCTTCGGGGATCGCCGGCGCGACCGGCGCCGGTGCAAACAGTCTGGATACCAGCGCCTGGGCTTCGCTCTGAATCAGCTCGAGATGCGCTCGGTCACGGAAACTCTCGGCGTACAGTTTGTAGACCTCCTCCGTGCCGGACGGGCGGACGGCAAACCACCCGTAGTCGGTGATCACCTTCAGTCCGCCAATCGCCGCCCCGTTGCCGGGGGCGTTGGTCAGGACGGCGCGGATCGGATCGCCGGCCAGGTCCGGCGCGTCCACCCGGGACGGGTCGAGCTGGGCGAGGAGGCGCTTCTGCTCATGCGTGGCGGCGGCGTCGATCCGCTCGTAGACCGGCGCGCCGAACTGGCGCGTCAGCTCGAGATAGCGGGCGCCGGGATCGACGCCGAGCCGGGCGGTGATCTCGGCGGCGAGCAGGCCGAGGACGATGCCGTCCTTGTCGGTGGTCCAGGTCGTGCCGTCGATGCGCTGCATCGACGCGCCGGCGCTCTCCTCGCCGCAGAAACCGACCGACCCGGTGAGCAGGCCGTCGACGAACCACTTGAAGCCGACCGGCACCTCGATGACGGGGCGTTCGACTCCCGCCGCCACACGATCGATGATGGCGCTGCTGACGACGGTCTTGCCGACGGCCGCTCCAGCGGCCCACGACGGTCGATGCGTGAACAGGTAGGAAATCGCCACCGCCAGGTAGTGATTCGGATTCATCAGGCCGGCCGTCGGCGTGACGATGCCATGGCGATCGTGGTCGGCGTCGCTGGCACAGGCGACGTCGAACCGATCGCGCATCGCCACCAGCGACGTCATCGCATACGGCGACGAGCAGTCGGTGCGGATCCGGCCGTCCCAGTCGACCGGCATGAAGCGAAACGTCGGGTCGACCGCGTCGTTGACGACCGTCAACGCGATCCCGTAACGCTCGGCGACCCGCTCCCAGTAGTCGACTCCGGCGCCGCCGAGCGGATCGACGCCGATGCGCACCGCCGCGCCGCGGATCGCCGCCATGTCGATGACACTGGCCAGCTCGTCGACGTAGGGGGTGATGTAGTCGTGGCGGTGCGTGCTCACAGCGCGGCAGGCGCTCTCGTAGCGCATCCGCCGGACGGCGCGAAGGCCGTCCAGCAGCAGCGTATTCGCGGTCCGCTGAATCCAGCCGGTCACTTCGGTGTCGGCCGGGCCGCCAGTCGGCGGGTTGTATTTGAAGCCGCCGTCTTCCGGCGGGTTGTGTGACGGCGTCACGACGATGCCGTCTGCCAACCCGGACCGGCGGCCGCGATTGTAGCGGAGGATGGCGTGCGAGATGACCGGCGTCGGCGTATAGCGGCGATCCTGATCGATCATCACCTCGACGCCATTGCCGGCCAGCACCTCGAGGGCGCTGGCGAACGCCGGCTCGGAGAGCGCGTGGGTATCCATCCCGATGAAAAGCGGACCGTCAATGCCCTGTGCCTGGCGGTACGAGCAGATCGCCTGGGTGATCGCCAGGATGTGCGCCTCGTTGAAGGTGCGTTCGAGCGCCGAGCCACGATGACCGGAGGTCCCGAAGGAGACACGTTCAGCGGCGACCGCGGGGTCGGGCGGCTCCGCGTAATATGCGCTCACCAGCCGCGCGACGTTGACCAGCTGCGAAGCAGGCAGCGGTTTTCCAGCGAGCGGACTGATCTGAATCATCGCCGTGTCACTCCCACCTGATCGAGCCGCGCCGCGAGCGGCTTGAACGCCCGCGTCGGGCCCTTCCACCGCAATTGTTCGACGTTGTCGAACAGCTCGACATCGGTTCGCAGCGTCGCCAGCGTGCGGAACAGGAGCGCACGATCCCGCTCGGCGTCCAGCGTGCGCGCGAGCCGCGCCGGATTGGCTGCGTTGACGCCCCAATCGCGCCAGTCGGGTGGAATCGACTCGAGATGGCCGTAGCGGGCGAGCACCGCAGCCGCCGACTTGGCGCCCCAGCCGGACAGGCCGGGAAACCCGTCCGCCGCATCTCCGACCAGGGCCAGGTAATCGGGAATCGACGCCGGCGGCACGCCGAACCTGGCGATCACGCCGGCTTCGTCCCGGATGGTCCGCGTCCTGCGGTTCATCTGCACGATCCGCGTGCCGCGCACGCACTGGGCAAGGTCCTTGTCGGGCGTACAAATGACCACCCGGTCGACGGCCGGATCGGCGGCGGCGGCCACTGCCGCGGCTGCCAGCGCATCGTCCGCCTCGAACTCGATCATCGGCCAGACGACGACGCCGGCTGCCGAGAGCGCTTCCTCGAGGAGTGGAAACTGCGCGAAGAGATCCGGCTCGATCCCGGCGCCGGTCTTGTAGCCGGCCCACAGACGGTTGCGGAACGACTCGATGATGTGGTCGGTGGCGACCGCAACGTGCGTCGCGCCACCACTGATCATGCCCAGCACGGACGCGACCACGCCGCGGACGGCGGCGACTTCACGGCCGTCGGCATCCTGAGCCGGCGGCAGCGCGTAGTAATGCCGGAACAGCTCATAGGTGCCGTCGACGAGATGGACCTCCATCGCGATCGAAACTCTATCGGCCTGCCGAGCCGGCCGTCAACGAGAACTGACCGATGGCCAACGCAGCAGTTGAGCCGCCGCGTGCCCTCCACGATGAACGGGTGTCGAGAAAGGTGACGCAGATTGCCTTCCCCGAAAGCGTGAACAATGCCGTTCACGTCAGCGGCGCCTACGCGTCGAGGGGAGCCAATCCTATCGCCAACCTTTCAGACGGCATCTTTGCCGACAGTCTGTCGGCCGAGCTCATCACGCCCACCAGCAGCGCCGCAGGCGGCTACACGGCAACCGCTCAGGTGGGAATCGCGCTCTGATTCCACCACGGTCGACAGGCTCTGACGCCGCACGCACGTGCGCCGAAACGGCGCTAGAAGTTCCGCCCGGCCGACCGTAACTCAACCACCCGCTCGTACTCGGCGGCGGTATCGATATCCCGAAACGCCCCGTCGTCGTCGACCTGGACATCACCGCTGGCGGATGCATGGGCACGAACCACAAGCCTGGCGCCTGCCGATGGTTCAGCGCGCCGCAGCTCATCGAACAGCGACCGCGCGATCAAGACCGGGTGGCCGTGGGTGTCGCCGCGGACGGGGCGGACGACCGGCGCGTGTGTCTGGTGATACCGATCGATGACGGCGCGCACCGTTTCAGCAGTGACGAACGGCACATCGACCAGCGTGACGATCACAGCGACCACCTCCGGCCGGTCGATGGCGTTCAACCCGCAGAGCAGCGACGAGAACTGGCCGCCGTCGTCGTAGTCGGGGTTGGTGACGAACCGGGCCGAGGCGCCGGTCCTCGAGAAGCCCGCGATGATCGCGTCGGCGTCGTGGCCGACGACCACCACGACATCAGCGATCGCCGCGGCGGACAACGTCCGCACGATGCTCGAGAGAAACGTCTCGCCGTGCTCGAGCGGCAGGCTCGCCTTGGGCCGTCCCATCCGTGTCGATTTGCCAGCCGCCAGCACGATCGCGGGAATCACGGTCACGATCATAGTGATTCTGTGAAAGAATCGCCTGCATGACCGACGTCGACCTTCAGATCCGCTGTCAGCGCTGCGGCACGCAAATGGACATGCGAGACCCTGGTCCTGGCATGCCATGGACGCCGGATCAGTTCTGGGTGTGTCCGCGCTGCGGTCGACATTTCTGGTCGACCTACCCACCGCCCAACCGCGAGAAGGCCAAGCCGGCCGCGGAGCCCGGATCATGATCGCAGACGACGAGCGCGCACTGTTCTTTACAAATGCCTTGCGCGTGGACGACGACGATCCCGACGACGACGATGATCTCGAGGATGAGGACGAAGACGACGACGAGGATGACGACGAGGAAGAGGACGACGACGAGCCGGAAACCTGGCAGGTCTCGCCGAAGAATCGATTCCCGCTAAACGGTGCCTCTGCTTGACTTCGGGTATTGAACTGCCTAGACTGGCCGGGATTTTCCAGCTCTTCTAGGGTTGGAATCGACTCGGCTGGCTTCGCGTCCGACGGCTTTCCTCGTAGGCGCCCATAACCGGCCGAGTTCCCTTGGGATGATCCCTGGGGTTCGGAACGGAGGGCTTCGGGTATGCCGACCGGGACTATCGCTCGCCTCCTCATCGACAAAGGATTCGGGTTCATTCGCGACGAAGGCGGCATCGAGCACTTCTTTCATCGAAGCTCGGTGCGCCAGGCGGTTTTTGAGCTGCTCCGCGAAGGTCAGCGGGTGGAGTTCACGCCTGAAGACTCAGGAAAGGGTCCCCGCGCCGGGGACGTCCGCCTCATCGAAAGCTAGCATCGCCTTCAGCAGTACGTAGTGTCTGCCGTCGGGCGGACCCGTTAAGGTCCGGCTGAAGCCGGACACTACGTACGCCCCTGCCGCGCACGACCCTACTGTCGCCTTACGTCCGATTGGACCAGAGGGCCGGCGATCCTACGACTCACCTTCGTTCTCCAGTTCGAGATGACGCAGGACTTCGGGCGTATCCGTCAGGTCCTGCATCGCCACGTCGGCGCCGGCGGCGCGCAGTGTGGCGACGTCGAAACCACCGGTGGCGACCGCAAGGGAACGCGCGCCTGAGGCGGCCGCGCAGGCAACGTCGAGCGGCGTATCGCCGATGACCACGACATCAACCGAATCCACTTCCGGACCGCCGCACTTCCGGATCGCCGCCATCGCCTTCGGCAGCAGACCGTTGCGATCGGGGGCGTCGTCGCCGAAGGCGCCGCAGCGGAAGTACCGCCACAGATCGAAGTACTCGAGCTTGATGCGGGCGGCCTCTTCGTAGTTTCCGGTGAGCAGGGCGAGATAGACGTCGTCGCGTCGATCGAGGCGATCGAGCAGGGGACGGATCCCCGGCATGACGCCTTTGCGCGCTCCCGGCTGTTCGATCTCGCGCCGCAGGTGCTCCAGATAGACCTCGCGAAAGCGCGTCCGATCGTCGACCGCCCACGGGGTCCCGTGCGCTGCGACGGCATCAGACAGGATCCACGAATCCGTCCGACCTGGCATCTCGATGTGCTGGAAGGCGTTGGGGATCGCAAACAGATCTTCGAAGGCGAGAGCCATGGCCCGCTGGCCGGCGCCGCCCGTCAGGACAAGAGTACCGTCGATGTCGAAGAGGACGACCTTTGTCACATCCGGAAGCCCATCTCAGTCGAGACTGCCGGACCCTGAAGCGCGTCCGTCGCCGACTGTCAACTCTCGCCGCGGACGTTCCCCGCGCGCGGCCCCTTGGCCGACGGTTCTTCGTCGAAACTGACGCGCTGGCCTTCGCTCAACTGTTCGAAGTTGCCTTCCACCGAGCTGCGGTGAAAGAACCACTCCTGGCCGCCGTCGTCACGAATGAACCCGAAACCCCTGTCATGAACGAGTCGCTTGATCGTGCCGCTCGGCATCCACAGCTCCTTGGGCGCGTGCGCCCAAGGAGCGGAGATCACATTCCGTTCCAGTCGGCTTCTCAATGTTTGGGCCGCTTTTCGCCTGGCACCACTCGAACCGGAGCGTTGTTTTCAAAAAACGACGTCGCAGCTGTAGTGAAACCGTGCCCGGCGGCCCGGTGCCGACCGGCCGCGCTACTTGACCGTCACGTTGATCGTGGTGCAGGTGCCCGGCAGTGTGTTGTGGAGATCATCGCCGAGCTGCAGCGCCAGCTTGTGCTTGCCGGGCGCCAGCTGGGTATCGAACTCGGACTTGCCGTCGCCGAAATGGACCCAGGACGGGGTGCCCTTGACGATCGTCTTCCCGGCCGGCAGACAGTCCTGCTCGATACCGACGTGATAGTGCGCGATTCCGGGGCGGGCCGTGGTGACCTCGCCGGGGGGAACGGCGCCGATCTCGATTCCCTCGGCTCCGAACTTCATGTGCAGCGGGCTGGTCACCGTCGCACCGTTCTTTGGCTCCACGAAAAACACCCGAGGCTTGGCGGCCGACGCCTTCTTGGCCTGGGCCGCTGCCATGACGCCAAAGCCCGCGACGATCACCACCACCAGCAGCGCGAGCTGCCTTCTGATTTGCATACGATAATCTCCTTTCCTAGACATTCTAGCCGAGCCGACCGCCAAACCACCGACTTCTGCGCGGCCCGGTCAGCCGTCCGGTCGCCGCATCGAGCGTGAGCACGCGGCCGGCGATCGCGGCGGCAAACGCCTGATCGGCGGTCAGCGCCACGATGGCGGCGCCGCGGCGGGTGGCCACGGATCGCAGCCGGCCGCCGATCGGGACGACGTCGGCGCGATCGAGGGTGGCGCTCGGATGATCGAGCAGGATGACAGGTGGATCGAGCGCCAGTGCGCGGGCGATCCGGGCCCGTGCGCGCGTCGCGGCATCGAGGCCGCCGACCGCCTGGTCCCATTGCGATGCGGGGATGTCCAACTCGCCCGCCAGCGCGGCCGTGCGCCTGGCAACCTCGGGTGGCACCGGCTCGATGTCCAGCGTCAACGGGACGGCGAGGTTCTGCTGCAGCGTCAATGCTTCGAGAAACACGGCGCGCTCGGTGACGATGCCGAAACGGTCGACCAGCGCCAGCCACTCGACGCTGTCGGCGATGGCGGCGGTTGACTGTCCGAAGACCTTCACCTCGCCCTGTTCCGGCAGAGAAGCACCGGTGACGAGGTTGATGAACACCTCGGCCATCGGCTGGTCCAGGCCGATCAGTGCGACATGCTCGCCGGCCGCGACGGTCAACTGGTGGATGCGGAGCGGGCGCAGCCCGCCGTAATTCTTGGAGACGCCGGAGAGATCGAGAACCGGCGGACTCACTCGACGTCTTGAAGGCCGGAAATCCACGCGACCGAGTCAGGTTTTCCCGGCCGGCCTTCGAGACGTCTCGCCCCGCCGGAGGCGGGGCAAACAACGCTGCTTCGAGCGGGGCGGAGCCACATCCGTTGTGCCTTTCCCGGCGGTCTGAGGCGGAGCCTCGCTAGACGATCAGGCGATTCACCTCGTCGACGACGCGCGCCGACAGGGTGAGCGCCTCGAGTTCGATCTTCACCGCCGCCACGTTCGAGACAATCGCGGCGTAGGCGATCATGGCGTGGATGATCGGCGGCACCACGCCGGTGTCGACGCTGGCGCCGATGATCGCGGCCGTCATCGTCACGGCCATCGCCAGGGTGCCGATCGAGAACACTGGCTTTCTCGCCGCCGCGATCCGGCGGTAGTAATCGCCGGTCAGGCTGTTCTCGGCCATCGCATCCTTGACCGCTTTGCCCTTGCCGATGAGGTAGAACATCATCATCGAGTGGGCGAGCATCAAGACCATCGTGGAAAAGAACCCGAACGAGATGTGACGGCCGACGTCGCCGCCCCACAGGCCGAGTGCCGCAGCGGCGACCAGGCCGAGGAGACCGAGGAAGATGGCAGAGAGAAGCGCGGCAGTCAACGGAGCAGTCTACAATTCACGATTTACAATTCACGATTCACAAGGTGATTACGGATTACCAGACACAAGGCGATTGCGGTTACAAGACACGAGGCGATTACGGACGACAGCGTGCATGGGGCGGCCGTGACCACCGACGTTCACAATCCGCGGCCCGCTCTCTTTGTGAATTGTAAATTGTAACTTGTAAACTTGATGTGATTCCGCCTTCGCCGTTCGTCGTGGAGTGGGCGGCCGCCCTGGCGCCGGAGTTGAGGGCGC
Organism: Acidobacteriota bacterium; assembly: GCA_039931615.1. Taxonomy (GTDB): domain Bacteria; phylum Acidobacteriota; class Vicinamibacteria; order Vicinamibacterales; family CAVVIG01; genus JAHFUI01. The sequence continues at coordinate 287,186 of JBDTRR010000001.1, forward strand.
CGCGGCGACTGCTCGACGTGGCGATGGGCCGCGGCCGCCACGCGCTGGCCTGCGCCGGGCTCGGGTACCGCGTGTTCGGCGTCGACGTGAACATCGATGCCGTGCGCGCCGCGGCCGCAGAGGCGGAACGCCGCGGCCTGTCGATCCGCGCGTGGTGCGCCGACCTGATCGCCGCGCCGCTGCCGGTTGGACGGTTCGAAGCGGTCGTGGTCACCCGCTACCTGCAGCGTGATCTGTTCGGGCCGATCCGCCACGCGGTGACGCCCGGCGGCATCGTCCTCTACGAAACGTTCACGTCGAACCAGCGCGCCCACGGCACCGGGCCGACATCCGCCGATCATCTGCTCGAGCCGGGCGAACTGCGCGACCGGTTCGACGCGTTCGACATCCTGTTCTACGAGGAAGTCCGTGGACCCGAGGCGGTCGCGCGGATCGCGGCCAGACGGCCGCTCGCCCCCTCCACGTACGCGGGATCCGCAGTCCGACTAAAGTCGGACGCCACGTACGAGAGGGCTCAGAGGGGCAGGTCGGGCTGGTTCCCCTTGAGCTCGACCAGGCGCTGGTAGGCCTGGCGCGGCAGGGACACGCTGCCGATTGACGCCCCGTGCGACTGGTCGCCGTGAAAGTCCGAGCCGCCCGAGACGGCCACCCCCAGCCTGGCGGCGAGCGCGACATAGCGTCTGGTGGTCGGCGCGTCGTGATCGGGATGATAGGCTTCGATCGCGTCGAGGCCGGACCGCTCCACCCACTGCGGCAGCCACTCGTCGCGGATCCGCAGCCCGGGATGGGCGACCGCGGCGATGCCATGCGCGGAATGGATGCGGTCGATCACCTCGTCAGGCGTGGCCCCGGCGCGCGGCACGAAGGCCGGCCGGCCAGGCGTCAGCCAGACTCTGAACGCCTCGTTGGTCGTCGGGACATGGCCGGCGTCGACCAGGGCGCGGGCAATCCAGGGCCGTCCGGCCGCCACCGACGGGTCGTCGATCGCGCGCTTCAAAATCGCGTCGGCGTCGAGCACGATGCCGTGTCCGGCGAGCAGCGCGACGATCTGGCGCAGCCGGTCGATCCGCACGCGGCGCTGCTTGCTCAGGAAATCGGCGAACTCCGGCGACGCCGGGTCGATGAAATAGCCCAGCACGTGGACGTCGATGCCGTCGAGCACGGCCGTCACTTCGATGCCGGTGACGAACTCGATCGAGGCCGCACGACAGGCCGCGGCGACCGGCACGCAGCCGGCGACGGTATCGTGATCGGTGACGCTGAGCACAACGACCCCCGCCGCCGACGCCCGGGCGACCAGCTCGGGTGGAGTGCAGCGGCCGTCGGAGGCGGTGGTATGGGTGTGAAGGTCGATCAACGGGCCGATCTGGCGGTTGACGTCCCGGTGCGGCGGGTCCGCTGGCGCTGACGCACGGTCAAGGCGCGGTACTCCCGAATCAGGAGATCCAGGTGCTCGCGCTCTTCGGCCGCGAACTCGAGAAAAATCTGCTTGCCTTGCGAGTCCTCGAAGCGCTCGCCGTAGCGCTTGAAGAAGTTGTACGAGCCGCGCTCGCATTTGATGCCGATCAGCAGCGCCTGCTGGTCGTTGACACCCTTGCGCAGCTTGGCCGCGCCTTCGTCGAACAGGCCGTTGGCGGCGCCTTTGAAGAACAGGAAGGTCGGGCGCGATTCAAGACCGGGATCGGTGGCCAGCAGTTCCCGGTAGCGCTGCTCGAGGGTCGTGAGGTGCTCGCGCTCCTCCGCCGCCAGCTTCTGGAAGACGGTCCGGCCGCGCGCGTCCTTGGTCAGACTGGCGGCGCGGGTGTAGAACTGGAAGCCGCTTCGCTCGGTGGCAATGGCGATGCGCAGGGCGTCGCGGGCGAACACCAGCTCGGTGGTCGTCCCGTCGATGGTCCCGGTCCTGACCTTCCCCTCGCCGGCGCGGCAGTCCTCGCAGGTACCGTAGATCTGCACTACGGTTTGCGTCGGCGTGAAGCGCCGCGCGGTCGCCACCTCTTCGACCACCGACTCGATGTCCGAGCTGAGGAACTCGGACGAGCGGTGACAGGTGTCGCAGATCAGGTGGAAGTGGCGGGGGTGGCCGTAGGAGGGCTCGAAGCGCGATCGGCCTTCGCCGAAATCGACCTTGCGTGCCACCCCGGCCTCGACCATCCACTGCAGCGTCCGGTAGACGGTGGCCCGCCCGATTCCGGGCACCTCACGGCGGACGAGATCGAACAGATCGTCCGCGCTCAGATGACCTTCCTGCTGCAGGAAGGTCTTGAGGATCCGGTCGCGTTTGGTGGAGTGCTTTCCCCCGGCGGGGCGCAGTCGGGATGAGTCGAGGAAGTCGCGATCCATTGGCAGTCAAGCCACAGGCGATATGGCGCTGTGGCTTGACGGGGCTTTAGTCGACCGAAAAGGACTGCCCGCAGCCACAGGTCGACGTCGCCTGCGGATTCTTGATCGTGAAGCCACCACCGGTGATCGTCTCGACGAAGTCCACTTCGGCGCCCTTCAGATAGCGCACACTGATCGGATCGACGAACAGCTTGACGCCATGCGATTCGAACACGACGTCGCCCGACCCCTGGCCGCTTTCCTCGATCATCAGTCCATACTGGAAGCCGGAGCAGCCGCCGCCCTGAACGAACACACGCAGGCCGCTGCCAGCCTTGTTTTCTTCGGAAAGCAACTCGTTGATCTTCTCAGCTGCCGTCTCGGACACGTTGATCATGGGACTATTCTCCTGAAACTCCATCGACCGGACGATTGGTCATCATTATAGCAAGAACACGATTGGTATACTGCCGTGCCGGCACCTGATCCTGCAAGGCCGCACTGACATGCCGCACATTTTCGTTCCCGGAACCCGGAGGGAAGGGCTCCTGACCGCCGCCGACGAGCGCTGGAGCGCCGTCCTGGCCGTCCGGCCAGAGCTTCGCTCAGCGGTGGAGCTTCAGCGCCGCCTGCTCGAGCTCGTGATCGATCTCACCCAGACGATCGAGGGCCGACGCCTGCCCCGACTCTCGCTGCCGCCGCGCTATCTTGCCGCCAAGCTCGCCCGCGGCGTCCCGGCACTGGCTGGCGAGCCGATTCCGCTGCCCGTGGCCGTCTTGACCCGAACCCTGCTCCAGTTCTGCGGCGAGCTGGCCGCCAGCGGCGCCGGCGAGGCCGCCGAACACATCCAGGCGGCCATCGATGAACGCCGCCTCGACGCCGGTTCGCTGCTGCTCGCCTCCCTCTCACGCGATCAGGAGGCGATCCGGACCGGCGCGACGCACCGTGGCCTGGCCCCAGATCTCGTCTGGCTGGTCGCCGAGCTGGCCGTCGGGCCGTTCGCGTACTCGCTGCAGCGAACCCTCTTCGCCGTCGCGAACCGCCCCCCCGGCTCGGATTCGTCACCAGGCGACGAGGCGCTGGCCGAGGCGCTGCACGGATGGCAGCACGGCTACTGCCCGGCCTGCGGCTCGTGGCCGGCGCTGGCCGAAGTCGTCGAGGGGCACCGCACCCTGCGCTGTTCGTTCTGTGCCACCGCCTGGGAGCTGCCGACCTACGCCTGCGTCTACTGTGCCGAGGACGGCGAACCGTTCGTCACCGCCGCTCCCGACGAAGATCGAAAGGATCGGCGGGTCGAAGTCTGCAGCGGCTGCGGCGGGTACATGAAGACGGTCGACCTCGGGGTGCTGTCGCCGTTCCCGCTGCTGGCGATCGGCGACCTCGAAACGATGGACCTGGATATGGCGGCGATGGAGCACGGCTACGCCAAGCCGGCGATGCGGGAGTTCAACAGGAGCAAGTAAGCAAGAATTTGGTGATTTGGCGATCTGGCGATTCGGCGATTTGGTAATGAGCAAGAAAACCGCTTTATTTACCCAATTACCAATTCACGACGTCACCAATTCTTCCAGATGTTTCCCTGACTCCTGCTCGATCTCCTTGTGCAGGCTGTTTCCGTGGGCGTCCATCGTGACGATCGCCGGGAAGTCCTTGACCTGCAGGTGCCACATCGCTTCGGGCGTGCCGAACTCGAGCAGCGACACGTCGTCCACGCCCTCAATCGTCCGGGCGTAGAACTGGGCAGCGCCGCCAATGGCGTTGAGGTAGACGGCGCCATGCTCTTTCAACGCCGCCAGGGTTTTCGCGCCCATCCCGCCCTTGCCGATCACGGCGCGGACGCCATAGCGCTTGATGACCTCGCCCTGGTATGGCTCCTCGCGGATGCTGGTGGTCGGACCGGCGGCGGTCACCCGCCATCCCTCGCCCTGCTTCACCACCACCGGGCCGCAGTGATAGAGCACCGCCCCGCGCAAATCAACCGGCGGCTCGTGCTTCATCAGGTAGGCGTGGACCTCGTCCCGGCCGGTGAACATCCGGCCCGACACCAGCACCACGTCGCCGACCTTGAGCGATCGCACCTGCTCGTCCGTCAGCGGCGCCCGCAGCGCCACCTCGCGGCCGGTGCGGATGAACCCCGCCTGATCCAGCATCGGCAGGATCGGATTTGCCGGGTCGCGGTAGAGCCAGCTGCCGATCGCACCCGTCGCGCCGTCGAGCGTCACCCCAAGCCGGCGGAAGGCCCAGCAATCGTAGGCGACCGACACGAAATAGCTGGCCGGCAGCCGGTTCAAGACGCCGATCTTGCAGCCGATCAGCGTGACGTTGCCGCCGAATCCCATCGTGCCGATTTCGAGGTCGTTGATCTTTCCCATCACCGAGGCTTCGAGCTCCGCCAGCCGCGAGTCGGGGTTCACATCGTCGAGGGTGCGGAACAGCTGCTCCTTGGCATGGGTGTAGCCGGACGTCCGGTCGCCGCCGATGCAGACTCCGACCGCCCCTGGACTGCAGCCCTTGCCCTGCGCATTCCAGACCGCGTGCAGGATCGCCTTCCTGACGCCGTCGAAGTTCCGATCGGCGCGCCCGAGGTGGGGCAATTCGACCGGCAGCGCGTACTGGGCGTTGACGTTCTCGCAGCCGCCGCCCTTGAGAATGAGCTTGACCTCGACCTCATCCTTCTCCCACTGCTCGAAATGCACGATCGGCATCCCGGGCCCGAGATTGTCGCCGGAGTTCTTGCCGGTGATGGAATCGACCGAGTTGGGCCGCAGTTTGCCGCGCCGCGTCGCTTCGGCCACCGCCTCGCGAATCTGCTGCCGCATCCAGATCTGGTTCGCCCCGACCGGGGTCTTGACCTCGAACGTCGGCATGCCGGTGTCCTGGCAGATGGCGCCTTCCACATCGACCGCGAGATCGATGTTCTGGGCGATGATCGTCAGCGCCTGTCCGGCCCGGGTCTCCGGCGGATCGCCCTTCAGTGCGGTCCCCATTGCCGCGCGGACGTCGGGCGGGAGATCGGTCGACGTACGGATGATGAGCTGGACGACGCTGTCGAAGAATTGGGGCAGCATGCGGAAAAGTATACTTGTTGGGGGACTGGAGGCTGGCGTCCGGATCCCCTGCCGTTCCCCAGCCTCCGGCGTCCAGCCTCTATGACACACCGCATCGAGCGCGATCCGCTTGGCGACGTCGCCGTCCCGGTGGATGCGTACTACGGCGGCCAGACCGCGCGCGCGGTTGACAACTTTCCAATCAGCGGCCTGCGCGCTCCCGCCGATCTGGTGACCGCCACCGTCCTCGTGAAGAAGGCGGCCGCCCAGGCGAATGCGGCGCTCGGCCGTCTCGATCGCGAGATCGCCGACGCCATCGTCGCCGCGGCGGACGAAGTGCTCACCGGCCGGCTGCGGGATCAGTTCGTCGTCGACGTCTACCAGGCCGGCGCCGGTACCTCGCACAACATGAACGCCAACGAGGTGCTGGCCAACCGGGCGGCGGAACTGCTGGGCGAACCTCGCGGCAGCTATACCCGGGTCCACCCGAACGATCACGTCAACATGGGCCAGTCGACCAACGACGTGTTTCCCACCGCGACCCGGGTGGCGTTGCTGATGACGTCGGCAGGGCTGGTGTCAGCCAGCCGCGAGCTGGCCGACAGCCTGAACCGCAAATCTGAAGCGTTCGCCGATGTCCTGAAGACCGGCCGCACGCATCTCCAGGACGCGGTTCCGATCACGCTCGGCCAGGAGTTCAGCGGCTACGCCGCCTGCGTACGCCGCGGCGCCGACGATGTGGCGGCGGCGGCGGCACAGCTGCTGGAGCTGAACATCGGCGCCACCGCCGTCGGGACGGGATTGAATGCGGGCGACGACTACCGTCTGCTGGTGGTCGACAACCTGGGACGAGCCACCGGACTGGCCGTGACGCCGGCCCGGAACCTGTTCCGGGTGACGCAAAGCATGGGCGACGTGCTCGCCTGCTCGGGCGCGATGCGCCGGCTGGCGGTCGAGGTCGGCAAGATCGCCAGCGACCTCCGGCTGCTGAGCATGGGGCCGCGGGCCGGACTGTCCGAGATCACCCTGCCGCCGGTGCAGCCCGGTTCGTCGATCATGCCGGGCAAGGTCAACCCCTCGATCCCCGAGATGGTCAATCAGGTGTGCTTCCAGGTGATCGGCTGCGACATGACGGTCGCCCTCGCCTGCGAGGCGGGCCAGCTCGAATTGAACGTGATGATGCCGGTCATCGCCTGGAACGCGCTGCACGCGTCGACGATCCTGCGCCAGTCGATCGGCGTCTTCCGGACCCGGTGCATCGACGGCATCACCGCCAACGAGGAGCGCGCGCGCGAACTGCTCGATCGGAGCACGGCGCTGGCGACCGCCCTCAGTCCGCATATTGGATATGCGGCGACGGCAGAGGTCGCCAAGGAAGCGGTCAAGACCGGCCGGTCGGTTCGCGATCTCGTGCTGGCGCGCGGCCTGCTCGACCAGGACCGGCTCGACCGCATTCTCTCCGCCGACGCGATGACCCGCGGCGGCATCGTCGGTGACCAATGACAGACAGCACCAGGTCGGCCGTCGGGACCGCGATCGTGCTGGCGTCGCTGTGCGTCGCCGCCGCCGCGCAGCCGCCGAAGAACCGGCTGTTCCCGGCCCAGGAGCTGGGTCTGATCGAGCCGCCCGATCGCGATCAATGGCAGCCGCCTGATCTGATCATGGACCGGCTGCGGATCTCCGACGGCGCCGCGGTCGCCGAACTGGGGGCGGGCGGCGGATGGTTCGTCGTGCAGCTCGCCCATCGCGTCGCTCAACACGGTGTCGTCTACGCCGAGGACGTCCAGCCGGAGATGATCCAGCTGATCCGGCGGCGGGTGCAGCGGGAGAACCTGACCAACGTCCGCCCGGTGCTGGGCACCGCGACCGATCCGATGCTGCCGCCCGGCCTCGACGCTGTATTGATTGTCGACGCCTATCGTGAAATGGCGTGCGCCGTCGGCCCGGCCTGCCAGGATCCAGTCCCGCTGTTGAAGAACGTCGCGCGGTCGCTGAAGCCGCGCGGCCTCCTCGGCATCGTCGACTTCAATCGCGGCGAAGGCGGTCCCGGGCCGGGGCCCGACGTTCGCGTCGATCCGGAGGCCGTGATTCGCGCCGCCGCCGAGGCCGGTCTGCGGCTGGAACAACGCGAGAACCTGCCGCCGTTCCAGTTTCAATACCTGCTGGTGTTCGGGAAGGCCGCCAGCCCACGCGGTGCCCAATGAGCGAGCCGATCACTGCCCCGATCACTGCTCCGATCACTGCTCCGATCACTGCGCTGACCATCGCCGGCAGCGACTCGGGCGGCGGCGCCGGCATCCAGGCTGATCTCAAGACGTTCGCCGCCCTCGGCGTCTACGGGACGAGCGCGATTACCGCGATCACCGCGCAGAACACGGTCGGGGTCACCGGGATGCTGGCGCTATCGGCGGATCTGGTCACGGCGCAAATCGAAGCGGTCGCCGGAGACATCACCCTGCACGCCACCAAGATCGGCATGCTGGCGACGGCGGCCATCGTCGAAGCCGTGGCCGCGGCAATCACCGGGCTGGAGCTGCCGCTGGTGGTCCTCGACCCGGTGATGATCGCGAAAAGCGGCGATCGCCTCCTCGACGACGATGGGCTGCAGATGCTGCGGGCGGAGCTGCTGCCGCGCTGCCTGGTGGTGACGCCGAACATCCCCGAGGCCGAGGCGCTGAGCGGACGGCGCATCGAATCGATCGAACAGGCGCGCGCGGCCGCGCACGAGATCCATCAGATCGGCGGCGCCGCGGTGGTCATCAAGGGAGGTCATGCCCCAGGGGACGAGATCGTCGATCTGCTGTTCGACGGCGGTATGTTCACCGAGCTGCACACGTCGCGGATCGACACCCGGAATACTCACGGCACCGGCTGCACCTTCGCCGCGGCGGTGGCGGCATACCTCGCCCTCGGCCATTCCATCGTCGACGCGGTGGTCGCCGCCCAGAGCTATGTGCTCGGGGCGATCGAGCACGCCTTGCCGATCGGGCATGGGCACGGGCCGCTCAATCATTTCTGGAAGAAGCAATCCGGCTGAAGCCGGATCCCACGTACGAACCCGGGGGACCCAGCGGACTCCCACCCGCGAGCCTGGCCGCCGACGCAACGTGTACGTGGCGTCCGACTTCAGTCGGACTACGGATCAATCCGGCTGAAGCCGGATCCCACGTACGAGAGGGTGCGGCAGAGTCGTACGTGGCGTCCGACTTCAGTCGGACCGCTGTCGCGGCAATCCGGCTTCGGCCGCGCTGCGCGATCCCCTTTATACTGAGGAGATGGTTCCGCTCCTGGCGATCGGCCGCGCACCGCTCGAACTCGAGCTGCTGATCACCGCGGCCAGCTCGAGAACGGACGATCGGGTGGAATCGGACGGCGCGGTGGTGACGTTCCTGGGTCTCGTGCGCAACCGCAACCTCGGCAGACGCGTCCGATATCTCGACTACGAGGCCTACGAACCGCTGGCGCTGAAGACGTTCGAACGGATCGCCAGCGAGGTGCGCGACCGCTGGCCGGACACCCGGCTGGCGCTCCATCACCGGATCGGGCGCCTCGAGGTCGGGGAAGCGAGCGTGGCGATCGCCGCCGCGGCGGCGCATCGCGGCGATGCCTACGCGGCGTGCCGCTACGCGATCGAACGGGTCAAGCAGGTCGCGCCGATCTGGAAGCGGGAGTTCTTCGAAGGCGGCGACAGCTGGATTGAAGGCGCAGTCGCCGACCCGGCGGACGAAGAGGCGCGCGCCGCGGCGGAGCGGATCGCATGCGCGTGACCGTCCGGTTGTTCGCGCGGCTGCGCGACATTACTGGTGCGGCGGAGCTGGCGCGCGAGGTCGGCCCGGGGGCGACGATTGGCAGCGTGTGGCGGCTGCTCGAAGGCGAGTATCCGGCACTGCAGCCGTATGGACGGTCGATCTCGAGCGCGGTCAACGCGGATTACGCGCGCATGGACACAGCGCTGGCGGACGGCGACGAGGTGGCGTTTCTGCCGCCGGTGTCGGGCGGATAACGGGACAGAGCCAGGTGATATTCGATAAACTCGAAGCGATCGAACGGCAGTCCGATGAACTGATCGACCGCCTCGGCACCGCCGAGGTGCAGAACGATTCATCCGAGTACCGGAAGCTCGCCAAATCGCTGTCAGAGAACGAGCCAATCGTCGAGCGTTTCCGCGACTACAAGGTGGTCGTGCGCGATATCGCCCAGACCGAAGAGCTGGCGTCAGCCGCCGACAGCGACATGCGCGCCCTCGCCCACGAGGAGTTGAAGTCGCTGACCGCACGGCGCGACGCCCTGCTCGCCGAGCTCAAAATCCTGCTGATCCCGAAGGACCCGAACGACCAGAAGAATGTCATCCTGGAGATCCGGGCCGGCACCGGCGGCGACGAAGCGGCGCTGTTCGCCGCCGAGCTGTTCCGGATGTACAGCAAGTACGCCGAGCGCCAGGGCTGGCGGATCGAAGTGCTGTCGAGCAACGAGACCGGCGGCGGCGGCCTGAAAGAGGTCATCGCCACCATCGAGGGCAAAGGCGTCTACAGCCGGCTCAAGTACGAGAGCGGCGTGCATCGCGTCCAGCGCGTCCCGGCGACCGAAGCGAGCGGCCGCATCCACACCTCGGCCGCCACCGTCGCCGTCCTCCCGGAAGCCGAGGACGTCGATATCCAGATCAACGAAAAGGACCTGCGCATCGACACCTTCTGCTCGAGCGGGCCGGGCGGGCAGAGCGTCAATACCACCTATTCCGCCGTCCGGCTGACGCACATCCCGACCGGAGTGGTGGTCTCGCAGCAGGACGAAAAATCGCAGATCAAGAACCGCGCGAAAGCGATGAAGGTGCTGCGGGCGCGGCTCTACGAGATGGAGCTGCGCAAGCAGCAGGACGCCATCGCCAAGGACCGCCGCAGCCAGGTCGGCTCGGGCGATCGCTCCGAGAAAATCCGCACCTACAACTTCCCGGACAGCCGGATCAAGGATCATCGCGCCAACTTCCTGACCCACCGGATCAACGAGGTGCTGAATGGCGACCTCGCCGAGCTCCTCGACCACGTCATCACCCATCATCTGTCGGAGAAACTGCGGGACGCCACTGACGGCGGAGTGCCGGCGTAAGCGGACCGGAGACCGGCCGATCCTGTCGATGGCAACCATCCAACAACGCGTGGCCGCGGCGCGCCAGCGGTTCCGTGACGCCGGCATCGGACCCGCAGAGGCGGAGCATAGCGCCCGCCGGCTCGCGGAACACGTCCTCGGCTGGGACGCGGCGCGCTATTTCACCTCGTCGAACGAAGCCGAACCGGGCACCTTCGCCGAGCGATACGACGCCCTGGTCGTCCGCCGCGCCGCCCGAGAGCCGGCGGCCTACATTACCGGTCGCCAGGAATTCTGGGATCTGTCGTTCGAGGTGTCGCCGTCGGTCCTGATTCCCCGTCCGGAAACCGAGTTGATCGTCGAGACCGCGATCGACCACTTCGGCTCCGATCGCCAGCGGCCGCTGGCGATCGCGGATGCGGGAACCGGCTGCGGCTGCCTGGCCGTGGCGCTGGCGCGTGAGTTCGCGCGGGCATCGGTCGTCGCGACGGACATTTCAGCGGCCGCGCTCGCCGTGGCCCGGCGGAACGCCGGGCGCCACGGCGTCGCCGACCGGATTCGCTTCGTCCACGCCGACATGCTCGACACGCTCGGCGACTTCGACCTGATCGTCGCCAACCCGCCCTACGTCCGCCAGGGCGATCGTCCGGCGCTGCAGCCCGAGGTGCGCGACTACGAGCCGGACGTCGCCCTGTTCGGCGGCGACAGCGGCTTCGATCTCGTCGTCTCGATGGTCGAACAGGCCGCCGTCCGGCTCCGGCCCGGCGGTCTCCTGCTGTTCGAGTTCGGCTACGGACAGGACGACGCCGTCGAGGAACTGCTGGCGAGAACACCGGGAATCACCATGGTCGAGCTCCGCCGCGATCTGCAGGGGATTGCCCGGACGGCAGTGGCACGCCTCAGCTGAAATTGTCTGCGACCTCTCCATCCTTTGCGTCCTCCGCGTCCTCTGCGGTAGAACATTCCTCATGAGCGAATGTCTCTTCTGCAAGATTATCCGGCACGAGATTCCGGCCGCGGTCGAGTACGAGGACGATCGTGTGCTGGCCTTCAACGACATCAACCCGCAGGCGCCGACCCACCTGCTGATCGTGCCGAAGCGGCACATCGCGACCCTGAACGAGCTCGCCGCCGGCGACGATCAGCTGCTCGGCGAGATGGTACGGCGAGCCGCCGCGCTGGCGAAGGCGCGCGGGCTGGCAGAGGGCGGATTCCGGACCGTGCTCAATACCAACCGCGACGCCGGCCAGACGGTCTTTCACATCCATCTGCATCTGCTCGGCGGACGCAGCATGGGGTGGCCACCGGGCTGATCCGGCTTCATGCCTTTTCCATCCGTACGTAGTGTCCGCCTTCAGGCGGACCTGCCACGGTCCGGCTAAGCCGGACACTACGTACAAACGGAAAGCGCTCTAGCCGCCGGTGGTGTTGCCGAGGAGCAGCCCCGGCAGTTCTGTGAGCGATCGGATCACCGGCACGCCGGCCCGGGCGCACTCGGCTTCACGCGGGTGTGGACCGGGCGCCCGATGCAGCAGCACCGCACCGAGGCCGGCGCGCCGGGCGCCGTCGACATCGTGGTGGACGCTGTCTCCGACCATCACGGCGTCGGCCGCCGGCACGTCGACGAGCTGGAGGGCGGCCGCGAAGATGCTGGGATGCGGCTTCATCAGGCCGTGCTCGGCGGACGAGACCGTCGCCGTGATCAATCCGCGCAGCTCGAAGTGGGACTGGAACGACACGAGACAGCGCTGCGAATTGGAAATCAGGCCGATCCGGATGCCGGCGGCCGCCAGTTCCCGCAGCACGGCCGGCACGTCGTCATAGAGCTCGAAATGCTGGCAGGCGCCCCAGGCCTCGGTGAGGGCGCGCGCGCAGGCGTCGACGCCCGGCCCGCGTCCGCCCATCTGCTCGATGATGTGCCCGGTGTAGCGGACGAAGATCTCGGCGTCGTACGGCGCATCCTCCGGACCGTCGAGCAACGACGCGGCGCTGGCCACGGCGGCATCGAACCGCGACTCGTCGACCTCGACGCCCTGCTCCTCGCAGAACGCGCGATAGCCGCCGCTCCGGAACAACGGACCGGGGTGGATCAGGGTGAAATCGACGTCAAAGAAGATGGCGCGGGTCACTGAGTTGGGTTACTGGGGCAGGTTACCGGGGCAGGTCATCGATCGTCGTAGGGTCCGGCGATGACGACGGTGGCGCGATCCGGGTGCAGCATCCTCGCCGCGGCGTGGACATCGTCCAGCGTGACGGCGCGCAGCAGGGCCGGCAGCCGCAGATCGTGGTCGAGGCCGAGGCCGAAGAACTCCGCCGTCTGGAGAAAGCTGGCGATGCCGGCGTTGGTCTCGAGCGCGCGCGGCATCGATCCGATCAGGTATTGCTGTGATTCCCGCAGCTCCTTCGCGGTCACGCCGTCCACCGCCAGCCGGCGGACCTCGTCGTCGATCGAGGACACCGCGCGATCGACGTTGGCCGGACTGACACCGGCGCGAATCGACAGCGGACCGGCGGCGACGTTGGCATCCAGGCTGCTGAACGCGTAGTAGGCCATCCCCTGCCGCTCGCGAATGCTGTCGCCGAGCCGGCCGCCCATCGAATACTGCCCGAACACGTTGTTCATCAGTGAGCAGGCGTAGTAGGCGGGGTCGCTCCGCGCAATGGTCGTGAAGCCGTAGGCGACGTCGGCCTGCGCCTTGTTCATCATCGAAATCACCAGACGCCGGCGCTGACTCGCCGGGACGACGGCGGGCAGCGCGATCGGGACTGGCGGCGGCACCCGCCAGCCGCCGAAGACGCGGCCGACGACGTCGACCGCCGAACCGGCTGGCACGTCACCGACGACGACCGCTGTAAGCGCGCTCGGGGCAAAGCGTTCGGCATGCACCCGCGCCAGCCGATCCCGCGTCAGTGCCTCCACGCCGTCGACCGTCCCCTTGGCCCGGAATCCGTAGGGATGCTCCGGGTAGAGCAGCGCCATCAGCGATTCGAGGGCGCGAATCGCCGGACTGTCTTCGTCCTGCCGGATGGCCGTGATCACCTCGGCCTTGCGAATCGCCAGCTCGGCTTCGGGCAGCGCCGGGGACATCACGATGTCCCCGAGCAGCTGGCAGACGGCCGCGAAATCCTCGGTGAGGCAGGTGCACACCAGCGACAGGATGTGGCGCGTCACCCCGATGGTCAGCGTGATGCCGCGGCGGTCGAGGTCTTCCGCGGTGTCCGCCGCCGACCGCGTCGCAGTGCCGCGGTCGAGGAGCCGCGACAGGAGAAAAACGGCACCCGGCGCGTCGAGCGGATCGCACACCGTGCCGGCCCGGATGGCCAGGCTGATGGTGACCGCCGGCAGGGTCGGCGTTTCCTTGGCGATGGCGACGACGCCATTGGAAAGAACGGTCCGCGCGGGCGCCAGCCCGGCACCGGCCTGCCCAGCGTGGGCGGTCAGCTCTGGGGGGATCACGCCTTCACCAGTAGTGGATCGAACCAGCCGATGGTCCGGTTCGACGGCATCAGCATCGCCGCGGCGGCGCTCGACACCTCGTCGATCGTCACCGCGGCAATCCGCGCCGGCATCCGGAGAAACAGGTCGACGTCGGCGATGGTCTCGAAGTAGCCGAGCTGATGCGCCTGGTTGCTGATGCTGTCGTTGTCGAAAACCATCCGGGCCTTCAACTGGGCCTTTGCCTTGGTCAGTTCCGCGGCGGTGATCCCGCTCTGGCCCAGTCGATCGAGTTCCTCCAGCAGGACCGCCTCGATCGAGGCGAGCGGCGTCCCGTCGGTGGCGGTCGCCGAGACGGTGTAGAGAAACGGCTGTTCGGTCGGCAGCAATGCGCCGCTGACATTGGCGGCGAGACCACGTTCGACCAGGGCGCGGTAGAGGCGCGTGCTGCGCTGCGGCGGCGGCGTCCGGAAACTGGACCAGAGGTTCAGTCCCTTGGCGCCGGTCATCACCGCATCGAGCACCAGTACCGCCAGGAAATCCGGGGCGGCGACGGATGGTGCGTGAAAGGCGGCCTTCAGGTAGGCCGCCGTGCCCGGCTGGCGAATCGTCAGGCGGCGCTCGCCGGTCTGCGGCGGCTCGATCGTGCGCAGACGCGTCGGTTCAGGACCGGACGGGATGCTGCCGAAGTGGCGGTCGACCAGGCGCAGCGCCGCCTCGGTGTCGACGTCGCCGACGATGACCAGGGTGGCGTTGTTGGGAATGTAATAGCGGCGATAGTAGCCGTACAGATCGTCGCGGGTCATCGTCTGCAGGTCCGGGAGCCAGCCGATGGTCGGGTGCCGGTAGGGGTGCGCCTTGAATGCCGTCGCGGTCAGCTCCTGATCGAGAAGCTGATCGGGATCGTTCTCGCCGCCCTCGAGTTCGGAGATGATGACGGTGCGCTCGGAGTCGGCATCGGCCGGGTGATACAGACAGTTGTTCATCCGTTCCGATTCGATGAACAGCATGCGATCGAGCGCGTCGCGGGTCGCGGTTTCGAGATAGGTCGTCTGGTCGATCCAGGTGTAGCCGTTCCAGCTGCCGCCGTATTGCTCGATGATGCCCTTGACCTGTTCGCGCGGGATATTGGTGGTGCCCTTGAAGTTCATGTGCTCGCACCAGTGCGACACACCGGTGAGGCCGGGCGCCTCATCCTTCGAGCCGACCTTGTACCAGCACCACACCGAAGCGAGCGGCGCGGTATGTTCTTCCTGCACCAGCACCTTCAAGCCGTTGTCGAGCGTGACGGCGCGGACGGACCGAGCCTGATGAGCTTCTGCAGAAGTGGCCATCAGTTCATTATAAAATCGACTGATACCCATGCCAGAGTGGAAAGATACCGTCAATCTGCCGCGGACCAGCTTCCCGATGAAGGCCAGCCTGCCGGCGACCGAGCCGGAAACGCTGGCCCGATGGGCCGCCCTCGACCTCTACCAGAAGATCCGCGCGCAACGCCGCGGCGCCGCCAAGTTCGTGCTGCACGACGGTCCGCCCTACGCCAACGGCAACATCCACATCGGCACGGCGATGAACAAGATCCTGAAGGATCTGGTGGTCAAGTCGCGATCGATGGCCGGCTACGACGCGCCCTACGTCGTCGGCTACGACTGCCATGGGCTGCCGATCGAGCTGCAGGTCGACCGCGAGCTCGGCGCCAGGAAGCGGGAGATGTCGGTCGCCGACTTCTGCCGCGCCTGCCGCGCCTACGCCGAACGCTACGTCGGCACGATGAGCGAGCAGTTCCAGCGGCTCGGCATTCTCGGCACCTGGGACGACCCCTACCTGACGATGAACTTCAGGTATCAGGCGGCGATTGCGCGCGCGTTCGGCCGGTTCGTCGAACAGGGGCTGGTCTACAAGGGCAAGAAGCCGGTCCATTGGTGCATCCATTGCCGCACCGCCCTGGCCGAAGCGGAGGTCGAATACGAGGCTCACACCTCGCCGTCAATCTACGTCGAATTCCCCCTGGCGGAGGCAGCAGCGGACGAGCTCAGCACCCGGATCCCGGAACTGGCCGGGCGGCCGGTCTCGGTCCTGATCTGGACGACCACCCCGTGGACGATTCCGTCCAACCTGGCGATCGCGTTCCATCCGGAATTCGACTACGGCGCCTACGAAGTGGAGGGGCGCGCCGTGATCGTCGCGGAGGCGCTGGCTCCGGCGGTCGCGCAGGCGGTCGGCCGCGTGTTCGACCGGCCGATCGCCCGGCTCAAGGGAGCCGAACTCGAGAGCGTCCGGTTCCGCCATCCGTTGTACGAGCGCGATTCAGTCGGCGTGCTCGGCGAGTACGTGACGCTGGACGCCGGGACCGGCGCGGTCCACACCGCGCCGGGCCATGGCGCCGACGACTTCAACACCGGGATGAAGTATGGCCTCGAGATCTACGCGCCAATCGGGCCGAGCGGCCATTTTCTCGAGTCGGTCGGGCTGTTCGGCGGAATGCGGGTCTTCGACGCCAATCCCAGGGTCGAGGCGGCGCTGAAGGAACGGGGCCGGTTGTGGCACCGGGAGCCGTTCGCGCACCAATACCCGCACTGCTGGCGCTGCCACAACCCGGTCATCTTTCTCGCCACCTCCCAGTGGTTCATCAGCCTCGACGGTGTGCGGCTGGAGACGGACACGGTCCGCCTGAAGGCGGACACTACGTACGAGGCGGCCGGCCCGAAGGCGGACACGCCGGACCAGACGTCCGGCCCGGCGGCGGACACGACCGACAAGACGACCGGCGTGAAGGCGGGTGCAGCGGCTGGCCAGACGCTGCGCGAGGCGGCGATCGACGCCGTCGATCGCCAGGTGAAATGGATCCCGGCGTGGGGCCACGACCGGATCTACAACATGATCGCCAACCGGCCCGACTGGTGTATCTCCCGGCAGCGCGCCTGGGGTGTGCCGATTCCGGCGGTCGACTGCGCGGCCTGCGGCGAAGCCATCGTCACGACGGCGCTGGTCGAGCAGACGGCGGCGATCTTCGAACAGTATGGCGCCGACGCGTGGTACGAGCGGCCGACCGCCGAGTTCATCCCACCGGGACTGACCTGCCCGGCCTGCGGCGGATCGGCATTCGAACGGGAAATGAACATTCTCGATGTCTGGTTCGACTCCGGGTCGAGTCACGAGGCGGTGCTGTCGGTCCGTCCGGATTTGACCTGGCCGGCGGATATCTACCTCGAAGGCAGCGACCAGCATCGCGGCTGGTTCCAGAGTTCGCTGCTGGTCGGTCTCGGCACCCGCGGCCGGCCGCCGTACCGTGAAGTGGTCACGCACGGCTTCATCGTCGCCGAAGACGGCCGGAAGATGTCGAAATCGCTCGGCAACTCGATTGAGCCGGCAGATATCATCAAGCAGAGCGGCGCCGACATCCTGCGGTTATGGGTCTCGATGGCCGACTACACGCAGGAAGTCCATCTCAGCAAGGAGATCCTGGCGCGCGTGGTTGAAGCCTACCGGAAGATCCGCAATACACTGCGGTATCTCCTCGGCAATCTCTACGACTTCGATCCGGCTGTCGACGCGGTCGAGGTCAGCCGGCTGGAAGAGGTCGATCGCTACATCCTGGCACGGTACGCGGAGGTCGGTCAGCGCATCCTGAAGGCATACGAGGAGTACGAGTACGGCACGATCTTCCAGGCGGCGAATGCGTTCGCGACGCTCGATCTCAGCGCATTCTATGCCGACGTCTCGAAAGACCGGCTCTACACCTTCGCCGCCGGATCGCCCGAGCGGCGATCGGCGCAGACGGCGATGTACCTGATGGCCGACGGGCTGACGCGGCTGATCGCCCCGATCCTGTCGTTCACCGCCGACGAGCTGTGGCGGTTTCTCCCGAGCCAGCGCGAGGAATCGGTGCACATCGCGATGTTCCCGACCCGGGCCGGGCTCGAGGCGTTCGCCGACCCGGCGCTGGTCGATCGATGGGCCCGGCTGATCGCCGTCCGCGAACAGGTCCTGGCCGAGATCGAACCGCTGCGGAAGGACAAGCGCATCGGCAGTTCCCTGCAGGCCCGGGTCGTGCTCTCGGGTGGGGAAGCCGAGTTGGCGCTGCTCCGCCAGTACGCGCGCCACCTGCCGATGCTGTTCATCGTGTCCGATGTCGAGTTGCGGCCGCGGTCGGACGCGGGACCGGCGGCAGCCCCCGCCGCCGGCGATCCGGCGGTCCACGTCACGATCGAGCGGGCGGGCGGCGTGCGCTGCGAGCGGTGCTGGCGCTACGTCGAGACGATTTCGACCGAGCCGGCGTCCGCCGGCCTCTGCGACAGATGCCGGGACGCGCTCGGCGTCTGAACAGGCCGGAGCACTCTCAAGCCGGAACCATCCATGACCGACGCCAGCAACGAAGCCGTCATCACCGCGACAGCCGCGCCAACACCGAGCGAGGCGGCGCCCTGGCGTCTCCGGCGGCTCGACATCTGGCTGCCGGTGGTCATCGTGGTGCTCGATCAGATCACGAAATTCATGGTCCGCGCCAACGTGCCGCTCTATTCGAGCGTCACGGTCATCCCGGGGTTCATGAACATCACCCACGTCCTGAACACCGGCGCCGCATTCGGAATCCTGAACACCTCGGACTTTCCCTTCAAGACCGTGGTCATCGCCGTCATCGCCGCTGCCGCCCTGATGGCGGTCGGCGTCTACGCGGCGAGTCTGGGCCATCATCAGTTGCTGGCACGAATCGGGCTGGCGCTGATCATCGGCGGCGCTGCCGGCAATCTGATCGACCGGATCACGACCGGCTCGGTGGTGGATTTCGTCGATGTCTACTGGGGGACGTATCATTTCTGGGCGTTCAACGTCGCGGACTCGGCGATTTCCGTCGGCGTCACGGTCATGATTCTCGACATGCTGGGGGCTGGAACGCATGTATCCAAGACTGTTTGAGCTGGGGCCGATCACCGTCTACACCTATGGGGTCCTGCTCGCCGCGGCCTACCTGCTCGGCTTGAGGTTCGCCATGGTGCGGGCCAGGGCGGTTGGCCTGGACGCGGTACGCGTGCTGGACCTCGGCATCTACATCATCATCAGCGCGCTGATCGGCGCCAAGCTGCTGCTGCTGGTCACGGACTTCCGGTCGTTCCGCGCCGATCCGCGGGAACTGCTCACGCTGGCGCGCTCCGGCGGCGTGTTCTACGGCGGCCTGATCCTGGCGGTCATCGTCGCGCTGTGGTACATCCGCCGCGCCGGCCTGCCGCTCTGGACCACCTGCGACGTCTTCGCGCCGGGCATCGCCCTCGGCCACGTCGTCGGACGATTCGGCTGTTTCTTCGCCGGCTGCTGTTACGGCCGGCCGACGACACTGCCCTGGGGGATCACCTTCACGGATCCGTTTGCCGCCGCCAACGTCGGGACCCCGCTCGGCGTTCACCTCCACCCGACGCAGCTCTACGAGGCGGGGGCGGAGGGGCTGATTCTGCTCGGACTGCTGCTGATCGAAAAGAAGGGCAGACCGTACGCCGGCCGCACCTTCTGGCTCTACATCCTGCTCTACGCCGTGTCGCGGTTCATCATCGAATTCTTCCGCGGCGACGAGCGCGGCACGGTCGGGATCTTCTCCACCTCACAGTTCATTTCGATTTTCCTCGCGCCGCTGGCGATCGGCATGCTCGTCTACCTCGCCCGCCCGAAGGCGCCGGCGCCCAAAGCCTCGCGCAAGCGGGCGGCGTGAACGTCGGGTCAGCCGTGGACGGGCCGCCCCACACGTTCACGGTTTCCGATGACGCCGACGGCGTCCGTCTGGATCTGTTCATCGTCTCGGTGCTGCCGGCCCGCTCGCGCTCGCAGATTCAGCGCCTGATCAGGGACGGCCAGGTGCGGGTGGCCGGTCGCGCGGCCAAAGCCAATCAGCCGGTCAAGGCCGGACAGCAGGTCTCGGTCGAGATCCCCGACGCGGTGGACGCCGAGCCGGCCGCCGAGGCGCTGCCGCTGTCGATCATCTATCAGGACCACGACCTGATCGTCGTCGACAAACCGGCGGGCATGGTGGTGCATCCTGCCGCCGGCCATGCCAGCGGCACGCTGGTGAACGCGCTGCTCCACTACGTCGACGATTTGAGCGGTATCGGCGGCGAGAAGCGGCCGGGCATCGTCCATCGGCTCGATCGCGGCACCTCCGGCCTGATGGTGGCGGCCAAGCACGACGCCGCCCACGAGGAACTCGCCCGTCAGTTCCGGGATCGCGAGGTCGAGAAGGAGTACATCGCCCTGGTCTGGGGCGTCGTCCAGGCGGGGCGGCGAATCGATGCGCCGATCGGACGCGATCCGGGCAATCGGAAGAAGATGTCGGCCCGCGCCCGGCGGAGCCGCGAGGCGGTGACGCGCATCGTGCGCGCCGAGCATCTTCATCCGTCCGTCACGCTGGCGCAGGTCGCGATTCACACCGGCCGCACCCACCAGATTCGCGTGCACCTCACCGCGATCGGCCATCCAATTGTCGGCGATCCGCTCTACGGCGGCGTGCGCCGGCGCGTGCCCGGCGATCTCAAGGCGGTGACCCACCTCGACCGCCCGTTTCTCCATGCGGCGCGGCTGGCGTTCAAACATCCGTCGGACGGCCGCCGGATGGAATTCGAGAGCCCGCTGCCCGACGATCTGCAGCGCGTCCTGGACGAACTGCGCGGCACCGATGACGAAGACGAGGAAGATGCCTGATGGCGATTGTCTTTCAAGGGCGGGTATTTTCGGTCGACGTCGAAACCGTGCGGACGCCGGCAGGCCGCGAACATCGGCTCGAGATCGTCCGGCACCGGCCGTCCGTCGTGCTGCTGCCGATGCCCGACGAGCACCATGTGATCCTGATCCGGCAGTACCGGCCGAGCGTGCGCCGCGACTTGTGGGAACTGCCGGCCGGCAGCACTGATGAGGGTGAATCCCCCGAAGCGGCCGCGGCGCGCGAATGCGAAGAGGAGATTGTGATGGTGCCGGGCCGGATCGAGCGGCTGCGCAGCGTGTTCCCGGCGCCCGGTTTCTGCGACGAGGAGCTGGTCTATTTCCGGCTGTCGGACCTGCGGCCGCCACCGCCCGACTCACCGCACAAGCCGGACGAGGACGAAGACATCCACGCCGAGGTGTTCACGATTGTCGAAGCCAAGGCGATGAGCGCCCGCGGCGACATCGTCGATCTGAAGACGGCGTATGGGCTGACGCT
The DNA here is from genome assembly GCA_039931615.1 of Acidobacteriota bacterium. GTDB lineage: Bacteria > Acidobacteriota > Vicinamibacteria > Vicinamibacterales > CAVVIG01 > JAHFUI01. The sequence continues at coordinate 308,250 of JBDTRR010000001.1, forward strand.
GATGTAGAGGCACTTCTCCATTGGGCGTGGGGTCCGCCTTCAGGCGGACCTCCCACGGTCCGCCCCACGTACAAATGGAAGGCCTTCCAGTCCCCATGGTCCAGCCTCCTCGATGGTCGCGACATGGATCGCGACGGTGTCTTCGACATTCAACGCATAGCCTCCCGCCAGGGTGATCACGAGCGGCACTCCGGCGCGGCGAACCGCGCCGACGACCACGCGATCGCGCTCGCGCAGTCCCTGCTTCGTGAGTTGCAGGCCGCCGAGTTGATCGCCCTCGAACGGATCCGCCCCGGCGAGATAGAAGACGCAGTGCGGGTCGAACGCCATGACGGCCGGCAGCGCCCGCTCGAGATGGCGGAGAAACGCCCGGTCGTCAGTCCCGTCCGGCAGACCGATGTCCAGGGATCCCCGGGGCTTCCAGGCTGGATAGTTGTGCTGTTGGTGCATCGAAAAGGTGAACACCCGCGGGTCGGACTCGAAGATGAAGGCCGTCCCATTGCCATGGTGGACGTCGAGATCGATGATCGCGTGGCGTTGAACGCCGCGCGCCTGCAGCACCCGGACCGCCACCGCGACATCATTGAACAGACAGAATCCTTCGCCGTGATTCGGAAACGCGTGGTGCAGACCGCCGCCGATGTTGACGGCGCAGCCGACCTGACGATCGATGGAGCTGTTCACGCCGCAGGCGATCGCCGCCGCCATCACCGTCCCGCCGACCATCGTGCGAAAGCCGTCGACCACGGCCGGGGTCATTGGCAGTTCGAGCTCGGTCAGCTCTTCGGCAGTCAGCGCGCCAGTCCTGACCCGGGCCAGATATCCGGCGGTGTGCACGAGAGCGAGCTCGTCCCAGCCCGCCGGCGCCGGTTCAACCAGATCGGACGGGCGCGCCAGGCCAGACTCGAGGAGCCGGGCCTGCACGAGAGGGTATTTACGGGTGGGAAAGACATGCGGCCCGATATCGATGTGATATCGGGCCGAGTAGACGATCAATTGCGCGGTGCGGCAACCTGACCAACCGGCCGGGCCGGCTTGTGCATCGGCCGGAGGTCACTCGAGGCCGGCTGGAGAGCCAGCGCCAGCACCTCGTCGATCGTCGACACGAGGTGGACGGTCATCTCCTGGCGCAGCTCCGGCGTCAGATCTTCATTGACGTTCTTCGCGTTCTGCTTCGGCAGGATGACCTCGCGGATGCCGACCCGGCGGGCGGCCAGCACCTTTTCCTTGACGCCGCCGATCGGCAGCACCCGGCCGGACAAGGTGATCTCACCGGTCATCGCGATGTCGCCGCGCACCGATCGGCCGGTCAGCTCCGAAACCATCGCCGCGACCATCGTCACGCCGGCCGACGGACCGTCTTTGGGAATCGCACCCGATGGGACGTGCACGTGCATCTCGGCGTTCCTGAAGAAATCGGGATCGACGCCGTACTCCTTGGCGTGCCGCCGGATCCACGACAGCGCGGCCCGGCCCGATTCCTTCATCACGTCGCCGAGCTGGCCGGTGAGCGTGAGCGACCCGGTTCCCGCCATGCGCGACGCTTCGATGAACAGCACCTCGCCGCCCGCCGCAGTCCACGCCAGTCCGATCGCCACCCCCGGATCCTTGGTGCGCTCTTCCATCTCCTCGTCGAGGAACTTCGGCGCCCCCAGCATGTCGACGACGGCGGCCGGGGTGATGTCGATGGGCGTTTCGTTGCCCTCCGCCCGGCGCCGGGCCACTTTCCGGCACAGGGCGCCGATCTCCCGCTCCAGGTTTCTTACCCCCGCCTCGCGGGTGTAGCCACGAATCACCTGCCGCAGCGCGTCCGGCGTGAACCGGATGTATTCGGCGGTCAACCCGTGGTTCTTGACCTGCTTGTCGACCAGGTGATCGATGGCGATCGACAGCTTCTCTTCCTCGGTGTAGCCGGCGATTTCCAGCACCTCCATCCGGTCCTTGAGCGCCGGCGGCACCGGGTCGAGCACGTTCGCCGTCGTGATGAACAGCACCTCCGACAGATCGAACGGGACATCGAGATAGTGATCGCGGAAGGTGTTGTTCTGCTCGGGGTCGAGCACCTCGAGCAGCGCCGAGGATGGATCGCCGCGGAAGTCCGACCCGAGCTTGTCGATTTCGTCGAGGATGAAGACCGGGTTCTTCGATTCGGCGCGCCGCAGCCCCTGGATGATCTGCCCCGGCAGGGCGCCGATGTAGGTGCGGCGATGGCCGCGAATCTCCGCTTCGTCGCGCATGCCGCCGAGCGAGACGCGGACGAACTTCCGGCCGAGCGACCGTGCGATCGAGCGGGCCAGCGAGGTCTTGCCGACACCGGGTGGCCCGACGAAGCACAGAATCGGCCCCTTGACGTCGCGGTTCAGCTTGCGCACGGCGAGATACTCGAGAATCCGATCCTTGGCCTTCTCCAGGCCGGAATGGTCCGCATCCAGCACGCTCTTGGTCAGCGGCAGATCGATCACCTCGTCGGTGCGCTTGTTCCACGGCAGGGCGACCAGCCAGTCGACGTAGGTGCGTGACACGGTGTATTCCGCTGCCGCGACGGGCATTTTTGCCAGCCGGTCGAGCTCGCGCAGCGCTTCCTTCTTCACCGCCTCGGGCATGCCGACCGCTTCGATCTTGTCGGCCAGCTCCTCGATCTCCTTGGTCTGGTCGTCGCCCTCACCCAGCTCCTTCTGGATGGCCTTCATCTGCTCCCGCAGGAAGTATTCGCGCTGGTTCTTGCCGACTTCGGACTGGACCTGCGACTGGATCTTCGAGCCGAGTTCGAGGACCTCGAGCTCCTTGATCAGGATGCGGTTCAGGTTGTCCATCCGGGCGCGGATGTCGAGGGTTTCCAGCACTTCCTGTTTGATCGGCGTGCTGATGGTCGACAGCGACGAGGCGATGAAGTCGGCCAGGCGGCCGGGCTCGGCAATGTTGGTGGCCAGCGTCTGCAGATCGTCGGACAGGAGCGGCGACAGCGAGACGACCTGCTGGAAGTTGGTCTTGATGTTCCGCGCCAGGGCGTCGATCTCGAGCCGGTCGCCGTCGCTGGAGTCCTCGGCGGCGGCCCGGACGCGCGCCCGAAGGTAGGGCTGCGTCGAGACGACTTCCTCGAGCGCGAGACGGGCCAGCCCCTGGACGATCAGGCGCAGGCTGCCGTCCGGCAGCTTGAACATCTTGTGGATGTGCGTCGCCGTGCCGACCGCGTAGAGATCCTCCTGGCCCGGCTCCTCCATCGAGGCGTCGCGCTGGGTGAAGACCGCGATCAGCTTGCCGTTGGCGATGGCGTCGTCGATCAGGCGCACCGAGCTTTCGCGCGCCACGGCGAGCGGCATGAAGGAATTGGGAAACAGGACCGTGTCCCGCAGCGGCAGGATCGGCAGTTCGGACGGAATCGAGAGCGGACGATCACCGCTCGAGATGTCCTCGGTTTTCAGGTGCTCTACTTCATCGCTCATGGCGACTTCTTTCTATCGCTTGCTGGCGCAGATTGCAGCAGAAACCTGCAGGGTGGGGAGGCTGGGCTCCGCCAGCGGCGGAGCCCAGCGAAGGGTAACGGACGTTACATGTCGAGGAAGAGCGAGGAGGTGCCGCGCCGCTGCGCCAGCTGGCGCTCGCGCTGTTCGGCGATCTCCTTGGCCTCCTCGCAGTCCTTGCAGCGGACCGCGAAGGGCAGCGCACGAAGCCGCTTTTCGGCGATTTCCTCGCCGCACTCGAAGCAATTGCCGTAGATGCCATTCTCGAGACGGGCCAGCGCGTCGTTGACCTTGTTGAGCGTCTCCGACTTCATCTGGATGAGGGCGAACTCGATGTCTTCCTGGATGTCCGCTTCCGAGCTCTCGACCGCATCCAGCACTTCATTGAGCTTGCCGCCCCAGGCGCCTTCGGCCCGGACGTTGCGCATCTTGCCCTGCACTTCGGCGTGCAGCTGGGTCCGGCGCTCATCAAGCATTTTTCTCAGTTCGGTATATCGCGACGGGGCGTCTGCTCCGCCAACGTTCTGACTTTCCTTCATGACCGCCCTTCCTTCCTTCTTTGCCCGAATGGGCCGCTCGTCTTTATGAATGCGTGTGACCGCTATGCAAATGAATTGCCAATGCTAACACGGCTTAAAGTCATGTCGCAAGTTGCCGCGCTGATCGGGACCTGTCCTCGTTCCCAACCACTGTGCCGGCTCGAAAACACCGCACTCGTTCACGACCGTGCACATCGACACCACGTAAGTCTTTGTTAAACAACGATTTGACAGTTCAAAATCTACAAAATCGACCACTTGTTCAAATATGACGTTCGATTAGACGCCGCACATGTTGAAACGGTTCTGATCTCAAAACCGCACAACTGTCCCCTCGCGGAGACGACAAACGTGTATCAGAAATGCCGACAGCCGTGGCGTCCTTGGCGTCCACGCCACGCTCCGGCACCACCCGCAGGTGGCGGCCAGCTTCAGCCGGACCGTGAGGATCACGATATGACTACGAGGGAAGTGAGCTATTGGATGCGGCCGGGCTTGATCGAGGCGTTCGGGACGACACCGCGCGCAATCAGCAGCTCCCCGCTCCGGCGGCTACCGGTCTTGAGCCACTTTTCGTACAAACGCAGCAGATCCGCGTTGGAGGTGCACGCCGTCCGCTCGCTGATCTCCGAAAGGACGTCGACGAAAGCGGCGAACTTAGTCGCCAGCTCCGCAAAGACGGGAGAGAGCGTGTCCGCCCCGTGCCGGCTCAGCGCCGTGTAGGCATACCCACCAATCGTGACGTAATAGTCGACATCAACCAGTTTGCGGCGCAGCGAATCGGCAAAGAAGCCGGACACGAACAGCGACGCGTCGCCGATTTCCCTCAGGGTGGTCCGCCGCCGGAGACCGCCGGATTCGAGCGCTTCCGCCAGCTTCAGTACCAACGGCTCGGCATCGGTGGAGGCCGGACGCTGCAGGAAGCCGGTCAGCAGGTGCACCACGTAAAACGCCGTCAGCTCCCCGGCGTTGACGCCCTGGTGCGCGAGCGCGCCCTCGACCAGTTCCTTGAAGTACTCGACGGCCGACTCGCGGCGGAAAACCGCTTCGCTCATGATCGAGAGCCTCCGGGATCAAAGGCCCGGCTGCAATGAACGTTCCGACGAATTCGGAGGGGATGACGCACAGGCATGAAGCGACAATTCTGTCCGGTCCTTGGCTGACCGGGAGGACGCGACGGGCGGCCGTTCGCAACGCCAGGCACGGCGACCGGGTGTTTGCTGCTATAATCTCCGTTTTCCCTGCTCTAGTTCTGGTGCACATATATGGCTAAGCGCTGCGAGATTTGCTTGAAGGGCCCTGTGGTCGGGCGACATCACAGCCACGCGAACAACGTCAGTCCCCGCCGGTTCGAACCGAACCTGCAAACGGTGCGGGCACTGATCAACGGCGGCATCCAGCGCATCCGCGTCTGCACGCGCTGCCTGCGGTCGCACAAAGTGGTCAAGGCGGCAAGAGTCGTCAAGGCGGCTTAGGAGTAGTGTGGTGAAGACGCTGGTTTCAACACCGCACGCCCCCAACCCGGCGGGACCGTATTCGCAGGCGCTGCGGGCCGGCAATCTGCTGTTCCTCGCCGGACAGATCCCCATCAACCCGGCGACCGGCGACCTGGTGGCCGGCGACATCACCATGCAGGCCCGGCAGGCGCTCGACAATGTCGCCGCGGTTCTCAAGGCCGGAGGGTTGTCGATGGCCGACGTCGTCCGCACGACGGTGTTCCTGGCCGACATGAACGACGCGCCGGCGATGAACGAGATCTACGGCACCTACTTTCCCCAGCCGTACCCGACGCGCGCGACCGTCCAGGTCGCCCGTCTCCCCCGCGACGTGCGGATCGAGATCGACGCCATCGCCGCCTACTAGGCCCCCTCGGTCCTAGCTCGGCCGTCCGGTCCGCTCGACGCCGATCACGCCTTCAACCGCGCGCAGCGACTTGATCACCTTCTCGAGGTGCTTGAGGTCGCTGATTTCGACCGTCATGTCGATCCGCGCGGCGCCGCTTTCGCCGGTCCGCGCTTCCATGTTCTTGATGTTGGTGTTGATGTCGGCGACCCGGGCGCTGACCGCTGCCAGCAGTCCCTTCCGGTCCTCGACCTCCATCGTCAGCTTGACCGTGTAGCGGGACTCTTCGATGCCCTTGTCCCACTCGACGTCGATCCGCCGCTCGGGATCGTAGAGCAGGTTGACGACGTTCGGACAGGCCGCGGTGTGGACCGAGACGCCTTTGCCGCGGGTGATGTAGCCGACGATCTTCTCGCCGCGGATCGGGTTGCAGCAGCGCGCCCGGAAGACCATCAGGTCGTCGAAGCCACGCACCTTGATCTTTTCCTCGCCGGTGCCGAGCACGCGCTTCACCGCCGCCGTGACCGGCCCCTCCGGCGGTTTCTCGCGCAGCCGATCAGCCGGGACCAGCTTCAACAGGATCTGCTTCGCCGCCGCCTTGCCGTAGCCGATCGAGGCAAAGATGTCGTCGGCCTTCTGCACGCCGAAATCCGCCAGCAGCCGGGCGAACGGCTCGCCATCGATCAGCGTCTTGGCATTCAGATCGTGGCGGCGGGCCTCCTTCTCGAAGACCTTGCGGCCGAGCTCGATGGCGCGCGCCTTCTCCTCAGCGCGGATCAGGTGCTTGATCTTGTACCGGGCATGCGACGTGACCACGACGTTGAGCCAGTCGCGGTTGGGCTTGTGCCCGTTCTGCGTGACGATCTCGACGATGTCGCCGTTCTTGAGGCGGGCCCGGAGCGGGACGATCTTGCCGTTGACGCGGGCGGCGACGCATTGATGGCCGACGTCGGTGTGTATCGAGTAGGCGAAATCGATCGGCGTCGCGCCGCGCGGGAACGCCTTGACCAGGCCTTTCGGCGTAAAGGTGTAGACCTCTTCCGGATACAGATCGACCTTGAGGTTCTGGATGAACTCGTGCGGATCGCGCGACTCCTGCTGATACTCCAGCAGCTGCCGCATCCAGGTGAAATAGCGCTCGTCCCGCTGATCGCCGACACGCCCTTCCTTGTATTTCCAGTGCGCCGCGATGCCCTCCTCCGCCATCCGATGCATCTCGATGGTGCGGATCTGGACCTCGAACGGCATGCCATGTTCGCTGATGACCGAGGTGTGGAGCGACTGGTAGCCGTTGGGGCGCGGCATGGCGATGAAATCCTTGATCCGGCCCGGCACCGGCGACCACGTCTGGTGGATGATCCCGAGCACCCCGTAGCAGTCGGTCGCGCTCTCGGTGACGATCCGCAGGGCGATGAAGTCGTAGACCTGCTCGAGCTCGATCTTCTGGCGCTTCAGCTTCTGGCTGATGCTGTACAGACGCTTGATCCGGCCGTCGATCTGGAGGAACGGCAGCTGCGCTTCGCTCAGCTTGGCGGTGATCGTGGTCTTCAGCGTTTCGATCAGTCCTTCGGTGGCCCGCCGCTTGGCGTCGACCCGGGCCCGGAGCGATTCGTAGGCCTGCGGCTCCAGATAGCGGAACGAGAGCTCCTCGAGCTCGTTCTTGACCTTGCTCATCCCGAGCCGGTTGGCAATCGGCGCGTAGATGTCGCGCGTCTCCTGCGCCACTTTCACCCGCCGCTCCTCTGGCAGATGACCAAGCGTTCGCATGTTGTGCAGCCGGTCGGCCAGTTTCACCACGACGACCCGGATATCGTCGACCATCGCCAGGAGCATCTTGCGGAAGTTCTCGGCCTGGCGCTCTTCGCTCGACGAGAAGGGGATGGCGCTGATCTTCGTCACCCCCTCCACGACGTGCGCCACCTCGGGGCCGAACAGCTCCCGGATGCGCTCGATCGTCGTCAGCGTGTCCTCGACGACGTCGTGCAGCAGCCCGGCGGCAATCGCCACCGCGTCGAGCCGCATGTCGGCGAGGAAATCGGCGACCGCCAGGGGATGGATGAGGTAGGGCTCGCCCGAATGGCGGACCTGTCCCCGGTGCTCGAACGCCGAGAAGACGTAGGCGCGCCGGAGCAGCTCGACATCGGCTTCCGGCGCATAGGCGCGGACCTTTTCGAGCAGGTCCTCGAAGCGAATCATAAAGATTGGTGTCTAACCACTTGTCGGGCCGTGACTTTGTTCATGATAGGGAGCGGGCGGTCGGGAGGGCAAGCAGCGGTTTCCGGCCCCGCGGCCTGCCTTGACTTGCCTTTTTTGGGTTCACTATACTGGCGCGGTTTCAGCCACGGCAAATTCTTACCTTAACCGGGCGATCCTGACAGTGGGTTCCTGCACGAGCTCACGACGTCCACAGAGCAGACGATCGAGACAGACAAGAGGAATCAACATGCCGATCAACGTGCACGAACGGAACCGAACGCGTGGTCTGTCGGGATGGTCGCTGAGCCTCGCCGTGGCGCTGGTGGTGGTGACCGTGGGCTGCGGCAAGGTCGGACAGCTGGCGGCGATGAAGAACTTCAAGGCGGCCAACCAGGCCTATCAGCAGCAGGAATACAAGACGGCGGCGGAGCTCTACGAGCAGACCGTCCAGGCCGACCCCGCGCTGGCGCCGGCCTACTTCTACCTCGGAAACAGCTACGACAATCAGTTCAAGCCGAGCAAGAAGGGCGAGGCGGACAACGACGAGTTCCTCAACAAGGCGATCCAGAATTATCAGACCGCGGCCGAAAAGCTGTCGGCCTCGGAAAAGCCCGAGGACAAGACCCTGGCCAAGCGCTCGATGGAATACCTGGTCGCGGCCTACGGCGCGGACAAGCTGAACGACCCGGCCAAGGCCGAACCGGTCGTGCAGCGGATGATTCAGCTCGAGCCCCAGGAACCGACCAACTACTTCATGCTGGCCAGGATTTACGAGGACGCCGGCGCCTACGAGAACGAAGAAGAGGTGCTGCTCAAGGTCAAGGAAATCAAGCCGGACGATCCGGCCGTCTACATGACCCTGGCCGGCTACTATAAGCGTCAGGGCCAGATCGAAAAGATGATCCAGGCAGCCGAGGAACGCGCGAACCACGAGCCGAAGAACCCCGACGCCCACTACACCGTCGGCACGTTCTACTGGGACGAGGTGTTCCGCGACACCGCGCTCAAGGACGACCAGAAGCGGCAGTACCTCCAGAAGGGCATCGGAGCCATCGACAAGGCCATCGAGATCAAGCCGGATTACTCAGAAGCGCTTGTCATCAAAGGACTTCTGCTCCGCCTGCAGGCGAATCTGGAGAAGGACCCGGCGGTCCAGCAGCGGCTGATCAAGGACGCGACCGTGCTCCGCGACAAGGCCGAGGACCTGCGCAAGAAGAAGACGGCCGGCGTCGGCAACTGACACATCACGCCGTCCGACGCGTCACCCGCGAAAGGCCGCCGAACGTCCGGCGGCCTTTTTTTCAGGATCGCACAAGATGTTCGACAGTGTCAGAGTCGTCGGCCGCGGCCGCGTCGGATCGGCGATCGCCGCCCGGCTGCAGGAACGCGGCGTGCCGATCCTGGACGGACCGGCCGATCTCCTCCTGCTGTGCGTCCCTGACGCCGCGATCCGGGGCGTTGCCCGCGAGCTCGAACCTGGACCGTGGATCGCACACGTCAGCGGCGCCACCCTCCTCGCCGCGCTCGATCCTCACGTTCGCCGTTTCAGCCTTCATCCGCTGCAGACGTTCACCCGGGCGCGGGGATCCGAACAGCTCGACGGGGCATGGGCCGCGGTCGTCGTCGAAAACGACGCCGCCGCGGCGGTAGCGCACCAGTTGGCGACGCTGCTGAACCTGCGCCCCTTCGACCTGCCGGACGAGGCGCGGACGGTCTATCACGCCGGTGCCGCGATCGCGTCGAACTATCTGGTCACCATCCACCGCGCGGCGTCACGATTGTTCGCGGCCGCCGGTGCGCCGCCCGAGGCGCTGCTGCCGCTGATGCGCCGCACCATCGACAACGGGTTCGAGTTGACCGGTCCGATCGCCCGGGGCGACTGGTCGACCGTCGACGCGCATCTGGCGGCGATCCGCCGGCACGCCCCCGAACTGGAAGCGATGTACCGGGCGCTGGCGCAGGTGACGGCCGAATGAAGATCGCCCGCACCGTCGGCGAGATCCGCGAGCTTCTCCGACCCCTCCGCGCCAACACACGGATCGGCCTTGTGCCGACGATGGGAGCGTTCCACGGCGGGCACGTGGCGCTGTTCCAGACCGCTCGCGCTGAATGCGGAGCGGTCGTGGCCAGCCTGTTCGTGAACCCCAGCCAGTTTGGCGATCCCGCCGATCTGGCGGCCTATCCGCGCGACGAGGCGCGCGACGCGCGCATCGCCGAACAGTCAGGGATCGACATGCTGTTCGCTCCGACGGTCGATGAGATGTTCCCGGAAGGCTACACGACCTGGATCGAGAGTGCCGGCGCCGCCCGCGGCCTCGAAAGCGATCATCGGCCCGGCCATTTTCGCGGTGTCGCGACCGTCTGCGTCAAGCTGTTCACCATCGCCGGCCCGCAGGTCGCCTTCTTTGGGCAAAAGGACGCGCAGCAGATCGCCGTGGTCAAGCAGGTGGTTCGCGACCTGAACCTCGACCTCGATATCCGTGTCGTCCCGACCGTTCGCGACGTTGACGGCCTCGCGCTCTCGTCGAGGAACACCCGCCTGTCGCCCGGCGACCGTGAGCGCGCCCGGGCCATCCCGCGGGCGATCGAGGCGGGCCTGGCGGCCCATCGCAGCGGCGGTGACCCCGTCGCCGCGGCTCGCGAGGCGCTGGGCGATCTCGTTCCGGACTACGTCACCGTCGCCGGCTTCGCGGACGCCCCGACTCTCGTGATTGCCGCGCGGGTCGGCGGCACCCGGCTGATCGACAACGCGCCCCTCGACCGACGATAATCCGGGGTGGAGCGTTGCATGATCCCCAAGGTTTCGCTCGGCGATTTCGTGACGATGAAGCAGCGGCACGAGAAGATCGCAGTCGTCACCGCTTACGACGCGCCGAGCGCTCGTCTGGCCGAGGCGGCCGGGGTCGACGCGATACTGGTTGGCGACTCAGCCGCGATGACCGTCCTCGGCTACGATTCCACCGTCCCGGTGACGATGGACGAGATGCTGATGTTGACGCGCGCCGTGAGGCGGGGCGCCCGGCGTCCGTTCCTCGTCGCCGATATGCCGTTCGGGTCGTTTCAGGTCTCCAACGCGGCGGCGCTGGACAACGCCGTACGATTCGTCAAGGAAGCGGGCGCCGATGCGGTCAAGCTCGAAGGAGCGGGACCGACCCTCGCGCGTGTCGCGGCGCTCGTCGACGCCGGCATCCCTGTAATGGGTCACATCGGGCTCACCCCACAGTCGGTGACGATGCTCGGCGGCTACAAGGCGCAGGGACGAACGGCAGCTGAAGCCAACAAACTCAGGGCCGCGGCCATCGCCCTTGAGTCGGCCGGCTGTTTCGCGCTCGTGCTCGAGGCCATCCCGGCGCCGGTCGCCGCTCATATCACCGGCGCACTCCGCATCCCCACGATCGGCATCGGCGCCGGCGTCGACTGCGACGGTCAGGTGCTGGTCTGGCACGACCTGCTCGGGATTACGTCCGGGCACATCGCGCGCTTCGTCAAACAGTACGCGGATATCGGCGGTTCGATACTGGCCGCGCTGACGGCTTACGTCGAGGATGTCCGCGGCGCGACGTTTCCGGCGACCCAGCACACCTACGCGATGGCGAATGAGGAGATCGAGCGGCTGCAGGCCGAGCCGGCCACGGCATCCACGACAACCCGCTCGGCCGACTGACGCCGCCGCAGAGCTGCCATCACGCAAGTCCGGCGAATTGGATCCGAAGCCAGAAGCGGGGCCAGCCGGACCGGTCTTTGTTTCCACATGTTTACAACGGACCGAGATAAAATAGTGCTTCCCTTGCGTCGTGGCCGCGCGCCCGCCGAGGCTCGCCGTGACCGTTTTCCATGAGGATTTGTTCTTGTATGAAGTTCTGTTCAATGCGTCAGACGCTCGCCGCCATCGTCGCGTTCCTGGCTCTCTTCTTGGTCTTCGGCGTCCCGGAGGTTCGCGCCCAGAGCGCCGCGACGGGCAGCATCGAGGGTCTGGTGACCGACAGCACCGGCGGTGTGCTTCCCGGCGCCAGCGTCATCGTCCGCAACATGGACACCAACGTGCCGCGGGACATCGTTGCCGACCGTGACGGCCGTTACCGGGCCACGGCACTGCCGCCGGGCCGTTACGAGGTCGCGGTCACGCTGACCGGGTTCCAGGCGGCGCCGCTGTCGAACATCACCGTCCAGGTCGGCCAGACCGTGCCGATCGACGTGCGGATGCGCCCGGCCGGCGTCGACGAGACGATCAACGTCATCGCCGACGCGCCACTGCTGGACATCCAGCGGACCAACGTCAGCAACGTGTTCGGGCAGGACGTCATCCAGAACCTGCCGTTGAACGGCCGGCGCTGGGACCAGTTCGTGATGCTCGGTCCGGGTGTGACCAACGACGGCAACTTCGGGCTGATCAGCTATCGGGGCATTTCGGGCCTCTACAACAACAACATGGTTGACGGCGTCGACAACAACCAGGCGTTCTTCTCGGAAGCCCGCGGCCGGACCCGCGCCGTCTATTCGATCAGCGCCTCGGCGATCAAGGAGTTCCAGGTCGGCGTCAGCAACATGTCGGCTGAATTCGGGCGGGCCGCCGGCGGCACGGTCAACGCGGTCACCAAGTCGGGCACCAACGCCTTCAGCGGCGAAACGTTCTACTTTCTGCGCGACAAGAAGTTCCAGTCGCAGGACCCCTTCATCACCGACGCGATCTGGGACAGCCTGAAGGAGCGCCGCCAGCAGTTCGGTGCCGGCATCGGCGGACCGATCAAGAAGGACAAGCTGTTCTTCTTCGTCGACTACGATCAGCAGCTGCGCACGTTCCCGCCGGTCACCAGCACGTCCAGCGCCACCTTCTACAGCGGGGCCTGCACGATTTCGGCGGCCAACTGCGCCGCGACCACTGATTTCTATCACTCGCTCGAGGTCTCCAACCCGCGCGAGGCGAACAACAAGGTGGGGCTGGCCCGAATCGACTGGGCAATCAACCAGGCCAACAACTTCTCGATCAACTACAACGGACAGCGCTGGGACTCGCCGAACGGCGTCAATACCGGGGCGGTGCTCACCCTGGCCAATTCCGCCAACGGCAGCGACATCGTCAAGACCGACTTCTCGGTGATCAACCTGAACACGGTGTTCAGCCAGAGCGCCCTCAACGAGCTGCGCGTCCAGATCGGACGCGATTACGAAGAGCAGACGCCGAACTCGGTCGGCCCCAGCACGACGCTGACCGGCGGCATCAGCATCGGCATGCCGAACTTCCTGCCGCGGTCGGCCTATCCGCACGAGCAGCGCTACCAATTTCTGGACAACGTCACCTACTTCCGCGGCGCGCACACGATCAAGGCGGGCGCCGACATCAACTACATCAAGGAAGAACTGGTCAATCTGTTCCAGGGCGGCGGTGTCTACGCCTACACCAGTCTGAACAACATCGCCACCGATTGTCCGCAGGGGTCGGCCGGCTGCACGACGGTGCCATCGGGCGCGGTCACTGGCAAGCACTACAACACCTACGCCCAGGCCTTCGACGTCAACAACCTCGGCGGCGCGGTGAGCTTCAACGAGTGGATCTACAACTTCTTCGTCCAGGACAGCTGGCGCGCCACCGACCGCCTGTTGATCAACATGGGACTGCGTTACGAGTATCAGCAGCTGCCGCAACCCGGGAGCGTGGTCACCAACGGAGTGATCTTCGCCGGCAACCCCGCGGTGCCCGAGACGACGGCATTCAACAAGGACAAGAAGAACTGGGCGCCGCGCCTCGGCCTGACCTACGACCTGGGTGCCAACCACGACACCGTCCTGCGGGCGGCCTACGGCATCTTCTACGGGTTGACCAGCAATAGCGCGGTGGCCAACGCGCTGACCAACAACGGCATTAATCAGGCCACCTACTCGTTCACGCCGACGACCCCCGGGTCGCCGGTCTACCCGAACGTGCTGACGTCGATTCCGGCGGGCGCGGTCGGCGGCACTCCGGACATCAACTACTTCTCGCCCGACCTGGTCCGTCCGCGGGTGCACTCGGTGGACGTGGCGATTGAGCGGAACATCGGCGGCGGTGCCACTGTCTCGGCGTCCTACCTCTACAGCAAGGGCCTCAATCTGCCGTTCTTCCGGGACATCAACTTCAACCCGGCGAACTCGACCGTCAATTACGTGCTCGACGGCCAGTCGGTGGGCAGCTACCCGCTCTACCGCGGTGCCCGCCCGAACACGAACTTCGGCCGCATCGTCGTCATGGAGTCGGTGGTGACGACGCACTACAACGCGCTGGTGCTGGAAGCGAAGAAGCGCTTCTCGGCGGGTCTGCTGTTCAACCTCAACTACACGCTGTCGAAAGCCGAGGACAACGGTCAATCCTCGGCGACCTTCTTCGGCACGACCCGGCTGCCCTACGATCCGCTCACGTACAGGACCAATCCGGTGGACAGCGCATTCTCGCCGTCCGACGCCGATCGGCGGCACCGTTTCGTCGGCAGCTTCTTCTTCCAGCCCACCTATCTGTTTGGAGTCGGGGTCGGCGGAGTGTTGACGCTGGAGAGCGGTCTGCCGCTGACGCAGAAGATCAACGGCTCGCTGCCGGGCGCGGTTGGGGCGACCTTCACCGCCACCAACGGCACCGGCGGAAACTTCGTCGCGCCCTGGGTGGGGTTCAACACCGACCGCCAGACCGGCCGCAAGACGTTCGACATGCGGGTCATGAAGGACGTGCGGGTGGCCGGATCCAGCCGCATCCAGGTGCTGTATGAAGTGTTCAACGTCTTCAACGTGGCGAACTATGCGACGTTCTTCGATAGCGCCTACGACATCGTCGCGGCCACGTCCGGATACAACGCGGCGACCAACGTCGCGACGGCGAACCTGACCCGCAACACCGGGTACCTCGTTCCGCGCACCGCCAGCAGTAACTTCTGGGGCATGCGGGATATGCAGGTGGGCCTGAGGTTCGTGTTCTAGGACTTCCTGCGGGAGAGTCTCGACCAGTCAACCGGGAGCCGAGCCGTCGGCTCCCGGTTTTTCGTGTCTGACACCGCGCTTACGCAGGTCCAGCATTGCACCGCTTCCCGGACAAGTCGTATTTCGAAGCGCCCTCGGCCACGACACGAGGTCCTGACAGGGCAGTCCTCGTACGTGAGGTTCGGCTTCAGAGCGTGTGAAATAAGCGATTTGGGCTGACCGCTCGGGCATTTTTTTGAATTTGAATGTACGTGGGGTCCGCCTTCAGGCGGACCTGCCGCGGTCCGGCTGAAGCCGGACACTACGTACAATGGAACAGGCCGCCCGGAGGCGGCCTGTTTGAGAAACCACGGCGAGTCGAGCCGTCGATCAGTTGCCGACCGCCGCACCGGCGGCTCGTTTCATGCCCTCGGTGACGATCCCGACTTTTTCCACTCCGGCGCCCTTGGCCGCGTCGATGACGTCGACGATCTCGCGATAGCGCAACGTGCCCGCCCCGGCCAGGAACATCGTCTTGTCTTTCCGCTGCTCGAAGATGTTGCGCAGCCGCTCTTCCAGCTGCGCCAGCGTGACGTCATTGTTGTTGACGGAGATCTTCTTGTCGGCCGTGTAGGTCAGCATGATCTGACTGACGTCGGGCGTGACGTCGGTCGTCCGCTTCGTCTCGGCCGGCAGGTTGATGTCGACGCCCTTCTGGGTGAGGTTGAGGGTCGACATGAAGATGACCAGCAGCACCAGCAGAACGTCGATCAACGGCGTGACGTTCATGTCGCAACTGGCATGGGGAATTTCACCAGTGACAACCTTGTCCGCGCCGAGGTGATGATGTGCGTGAGCCATTACTGAGCTCCCTTCGCGCCACCAGCAGGTTTCTTCGCGGTGGTCACGAGACCGATGTCCTCGACTCCCGCCTGCCGTAGCTGGTCCATCGTCGCCATCACCGCGGAGTACTCGACTTCCTCGTCCGCCTTGATCAGCACGACTTTTTCTTTCTGGTTCTCCAGCGCGTCGTTGACCCTGGTGGCCAACTCCGCTTCCCGAATCGGCTTGGCGTTCAGGTAGAGGTCCTTGTTCGGAGCGATCGTGATCACCGTCTGGTTGTTCGTCTCGGGGTGGTCGGTGACGTTGTTCGCCGCCGGCAACTTGACGTTGACGCCCTGCTGCAGCAGCGGCGCCACCAGCATCATGATGATCAGCAGCACCAGCATGACGTCAACCAGCGGTGTCACGTTGATGTCGGATTTGATTCCGCCCTTGGCGCCGCCCACATCCATTGACATAGCTACATCTCCTCGCGTCTAGGTGCGGGTGTTACGCGGTTTTCCTGATGAAATAATCCACCAGTTCCGACGACGAGTTGTCCATCTCGACGTTGAAGTACTCGATCCGGCCGGTGAGGTAGTTGTAGAACCAGACCGCCGGAATCGCGACCACCAGCCCGAGCGCGGTTTCGACCAGCGCCTCGGAAATTCCCTGCGACACGCCGGCGATTCCACCCGAGCCGCTGGACGCGATGCCCTGGAACGCCGTGATGACGCCGACCACCGTGCCGAGCAGTCCGACGAAGGGCGCGGTCGAGCCGATGGTGGCCAGGGCCGAGATTCCCTTCTTCAGGTCCGAGGCGGTCAAGGCCGACGCGCGCTGAATCGACCGGCGCACCGTGTCCATCAGGTCTTCGCGGCTCAGCGTCGCGCCGCTCTCCTGCTGGAACTGGTATTCCTGCAATCCGGCCAGCACGACCTTGGCCAGATGGCTGTAGCGGTAGTTCTTCGAGGCCGAGAGCGCGATGGCGTCCTTCAGACGTCCTTCCTTGAGATGCTTGGCCACCTGCGGGGCGAACAGCTTCGACTGGTTCCTCGCCTGCGTGAAGGTGAAGATGCGCTCGATCGCCACGCCGAACGACCACATCGACATGATGAAGAGCACGACCGCCACGCCCTTGGCCACGTATCCCATCTGCGCCCACATTGCCATTATGTCCACGGTCCACCCTCCATCGAATTACGTTTGGTCCGGCTCGGGCCGGCCACGGTTTGTCTCGGGCACCGCCCGCGGCAGTGCCACCATCTCATCTTGTGCGATTGGCCTGCTTGCGCGATCGCTGTCGCGCTCTCGATTCCTGCACTACTGGAGCGTGAAGTTGACGGTGACCGTCATGATGACCGGGACGGGCTGTCCGTTGAGCGTGGTTGGCGTGTAGACCCACTGTCGCACCGCCTCGAGCGCGGCGGAGTCGAGCAGGGGGATCGACCGGAGCACCTTGGCGTCCAGCACGCGGCCGTCGACGCCGATGGTCGCCTCGATGATGACGACGCCCTGCACCCGGGCCGACTGTGCAATCGGTGGATACTGCGGCTTGACGTCCTTGGTCTTGGTCGGCTGCCTGATCGCCCCGCCCACCCGTACCGGTGCGGCGGGCGGAGGTGGTGGCGGCGGGGGCGGTGGCGGCGGCGCATCGACCAGCCCGCCGACGATGCCGCCGGCAACACCACCGACAACTCCGCCCTCGACGCCACCGACGGCACCCTTGACGACCGACTCGACGCCGGTCTCGGGCTTGATCTCACGCGGCGCTTCGACGGGCGCCGCAGCCGGGTTGACCGTTTCGACCGGCTTGGGCGCCGCGGCCTGAGCAGGAGGAGGCGGAGGTGGTGGCGGCGGCGGCGGCGGCGGCGGTGCCGCCATGAACGCCATCATCGTCGGCGGCGTCGGCAGCGCGTCGAACGCCATCAACGGAATGATAATCAGCGCGCCGATGATTACCGTGTGCACGATGATCGACAGCGGGACCGTATACCATTTCTTGCTGCCGACCTTGATCGATGGCTCGACGATGTCGCCGAACATGTCACGTGGCACAGGTTGTCCTCCTGACGGGGCTCCGCAAATCTCTCAGCAAAGAGCGCCGATTATAGTCAGAGAAAAAATTGGGTGTCAACGAACGTTTCCTTGAAGCTTAGACACCACAAATTGCCAAATGGCCTACACTTGCGGCTTCGATGCCAGCTGGGCGTCAGGCTCCTTCAGATCGGATTCGCATGCCGTAGAACGAACGCCAGACGAAGATCAGCGAAAGCAGGAAGAAAAGCGCCGAAAGCCCCCGGCTGAAGCCGAGTCCCTGTTCGGCCGTCAGGTTCACCGCCAGCGACACCGCCAGCAGTCCGAACAGGGTTGTGAACTTGATTACCGGATTGAGGGCGACCGACGACGTGTCCTTGAATGGATCGCCGACCGTATCGCCGACCACCGTCGCCGCGTGCAGCGGCGTGCCCTTCATCTTGAGCTCGACCTCGACGATCTTCTTGGCGTTGTCCCAGGCGCCGCCGGCATTGGCCATGAAAATCGCCTGGAACAACCCGAACAGCGCGATCGAGATCAGGTAGCCGATGAAGAAGAACGGCTCGAAGAACGCGAACGCCAGCGTCGAGAAGAACACGGTCAGGAAGATGTTCAGCATCCCCTTCTGCGCATACTGGGTACAAATGGCGACGACCTTCTTGCTGTCGGATACTGACGCTTTTGTCGCCCCACTGTCCAGCTTGATATTCGCCTTGATGAACTCGACCGCCCGATACGCCCCGGTGCTCACCGCCTGCGTCGCCGCCCCGGTAAACCAGTAGATCACGGCGCCGCCGACAATCAGGCCGAGCAGGAAGGGCGGGTGCAGAATCGACAGCTTGTCGACGTTCTGCGTCAGGTCGCTGGTCAGCTGCATGATGATCGAGAAGATCATCGTCGTCGAGCCGACCACGGCCGTGCCGATCAGCACCGGCTTCGCCGTCGCCTTGAAGGTGTTGCCGGCGCCGTCGTTCTCCTCGAGCAGATCCTTGGCCCGCTCGAAATGCACGTCGAAGCCGTATTCGCGCTTGAGGCTCTCCTTGATCCCGGGGATCGTCTCGATCACCGACAGCTCGAACACCGACTGCGCGTTGTCGGTGACCGGCCCGTAGGAGTCGACCGCGATCGTCACCGGCCCCATGCCGAGGAAGCCGAACGCCACCAGGCCGAACGCGAACACCGGCGCCGCGGTCATCAGCGACCCGAGGCTGGGACCCCAGATGGCGACGTAATAGGAGATCCCCATCAGGGCGGCGATGCTCAGCCCCAGCCAGTAGGCGCTGAAGTTGCCGGCGACGAAACCGGACAGGATGTTGAGCGACGCGCCGCCCTCGCGCGACGAGCTGACCACTTCCTTGACGTGCGACGACTCGGTCGAGGTGAAGACCTTCACCAGCTCGGGGATGATCGCCCCGGCCAGCGTCCCGCAGGTGATCACCGTCGACAGCTTCCACCACAGCGTGCCGTCGCCCAGATCCGGAATCAACAGGTACGACACGACGTAGGTGATGGCGACCGAGACCACCGAGGTCAGCCAGACCAGCGACGTCAGCGGCGCCTCGAAGTTCATCTTGTCGACGTTGCCGTACTTCGCTTTCGCCACCGCGCCGTTGACGAAGTACGACAAGCCGCTGGCGATGATCATCATGATGCGCATGACGAAGATCCAGACCAGCAGCTGGACCTGGACCACCTCGCCGTGCACCGCCAGCAGGATGTAGGTAATCAGCGCGACGCCGGTCACCCCGTAGGTCTCGAAGCCGTCGGCGCTCGGTCCGACCGAGTCGCCGGCGTTGTCGCCGACGCAGTCGGCAATCACCCCCGGATTGCGCGCATCGTCTTCCTTGATGTTGAAGACGATCTTCATCAGGTCGGAGCCGATGTCGGCGATCTTGGTGAAAATCCCGCCGGCGATCCGCAGCGCCGCGGCGCCGAGCGATTCGCCGATGGCGAACCCGATGAAGCACGGTCCGGCCAGCGTCCGCGGGATGAACAGCAGGATGCACAGCATCAGGAACAGCTCGACGCTGATCAGCAGCATGCCGATGCTCATCCCGGACTGCAGCGGGATGGCGTAGATCGGATACGGCTTGCCGCGCAGGCTGGCGAACGCGGCGCGCGAGTTGGCGAACGTGTTGACCCGGATGCCGAACCAGGCGACGCCATAGCTGCCGGCGATGCCGATCAAACTGAAGATCAGGATCACCACGACCCGGAACGGCTCCAGCCCCTCGAGAAACCCGAAGTAGAAGACCATGATCACACCGATGAACACTTCGAGGAGCAAGATGAACTTGCCCTGGGTGACCAGATAGGTCTTGCAGGTCTCGTAAATCAGCTCGGACACCTCGAGCATCGACGCGTGCACCGGCAGGTTCTTCAGCTGGGTGAAGACGATCAGCCCGAACAGCAGGCCGAGCGCGCACACGCCGAGCCCGGCCATCAGCAGGGTCCGTCCGTTCACGCCGCGGAACTCCACCTGCGACAGATCCGGCAGCACGAGGTTCACCTCGCCGCCGCGCGCCGCCGCAGTCTGCGTCTCGGTCGGCGGCTGCATCGCCAGCGCCGGCCGCGGCGCCGCCAGCGACGCACCGACGACGAGAGCGATCAGGAACGGAGCGGCCAGGCGCCCCAGAATGGTCGGAACGGTCACGCGCATCTCACCTCACACAAAAGAGCGGATTATACCCGCAAGTCCCTGGCCTGGTGCTGTCCGCCGTCGCCCCGCAGGCGTGCCGGCAGCGCCATCCCGCCAGTCAAAAAGATGCGAATCCCTTCCTCGACCGTGATCGCCGGAAACGTCGCCCGTCCCCGCTCGCAGATGACGATGTCGCCCAGGTAGAGGTGGTTGGTCGGCACGTAGACCGCCACGAACGGTTCCGGACCCTGCCCGCGATCGACCGTGAACTCGCGCGTCAGGAAGCCCAGCGCGAAGCCGCGCCGGGAGTCTTCGATCAACACCACCCGCTTGAAGCCGGACTCGTTGTCCGGCGAAAACGACGCCAGCAGCTGCCGCACCGGCGCATAGACGGTGCGGAACACCGGCACCCGCAGCAGATACCCCTCGGCGCGCTGCAGCAGCCGCTTGCCGATGACGTTGGTCGCCACCGCGCCGACCAGCACGATGACCGCCGCCGTGGTCGAGGTCCCGAGGCCCGGAATGCGGCGGCCGATCAGCCGATCGTAGAGCGGCGTCGTCAGCCCGTCGACGACATTGAAGATCCAGATGAACGCCGCGACGCTGATGAAGAGCGGCACCGTGACGAAGAATCCGGTGATGAAGCTGCGGCGCAGCCAGTGCATGAAAATCTACAACCATCCCCCTGCCAGCGCGGCGAGCAGGCCAAACCCGATGACGATCCGATACGCCGCGAACGGCGCGAACCCCAGCCGGCGGACGATGCCCAGGAACGGCTTGACCACCAGCAGCGACGCGATGAAGGCGGTGACGAATCCGATGCCGATCTCCAGGGCGCGTTCGGCCGGAATGCGCGCCCTGACCTCCATGAAATCGTGGACGAAGGCCGCCGCCATGGTCGGCATCGCGACGAAGAACGAAAACTCGGCGGCGGTGGTCCGATCCAGCCCCGCCAGCATGCCGACGACCATCGTCGCTCCGGATCGGGAGACGCCCGGAATCAGCGCCAGCACCTGGCCGACGCCAACCGCGAACGCCTGCGCCGGTGACGTCCGATCGACCTCGTGCACCGTCGCCGGCGGCCGGCGCCGCTCGACGATCAGCATGACGACGCCGCCGATGATGAACGCCGCCGCCATCACCAGCAGACTGTTGTAGAGCACGGTCTTGACGTAGCCGGCCAGGAACGCCCCGGCGACGAGCGCCGGCAGGAACGCCACCAACACCGTCGCCGCGAACCGCCTCGACTCCGGCCGGGTCGCCAGACCCGCGACCACGGCCAGGATCCTGGCGCGGTAGAGCCACATGATGGCGAGGATCGAGCCCAGCTGGATCATCACCGCGAACACACCGCCCGGATCCTGGTAGCCGAGCAGACGGCTGCCGATCAGCAGGTGAGCGGTCGACGACACCGGCAGGAACTCGGTCAGTCCCTGAACGATTCCGAGAATCGCGGCTTGAACCGTGGGCGGCATGTGGCGCGGCGCTCGGCATTCCCCTTTCGGCGGCGGACGCCCGGCGCCCGCCGCAGCTGAAAGCGGCCAGCTGCGAGCCTACGACGCGCGGGCCTTCCGCTGCGGCTTCGATCGCCGCGAGGGCTGCGAGGGCGCCGGCGCGGCGGTGGCCGGCGCGTCGGCCGCCGCGCGCGTCGGCGCGGTGCCGCGCCACAAGCTGACAATCGCGGCCGCGATGAAGACGCTCGAGTAGGTACCGGTAATGATGCCCACCACCATCGTGAAGGCGAACCCGTGCAGGACGTCGCCGCCGAAGAAGAACAGCGCCAGCGCGGTCAGCAGGGCGGTGCCCGACGTGATGATCGTCCGGCTCAGCGTCTGGTTGAGCGAGGCGTTGATCACGTCCGCCATCGAATCGCGCCGCATCCCGCGCAGGTTCTCGCGGATCCGGTCGAAGATGACGATGGTGTCGTTGGTGGAGTAGCCGGTCATCGTCAGGATCGCGGCGATGACGTTGAGCGTCAGGTCATAGCGGAAGAAGGCGAGGAAGGCGAAGGTGATCAGCAGGTCGTGGACGGTAGCCACCACCGCGCCGACGCCGAAGCTGAACTGGAAGCGGAAGGCGAGATAGGCCAGGATGCCGATCAGCGACAGCACCGTCGCATACAGTCCCTTGAGCTCGAGCTCGCGGCCGACCGTGGCGCTGACGATCTCCGCCCCCTGGCGCTTGAAGGCGCCAACGTTGGCCTTGCGCAGCGCGTCCTCGACCTGCTGCGCCGTCACGCTCAGCGACGCCCCCGATTCGGCGCCGACCTGCGGCACGCGAATCATGACCATGTGCTGCGCCGGATCACCGTACGACTGGACGGTGGCATTGCGCCCGTCCGGATAGTTGCTATCCAGCGCCGCGCGCACCTGCTGTTCCGACGTCGCCTGCTCGAACTGTTCGATGACGACGGTGCCGCCGGCGAACTCGACGCCGCGGGGGATGCCCTTGGTCCAGACGGTGACCAACCCCGCGATGATGACGACCCAGGACAGCGCGACGGCATGCCACCGCCAGCGGAGGAAGTCGAAGTGCGTCGGACTGATGATCTGCATAGTTGTTTCGGACCGGTCTGACGACCGCCCCCACTCATTGTAGAACCCGGCGTTCCAGCCGGGCCGCCTCAGATGCTCAGCGTGGCGACCTGGTGCCGGCGCGCCAGCGCCAGCTCGAACAGCGTTTTCGAGACGAAAATCGACGTGAACAGGTTCGAGATCAACCCGATGAACAAGGTCACGGCGAACCCGCGAATCGGACCGTTCCCGAATTGGAACAGGAAGGCACACGAGATCAGCGCCGCGATGTGGGTGTCGAACAGCGTCCAGAAGACGCGGCCGAAGCCCGCGTTGATCGCCGCGCGGACGCCGCGCTGGGCCTTCAGCTCCTCCTTGATCCGTTCGAAGATCAGCACGTTCGAATCGACGCCGATCCCCATCGTCAGGACGAAGCCGG
>JBDTRR010000002.1:0-220314 GCA_039931615.1 Acidobacteriota bacterium
TAGGGGACATTTCTAATGTGGTGGGAAGGGGACATTATCATCGAGGCACAACAGCGGCTCGCCGATCGGCCGGACCATGTCTACGCGCCGCTGCGCGAGCTGGTCCGTCCCTACATCCTCAGGCGCCTGAAAACGGACAAGACCGTCATCGACGACCTGCCCGACAAGACCGAAGTGAAGGCGTACTGCTCGCTGAGCCGCACGCAGGCGGCGCTCTATCAGCAGGCGGTGAAGAGCCTGGCCGACGAGCTGAACTCGACGCGCCGGCCCGCCGGCGACATCCAGCGCCGCGGCATCGTGCTCGCGTTCCTGATGCGCTTCAAGCAGATCTGCAATCATCCATCGCAGTGGCTCGGCGATGACGCCTGGGCGGAAGCGGACAGCGGCAAGCTGGCCCGCCTGCGCGAGATCGCGGCCGTCGTCGCGGCGAAGCAGGAGAAGATGCTCGTCTTCACCCAGTTCCGCGAGGTGACGGCGCCGGTGGCCTCATTTCTCGGGTCGGTGTTCGGTCGGCCCGGGCTGGTCCTTCACGGCGGGACCGACGTCCGGCAGCGGCAGACCCTGGTCAGGCGGTTTCAGGAGGACGAGGACGTGCCGTTCTTCGTCCTCTCGCTCAAGGCCGGCGGCACCGGCCTCAACCTCACCGCGGCGTCGCACGTGATTCATTTCGATCGGTGGTGGAATCCGGCGGTGGAGAATCAGGCCACCGATCGCGCGTTCCGGATCGGTCAGACCAGGAACGTGCTGGTGCACAAGTTCTTGTGCCGCGGCACGGTTGAGGAGAAGATCGATCAGCTGATCGACTCGAAGCAGCAGCTGTCGCGGGATCTGCTGGAGGGCGGAGCGGAGCTGCTGCTGACGGAAATGACCAACGACGAGCTCCTGAAGCTGGTCGCCCTGGACCTGCAAGCGGCGTCACCAGATTAGACCATGTATTACGACGACTGGAAACCGTACGTCCCGGCGGCGGAGCGGCGTCTCCAGGCCGCGCGCGCCGTCGCCCGGCTGGCGAGGAAAGGCCAGCAGACGTCGCCGGTCGTGATCGAGGGCCGCAAGATCGCCAGCACCTTCTGGGGCAAGGCCTGGTGCGACAACCTCGAGCGCTACAGCGACTACGAGAACCGGCTGCCCCGCGGGCGGACCTACGTCCGGAACGGATCGGTCGTCGACCTGCAGATCAGGCCGGGTTCGGTGCAGGCGATGGTGAGCGGCTCGAGTCTGTATCGGACCGAGATCAACGTCGCCGCCGTCCCGGCGTCGCGCTGGACCCGCGTCTGCCGCGACTGCGCCGGCGCGATCGACTCGGTCGTCGAGCTGCTGCAGGGGCGATTGTCCGAGGCCGTGATGACGCGGATCTGCCACCAGCAGACCGGCCTGTTCCCTTCTCCCGCCGAAATCACATTCACCTGCAGCTGTCCTGACTGGGCGGCGATGTGCAAACACGTCGCCGCGGTGCTCTACGCGATCGGCGCGCGGCTGGACCAGCAGCCCGACCTCCTGTTCGCGCTGCGCCGGGTCGACCAGCAGGATCTGATCACGCGGGCGGGCCGGGGTCTCGAGACGACTGGAGCGGGACCGGCTGCCGGGAAGGTCCTCGACGTCGACGATCTGTCGGCGATGTTCGGGATCGAGATGGCGCAGGTTCCGGTGCCGCAGCCGCCAGTGGCGGCCGTTCGCAAACAGTTGGCGGCGCGCGCCAAACCGGCGACTCGCGTCAAACCTGCGGCGAGCCGGGTCGCGAAGTTGGCCGCCCGTCGGACCAGGCGGAAATTGTGAAGCGTCAATCGTGAATCGTGAATCGTGAATCCCCCCGACCGCTCCCTCCACGCGCTCCTCCGGCTCATCGCCACGCGCGATCCGGCAACGGCGTCGCGGCTGCTGTCTGAGTCGCCGGTGCTTGCACGACAGGCCGTCGAAGTCGGTGCGACTCGCGAAGCGGCGAGCCCGTACTTTCTGGCGGCAATCACCCACTATGTCTACGCCGGCGACACCGCCCTGCACATCGCGGCGGCGGCCTACCAGGCAGGCGTCAGCAAGCAGCTCATTTCCGCGGGCGCGAATGTCGGCGCGAGAAACCGGCGCGGCGACGAACCGCTGCACTACGCGGCCGACGGGTCGCCCGAGTCTGTCGCCTGGGATCCCGATGCGCAGTACGCGATCGTCGAACTGCTGATTGCGGCGGGCGCCGACCCCAATTCGAAGAACGACAGCGGCGTCGCACCCGTGCACCGCGCCGTGCGGACACGCTGCGCGGCCGCCGTCCGGGCACTCCTGATCAACGGCGCTGACGCCCTGACCAGGAACAAGGCGGGCTCGACGCCTCTTCATCTCGCGGTCCAGAACACCGGCCGCGGCGGCAGCGGCTCCGCAGCGGCACGTGACCAGCAGCAGAAAATCATCCGGCTGCTGCTCGAGTACGGCGCCGGTCCGGAGGAGAAGAACGCCGCCGGCCGGTCGGTCAGGGATTGCGCCAGGGGCGACTGGATTCACGCGGTGCTGGCCGGCGAATGACGACGTTTGCACCGGTACGCGGCGACTACGCTCGCGGTGTCCGGACCGCTGACGGCCGCGGCTGGGCCGGTTCGGCGATCGCGATCCGGGGCGTCATTTCCACTCAGGCAAGGCACCGGTTTCGCCCTTCACCTCGAGATAGACGTGGATGTGCGGGTTGGTCCAGCCGATCTTCACGACGACCCCTGACAGCGTCACGGGCCTGTCCGCGTCGTATTCGGCGGCGAACCAATGATGGGCCGACGCCGACGCCGCGACGAGCAGACCGAGCCCGAATGCGGAAACGGCTTTCATCCGACGCATGCGGTACCCCCCGGACACGGCTGTCCGTCGCTCAGTGTTTACGGAGAAACGTCAGGACCGCCCGATTGAAGACCTCGGGCTGCTCCCAGTAGGACGAGTGCCCCGCTTCCGGCACGACCACCGACTCCGAGCGTTTGATGCGGGCCGAGAACAGCTTGAGCAGCGGCGGCGGCGCGAAGAGATCGGCGCCTCCGGTGAGCAACAACGTCGGCGTGCTGATCTGCTCCAGCGCGGCGAACGTCACGCGATTGCGCATCGTCTGGGCCGGCGCCGTCGGCCCCTCCGGCCGGCTGAGGTGCTCCAACTCCACCCAGCGCTTCGTCCCCTCGGGATTGGCGGCGCGGTAGGACGGTCCCAGTTCGCGGATTTCCGGCGGCAGGGCATTGAACTGCGGGGCCGGCCGCAGCCGGCGGCCCAGTTCCAGATAGTCCTCGTCCTGCACGGCGCCGATGCTGTTGGCGACCACCAGACTGCGCAGGCGTTCTGGGAACGACAGCGCAAAGTCCAGCGCGACGAAGGCGCCGCCGGCGGTGCCGACGAGATGGATGCGATTGACGCCGAGATGGTCGAGCAGCGCCAGGAGATCGTCCGCGCCGGTGCCAGGCTGGATGCCGGCGGGATCGATCACCGACCGGCCAAAGCCCCGCCGGTCGTAGGCGATGACGCGATAGCCGCGGGCCGTGAACGCCGGCGTCTGATAGTCCCAGACGCGGCTGCTGCCCGTGTTGGCATGCAGCAGCACCACCGGCACCCCGCTGCCGCCGGTGTCGGTGTACCAGATGCGAACGCCGGGAAGATCCGCATGCGCTTCACGCGCGGGCACCGGAGCCGCCGCCGTGATCCAGGCGGCGAGGACGCAAACGATCCATCGAGGCAGATGACGCATGGGTCGCGCTGGCGCTCTTCGTCTTCTGTATGTGGAGTCCGGCTTGAGCCGGACCGTTGACAGGCGTCAATTCCTGGGACGCAGGTCGCCGCGCAAATACTGATCGAATTTCTGGTTCTCGAGGCAGATGAACTCGATCAGGTCGCCGTCGAGCAGCAGCCGCTGGTTGACCCTCACCGTCCAGGGCTTCGTGTAGGCCTTGGGATCCTCGACCGTGATGTCGATCTGCAGCGTGCCGTAGTTCGGCCGGCGGTAACGCTCGGTCATCTTCCCGGTCGACGTCAACGGACTGCCCCAGATGTCCAGCCAGACATCGTCGCGGAAACCGGTCGTCTCGACGACCAGCGTGTCGCCGTCCCATTTCCCGATCGAGTAGCCGTACCACCACGGCTGCGGGTCGTTGTCGGGCAGCGAGCGGCCATCGGTGAAGATCTGCCGCAGGCCGTAGTTGGGCTCGAAGATCATCACCAGCAGGTCCGGGGTCTGGATCATCTTCCGCGGCTGCCCGTGCGTGTGGAACTGCATCAGTCCCATCGGCAGGCAGAGGGCATCGGGGTTGTCCTTCTGGTTGTCGGCGCGGCGCTGCTTCAGGAGATCCGCGGCCCAGGGCGTGAACGGCAGCCCCTCCTTGAAGCCGGCGCCGGCGTCGCGGAACGTGGCGATCGGAGGACCGTCGACCGGAGGCGCCGGCGCGGCGGCCGCCTGGCCCCGCTGCCCGCCGGCCGCCCGGACGATGCCCCACATCCCGGACAGATCGGGCTTGCCGTTGGCCAGCTTCGGCGCCGGCGCGTTGAGATCCGGTTTGCCGTCGGCGGTCTTCGGCAGGTTCGCCGCGGGATAGGCGGGCCACTGTGCCGAAAGCGTGGGCGAGATGACGGCGACGACCGTCGCCAGGCCAGCCGCGGTAAGCAATCGTTTCATAGCCCTCCCCCTGTCTCAGATTGGCGAGCCGATCCAGGCCCGAAACGGACCGATCTTATCCCGTGTGCCGGTTGGCAAAATCCGAAAAAGGGGTCGGGAGTCTTTTCCAGATCCTGCCACCCCAAGAAATGACTCCCGACCCCTTTTTCCTTTTCTGCAACACGAGAGGCCTCAGGGCCTGCAGTACGACTGAACCTTATCCCTGGGCGTGATGACCGCTGACGGCGACGAGGTCGGGATCGCCAAGCGGGACGGCCGGCGCGCCCTTCAGAATCCACGCCAGCACCAGGCCGAAGGCGCCGAAGCCGCCAGCGGTCAGCCCGATCTCCCAGAGACCCAGGCGCGGCACATCACCAACAACGGCCGGAAAGATCATCAGGTAGAGATCGAGCCATCGACCGACCAGGATCGTCACCGCCACGAAACCGATCGCCGGGCGACTGCGCTTGGCGTCGCGGCGCAGCAGGACGGCGAACGGAACGAGCCAGTTGAGGACGATGTTGGCGAGAAACAGCACCCACCAGACGCCGTGGGTCCGCCGGACGAAGTAGGCGGTCTCTTCCGGAATGTTGGTGTACCAGATCAACATGTACTGGCTGAACCAGATGTACATCCAGAACACGCTGAACGCGAACAGCAGCTTGCCGAGATCGTGCAGATGATCGTCGGTCAGGACCTGGCGAAGCGGCCCGGCGCGCTCCAGCCACAGCGCCACGACGACGATCGCCGCCAGGCCGCTCAGAAACAGACCGGCGAAATTGTAGACGCCGAAGATCGTGCTGTACCAGAGCGGCTCGAGCGACATCACCCAGTCGACGCTGGCCAGCGTGAACGTCACGGCGAAGACCATCAGGAACGCTGCCGACAGCCGGACGTTGGCCCGCGTCCAGCGCCGATCGCCGTCGCCGTCCTGGCGGAGCGAGGCGCGGCGGATCGCCATCGCAAAGCCGATCCAGATCAGCGCGTAGGTGACGGCGCGGAACAGGAAGAACGGGCGGGACAGCCAGGCCAGCTTGAAGGCCAGCGCCGGGCTCGACGCCACCGCCCCCGCAGCGGCGGTCCAGGAATACAACTGCGGCCGCGCCACCAGTACCGCGCCAAGAAGAACGGCCGAACACGGCAGCGTCCCGACCAGCGCTTCGGGCACGCGCCGGACCGCCGCACTCCAGCTCGCCCCGGTCGTGTAGTGGATGGCGACGAAGCACAGCCCGGCCAGTCCCAGCCCGAGCGCATAATAGGCGACCAGCAGCCAGCTCGCCCACATCCGATCCGGCGCCATCAGGGCGCCGCCGGCCGCCGCGGCGGCGCCGATCGCGGCGAGACCGATCAACGCCTGCCGGGTGCGCGGCGCGATCTGCAGCCGCGGCAGATCGGCGTTCACTTGGCGCCGGTCTCCGCGCCGGCCCGACGCATTGAACGCACGTGCAGGATCGCCTTCCAGCGATCGTCGCGCGAGATCTGGGACGCATACGACGGCATGCTGTTCTGCCCGTTGGTGACGATCAGGAACATCTGGGCGTCGGTCTTGTCCTGCGTCTGAGCGCGGGACAGCGGCGGCGGGACAGGAAAGCCGTGCTGCGGAACGGGCCCGTCGCCCTCGCCCGCCGCCCCGTGACAGGGCTGGCAGAAGGCGGCAAACACCGCCGCGCCGCGCTCGGCGGCAGCGCCGTCGCCGGGCTGGAACGGGTTGACCATCAGGGCGGCATCCTCCCCGGCCGGAAGCGGCGGCAGGCCGCGTGGAATGGTCCCGGGCGCCGGCGCGCGCAGCGTCATCCCATCGGAAAAATTCGGATTCTCCTCGAACGCGTTGTAGCGCGGCGTCCGGGCCATGTTCGGCAGGTACTCGATGCCAAGGCCCCGCTTCGGCAGCCGTGCATAGACGTTCAGCCCGATCGAAACCACCAGGGCCGCGCCAAGGACGACGGCCAGGCTCGGACGAGGCATGTCAGCGCCGCTCCTCGATCGCCACCGGATGAAACGGCGTCAGCAGGCGTTCAACCGCCGCCCGATCGGCGGCGGCGCCGGTCGCCCGCAGCACCAGGGCGAAGCGATCGTCGGTCAGGCGCAAATCAGACAGCGTCGATGGACGTCCCGGCCTGAGTCCGGTCGACCAGAGAAACGCGGCGACCGTCCCGACGCCGGCGCACAGCACCATGATCTCGAAGGTGACCGGCACGAACGCCGGCAGCGAGTTCCACGGCTTGCCGCCGACGTTGATCGGCCAGCTGACCGCCGTCGCCCAATACTGGAACGCCGCCATCGCCACCGCGCCGGACAGGCCGAGCAGGAAGCACACCCACGGCAGCCGGGTTGGACGGAGGCCGAGCGCGCGATCGAGGCCGTGCGACGCGTAGGGGCCGAACACGTCCGCAATCTCCAGCCCGTGCTGGCGCGCCGCGGCGGTCGCCTGGATCGCGTCCCCCTCGCGCTCGAAAACCGTCACCAGGAGAGGGCCGCCGGGCGTTCCAGGCAGTGCCGCCACGCGTTCTCCACCCGGCCGGGCACTCTGATGCCGCGCGGCATCGTCTCGTCCCACCGCGGCATCAGGCGGCTCCAGCACGCCCTTGATCTCCGCGATCGCAATCACCGGCACGAAGCGGCAGAACAGCAGGAAGCACGTGAAGAACAGGCCGAAGCTGCCGATCAGCGTCGCGATCTCAATCGAGGATGGCTGATACGACGTCCAGCGGGACGGCAGAAAATCGCGCTCGAGCGAGCTGACGATGATGATGAAGCGCTCGAACCACATCCCGACGTTGATCAACAGCGAGATGATGAAGACGGCGATCAACGTCCGGCGCACCCGGACGAACCAGAACAGGTGCGGCAGCAGCACGTTGCACGCCACCATGATCCAGTAGCCCCAGGCCAGTGGTCCGAACGCCCGGTTGATGAAGGCAAACTGCTCGTACGGGTTGCCCGAATAGAGCGCGGTGAAGAGCTCCGTCGCGTAGGCCAGACCGACCATGCCGCTGGTCAGGATCACCAGATAGCACATCGGATCGATGTGGCGCGAGGTGATGTAGTCCTCGAGCCTCATCGTCTTGCGCGCCACCAGCATCAGCGTCAGCACCATCGCCATGCCGGAGAAGATCGCGCCGGCGACGAAATAGGGTGGGAAGATCGTGGTGTGCCACCCGGGCACCATCGCGGTCGCGAAATCCATACTGACGATGGTGTGGACCGAGAGAACGAGCGGGGTGGCCAGCCCCGCCAGCAGCAGATAAACCACCTCATACCGGTGCCAGGTCGAGTAGGCGCCGTTCCAGCCCAGGCTCAACCACCCGAAGATACGGCCGCGAATCCGGCTGAAGCCGGATCCCACGTACGAAGGATGAATCCGGCTGGCGCCGGGCCCCACGTCCGAGGGGCGGCTGCCCATCTGCGCATCCCTGACGAGGCCGTCGTCTGTTCGGCCGCGGCGTCCGGCTTCAGCCGGACCACTGTTCATCGCCTGATCCCGATCGCGGATGGTCGCGAGGTCGGGCAGCAAGCCGATGTACCAGAAGATCGCGGAGATCGTGAAGTAGGTGCTGATCGCGAAGAAGTCCCAGACCAGCGGCGATCGGAAATTGATCCAGAGCGGCCCGCGCGTATTCGGGTAGGGAAAGACCCAGAAAAACAGCCACGGCCTGCCCATGTGAATCAGCGGGAACAGGCCGGCGCACATGACGGCAAACAGCGTCATCGCTTCCGCTGCCCGGTTGACCGAGGTCCGCCAGCGCTGCCGGAGCAGGAACAGGATCGCCGAGATCAGCGTGCCGGCGTGGCCGATGCCGATCCAGAAGACGAAGTTGGTGATGTCGAACGCCCACCCGACCGTCGTGTTGAGGCCCCAGGTGCCGATGCCGGTGGCAATCTGATAGCTGACGGCGGCGACGCCGATCAGGAGCGCCGCGGCGGAAATCGCCAGACCGGCCCACCACAGGCCGGACGGCCTGGCATCCAGCGCGCCGCACACGTCGCGCGTGACATCGGCGGCCGACTTCCGGCCGGCGATGAGGGGCAACGTTACGGGCGCGTCAACCGCGATATCCATCTCGACCGCCCGCCAGCACCAACGCAATCACGACCGCCCGGGAGGACCGCAAGGCAAGTTTCGTGTTTTCGTGTTTTCGTGGCAGTTCGTCTCGCATCGCTCTCTCGATTATTCCTGCCGCACCAGCTTGAGGTAGCGCACCGCCGGCCTGGTGTTGAGCTCCTCGAGCACCCGGTAGGCACGCCGGCTCTCCGCCCCGGCCGCCACCCGGCTCTTCGGATCGTTGAGGTCGCCGAACACGATCGCCTGGGCCGGACAGACCTGTTCGCACGCCGTCTTGATCACCCCGTCGGCGAGCGGCTGGCCGAGCCGCCGCGCCTCGATCTTGCTCTCTTCGATCCGCTGCACACAGAACGTGCACTTCTCCATCACGCCGCGCGAGCGCACCGTCACGTTCGGGTTGAAGACGAGGTTCTGCAGCCGATCCTCGTGCGGGTAGTCGAACCAGTTGAACCGGCGCACTTTGTACGGGCAGTTGTTGGCGCAGTAGCGCGTGCCGACGCAGCGGTTGTAGACCTGTTCGTTCAGCCCCTCGTCGCTGTGCGTGGTCGCCAGGACCGGACAGACCGTCTCGCACGGCGCCTGCTCGCAGTGCTGACACATCATCGGCTGGTGCGCGACCTCCGGGTTGTCGTCGCCGCCGGCGTAGTAGCGATCGATCCGGATCCAATGCATCTCGCGATTGCGGCGCACTTCGTCCTGGCCGACGACCGGAACGTTGTTCTCCGAC
The DNA here is from genome assembly GCA_039931615.1 of Acidobacteriota bacterium. Classification (GTDB taxonomy): domain Bacteria; phylum Acidobacteriota; class Vicinamibacteria; order Vicinamibacterales; family CAVVIG01; genus JAHFUI01. The sequence goes on from JBDTRR010000002.1 coordinate 9,391, forward strand.
TGACAGGCAATGACGCAGGCTGAACAGCCGGTGCAGGAGTCGAGATCGATCGTCATGCCCCAGCGGTGGCCGGGATACTGATGATCGGGGGGCCAGAGGCCGCCCTCCTCGGTGTGCGGCGCGGTCCCGGCGGTCGCGCCCGCGAGCGACGCCAGCGTCACTTCCTGGACGATCGGCCGCGGCTCCGACCCGGCCAGCGCCGCCAGGCCGGCCGGCGCCGCCAGCGAATGGTGGACCTGCGTCGACGCCAGATCCTGCCGCCCCCCGGTCCGGACCACGGTGACCGTCCGCCCCGAGTACCGGCGGGTCCCGCCGCTCACGCCAACCAACGGCGCGGCGTTGACCCCGACGACGCCGGCATGGACGCGCGCCTCGACCCAGGGCGGTCCGACGCGGGCGAACCGCTCCGTGCCGGCGCGTCCGTATCCCACGGCGATCGCCACCGTTCGGTCGTGCTGGCCGGGCTGGACGAACGCGGGAAGCTCCAGCATGGCGCCGCCGTCGGTCGCGGCGACCCGGACCACATCGCCATCCTCGATACCGAGGCGGCGGGCCGCGGCGGGAGACAGGCAGGCGTAGTTGTCCCAGGTGACCTTGGTGACCGGATCCGGCAGCTCGTGGAGCCAGGCGTTGTGGCCGTGACGCCCGTCCTGCATGCCGATGGTCGGATACAGGACCAGCCCGAACCCGGCTTCAGGCGGCTCGTCCGGGCGCAGCACCGGGCGCACGGGGCCGGCGTCGAACGCCGTGATCGCGATCCGGCGCGGCGTGCCTGCCGCGGCGCCGCGCTCGAGGGTCTTGTTCCAGAACGCCGGGAACGGATCCGACCCACCTTGGCGCGGATACACATCACGCTCCCAGTGTGCCTTGAGCAGATCGAGCGCCGGCTGGGCCGGCTCCGGCTCGGTTCCCCACGCCGACAGGCTTTCGATCAGTGCCCGGGTGTCGTGCAGCGGCTGGATCGCCGGCTGCGTCAGGCTCAGGATGCCGGCGGCGGGCTCGGCGTCGTGCCAGCTCTCGAGATAGTGATGATCGGGGCACACGAAGTGCGCGAGGCTGGCCGTCTCGTCGATTCGCTCGGCGGTGCTCACGATCAGCGGGACGCGGCGCAAATCGCTGGTCAGGGTGGCCGCATCCGGCAGGTCGTAGACCGGGTTGACGCCGGCGACGATCAGCGCCTGGACCTCGCCGCGTCCGAGCTCCGCCCGCAGCTCGGCCAGCGCCTGATCGCTGCCCTGGCGCTGATACGACGGACGCTCCAGATCGACCGTCGCGCCGTAGGCGCCGATCGCCTGGTTGATGAAGTTGATCAGCAGCTGGACGCCGACGTCCTGACTCCCGGAGACGACCAATCCGCGGCCGCGGGCCGCCCAGAGCCGCTCCGCGATGCCATCCAGCGCCGGCGCCGACGGCGAGGCGGCCAGATCAGCCGCCGCGAACGGCAGCCCGGCCCGGCGGGCCAGGCCGGCCGCCAGGTGGCTCACCAGGTGACCGATCTCGCCGGGGCTGACTGACAGCCGGCGATCGGCATTCGACCCGGTCAGCGACATCCGCGACTCGATCTGCACGTGGTAGGACCTCGCCGGCTGACGATCATCCACTCGCCGCCGGCTCGTGTAGCCGCGCGTGAACTCGACCGGCGAGATCCAGGTCCCGAGAAAGTCGGCATCGACGCCGACGATGACATCGGCGCGATCGAAGCGGTAGCGCGGCAGCAGCCGGACGCCGTGGGTGAGCGCGTGCGCATCGAGGATCGCCGACGCCGGAATCGCATCGTAGACCACGTGCCGCGCGTTCTTGAACCCGCCGACAAAGCCGGCGATCAGCGCCGCGGTGGTCGGGCTGGTGATGGTCGACGTCAGGATCCGGACGAAGCCGCCGTTCTCTCTGAGGCGGCTCAGCGCCTCCGCGATCTCCTTGTCGACGTCAGTCCAGGTGCTCTTCTGACCCTGCCGCAGCGGCGACGTGATCCGCTCGCCATCGTAGAGCCCGAGCAGCGATGCCTGTCCCACCGCGCAGGTCGCGCCCCCCGACAACGGATGATCCGGATTCCCCTCGATTTTGAGCGGACGTCCGTCACGGGTCGTGACCAGGACGCCGCAGCCGGCCAGACAGCCGCCGCAGGTCGACGCGTAGAGCACCGGCCGGCCGGGAACCAGACCCTCGGGGCTGGCGACATAGGGCAGCGCCACGGACGCCGGCGTGCGGCTGCAGCTCGAGGCAACGGCGCCAGCGAACGAAAAGCCGGCCGCCTTCAGAAAGCTGCGCCGGCTGGTGACGAAATCCGGATCACCGTTGACCTGTTCGGTCCCGTCGCGCTCAACCAGGCTCATCCAATATGTCTTATTCGTGTCGGACATCACTTCTGATAACTCAATGTGAGGATGTAAGGATGTGGGGATGTGGGGATGTAAGAAGGTGAGGATGTGAGGATGTGAGGAAGTGAGGATGTAGGGATGGCACTTCCCTTACTTCCTTACTTCCCTTACTTCCTCACTTCCTCACTTCCTCACTTCCCAACATCCTCACTTCCCTACATCCTTACTTCCTCACATCAGTAGTGGCAAGTAACGCAGTCGATCGACGCATGCACCGGCTTGCCGGCGACACCGGTCCGGTTGACGTCGCGGTGGCAGTTCACGCACCAGCCCATCGCCAGCGTCTCGACCTGCCGCACGCGCTCCATCGTCTCGACCGGACCGTGGCACTGCTGGCAGCGCACGGCGGCGGTGATGTGCGCCCGATGATCGAAATAGACGAAGTCGGGCAGCTGGTGGACCCGCTGCCAGGCCATCGGTTTCGGCGTCTTCCCTTCGGCCGGCGCCAGCACATCGTCGAGGGCGAGCGCATCGTAGAGTTTGCGTAACTCCGCCGACTCGACCGGCTGCGCCGGCTGCTGCTGCAGCGCCGCGAATGACGAGGTGACCTTCTCGTGACAGTTCATGCAGACGTTGAGGCCGGGAATGCCGGCGTGGCGGCTGCTCTCGGCGCCGCCGTGGCAGTAGAGGCACGAGACCTTCATGTCGCCGGCGTGCAGCTTGTGGGAAAAGGCGATCGGCTGCACCGGCTCGTAACCCTGGTTGTTGCCGGGCAGGCGCCACGCACCGGCCAGGGTCACCAGACTCACCGCGAACGCTGTCGCGAGCGCGATGGTGAGGAATCGTGTGCGCATGAACCTTGGCGAGTGGCCTGTGCTCGGCCTTCGACACGCGCCGGACGAGCGGCGGGTCGAGGCATCGGAAAAGGCGGGTCAGGATACCATGACCCACTTCCGTGGCGACGCGGGCTATAATATCGCCACTTTCAGGAGACGCTTCGGATGAATCAAGGAACGTTCGGTTGGATGGTGCTCGGCATCGTGACGCTGGTTCTCTCGGCCGGCGCGCTGCTCTTCGGCGTCAGCCTGCTGCCTCCGGCCGCGACAATGCAGGGCAAGCTCGGCACCATCGCCCCGTTGATCATTACGTGGGGAATGATCTGGCTGACGGTGGTGAGTGGGGTCGGTCTGGCGATCTACATCTTCGCCTACGGCGCCGGCAAGGTGAATAACTAGCTGAACAACCCGATCAGCCGGGCCGGAATCGCCACCATCGCCCAGAGGAGGATGGAGACGAGTCCAACGACCTTGGTCTGGAAGGTCACGCCCGTCCCACCCGTCGCCGCCAGGGTCACCTGGCGGCGCAGGGTGAACGTGAAGATCAGCGCCAGCGCCATGAACCCCATCTTGATCCAGAAAAAGATGCTGTAGTACTCGCGCATCGCGTTCTGCATCATCTGGGGCACGCCGGTCAGGAGCAGCCCGATGAAGCCGCCAATCAACCACGGCTGCGCATCCCGGGCCACCTGCGACACCGGCCGATCGGTCAGCGCTCGCCCCATCAGCCGCAGGTCGACAATCAGGACGGCGCCGGCGAACACCGCCAGAAACACCAGATGGACCGCCTGCACCAGCGCGAACTGCCACACCGACGCGCCGAGGGCCTTGCTGAACTCGAGTTCGCCCATCCACTTGAACAGCGACAACATCATGACCGGACTCCTATTGGAACCAGTTGTAGGCGATCAGCCGTCCGGACATGATGACGAGCGCCCAGAGGACGATGGAGACGATGCCGGAGACCCGGGCACCCAGCGGCGTCTTGACCTTGGTATCCCAGTCGGCCACCGTGCGGTAGGCGCCGTAATGGAACGCCAGCACGTTCGCGCCGGCCACCAGCATCATCACCGTCTTGATCCAGAAGAACACGTTCGGATAGAAGCGCATCGGCTGGGTGTAAACCAGTACCAGCCCGCTGATGGCGCTGATCGACATCCCAACCATCTGCCACGGAAACAGCCGCCGCTGAATCTGTGAGATCGATGTGCTGTTGTTGCCAATCCCCAGCAGCCGGAGGTCCATCATGATGACCAGGCCGGCGAAGACGCACATCCCGACGATGTGGACCGTCAGGATGGCGGGGTAGACGTAGATCGACTCACGGATGGCGATGCTCGAGGGGAACTCGTTGACCCACTCGAACACGCTTTTGATCAGCATCAACATGTGGAGGTCCGCGGAATCAAATCAGCCGACCGGAACGCACCGCATTTTTCCCGGCGGCACTTCACGATACTTCTCGTGGCAGACCAGGCAGGCGTCGGAAATCGCCCCGCTCACGTCGACCATCTTATCGAGGTTCTTGGTCTTGGCGGCCTCGAGCGCGGCGACACCGACGTCGGCGAGCGCCTTGACGCCCTTCTGGAAGGTCGGATCCGAAATCGGCACCGGCAAGCCGTTCTCGCACAGGCGGCCGGGAATCGTCACCAGGTTGGCGACCTCGGACAGCGCGACGGCGGCGTTCTCGACCTGCTGCCAGCCGCCATAGGTGTTGGCATACGTGCTCGTCGCACCCTGGCCGGATTCGATTTTCTTGGGTACCCCCGGATCGGTGGTCTGGGTGTCGAAGATGATGTTGGAATTGGGGAACGGGAGCCCGCGCATCACCTGAGCAAGACTCCCGTAGGGCTTGGACGCGGTTGGCGCCGCCGTCGCGGCGGGCGCCTGCGCAGGCGGAGCTGAGCAACCGGCAATACCAGCGATGATCACGAACCACGGCAGGACACGAACGACTCGCATGTCTACACCTCGTCTGAAAACGTTGCGACGGCCGGGCGCAGTTTACTCTGGACGCGGGATGCAATCAAGATTGCCCGGCCGCGATCTTCCTTAACGAAATTAAAATGTCGACGTGCTGCGGTAGACTGAACAACCATGACGAAGATGGAATCGAGAGACGCCGTGAGGTCCACCATGCGCTATGCCGTGCCGTGTGTAATGGTCGTCGCCACGCTCGCGTTGGCCCCGGCCGCCGCGCCGGTTTCCCTCGCCGCCGGATCGCCGCAGGCACAGAAGAAGGCCAGCCCGGCCAAGAGTGCCGCCCCGGCGGAGAACAACACCATCCCGCTGAAATCGATTCCGGCCAAGAACCCGATCGCCACCTCCGAGAACTCGGTCAAGGCCGGCCGCGCCGTCTACGCGCGCATCTGCCGCGACTGCCATGGCCTCCAGGCCAAGGGCGACGGCATCAAGGCCCCGCCCGGCTCGAAGCCGGCCAACCTGATCGATGCCGAATGGAAATACGGTGGCAGCGATGCCGAGGTCTTCAAGACCATCAAGGGCGGCGTCAAGCCGTTCGACGTCATGGAACCGTGGGGCAAGAAGATCAGCGACACCGATATCTGGAACATCATCAACTTCCTGCATGACGTCGCCGCCAAGGCGGCCCGGCCGGCCGTCAAGAAATAGCCGGCGGCCGCTCAAATGATCGGCGGCGGCAACGTCTCGATCAGCTCGATGTCCGCCGTGTCGACCCCGGGGCTGCCTTTGATGTCGTCGCGGCTCAGCGTCACCTGGATCTGCTTGTTTGGAGAGTCGATCTTCTGGAGCGCCGCGGTCGGAATCAGCACCGATTCGCCGCCGAACCAATTGCTGGTGTCGACGACCAGATGACGGACGACCATGCCTTCGTCGACGAGGAAGTCGTCGACATGGCCGGCGTCGCCGTCGGTGGCGATAATGTGATAGCCCTTCAGCTTGGTGATGTAGTGGAGCATCGGAACCTCGCTAGAGATACATGATCAACCGCCCGCCGGCGGCGACGCTCATCCAGAGGACGATCGAGACGAGCGCGACGAGCTTGCGCCACACCGGCGGCACCCGGGCCTCGTCGGCGTTGGCGACCTGGCGCCGCACCGTAAACGTGAAGATGACGGCAGCCAGCAGCACGTACATCTTGAACCAGAACACCGGGTTCGCGTACTCCTCCAGCGCCACGGTCATGACGGCAGGAATCCCGGTCAGCGTCAGCAGCAGCAGCCCGCCGATCAGCCAGGGCTGGGCGCTGCGCGCCACCTGCTGCACCGGCTGGGTGGTCAACCCGGTTCCGAGCAGCCGCAGGTCGACTATCAGCAGGGCGCCCATGAACGTGCACATCGCCACCAGGTGCACCAGGTTGACGCCGGGACCCAGATAGATCGACGACTTGTAGATGCCGACTCCGTACATCCACTCGAACAGCGGCTGCAGCATCAGTTTCCCTTCAAGCCGCCCTCGACGATGGTCCACCAGTCGTAGGCGACCAGTCGTCCGAACGCCAGGACGCCAACCCAGAGCACGATCGACAGCACGCCGGCCAGCCGGGCGGCGGGCGGCGGCTTGGCCGCCGTGTCCCATTCACCCACCGACCGGTAGGTCGTGTAATGAAAGACCAGCAGGTTCAACATCGCCAGCGGCAGCACCACCAGCATCTTGATCCAGTAGAAGCCCTTGCCCCAGTACAACACCGGCTGGGCATAAAACAGTACCAGACCGCTGAGCGACATCACGACTGCCCCGACAAACTGCCAGGGAAACAGCCGCTTCTGGATCTGGGTGATCGGCGTGTCGAGATGGGCCAGCCCGAGCAGCCGCAGATCCATCATCAGCACCAGCCCGAGGAACAGGCACAGGCTGAGGACATGGATGGTCAGGAACATCCCGAAGAAATTGGGAGCATCCTCACGCAGGTACTGGCTGCCGGGCAGGGTGGCGACCCATTCGAAGAACTCCAGAAACGGCGGCGGCCACATCAGCGGTCTAGACTCCCGGCGTGCAGCGTTTGTCGACGCCGATCTTCGGCCCGCCGATCCGGCTGTCCGGCCGGTACTTGTCGTGGCAGTTGGCGCAGGTGTTGGTCAGCTTGTCGCTGAGGTCGTTCACCTTGTCGACGCTCTTGGTCCTGGCCGCGTTGTACTCCTCCATCCCGACCGTGCGGAGCGCCTGGGCGAACTTGACGAAATCCGGCTGATTGAGCGGCACCGGCTTGCCGTTCGAACAGACCCGGCCCGGCTGCAGCAGCAGCGTCGCGAACTCGGCGAGCGCCAGACCGGCGTTTTCCACGCCTTCCCAGCCCTGATAGGTGCCGATGTAGGGGCCGTTGTTATCGGGCTTCTTCTTCGCCGGATCGTTGTCCTGGACGTCGAACAGGATGTTCGAATTGGGAAACGGAATCGCGCGCATGATCTGCGCCAGGTTGGCGCCGGTCTGGCGCGCGCCGGCCGCGCCGCGGGCGGCAGGTGCCGCCGCACCCTTGGCGGGGGCCGGCGCGCCCTTGGCCGGCGGCGCACCCTTGGCGGGGGCCTGCGCCGTCGTCGCCTCGGCGCCCAGCAGGGCGGCTCCGGCAGAAACCAGTAACGTGACAAGCAGGCGACGCGCTGTCATCTTTGCACCTCGATCGAATTATCTCTCCGCCACGCGGCCGCAGAGGAAGTAACGGCCAGACCCTGGGAGCCGCTGGCATCGGCGTGCCGGCGCTACCGTCCGTAAAGGAGAGCGTTCGCTGCAACCGATGAATACTACTCATGCCGGGCGGGAGGCCGCAACTGAAGATATTCTGAACAACGCGTCAGAAAGCGTCATTCGACCGGCCGGTGCACCCGCTCGTCGAGCGGGCTGCCGGTCATCGGCTGCAGTGCATCCCGATATTGCCTGGTATGCGCGGCCGCGGTGTGGGCGTCGAGCGCCTTCTGGTCCCGCCAGGTTTCGATGATGGTGAAATGGTTCGCCCGCATGGTGTGCTGGACGACGTCGAAGCGGAGATTGCCATCCTCCTTGCGGCTCGCCTCGGCGAGGCTCCTGAGCATCACCGGCACCCGCGGATCCTGCGACACGTCGACATGTGAGACCACCGAGATCGACCCGCCGGCGGGCGCCGGCTGCCTCGGCTCGGGCGGCGCCACCGACAGCGTCTTGTAGGGACGCTGATCGAACCCGCTGACGCGGATCGGCTGGAGCGCCTCCAGCAGCGGTTTCTGCGCGGCGGCGTTGTGCGCGTCGAAGGCCGGCTGGTCCCGCCACGCTTCGAAGATGGCGAAGTGACCGGGCCAGCCGATCTGCTCGAACAGATCGAGCCGGCCGAAGCCCTCCTGCCGTCGGCTGGCATCGCGGTACTGCTTCAGCGCGGCGATCGCCGCCGCTCGCGCCGACGGCATCACCTCAACGTACGCCGCCGCATAGACCGTCGCATCGACCGGGACGTCCGCGCCGCGCGCCTGCAGATTCGGCGCGTGCGCGGCGATCACGGCTCCGAGCAGGATGGGAAGCAGTGTCATCGATGGTCCTCTGTCACTACCCGGCCGCCGGGAATCAACTCACGGCTTGGGCTTGAGGTCGCCCCGCAGGTACTGATCGAACTTCTGGTTCTCCGCGCAGATGAACTCGATCAGCTCCTGATCGGGCATCAGACGCTGGTTGACCCTGACCGTGAACGGCTTCGTGTAGGCCATCGGGTCGTCGACCGTCACGTCGATTTCCAGCGTCCCGTAGTTCAGCCGGCGGAAGCGCTCGGTGATCTTCGCCTTCTCGGTGTATGGACTGCCGCGGACATCGAGCCAGCCGTCCTCTCTCAACCCGGTCGTCTCGACGACGAGCGTGTCCCCCTCCCACCTGCCGACGGAATAGCCGTACCAGAACGGCTGCGCATCCCCGGTCGGCAGGGTCCGGCCGTCGGTGAAGATCTGCCGCAGGCCGTAGTTGGCCTCGTAGATGAGGACGAGCAGCCCGGGCGTCTGAATCATCTTGCGCGGCTGCGGGTGGGTGTGGAACTGCATGAAGCCCATCGGCAGACAGAGCGCGTCGGGATTGTCCTTGCTGTTGCCCGCCTGCCGTGTCTTCTGGAGCTCGGCCGCCCACGGTGTGAACGGCAGGCCGTCCTTGAAGCCGGCGCCGATATTGCCGAAGTTGGCCAGCGGCGTCCCATCGGCGGCAACCGGGAGCGGTTGCTGGCCGCGGCCGCGGCCGCGCCCGCCCGCCGGTGCCTGAGCCGCCGCCCCGTCCGCCGCGGGCGCCGCCGGAGCGGCAGCGGGCGCGGCCGGCGCCGCCGCCGCTCCTGGCGCTGGCGGCGCCGGCTGTCCCGCACCACGTCCCCGCTCTCCGGCCACCGTGGCGGCGAGCGCCTGCCCGCCGCCGCGGCCGTTTACCCAGAGGCCCGAGAGATCCGGCTTGCCGTCCGGCAGCCGCGGAGTCGGCGCATTCAGGTTGACGGTGCCGTCAGGGTTCTTGGGCTCCGCCTTCGGCGCGTACGCCGCCCACTGCGCGGAAATCGATGGCGACAGCACCGCGACAACTCCGATCAGACCAGCTGCGATACGCAACGTTTTCATGTCAGCCTCCCGGGCCGGACGCGATCGTGCCATTGATAGGCGGCGAAGTGAAGCGGGAAATCCCCGTGTCGCCCCGACACGGCGCCCGGATTCGGATGTAAGATCCGGCGTCCTCCGAGGTGAGCCGATGGCCAATGCGCTCCTCTTGACTCGTCGCGGCGTCCTGCAGCACCTGGGGTGGTTCGTCGCCGTGGCGACACTCGTCGCGGTGCCGTGGCTGTCGACGTTCCGGCTCCGGGCCGCCGATACCCTCCCCAACGCGATCGCCGACGACGCGTTCTGGACGCTGATCGAGACGGTGTCAGAGGCCAGCGGCGCCTTCCAGTCCGAGAATTTCCTGTCGAACGAGACCGGCTACCAGGCCGTGATTCCGCTCCTCGAGCGAACCGCCCGGCCGGACGGCGTCTACCTGGGGGTCGGACCCGAGCAGAACTTCACCTACATCGCCGCGCTGCATCCGAAGATCGCGTTCATCATCGATATCCGCCGCCAGAACATGCTCGAGCACCTGCTCTACAAGGCCTTGTTCGAGCTGTCGGCCGACCGCGCCGAATTCGTCTCGCGGCTGTTCTCGCTGACCCGTCCGGCCGGACTGAGCGAGGCTTCGACGGTCGATGAGTTGTTCCGCGCCTACAGCACGATGCCGGTCGACGACCAGGCATTCACGAGCAACCTGCAGGCGATCAAGGATCTGCTGCTGACGACACACGGATTCGGCCTGACCAGCAAGGATCTGGACAGTCTCGAACATGTCTTCACGGTGTTCCGGGACTTCGGTCCGCTCATCAACTACAACTCGGGCGCCGGCCGGTCCGGCGGACGCCGCGGCGGCGGCATGCCCGACTATGTCGAGCTGATGACGGCGATGGATCGTCAGGGAGAGCATCGGAGCTACCTGGCGAGCGAAGCACACTATCGGGTGATCCGGGACCTGCAGCGCCGGAACCTCATCGTGCCGGTGGCCGGCGACTTCGGCGGGAGAAAAGCCATCCGGGCGGTCGGTCAATACCTCAAGGAGCACGACGCGATCGTCACCGCCTTCTACCTGTCCAACGTCGAGCGCTACCTGTTTCAGGCCAACGGTAACCAGAACGGCGGCTGGACGAGCTTCTACGACAACGTCGCCACGCTCCCCCTCGACGCGTCGAGCACATTCATCCGGTCCGGCGCCTCCGGGTTCCAGGGCGGTGGCTTCGGCATGCGCGCCCCCAACGTCCTGGCGGGCATGCTGGAGACGCTCGCCGCGGTCAAGAACGGCCGGATCCGGACCTACGACGACGTCTTCTCCCTCGTCAAACGATAGCGTCAAACGATAGCGTCAGGCGAACGCGCCGAACGATGGCGCCAAAACGATGGCGCCAAAAATATAGCGCCAAAAATATAGCGAGGTCTGCACATGGCACCTGAACGTCGACTCACCCGCCGGGACGTCCTCCAACGCACCGGCTGGGCCGCCGTCGCCGCCGCCATCGGGCGCCCGCCGGTGGCGATGGCGCAGGAGCGCGGGGCCGCCGCCGCGCCGGGTCAGACAGCCGCCGATTTCCCGACCAGCGAGGTGATGACCCGGCTCAGCACCTATATGAGCGAGGCGCGCGACCGCGCCCTGCCGGAGGAGGTGATCGAGCGGGCGAAGCGGCACGTACTGGACACCATCGCGGCCATGGTCTCCGGAGCGGAGCTGGCGCCGGGCCGCGCCGCGCTCGCGTTCGCGCGCGCCTACGGCGGCAAGGCAGTGGCGACCGTCGTCGGCGATACGATTCTGTGCGGGCCGATCGAGGCGGCGCTGGTGAACGGCACGTTGGCGCACGCCGACGAGACCGACGACACGCTGGCGCCGGGCCCGTGGCATCCGGGCTGCAACGTCGTGCCCGCGGCCCTGGCGGTCGGCGAGCAGTTCGGGATCAACGGCGCCCACTTCCTGCGGGCCGTCGTGCTCGGCTACGACATCGGCACACGCGTCATGGCCACCATCCAGCCAGGGATGGCGAACAGCCACAAGCTGCCCTACGCCATCGGTGGCATCTTCGGCGCCGCCGCGGCGGGCGGCTGCGCGGCCGGCCTCGACGCGCAGAAGATGCGCTGGGTGCTCTCGTACACCGCGCAGCAGAGCTCAGGCATCGAGTCGTTTCCCCGCGACCCCGACCACATCGAAAAGGGGTTCATCTTCGGCGGCATGCCGGCGCGTGGTGGCGTGACCGCGGTCCTGCTCGTTCACGCCGGCTGGAACGCGGTGAACGACATCATGGCCGGACCCGACAACTTCATCCTCGCCAACGCGCCGACCGGCAAGGCCGAACTGCTGATCGACAAGCTCGGGGAGCGCTACGAGCTGACCCGCGCCAACATCAAGAAATGGACGGTGGGGTTTCCGATCCACGCGCCGCTCGATGCGGTCGAGGCGCTGCTGAAGAAACAGCCGATCGATCCGGACCAGATCGAGGAGATCGTCGTCCGCTATCAGCCCGGATCGATCACCGACAACAGCGGGGCGTCCGACATCAACGTGCAGCACGCACTGGCGGTGATGCTGATCGACAAGAAGGTCACGTTCCGGAACATCCACGACCAGGCGCGGCTGCGGGATCCGGCGATTGTCCGTCTCCGGGCCAAGGTGCGGCTCGAACCGGGGCCGCCGGGACGAGGGGGAAACGTCGCCCGGCCGCCGCTGATTCAAATCACGCTCGCCAACGGCACGCGGTTGATTCAGGACACCGTCGGTGACGTCCTCGGCACCGCCGCCAACCCGATGTCGCGCGAGCAGGTGGTCGCGAAATGCCGCGATCTGGTGACGCCGATCCTGGGCGCGGCCACCACCACCCGTCTCATCGACCGCGTCCTGGCGCTCGAGAAGGCCGGCAACATCCGCGAGCTGCGGCCGCTGCTGCAGGTGACGTCGCGCGGCGGCGCGCCGAGGCTGTCCGAGTATCCGTTCGCGAAGTGAGACGGTCAGCCGTCGTGCAGGACCGCGTCGATCGGCACGACGACTGCAGACCCGAAGCCGGCGCGACGACGGTTGGCAGCGTTCAACCTGTCACGGTCCGGCTGAAGCCGGACCGTGAGATCCGGCGCGAACCGCAACAGCGCTAATTGAAGTTGTAGCGGAAGCTCACCATCATCGTGTAGACGTCGTTGCCGCTCGTTCCTGTCTGCCCGACGAATGTGGTGGTCTGGAAGGTCGACGCCGGCAGCGCGTTGTTGACGACGGCCATCCGGTAGCTCACCTGACCGGCGGCGTCGACCGTCGGGGTGGTCAGGATCGGGATCAGGTTGAGGGACGACGAGGTCGACGGCACGACCGGCCGCTGGCCGACACCCCAGTTGTGATTCAGCAGGTTGCCCAGGTTGGTGACGTCGAGCCGGATCTGCCCCAGATGGCGCCGGCCCGAGACACTCTTGAAGATGTCCTGGCTGATGCTGAGATCCATCCGCTTGACGATCGGCAGGAACAGCCCGTTGCGCTCGGCGTACTCCCCGCGGTGCCGGCTCAGGTACTTGTCCTGTTCGATGTAGGCCTCGAAGGCGGCCGCCTGCTCGGCCACGCTGTAGGTCCGGCCGCCGGCCGTGAATGAGGCGAAGTTCATCTCCGACGTATTGCGCGGGATGTAGATCAGATCGTTGTTGCTGACGCCGTCGCCGTTCATGTCGCCGGCAAAGACATAGCTGGCGTTGGTGGCGAAGTTCACCAGGTTGGTCCGTGCCTCCCAGAACGCCGACACCGTCGTCGCGCCCAGGCCGAAATACTGTTTCGAATAGGACGCATTGACGAAGACCCGGTGCCCGGGCGAGTTCTGCGAGTACGAGAGGCCGGGATTGTTCGCGTCGGCCGATTGCGCGATCGTCGTCCAGGTTCCCGACGCGGTGCTGCCGGCATCGACCGTGTTGCGCGAGATGCCGTAGCTGTAGGCGCCCTTCGCGGAAAAGCCCTTCGTCATGGACTTCGCCAGGCTGGCCGAGGCCACCCACGAGCGGCCGACGTCCTGGTTCTTCAGCACGTACGCCGCGGTGATCTGATTGCCCGGGGCGTTGTTGATGCGGGTGACGCACGGGCCGACCTGACCCGCCGCCGCGCAGGTGACGCCGCTCCAGCGCGGTCGATTGTCGACGCCGGCGAAAGCCGACTGCGCCGCCGGCAGGTTGGCGTTGATGTAGTAGATGCCGTTGACATCGCGGTTGTAGAGGAGCTCACCGGTCGCGACCAGTCCGCCCGGCAGCAGCCGGTCGACGCCGACGTTGCTCCTCCAGGCCTGCGGGAACTTGAAGTCGGGATCGGTCGCATCGAACTCGAGGCTGGTCGCCGGCGCGCCGGTGACCGCCGGCCAGTAGGCCTTCGGATTCGGACTGAACGGCCGGGTCGTGATGTTGTTGTCCTGGACCTGTCCGGTCAAGAGCCCGGTGTTGCCGATCTGGTTCGAGATCCAGACATAGGCCGGCTTGCCGGTAAACACTCCGGTCCCGCCGCGGATCTGCGTCTGCTGATCGCCGGCCAGATCCCAGTTGAAGCCGACGCGCGGCGACCACAGCGGCGTCGCCTTCGGCAGTTCGCCGCTGTTGTATTGGACCGGTGATCCATCCTCGGCCCGGAACGTCAGCGCGTTGACATTCGGGTTGTTGAAGGCGGTGTTCTTGAAAATCGGTGCGTCGACCCGGATCCCGGCGGTGACGGTCAGGTTCGAGCGGGCGCGCCACTGATCCTGCACGTAGCCACCGACGTACCACGCTTCCAACGGCTGGAGCGGCTTGTCCAGGCCCGGCAGGTTGGGGTACTGCACTTCGAAGCGGCGCAGCGTCACCGGCGCCGCCGTCCGCGCCGGGTTGGCCAGATAGTCGTTGGCATCGGTGTAGAAGTCGGCCAGCGTGTTGTAGACGTAGACGCTGTTGCTCCGGGCGAAGAAGACATTGTCCGAGTGATACTTCTCGGCGCTGCCGCCGACCGTCAGCGAATGCTTGACGCCGAACCTGGTGAAGCTGTCCTGGGCCTGGAACGTCCGGTAGCGCAGCTCGTTGTCGGGCGTGAACGGGTCGGTGCCGAACGACGTGAGGGCGACGCCGTTGCCGTCGAGGATGTCGACGAACGGGAAGAGTGTCGGGATGCCGCGGCTCTCGTCATTGGTGGTGTAGCCGACGGTGAGGCTGTTCGACAGGGTGTTGCCGACGACCGAGTTCCATTCCCCGACGCCGGACCGGTAGTTTTCGAGGACCGTGTAGTTCGAGTTCTGGAAGCCGAGCCAGTTCGTGCTGTTGATGCCGCGGCCGAGACCGGCCGACGACGAGCTGGACAACTGCGCGTCGGTGCTCGAGTCGAGGCGGCTGTAGCGGAAGCTGATCTTGTTGCCGGTGCCGGCGTTGTAGTCGAACTTGACCAGGAACGGCTTGGCCGGCGTACTCTTCTCGACGTTCTCGAATCCCCCCGTGTCGTAGGCGAATTTCGACGACAGGAACTGACTGAGCGCGGTCAGATCCGAAGCCAGGACCCGGGTGACGCCGCCGGCGACCGGTTCGCCGCCCTGGTTGGCGCGGAACGCCGTCAGCGGCCGGCTGTCGGACTGCTTCTCGAAGCTGCCGAACGCAAACAGCCGGTTCCTGATGATCGGGCCGCCGAGGAAGAATCCGGTGTCCTTGGTCGTGAAGGTGCCGGGGTTGTAGGCCAGCCCGGCCGCATCGGTGCCGACGAACGACTCGTTGCGATACCGGGTGTAGGCCGAGCCGATCACCTGATTGGTGCCGCTGCGAGTCACCATGTTGACGCCGGCGCCGACGAAGTTCCCCTGCCGCACGTCGTAGGGCGCGACGTTGACCTGCACCTGCTCGATCGCCTCGAGCGAGATCGGCGCCACGCTGGTGCGATCCCCGGGCTGGCCGCCGAGGCCGAACGAATTGTTGAAATACGAGCCGTCGATGGTGATGTTGTTCATCCGGTTGTCCTGCCCGGCGAACGTGCCGTTGCTGCCGGCCTGGGGCGCCAGCCGGACAACGTCGCCGATCCGGCCCGACACGGTCGGCAGGGTTCCCAGATCGCCGCGCGTGACCGACGTCGCGGCCCCGGTCCGGTTGCTGCTGAAGATCGGGCTGGTCGTGCCGACCACCGTGACGTTCTCGGCAATCGCCGCGACGGTCATCGTGAAGCTGAGGTCCTGGACCACACCGAGGTTGAGCGAGACATCGCGCTGCTCTTCGGTCCGGAACCCGGTCAGCGCGGCGGTCACCGTGTACGGCCCGCCGATCCGCATGCCGGGGATGTAGAACCGACCGTCACCGAGCGTGACCGCCTCGTAGGCGCTTCCCGACGGCTGGTGCACGGCAGTCACCGAGACCCCGGGAACGACCGCCCCCTGTGAATCCTTGACGACGCCGGTGATGGCGCTGGTGGTGACCTGGGCGGAGACCCGCGCCGCCGGCCACAGCAACGCCGCACAGATCACGGCAACGACCATCCTGAACCTTGTGCCCATTTTTTTCCTCAGTCGCTTCTGGTGAACGGCACGCGCGAACGCTGGCGTGCGCGTCAAGCCGACTCCTCTATTGTCGTGCAAGAGGCGCCGGCAATGGGTGTTTTTAGTCCCGTTGCGACAGGGAATCGATGGTGACAGAGCGACACTTTCGTCGCCGTCCGGCGAGAACGGACGTTTTTGTCATGCCCGGACGTCTCGGGACGCCTTGAAAGGCGTCCCCTGCGCGCTGAGTGTAGGGGACGGTCTTCAGCGGCGAGTCCCGGCGCGCTAAGTGTAGGGGACGGTCTTCAGACCGTCCCGTGAGGCAGACCAGAAGGTCTGCACGACGACAGCCACGTACATGTGAGCCACGTCCTACGACAGACATCTGGCTTCCGCCTTCGCATAAAGTTTCGGCGGACCGCCGTCGCCTTGGCGGAGGCTGGTCAGCCGGACCGCGATGGAAGGTCAGTCGTAGCGCGGGCCTTGAGGCCTCCCCTTGTCGGCACTTACCGAACACACCGGGCGGCCTTGTTCGACGGGTCGACGGGATTTCTTGGTCCGCGCACCGGTTTGTCGCGATACGCCTCATGACAGTGCGAGCACGATGTGGCGATGACGTCGGTCGCTTCGCTGACCACGTCCTGCTTCCGCGTCTGGGCGGCCTTGAGCGCGGCTTTGCCGGCTTCGGCCAGCTCCAGGCTGAACTTGATCCAGTCCGGGTCGTTGACCGGCACCAGCCGGCCGTTCTCGCAGCGGCGGCCCGGCGTCAGCATCAGCGGCGCCGACTCCGCAATGGTGACCGCGGCGTAGTCGACCATCTCCCAGCCGGGATAGATCCCCGCTCCCCAGTCGGCCCAGGAGAAGCCGACCGCGTTCGACTGGTAGGCCGGCCGCGGCGCCGCCGGGTCCTGTTTCTGGACGTTGAAGATCAGGTTCGAGGTCGGGAACAGCATGCCCCGCATCAGTTGCGCCATGTTGCCGACCGGCGGAAACGAGACTGCGGACGAGGCGGCCGACGCCGGTGCACCCGCGGCTCCGGCCGGCGCCGGGATGGCGACGGATTTGAGCGCGGCGTCGTCCGTCGCGAGCTCGGCCGGTCCGGCGGGAAATTTCGCGGCCTGCAGCATATAGGCGACGACATCAGCCCCCTGCTGACGCGTGAGCTTTCCGGGATCGTTGGCCGGCATCGTGTTGATGATCTTGTCGACCAGGCCGGCGGCCGGCCCGCTCCAGATCCGGATGAAGTCGTCACCGGTCAGCGGCGGCGCCTGGGCGCCGGCGAGTACCGGACCGTGACAGGAGGCGCACTTGTCCGCGTACACCGCCTGACCGCGCACCGCCTGCGGATCGGTATAGATACCTTGCGCCGCCGAACGGGTCTGCTGCGCCTGCAGCGTGCCGAGCAGCGACGCGACCATCGCGGCGACGAGAAACGCCGCGCCAAGCGACCGGGACGTGCGGGACGTGCGGGAAACCATCAATGCCTCCGGATGGGATTATACGCGGCACCCGCAGGTGATCCGCCGGGCCAACGACAGGCTTACCGTGCCGGATGCTGGCGAAAGAATTTCGCGATGCGTTCAGAGGTGCTGTCGGGATATTCATGGCCGCCCGGATGGATCCAGGTCATCACCGGCGCGCCGCTCGGGGAGTCGTAGATCGTGCAGCCGCCGCCGCAGCCCGTGCCCTTTCCCGTCGCCCCGTTCGCCCGCCTGGCCGCCTCGATCGCCGCCAGCTGATCGGCGTAGCGGATCTGCGCATCGCCGGTGCCGGCGATGTGCACGATCGGTTTCGGCCGCATCAACTTCACCGACGGCCGCAGCCGGGCGGCGACCGGCGCGAACGCCGCGAAGACACCCGGCCGCTCGGCCCACAGCAGATAAGTGAAATTTGCACCGTTCGAGAAACCGGTCGAATAGACCCGCGCCTCGTCGACCTTGAACTCTTCGCGCAGCGAGGTGATCGCGGCGTCGACCAGCGCCAGGTCGCGGTCATCGTCCTGCCCTTTTTCCACCTGCCAGCCGGCGAGGCCGTCACGGCTCGGCAGACCTTGAAAATAGACCACGATCGCCTCCGGCCACGCCCGGTGCAGGTCGGTGTGCTGGAAGTTCTGCATGTTGTCGCCATGCCCATGAAAGGACAGGACCAGCGGCGCCCTGCCGCTCGCCGTTTTCGCCGATGGCGCGTAGACAATGGCGCGGCGTGTTTCACCGTTGAGGCGCCAGGCCTTGACCTCCGCGCGCTGGGCGAACGAGGGCCGTGCGTCCACTGTCAAAGCGGCTCCAATCACGAGTGCGATTGCGAATAGTCTGTTCATCATCCATCCTTCAGCCCAAACGCCAGACGTCTCGAAGGCCGGGAATCCGTGCGAATGCGTAATAGTCGGCCGGCCGCGAGACGTCTCGCCCCGCCGGAGGCGGGGCAGAACAACGCAGCCACTAGCGAGGCAGAGCCACACCCGCCTCACCCTTCTCGGCGGTCTGACGGCGACGCCTCGCCAGTCTAACGGCAACCGCAGTGCAGGCTCCAGCCGTGGCCGCTACAATGTGCGGCATTCCGGAGGTGCGCATGACGAGGAAGATGTGGGTAATCGCGGGCGCGGTGGTGGTCGTCATCATGGCCGGCGTCGCCGGCGTGATCGAGCAGTCTGCAACCGCCCAGTCTGCCCGGCAGCAGGTGCCGCAGTTCGAGCCGGATCCGCTCTGGTCGCAGGCGCTGCCCAACAAGTGGACCACCGGCCAGGTCGGCGGTCTCGCCGTCGACTCGCACGACCACCTCTGGGTTTTTCATCGGCCGGATACCATTCCTGAAGGCGAAAAAGGCGCGTCACTCAACCCGCCGCAGTCGGAATGCTGCATCCCGGCACCGGCTGTCCTGGAGTTCGACGCCGCCGGCCGGTTCCTGCAGGCTTGGGGCGCTCCGGGCACCGGCTACGAATGGTTCGTCTCCCAGCATGGAATTTTCGTCGACCACAAGGACAACGTCTGGCTGAGCGGCAGCGCCAAAGAGGACAACCAGATCCTGAAGTTCACCGCCAGGGGCCAATTCCTCCTGCAGATCGGCCACGCCGGCAAGAACCAGGGCAGCAACGACACCGCCAACCTGGGCGGGCCGGCCAGCCTGTTCGTCTACCGGAAGACCAATGAGCTGTTCGTCGCCGACGGCTATTTCAACCGTCGCGTCATCGTCTTCGATGCGGACACCGGCGCCTACAAGCGGCACTGGGGCGGCTACGGCAGGAAGCCCGACGACGGGATCAAGTTCCCGGCCCGCCCGCAGCTCATCCAGGGACCGGCGCCCGAAGGGTTCAACAACCCGGTGCACGGCGTGCTGGTCACCAACGACGACCTGGTATATGTCGCGGATCGCACCAACAACCGGTTTCAGGTGTTCCAACTCGACGGCACCTTCGTCAAGGAGGTGTTCATCGCCCGGAACACGCTCCAGGCCGAAGGGACCGTGCACAACTTCGCGGTGTCGCCCGACCAGGCGCAGACGTTCCTCTACGTCATCGACGGCTCCAACAAAGCGATTCGCGTCCTGAACCGCCAGACGCTGGAGGTCGTGACGTCGATCGGCGGGCACGCCGGGCACAACGCGCGAGAATTCTTCCACGCCCACAGCTTCGCCGGCGATTCGAAGGGCAACCTGTTCATCGGCGAGGTGAACAACGGGATGCGGTACTACAAATACGCGTTCAAGGGGATGGGAACCGCGCCACGGTGATCGAGCGGCCCGCCAGTTCTTTCGTTATTTTCGCTTGCAAGACGGACTAACTGAACGCGTGGACGACGAGGCGGTAGTTCGCTGGCGGGCCGGGCGGCGGCCCCGCCACGATCTCGGCGCTCGCGAATCCGGCGGCGAGGCACATCGCGCGCAGTCCCTCCGCCGTCGGCACCCACCAGATGGTCGGGTCGTCGTGCATCTGCGCGGCATCGACGAACTGCCACAGCGGGCCGTCGCCGGAGTGCAGCACCACGGCCTCCGATTCAATCACCGCGACGCCGCGTGTCACCTGCCGCAGCCGGCGCAGCGCCCGCAGCGGCTCCTCGAGGTGGTAGATCACGCCGAGGAACAGCACGACATCGAACGTGCCGAGCCGCTGCACGTCCATCGTCATGAAATCGTCGACGACCGCTTCGGCGCGGCTGCTCCGCAGGCGGGAGACGAGATCGAAGCCCCGCTTCCCCGGCAGACCGACCGGATCCCACAGCTCGGGCACGGCGTGAAAGGCGCGGATCGGCTGGCCGCCGGCGAGCTGGCGCGCCATGTAGGCGGCGGCTTTCGGGAAGTCGATCGACCAGGCATAGTGGTCGAGCGCGACGACGCGGCTGGCGCCGAAGTGTTCCGCATGCAGCGTGTAGTAGCCGTCCCAGGCGCCGACGTCGAGCACCGACCTGCCGGCCATGTCGGGCAGGCGCAGACGACGCAGCTCGTCCCAGATGTGATGCGGCGTTTTCGAGCCCGGGGTCACGACGCCATCGCCCAGATCGATGGAGTGGTGCCACGGGCTGATGGCGTCCACCAGTCGCTGCTTCGCGGCTCGATCGATCGGATCCGGCATCGGCTTTCATTCTCATCGATTCGCCCCGGCGGCGCTATACTCTCTCCTTGCCGGTGTCGGTCCCTTCTCGAGGAGACGTGGTCAAATGAAGTCGTCCAGCCGTTCGCTGCTGCGGAGTATGTGGGTGCGCGTCGCGCTGATCGGCCTGATCGCCGGATCGACGGTTGACTCGGGCAGCGCGCTGCAGTCGGCGCGGCGCTCGCCGCCCGGCTACATCACCGGCGTGGTGCGCAGCAGCCAGGGCCCCGAGGCGGGGGTGTGGGTGATCGCCGAGACCAGCGAGCTGCCCACCAACTTCATCAAGATCGTCGTCACCGACAATCAGGGCCGCTTCATGGTGCCGGAGCTGCCGGCTGCCTCCTACCGGGTGTGGGTCAGGGGCTACGGCCTCGTCGACTCGACGCCGATCGAGATGAAGCCGGCCACGACCCAGATCGCATTGACCGCGACGTTGGCCAGAACCCCGCAGGAAGCGGCCAGGGTCTATCCGGGCGATTACTGGCTGTCGCTGCTCGAGCCTCCCGCCGCGAAGGAGTTTCCCGGTACGGGTCCGCAAGGCAATGGGCTCGGCACCAACATGCTGACGCAGAACCACTGGATCAACTCGATCAAGTCGGACTGCAACTTCTGTCATCAGCTCGGCAACGCGGAGACGCGCGACGTCGACCACGTCCTGAAGGCGAAGCCCGAGCTCAAGACGCATTCCGAGGCCTGGGAATGGCGGCTCGGCACCGGGGTGCGCGGCACGTCGATGTACGGCGTGCTCAACAACCAGGGCAAGGAGCGATCGCTCAAGACCTACGCCGACTGGACCGAACGCATCGCCAAGGGGGACGTTCCGCCGGCGCCGCCGCGCCCGACCGGCATCGAGCGCAACCTGGTCGTGACGCTGTGGGACGTCGGCGACGACCACTCGTTCATGCACGACGAAGCCTCGACCGACAAGAACCGTCCGACCGTGAACGCCAACGGCCGCATCTATGCGGTGTCGGCCGGCCACGGCCAGCTCGTCGAGCTGGATCCGAACGAGAACACCACGAGGACCCTCGACATTCCGACCCGCGCCCCCAAGGCAGAGGTCCCGTCGCGGTTCCCGGCGCCAAATCGTCCGTCGCTGCACTGGGGCGACGAGCATCTCTGGGCCAACCCGCCGTACGACCCGGCCGATCCCCACAACCCGATGCTCGACAGCAAGGGCCGTGTCTGGATGACCTCGAAGATCCGCGGCAATCAGGATCCGTCCTGGTGCAGCGATGCCACCAACAAGTTCGCCGAGTGGTTCCCGCTGCGCAGCAGCGGCCGGCAGGCCTCCTTCTACGACCCGACCGGGCAGGCGTTCACCCTGATCGACACCTGCTACGCCACGCACCACCTGCAGTTCGACAACGATGCCAACGAGACGGTGTACTTCAACGAGCTGAGCGGTCCGATCTTCGGCTGGATCGACACCAAGGTCTACGACCAGACCAAGGATGAACAGAAGGCCGGCGGCTGGTGCGGCCAGGTGCTCGACACCAACGGCGACGGCCGGATCACGAAGCCCTGGAATGTCATCGACGGGCGCGGCGAATCCCTGCTCTACGCCGGCGATACGACCGGCGGCGCCGGGGGCGCGCGGGGACGCGGCGCCCCGACGCCACTCGATGCGACGCGCGACACGATGATCAACTACTCGCTCTACGCGGTCATCCCGAGCCCCGTGGACGATACGGTGTGGGGCGTCGCCGAGCGCTATCCGGGATTCCTGGTCCGCCTCCAGCGCGGCAACAACCCGCCGTCGAGCTGCAAGTCGCAGCTCTTCAAGGTTCCCGAGCCCGGCTTCGATCCGCGTGGCGTCGACGTCGACAGCAACGGCGTCGTCTGGACGGCGCTCGCCGCCAGCAGCCACCTGGCCAGCTTCGACGTCCGCAAGTGCAAGGATCTGAATGGGCCGGCAAAGACCGACGGCAGCCAGTGCCGCGAAGGCTGGACGCTCTACCAGACCACCGGTCCGAAGTTCAAGGGCACCGAGGTGCCGGCCGACTTCCACTATTTCAATTGGGTCGACCAACACAACATCTCCGGGCTGGGCGCCAACACGCCGTTCGCCACCGGGTCGAACTCGGACTCGCTGCTGGCGTTGAACCCGCAGACCCGGCAATGGACGACGCTCCGCGTCCCCTACCCGCTCGGGTTCTATTCACGCGGCATGGACGGCCGCATCGACGGGCCGAACGACGGATGGAAGGGTCGAGCGCTCTACGCGAACTACGGCACGCATTTCGTCTGGCACATCGAGGGCGGGAAGGGCACCAAGGGCAAGATCGCCAAGTTCCAGATCCGGCCGGATCCATTGGCGAGATAATCCCGGCGATCACGGTCGTACGTAGGGTCCGCCTTGAGGCGGACCGTGACAGAGTCGTACGTAGTGTCCGCCTTCAGGCGGACCGTGACTTCCATCTGAATTGAACCGCCTCCAGAATCCTGGCAACGCCATGAACAGGCGACCCACAAAACGGATAGTCTTCCGGACTTCCGACCATCCTGGCGCGAACGGGATTCTCGAGGATGTATCGCGCCACGCCCAACGTCGCTTCATCGTCGCGCAACGTGCGCTCGAACCCGTAGCGCTGCCACAAGCGTTCCCCAAAACGGTGTTTGAGATGGAAGCCAGAGTATTGCTTGGCGGCTTTGATCCGCTTCCGCCCGCTTGCACCAGTGACGGCGCCGCCCCAGCCGTCTGCACCGGGGCCGGTGCGGCCAGCGCCGGAAAATTCCGGCGGCTCAGCGGTTCGGCGGCCGGTTCGGCTGGTTCCATGGCTCCCACTTCACTCGGGCGGGGGTCGATCAGCGCATCAAGCCGGTGTGACCGAGACTGTAGCGGCCCGGCTGCGGCCAGACGCACAGGCCGTGCGGCCCCTTCCCGACCGGAATCCGCGCCAGCAGGTGACCGTCCCTGGTGTCGATCGCGTAGACCTCCGCGTGGTAACGGCCGGAGAGCCACAGGACCCGCCCGTCCGCGGACACTCCCCCCATATCAGGACTGCCTCCGCCGGGGATGTGCCAGACCGTCGCCACCGCGCGCGTCTTGACATCGATCACGGCGATGCTGCTCTCGCCTCGATTCGAGGCATACAGCGATGTCGAGTCGCGGCTGAAGTACAGGCCGTGCGTGCCGCGGCCGGTCGGAATGAACTTGACGATGCGCATCGATTCGCCGTCGATCACGTAGACGCCGTTGCTCATCATGTCGGCGACGAAAAAGACGCTGCCATCAGGAGCGAGCCGCACGTCCTGCGGCATCGCGTGGCCGGGGAGCTGCAACACTCCGAGCAGCTTCTCTTCGAGCACGTCGACCTTGACGAGCTGGCCCGAGAATTCACAGCTGGCGAGCAGGAACCGGCCGTTGGCGGAGAAGTCCATGTGGTCGACGCCCCGGCAGGGCACCGGGACCTCTTTGACGAGCGCCATGGTCTGTGCGTCGCGAAAGTCCAGGCGCTTCTTCCGCTCGGCGACGACAATCGCATAGCGTCCATCCGGCGTGTAGTACATGTTGTAGGGGTCGGCCACCTTCACCGTCTGCTGCCGGCGTCCAGACACCGGATCGATCCGGGTCAGGCTGTCGCCCTTGTCCGCCAGCACCCACAGCGACTTCAGGTCGTAGGCGGGGGTGACGTGCTGCGGCTCTCGTCCGACGGTGAAATGATCGACGATCTTGAAGGTCGCGGGATCGATGACGTCGACCGTGCCCCGGCCGCTGTTCGGGACGTAGATGCGCGGCACGTGGCCGCGGACCGCGGCGCTCAACAGGCCGGGTCTCGCACCGGCATACACGTCGTGCTGATCGAGGAGCGGCGGCATCCCGGGCAGCGGACTGACGCCGATCGCCGGCGCCTTCCGGCCCCCCGGGCCCTGTGCCAGGGCGGCCGTCTGGAGGAGCGCGACGAGCAGCGCCAGGCCGGCGCCGGCCCGCCTTCGGCGCAGCGGGGGCGCCGCGGCACGGGAACGGTTTCGTGGGGTCGTGTTGTCGTCGCCAACCGATCGCCGGATCATCTGGCCTTGTCTTCCGCGCGCGCGGCGCTGAGGATGTTCCGCATTCCGTAGTTGCCCTCGTGGCACTCGAACGCCATCACCGGCTGCGCCTCAGCGGTCAGCGTCATCGCCAGCGTCCACGGCCGGGTCCAGGTCTCCGGATCATCGAGCGTGGCGGTCCACTTGATGGTGTCGCGCGCCACCCGCGTGAAGCGTTCGGTGACGCGCAGCGTCGTGGCGTTGGCGCCGCGATACGCCGCGGCGCTGGTGAAGTTCGTCGTCTCGACGACCAGTGTGCTCCCCTCCCAGTGGCCGCGCGCGTCCCCCATGTGCTGGCGGATCTTCGGACCGAGATGCGGCCGGCCGTCGAGCGGAATGACGCGCGCCTCGTGGATGATCTCGTAGGTGATCACCACATAGCCCGGCACCTGCGCGATCCCGTAGACATTGCCGTACATGACCGGAATCATCGATCCCGGCACACCGCGGGAAATGCAGCGGTCGAGCAGGCCGAGATCCTCCGGGCCGTCGAACGGACCGCCGAGAAAACTGCTGCGCACCCGGCCCGCGCCGCGCCCCCGCGCCGCCGCCGTCAGCGCCGGAATCTTTCCGTCGGGTGGATCGATGACCAGCCACGCCTGCGCGCCCCGCCCGGCGTCCATGTTCTCGACCCACCATCCATCGGGTCCACGAACGCGCCCGCCGGGCAGGCCGTCGATGACCTGCCGCATCTGCGCGCGCCGGAGGTCGGCCAGCTCCTGACCCTTGATGTCCTCGAGCCGGCGGCCGGCCAGTTGATCGGGACGCTCGAGCGGCGTGGTGTATTCGTCGCCATTCGAGAATGTTCCCTGCAGATCGGGATCACCCCAGGGGGTCCGGCGCGGTGCCGGATCCGGCGTGGTCGCGGCCGGCGATTGCCGTCGAATCGTCTGCGCCGCGCCCGGCGGCATCGCCCACGAGACGATCGCCGCGGTCGTCAGCAACGCCAGGGCGGCTATCCGATGCGGCACGGGCACCGGTAGATGTTAACGGATGTGACATCGTCCCGCTTACCGGTCCCAGGTTTCAATCACGGCCCGGCTGAAGGGCCTGTGAAAATCAGTCTGAAGTAGTGCGGACCTTTAGGTCTGCCCGATACGGCAGGCCTGAAGGCCTGCACGACGAGAGTCAACACGCTCTGATGCCTGCCTTACGGTCCGGCTAGAGTCGGACGCCGCGTACGATTTCGGGATCAAAACCGCCGATCTCCTGCGACACGCCGCCGTCTGGCCAGCAGAAAACCGGCGCCGGCCGCCACGGCAGCAAGCGACGCCAGGTGCGCGACGGTAAACGGACCGAGCACGCGCTGGTTCACCCGCACGAACTCGATCGCGAAGCGAATCGCGCCGGCGCCGATAAGATAGGCGCCGAGCACGAACGTGTCACTCCGCCGATCGCGCCGCCATCGGAACAGCAGGATGGCGAGCGGAACCAGGGCGATCGCCTCGTAGATCTGCGTCGGGTGCACTGGACCGACGGTCGGCGGCATCCCCTCGGGAAAGGCAACCGCCCACGGCAGGTCCGACGGCCGGCCGTAGTCGTCGCCGACCAGGAAGCAGCCGATCCGGCCGATGGCGTGGCCGATCGCGAGCGCCGGAGTGGCGGCAGCGATCACGGCGATCCTGGGCAGCCGCTTCACCTGCATCACCACCAGGCCGGCCAGGATGCCTCCCGCAAAGCCGCCGAACCAGCTCAGACCGCCCCGGCTCAGAACAAGATCGGTCGCCGGCGCCTCCCCGAGATGCTCGAACACCCAGAGCAGCTTCGCACCGGCCATTCCCCCGACGATCCCCGCAACAGCCGCGTCGAACCCTTCGTCTGGCAATCCGGAACGCCGGAGCTCGCGCCGGAACAGCCACAACCCGACCATGGCGGCGGCCGCGACCAGCACGCCAAAGCTGGTGACCTCAAACGTGCCGATGCGAAAAATGACTGGGTACACCGCTGCCTCACTCTCGTCCGCCACTGGCACCGCGACACGGCGTCCGCGCCGGCGGACCCGCTGCGAATCAGGGATCCTTAGTGTAGGACCCCGGCGACAAGAAAGGCAGGCCCCTCGCCGGCCCCTCGTACGTGGGATCCGGCTTCAGCCGGATTGATCCGCAGTCCGTCGAAAAAGGGGTCGGGAGTCTTTTTTGGAGGCAAGTCTGAAAAAAGACTCCCGACCCCTTTTTCGAGCAGTCCGACTGAGTCGGACACCACGGACGACTACCCCCCGGCCATGGCGCCGACGACCAGGAAGGGCTCGGTGCCGCTGACCACCGAATCGGGAAGCGGAGTGTCCGGCGGTTGGTGGGACAGGTCCTCGGTGCAGGCGTAGAACCGTACGTAAGGGCGCCGCTTGCGGGTGCCGTGATCGCGGATCGTCCCACGCAGCACCGGGTAGCAGGCCTCGAGCGCGTCGAGCACGGAGCGGAGCGTCACCGGAGCGGCGACATCGATCTGCACTTCCCCGCCGACCCGCGCCAGCGTGCGCAGGTGGGCCGGGAGCTCGACTCGAATCATCGCTGGACTCCGCTAACGCGACAGCGCGCTCCGATGTCCGCGGCCATCACCGCTCCGCCCGCGATGGCGCCAGGGTCTGGACCTCGACCGACAGCACGGGCGGCAGATCCCGGACGATCGGGGCCCAGGAGTCGCCGGCATCGGCCGACGCGTAGACCTGGCCGCCGGTGGTGCCGAAATACACCCCGCACTCATCGAGCGAGTCGATCGCCATCGCGTCGCGCAGGACGTTGACGTAGCAGTCGCGCTGCGGCAGGCCGTTGGTCAGCGCCTCCCACTCGTTGCCACCGGTCCGGCTGCGGTAGACGCGCAGCTTTCCCTCCGGCGGATAGTGTTCGGAGTCGCTCTTGATCGGGACGACGTAGATCGTCTCGGCCTCGTGGGCGTGGACGTCGAGCGCAAACCCGAAGTCGGTCGGCAGGTTGCCGCTGATCTCGCGCCACGAGTCGCCGCCGTCGTCGGTGCGCATGACGTCCCAGTGCTTCTGCATGAACAGCACGTCGGGCCGTGATTTGTGCATGGCGATGCGGTGGACGCAGTGGCCGACTTCGGCATCCGGATCGGGTATGCCCTCGGACTTGAGGCCGCGGTTGATCGGCCGCCAGGTCAAGCCGGCATCGTCGGTCCGGAAGACGCCGGCCGCCGAGATGGCGATGAACAGCCGCGCCGGATCGTTCGGATCGAGCACGATCGTGTGCAGGCACAATCCACCCGCGCCTGGCTGCCAGCGCGATCCCGAGCCGTGGCCGCGCAGCCCGGACAGCTCATGCCACGACTGTCCGCCGTCGGTCGAGCGGAACAGCGCCGCATCTTCGACGCCGGCGTAGACGGTGTCGGGGTCGCTCAGCGACGGCTCGAGATGCCAGACCCGCTTGAACTCCCAGGGATGCGGCGTCCCGTCGTACCACTGATGGGTTCCGGGGACGCCGTCGTAGATGAACTTGTTGTCGACCGGCGCCCAACTCCGGCCACCGTCGTCGGAGCGCTGCAGGATCTGCCCGAACCACCCGCTGGACTGCGAGGCGTAGAGGCGGTTCGGGTCGGCAGGCGATCCCTTGAGGTGGTAGATCTCCCACCCTCCGAAATGCGGACCGGTGATCTCCCACCGGTCGCGCTTGCCGTCCGCGGTCATGACGAACGCGCCCTTGCGCGTACCGACGAGCACCCGTACCCCACTCATCTGATCCCCCTTGGAGCTGTGCGATCGTCGCCGCTCCAGGGTATTGTCGATCGGACGGGCCGCAGATCGACAGGCGCAAAAAAGGGCCCGAAAAGAGGCCGGTCTGTTCTCGGGCGGCTTACTTTACGCAGCGCGCCAGCTCGTCGACGACCCGCCGCAGATCCTCGTCGGAGACCTGGGCGAACAGGGGCAGCATGACGTCCGAGTCCTGGCAGTGCTCGCTGACCGGGAGGGAGTTCCAGCGCGACCCGTCCGCGTACGCCGCCTCGCGATGGATGCACATCACACCGCGCCGGGTGGACACGCCCTGGTCGAGCATGTGCTGCATCACCTTGCGCTGATCGCAACCGTCCGGCAGTCCGATGCAGTAGCTCTGCCAGTTGCTGCGCGCCCACGCCGGTTCGTGCGGCACCTGGATCCCGGGAATGGCGGCCAGCAGGTCGGTGTAGCGCGCCGCGACGCGGCGGCGCGTCGCGACGATCTCGGGCAGCCGCTGCAGCTGGACCCGGCCGATCGCCGCCTGCAGATCGGTCATACGGTAGTTGAAGCCGACTTCCGGGTACGACTCGAAGATGACCTCGCGAGCGCCGTGCCGGACCGTATCGGCGACGCTCATGCTGTGCTGCCGCCAGAGGCGGAATTTGGCGTCGTAGTCGGGATTTGCCGTCGTCAGCATGCCGCCGTCGCCGGTGGTGACGACCTTGCGCGGATGGAAGGAGAAGCAGGCGATATCCCCGTGCGGCCGGCCGATTTTCTCCCACCGGCCATTCCATTCGATCTCGCTGCCGGTGGCGCAGGCGGCATCCTCGACTACCGGAATGCCGCGGCGGCGGCCGATCTCGACGATCTTCGCCAGATCGCACGGCATGCCGAGCTGATGCACGACCAGAATCGCCTTCGTCCGCGCCGTGATCGCCGGCTCGATCAGCTCCGGATCGATGTTGTAGGTGGCCTTGTCGATGTCGACGAAGACCGGCGTCGCGTTGCAGTAGCGCACCGCGTTGGCGGTGGCGATGAACGTGTAGCTGACGGTGATGACCTCGTCGCCGGCGCCGACGCCGACCGCGAGCAGCGCCAGGTGGAGCGCCGTGGTGCAGTTCGACACCGCGCACGCGTGCGGCGCGCCGGCGAACTGCGCGAAGTCGCGCTCGAATGCCGCCACCTCGGGCCCCTGGGTGACCCAGCCGGACAGAATGACCCGGCGGACCGCGTCGACTTCGAGCTCGTCGAGGACCGGCCGGGCGATCGGAATCTGCGAAATGGTCTGTGACATAGGGTCCTAAGCCTGCACGCTCTCCCGCTCCTGCTGCCACCACTCGACCAGCCCGCGCAGGCCGTCCTCGATCGAAACCCGCGTCTCGAAGCCGAGCAGGCGCTTCGCCTTGCCGGTGTCGGCCAGCCGCCGCGGTACCGGATTGACCGCGCGGGCCGGACCGAATTCGGGGACCTGCGACGATCCCATGATCGCGAGCATGCGGGCGGCCATCTCCTTCAAGCTGGTCTCCGTGCCACTGGCGACGTTGAAGACTTCGTCGCTGACATCCGACTTCGCCGCCAGGATGTTGGCGCGCGCGATGTCATGGACATGCACGAAGTCCATCGTCTGCAGCCCGTCGCCGAAAATCATCGGCGCCTTGCCGGCGGCGATCCGCTCCATCCAGCGGATGAACACCTCGGTGTAGGCGCCATGGACGTCCATCCGCGGCCCATAGACATTGAAGTAGCGCAGCGCCACGTACTTCAGATCGTACATCTCATTGAAGCTGCGCAGCAGACCTTCGTTGAACGCCTTCGCCGCACCGTAGATGGTGCGGTTGTGGTACGGGTGATGGTCCTCGGCGGTCGGAAACCGGTCGGCCATACCGTAGACCGACGCCGAAGAGGAGGCGACCACCTTCTCGACCCCGGCCTTGACCGCCGCTTCCAGCACGTTGAACGTGCCGTCGACGAGGACTTCCAGTGCCAGACGGGGCTCCTCCGCGCATTGGGTGATGCGGATCGCGGCGAGGTGGAAGACGATGTCGATCCCCTCGGTCACCCGGGTCACCAGCGCGGCATCGCGCAGGTCGCCGGTGACGATGGTCACGCGGCCGTCGGCGAGGGCGGCCGCCAGATTTTCCCTGCGGCCGCGCACGAAGCTGTCGAGGATCACGATCTCCGCCGGATCTTCCAGCAGCAGCTGGTCGGTGATATGCGATCCGATCAGCCCGGCTCCGCCGGTGACGAGAATTCTCTTGCCCTTCATAGACTGTTCTCTTCTGGCATCTCGAGCGCCGGCGCCCCGGGCGCCCCGTCCCGCCACCGCATGAATCTGGCCGGCACACCGACGACGATCGCGAACGGCGCGACGTCGCGGGTCACGACGGCGCCGGCGCCGACGATGGCGCCCTTGCCGACCGTCACGCCCGGCAGGATGATCGAACTGGTGCCGATGTCGGCCCAGGCGCCGATCCGCACCGGCTTGATCTCGAGATCGGTGTGCACGATCGGAACGTCGCCGGGCACCCCGGTGTGGGCGGATCCGAGCACCTTGGCGCCCGGCCCCCAGCCGACATATTCCTCCAGCACCAGGTCCCGCGCGTCCATGTACGCCTGCGGGCCGATCCAGACGTGATCGCCGATGATCGTCGTGCCGTCGAATCGGCCCTGGATGTACGCCTGGGCGCCGATGAAGACGCCGTCACCGATCTCGAACGTCTCGAGGTGTTTGAAGCCGACGCCGCTGCCGACCTGGAGGCCGTGGCCGCACCGCCGCGCCGCCGCGCGCCAGATGCACCGCCGCATCATGACGTCGAACGCGCCGTCACCGGCGGCGAACCGCGCGTAGAACTCGATCAGCGCGGCTGGTGTGTACGAGGCTTTCAGCATCCCCGACACGCCGATCTCGAACTCCGGATCGGGCGCCACCTCCTGGCGGCTGTGCACCGCCTTGACAGTGCGATGACCGGCCGCGTCAGCGGGGCGGTGACCGGCTGCGTCAGCGGGCATGCGCCTTCTGCTCCACCGCCGCCACCACCTGTTCGACCTGTGCCGAGGTCATCTCGGGGAACATCGGTAGTGACAGCACCTGGTTGGCCGCCGCTTCCGAGTGAGGAAAGTCGCCGACCCGGTGACCGAGATCGCGGTGCGCCTCCTGGAGATGGACCGGAATCGGATAGTGCAGGCCGGTGCCGACCCCGTCCGCCTGAAGCTGTTTCTGCAGACTGTCGCGATCGGCCGATCGCACCGCGTAGATGTGATAGACGTGGCGGCGGCCGGCGATCTGCCGCGGCGCCTGCACCATCGGCGCGTCGGCCAGCAGCGCATCGTAGTCACGCGCCCGCGCCCGCCGCGCCTCGGTCCAGCCCTCGAGATACCGCAACTTCACCGCGAGGATGGCGCCCTGGATGCCTTCCATCCGGTAGTTGAAGCCCTTGAGCACGTGGTGATAGCGCTTCTCCTGGCCCCAGTCGCGCAGCATCCGGATCTTCTTGGCGTGCTCGTCGTCGTTGGTCACCACCATGCCGCCTTCGCCGTAGGCGCCGAGATTCTTGCCGGGGTAGAAGCTGAACGCGCCGGCCAGACCGAGGCTGCCGGCGCGCCGGCCGTCGAACTCGGCCCCGTGCGCCTGGCAGGCATCCTCGATCACCGGGATGCCGTGGCGGTTGGCGATCTCGAGGATGCCGGTCATGTCCGCCATCTGGCCGTAGAGGTGCACCGGCAGGATCGCTTTGGTCTTCGCCGTAATCGCCTGCTCGAGCCGGTTCACGTCCATGGTGAAGGATTGCGGATCGATGTCGACGAAGACCGGAGTCGCGCCGGTATAGCAGATGGCCGACACCGTGGCGACGAACGTGAACGGGATGGTGATGACCTCGTCGCCCGGGCCGACCCCGGCCGCCAGCAGCGCGAGGTGGAGCGCGCTGGTGCCCGAGTTGACCCCGATGGCGTGCCGGGTGCCGCAATAGGCGGCGAAATCGCGCTCGAAGCCGGCGACGAAGTCGCCGAGGACGAACTGCCCGCTCTCGAGCACGTTGATGACGGCGGCGTCGATCTCCGGCTTGATGCTCTGGTACTGCGCTTTCAGATCGAGAAAGGGAATCATACGGTTTGACCTACCGATTCGAGCTCCACGACCTTGCCGCGGTCGGCCATGGAACGGGTTGCGGCTTCCAGGATACGGACCACCCGCAACCCGGCCTCGCCGTCGGTCAGCGGCGCCAGGCGCTGCTCGACGCAGGAGACGAACTGTTTCAGCTCGACGGCGAGCGCCTCGGTGATCTCGAGCTGCGGCGCCCACATGTCGCCGGCGCGGTAGCCGACCAGCATCTGATACTTCTTCTCGCCATCCTGCGGCGACGCGCCGTTCACCGTGATGCCCTTGTCGTAGACCTTGATCTTCTCGCTCGGCTCGAGATCGTCGTAGACGATCATCTTGCGGCTGCCGCCGAGCAGCGTCCGCCGCACCTTGACCGGCGCCAGCCAGTTGACGTTGACGTGCGCAATCAGGTTGCCGGCGAAGAAGACGGTCAGGTAGGCGATGTTCTCCGGCTCGCCGGGCAGGTGGGCCAGACCGGTGGCCGAGACCGCCACCGGCAGTTGTCCGGGGAGGACGTAGTCCATGATCGCCAGATCGTGCACGGCCAGATCCCAGATGACGTTGACATCGTGCTGGAACAGACCGAGGTTCACCCGGGTTGAGTCGTAGTAGTAGACCTCTCCCAGGTCGCCGGCCTCGACCAACTCGCGCATCTTGCGGACGGCGCCGGTGTAGATGAACGTATGGTCGACGCCGATCACCAGATTGCGGCGTCGGGCCTCATCGACCAGGCGCTGCGCCTGCTCGGTGGTGGCGGTCATCGGCTTCTCGATGAAGACGTGCTTGCCCGCCTGCAGCGCCCGCAGCGCCAGCAGGTAGTGGCTGGACACCGGCGTCGCCACGGCGACGACGTCGATGCGCGGATCCTGCAGCAGGGCGTCGTAGTCGTCGGTCGTCTCGACCGTCGGATACCGTGTCCGCACGGTGGCCAGGCGCTCGACTCTCAGATCGCACACCGACACGAGCGACACGCCCGGCGTCTCCCAGAGATTCCGGACCAGATTCGGTCCCCAGTAGCCGTAGCCGACAACCGCCATCCCGATCATTGCGTGCTCCTTCTGCAGCGCCGCGGACGAGACCCTGAAACGCGTCAGGATCCGTCACCCGGCCGGTCCGCTATCGCGGCGCCGTTCCGTCCCTGGTGTTCCCGATAATCCTCGCCGGCACGCCGGCGACGATGGCGTGGGCCGGCACGTCTTTCGTCACCACCGCGCCGGCGCCGACGAGCGCGCCCTCCCCGATCGTGATCCCGGCCAGGATGGTGGCGTTGCTGCCGATCGACGCCTGGGTCTTCACCAGCGTCGTCACCACCTTCCAATCGGCCTCGGTCTGCAGGCTGCCGTCCGGGTTGACCGCCCGGGGGTAGAGGTCGTTGGTGAACATGACGCCGTGTCCGATGAACACGCCGTCCTCGAGCTTGACGCCCTCGCACAGGAACGAGTGGCTCGAAATCTTGCAATCGGCGCCGATCTCCGCGCCGCGTTGAATCTCGACGAACGCCCCGATCCGGGACCGGGTGCCGATCCGGCAGCCATACAGGTTGACCAGCTGCGGGTGGTGAATCACCACCTGATCTTCAAGCACGACACTTTCCGCAATCGGCATCGGACCGCACCCCCGTTGGCATCATGTACGAAAGGCGTCCCGGACATACGTGCAGATCGGCACACCGCCGTGGGTCGCGATGAGGTGTGGGCGACCGGGAACAGCCGGGATAGAGCAAGGGTCCGGCCAGCCGAGGCGACGCAAATTCGCTGCTGTGATGAGGCGCCGTCGCCGCCGGCGACCGCCGCGGCGACAGAAGTCTGCGCCGAGGGAGAATTCTGTAACTGGTGAGGGCGAGCCTCGCTAGAGCCCGAAGGCGTCCGGATATCTGACCCGGCCTTGAATGCCGTCGAGCGCGCCGGGCACCAGTTCCAGCGCCATGAACACGTCGGGAGGGAACGGGCTGTCAATCGAGCTCGCCGGCGCGGTCGAGAAACCGAAGCGCGGATAGTAGTCCGGGTGACCGACGACGATGACCAGCCGTTCCCCGAGACGGCGCAGTTCCGCGAGACCACGCCCGATCAGCTGCCCGCCGATGCCTTGACGCTGGTGATCGGGCAGGACCGCCAGCGGCGCCAGCGCCACCGCCGGGACCGCGGTTCCGGACGGCGGCTCAACCGACATCCGGCTGAACAGGATGTGGCCGACGATTCGACCGCCCACTTCGGCGACCAGAGACAGCAGCACCACGCCGTCCCGCCGCAGCGACTCGATCAGATCGGCCTCCCCGGCGCCGCCAAACGCCGCATCGTTCACCTGATGGATCATCGAATGGTCGGCGGCGTTCTCCGGACGGATGACGAGGCTGTCTGGTACGCTCACCGGCACATTCTAGACCTCCTTGCGAAGAGTCAACGACGACCTGCTGCGCGCACGACATCGGCAGAGTCGGTGGAACAAGATCGAGCATCCCCATAGCTTTCACGGCGACTGGAACTATGAACTGCGGCCACGCCCAAGGTGACGAGTTGATTTCGATCGAATGCCTTAGTGCCGATCGGTTTATCGTCGAGGCGCCACCAGTTGTGGTGTGGACCTGGCGTTATCGCAGCGCGGTCAGCTTCGCCGTCGCTGACACCACGTAGATGTGCGCGATCTTCCCCTCGTGGTTCAATTCTGCTGTCAGCGTCAACCTGGGCGCGATGCCTGGCCCCGGCGCAGGGATATCAGCGACAGCCGATGGGACGCCGTTGAGCGAGAGTATGCGGACCACGCCATTGGCGGCGTTCCCGACGACCGCCAGGTAGAAGCGCATCACGTGCTCGCGGCCTTCGATGGTGCGCAGCGCCGACCTGAACTCGCCGCCGCCGTCGGTCGTGGTGCGGACGTCCTCCGCCAGCAGCGTTTCGATCGCATCGACGTCGTGATGCTCGAGCGCCTCGAGGAAGTGCACCAGCGCCTGCCGGGTCGACTCGCGCAGGGCCGCCGTTGGCGGCTGACGCGCCCCGTCATAAGCCGCCATCGCCTTCCGCGCGCGATGGTGCGAGGTCTTGACGTTCGCCTCGGATAGATCGAGCGCGTCGGCGGTTTCCCTTACCGAGTAGTCGAAGACGTCGCGGAGGATCAGCACGCCGCGCGCCGTGGGCGTCAGCGTCTCGAGCGCGACCAGGAACGCAAACGACACGCTCTCGAGCAGGTCGTAGCGGCCTTCGAACGTCGCCGGCTCGTGGGATGGCGGCTCGCCGGGCTCGTCAAGCTCCGTCTCGATCGGCGAGGGCAGCCACGGACCGATGTAGTCGCGCCGACGCCGGCGTCGCAGCAGATCGCGGGCCAGGTTGAGCGCCACCTTGACCAGCCACGGCCGCAACGGCTCATCGGTCCGGCGCGGCGGACGCTCGATCGCGCGCACGAAGGTATCTTGCACGACGTCCTCGGCGTCTGCCGCGCTGCCGGTCATCCGATAGCACAGGCTCCACAGGAACCGGCGCTGTTCCTCGTAGAGTCCATCGAGTGCGATCGGCGCCGCCATCAGGAGGCGGCTCTCACGGCTGGTCTGTGCGTGACCAGCGCCGGTGTATCGCTGACGGCGATCGGCGTCACGGCGGCCAGGATGCTGTGGACAGCATCTGTCGCACTGGCCGCGGCGGCATCCGACAACTGGCCTTTCGCCCCGACCCAGTCGCCGGCGATCCACACGTTGTCGAACGCAGGAACTGGTGTTGGCGGCCGTCCGGCAACGCCGCCCTGCGCGGCAGTGACTTCGGCGTGGGCCACGGTCAGCGACGGAAGAAACCGCTGGAGCACCAATTGATCCCGCCAGTCGGGTTGCAAGGTGTCCATCAATGTCTCGAGCTCGATTTCATCGCCGCGCCCGGCGGTTTCGCCAGGACGGAGGTACTTCGATACGTGAATCATCGCACCGCCTTGAGGCGCCAGTTTGGCCACCGCCGAGTGTACCGAGAAATAGACCGGGGCATCGACCCCAAAGGCGACGGTGGCCCGCGGGTTCGGCAACGATCGCAGCGCCACGTCCAGGGTGGCCATGCGGATCGGCGGGGGCAGTGCCGCGGCCAGTTGCGTGCCGGCCAGCCCGTCGACGTCTGAAGGCGCGGTCGCGATGATCACTCCCGAGGTGCGAATCACGCGACCGTCGGCCAGCCGGACTGCGTCCACCTGGCGATCGCTGTCGCGCTCGAGCGCCGCAGCGTGGGCGTCGGCGACGATGCGCACGCCGCTGGCCACCGCGGCGTCACGAAGCGCGTCGACGATCGTCTGCCAACCGCCATCCAGATAGAGCACGTTGCCCCTGACGGCGAGCTGCAGCTGTTCGAGCGCGGCACCAGCGCTTTGATGGTCGGGGTCGTGGGTGAAGGTCGTGACGCGCGTCAGCATCATCACCAGCTGTTGGACCATTGGCTCGCTGACGTTCGAGTCGAGCCATGACCGGAGCGTGTCGCGTTGAGCAGCGGCGCTGTCGAACCGCCCCAGGCGCGCCTGGAACCGCGCCAACTCGAACTTTCCGCTGAATGGCAGCAGCCCTGTCGTCAGCAGCGAGGCGAGTCCGGTGGGAAGGGTATGGCGCCGGCCGCCGAGGAGGGCATAGCCGCCGTTGCCGTTGGGGACGCTGCCTCGGACGGCAACGCCGAGGGATTTCAGCGTGTGGTGCAGTACCCCGTCGCGATACAACGCGTGCGGGCCGAGGTTGAACGAAAAGCCGTGGCGATTGCCAGTGATGGCGCGGCCACCTGGCGCCGCCGCTTTTTCAAGCAGGACGACCGGCACGCCGGCATGTCCGAGGAGTGCGGCCGCCGTCAACCCTGCGACGCCACCGCCGACGACCGTGATGGGAGCGTGTGTTGTGGATGTCATACCTGCACCACGTTTGAGGGTGGCGCAAGGTTACAGAGGTGGCCGCGCGGCGACGGACGATAGGACCGATTGAGGACCGATTAGGGGCCTCCCGAGCGGACCGCTTCGCGCCAGCGCAGCGTCGATTTTGTCGCGCCAAATGCCGATCGCCAGGCAGACCTGAAGGTCTGCACTACGACAGTCCCGTACGTGGGGTCCGGCTTCAGCCTTCGCATGACGCTTCGGCGGACGCCGCAGCCTTGGCGGAGGCGGTCAGCCGGACCGTCATGAGAGATCAGCCCGTGCCCCGCTCCCGCTGACGCTGAATTATGGCGGACCGCAGAGGGCCACCAGCATGATCCCGCCGCACAGGGCCCCGATCGCCACCGCGATCGCCAGCACCGAGGGGCGCAACTGCGAGCGGGTCACCATGTCGATTGATTCATTGAGTCTGTGGGACATTGTCGGTGTCCGTGCCATGCCGGTCGGGTCGCAATCCGTCGGGTCCTGCCGTGAAGGTTCGATACTGCCGCGCGAATTCGGCGTCGATGGCGGTGAACGCCTCGATCAGGCCGTTCGCCGCGACCAGAAGGCCGAGCTTGGCTCTCCCCAGCCTGCCGTTCGCCGCCTCATCGGCCGCGCCGTCCAGGGCGTCGAGTGGCCGCCGAATCGCCGCGACCAGGGTATCCGCCGCGCTGAGCTGACGCATCGTGCTGGCACTCGCGTGTAGTCCGGGGGGTGAAGCAGTCTTGAACTCAATCATGTCCCGATGTTACCGGGGCGGCCTCGTCCTGCCCATCGGGTCAACCCTTGATTTCGGGAGAAATGATTGACGACTCCGGCGAGGCGCCGCCTCAGACCGCCGGGAGGCGCGAGACGGGCCTTGACTCCGCCTCACCAGTCGCTGCTCTTCTTGGCTACCGGATCACGCCCTTGCGCACCGCGTAGAGCACCATCTCCGCCGCGTTGTGGACATCGAGCTTCTCCATGATGTGGGCGCGGTGCGTCTCGATCGTATTGACGCTGAGAAAGAGCAGTTCCGCGATCTGCTTATTGCTGCGGCCTTCGGCGATCAGCTGGAACACTTCCCGCTCCCGCTCCGACAGTGAATCGTAGCGATCCGTGATGCCGCGCTCGGCGAGATGCCGGACGTACTCGTCGAGCATCGTTTTGGCGATCGCCGGACTGAAGAACGACTTGCCCTCGGCAACCGCGCTCACCGCCTGCATCAGATCGGTGTCGGCGGAATCCTTGAGCAGGTAGCCGGCGGCCCCGGCCTTCATCACCTGCGTCACGTAGTCTTCGTCGGCGTACATGCTCAACACCAGCACCCGGACCTCGGGCGCGCGCCGGACGATTTGCCGGGTCGCCTCGATGCCGTTCAGCAGCGGCATGGCGATGTCCATGATTGCGACGTGCGGCCTGAGGTCCAGGGCGGCGCGAATGGCGTCGCGGCCGTTGCCGGCCTCGGCCACGACCTCCCATTCGGGCCTGACCTCGATCAGCTTGCGCAGACCCTGACGGATCAGCGTATGGTCGTCAGCGAGGAGGATCCGCAGGGCGGCCATCTACGCGTGCTCCCTGGCGACGGCGGACGAGGCGCCGGACCGGTCCGGCAGGTCCGCTGCTGCGGCCGCGGCGTGTTCGTCGGGCGGCAGCGGGAGTTCCGCGGTCAGCCGCGTCCCGTTCCCGAGCCGGCTCTCGATCTGGAAGGTGCCGCCGAGTCCGGACACCCGCTCGCGGATGCCAACCAGCCCGAGACCCCGATGGCCATCTCCCGGCGTGCGCCTTCGCGTCAGGTCGACTCCGACTCCATCGTCTTCAACAGTCAGGAGCAGTGAATGGGCCAGCCGTTGGACGAACACCCGGCAGGTGCGGGCGTGAGCATGCTTGGCGACGTTGGTCAGTGCCTCCTGGACAATCCGATAGGCGCCCAGCTCGACGTGAGGACTCATCCGGATGTCCATCTGATCCTGCGTCAGGTCGGCGCGAATGCCGGTGCGCCGGGCAAAGCCGCGCATGTACCAGGTCAGCGTGTTCGCCAGCCCGAGGTCGTCGAGCATGGTCGGATGCAGGAGCTGCGACACGTCCCGGACGGCGTGGAGCGCGCGGTCCGTGATCGACCGCGCTTCCGCCAGGGCATCCGGCGACGATCCGGACGCGTCGAGGCTGCGCTGGACGACGGACAGTTCGATCTTGATGGCGGTCAGGGCCTGGCCAATCTCGTCGTGGAGCTCGCGCGCAATCGCCCGCCGCTCATCTTCCTGCGCGTGCACGAGCTGCGTGGAGAGCCGCTCCAGTTCGCGTTGGCGTTCCATGTCGGCGACGTGCTGCGCACGAATGTGCGACTCCAGCCCGCCGGCGTAGCGGATCGCCCCGACCGCCACCGCCACCCCGAGGACCAGCGCCACACCGCTCAAGGCCCAGATCTGGCGCCGCAGGTCGCGATATAACAGCGCGATCGACGCCACCTCCCGTTGAAAGGCATCCTTGTTCAGGGTCCGGAGTTGCGACGAGATCTCGATAATCGTCCGTCGCTTCGGAATCACATCTGCATTCAGCACCGCCAGCGCCTGGGCGGGATTCCTGGCCGGCCCCGAGATGAGCACCGGCATCGTCGCGTCCCAGTACTCCTGCAGCTCAGAGCGCAGCCGGGTCCAGTGCTCGCGTTCGACGGTGGCGTCAACGTCCGGCACGTAGTGCACCAGCGCCAAGTCGATCTGCGACCTGGCGTTCTCCACCTCGGCACGATAGAGGCCCTCGGCGTCCGGCCGCGTGTCGAGAAACGCATCCCGGAGATAGACCGAGCCGAGCAGGACCTGAACGGCGATGGTCAGGAGCGCCTCGTCGCTTTGGGCAAAGCGGGCGTGGATCGTCGCCGACTGGCGCTCCATGGCGGTCAGGCGGAGGCTGAGGTAGTAACCCCAGACGAGCCAGAGCACGAAGATCGCGACAAAGCCGATCAGCAGCGCCCCGCGAATGGTCAGCCGGGTCAGAGGATCCGAAATAAGTCCCGGCTGCCTCTCACGCCACATCGCCCCTCCCGGTCGTAGCATAGACCCCATCCTTCGGAAAAGCTGCGGATCCCCCCGCCGATCTGGAGGGTGTCTCCCGCGTAAATACCGTACTCGCCGGATACGACGCCGCGTCGGGGGCAGGATTACAGGGAGGGGTCGGCTGATGTGGCGACGCGTCTGCCGGCATGCCAACCGCCGGAATACCCGATTGACCCGATGCGGCATTCGTCCGTGGGATCCGGCTTCAGCCGATTGATCCGTCGTCCGACTAAGTCGAACGCCACGTCCGACTCTGGGACGAAGGCCGGCCTTCTACTGAGGCGGCGGCGGCGTCCCGGGCTCGATCCCACCCGGCGCGAACAGCTCGTCGATGTTGAAATCGGTATCCGGTTTCAGGTTGGTGTGCGTCGACGTGAAGCCGACCCACCGGCCCAGGAAGATGATGCTGATCCAGACGACGAGCGACACGACCGCGACCATCCGGCCGGCGCGGGGCGCCGCCGCGTTCCTGTCCCACTGGTGCATCGACCGGGCGGTGGTGCGCTCGAAGATCAGCATGTTGATCCCGGCAACGACGAGCAGCGCCATCTTGGCGCGGAAATAGTTGTTGTGGTAGTAGACCGCGGCATTGGTGATGAACATCAGGACACCGGTGGCGACGGTCAAGGCAAAGGCCGCCCAGGTCCACCTGAGGATGTCGGACGCGATCCGGGAAAACGGGCGGGCCGTCGATGCCAGACCGAGCAACCGGAAATCGATGATCGCAATCGTGCCGAACACCATCGCCAGGCCGATGACGTGAGCCGATTCGATGAACGGGAACAGGTAGAGCGATTCCCTGATGCGGGTGGCGACGGCCGAGGC
Organism: Acidobacteriota bacterium; assembly: GCA_039931615.1. Classification (GTDB taxonomy): domain Bacteria; phylum Acidobacteriota; class Vicinamibacteria; order Vicinamibacterales; family CAVVIG01; genus JAHFUI01. The sequence continues at coordinate 50,591 of JBDTRR010000002.1, forward strand.
TTCCAGCCAGGCGAGCAGATCGGTCATCTCTGATGTCTATGCCTGCGAGCCGGACCAGGCGCCCCAGATGTGGTCATAGGCGATCAGGCGGCCGAGGACGATGATGCCGGCCCAGATCAGGAGGGTGACGATGGCCAGTGACTGCGTCGCGCGGCGCTTGACGACCGATGCTTCCCAATGCGGCTCGTTGCGTCGGACCGCGATCTGAAAGGCGGCCGCGATGACGGTGCCGATCGCCACCAGGCTCATCTTCAGCCAGAACGAGAAGCTCAGCAGTTCGCGCGCCGGCTCGCCGATCACCATCAACACTCCGGTCACGAGCAGCACCAGCAGCGACCACGAGAGCCACGGCCCGAACCGGTCGACCGTCTCCCGCAGGGTCTGATCCCGCCCGGCCATTCCCAGCACCCGCAGATCGATCATGAAGACCGAGGCCACGGCGGCACCGATCGCCACGATATGAAGGGACTGGATCGCCGGCACGATCCAGGCGTGCGTCTGGATCACGAGGCTGAACCGGGTTTGCGCGAGCCACTCGATCAACGACGACATCGACGCCAGCTCTAGAAGGCGCTGCCGCCGAGGATCTCGCTGCCTTCGACCGAATCGCAATGCTTACCAGCGGCCGGGACCTGCCCCTTCTGACATTTGGCGAGCGCGCCGACCCGGGATCCGAAATTGGTGCCGTCCCGCATCGGGTTGACGTGCACGCTGAAGATGGTGCCGGCCGGGAACGCCGCCACGGTAATCCCCTGCTGCGCGACGGCCGCCGCGCCGGCCATCTCGACGCCCCAGGTGATCGGCTTGCCGTCCGGTCCGCGCATCGGCTTGCCATCGGGCCCGAGCGGCACGAAGTGGATCTCGGCATGGTTCGCCTGAGCGACGAATCTGGTCATCACCCCGGTCCAGGTGACGGTCTTGGTCTGATCGTACATCGCGAACGAGTGGTGCGACATCGCCGGCGCGACAGAGGCCAGCGATCCGATGGTGACGAGCGCGGCGATTGTCCACGGCTTCACGATTGGTTGCCTGATCATGTGCTCCTCGGGTCTCACTTCTTCTTGCCATCCAGACGGTCCAGGACGTCGAGGACGTCACCGGGCAGTTCCTCGCTCGGCTTGTCCCAGCCCATCTCGAAATTCTTCTCCCAGTTCTTCGCCCAGGGCCGGCCGTAGTAGTCGATGAAGCGCGGATCGGCCTCGGTCGTCTGCTGCGGCCTGCCGTTGACGTTGCGGATATTGCTCAAGCATTCGATGTAGGTATAGCGTCGCGTCGCATCATCGAGTCTGGCCGCCCGATTGAAACGCATGGTCAGATGCAGCGGCGCGACGAACGCGTCCGGGTCGTAGAAGGTCGCATCGTGCTGCAGCCCGGCAAAGACGCCGTTCTCGAGGACCGGCGTGTAGGTCTCGATCGTCTCCAGCTTGTCGCTGTATTCGAACATCGAGTGGGAGATGGTCCAGCCCTGGACATTCGCCGTCCGGCTGACCAGCGTCGTGCCGTCCCAGAATCCCACCGTCTCGCCGTACCACTGCGGGACCTTCTGCACATGGTTCCGCCCGATCAGGACCTGGCGCAGGAAATTGGCGGCGATGCCGGACAAGAACTGGACCTGGTTGACGTTCATCGTCAGCTCGAAATTCCCGCCCTGCGACGCCTGGGACCACCAGCGCATGAATCCTTCCGGATAACACAGCGAGGCGCTCCACTGCGGCGAATTGCTGACGCCCTCGTGGTAGTTCATCTGCACCATCCGCTTCTGGTACTCCGGCGTGAGCACCGACAGGATGGTGGGCACCTGGCTGATCGTGCCCCAGGTCCACTGCGAATCGGCAAACGAGGCGTCCCGGGCGTACCACCCGTCCCAGTCGGGGACCGTCGCCTTGGTGTAGACGGTCGGACCGCCCTTCGCCTTGGCCTGGGCCATCAGCGCCTCGTAATGCTCCCTGGCGGTCTTGTAGGGATAAGGACTGACAATTTTCTCTCGTGGATAGTCGGCGCTGCAATCGCCCCAGGACGCCGAGGTTGGCGGATTGTCGCCGATCCGGCGCGACGTCCAGATATCGGTCACCTGACGCGGCGAATTACAGCGGAAGTAGCGTTTGTCGGACCAGAGGGCGCTGTCCTTGTAGAAATTCTTCGAGGTGAACAGGTCGACCGGCAGCGCCTGCATGCCGGCCGGCGGCCCGGGGAAGGTCGGTGTGTTGGCGCGTCCGCCGCCGCCCCGCCCCTGACGTCCTTGCCCGGCCGGTGCGCCCGGCGGCGGCGCACCCTGCGCACCGCGTCCCTGGGCACTTTGTCCCTGGGCGCCCTGGCCCTGGGCCCTGGCGGTGGTCGATTCCGGCAGCGCTGACGGCAGCAGGGCAAGCGCCACCACTGCGACGTAGGCGCTGCGCGGAAAAACTCTGACTCTCATTCAGTTCGCTCCCCGAGTACGCAGAAAAAATGACTCCCGACCCCTTTTTGGCTTCTCGCCAACCGCTACCGCTGATCCGAAACGATCTTCCCCCCGACAATCGTCAGCCTGGGACTGAGCATGTTCCAGTACCCATCGAGCGGATTGCCGTTCAGCACGACGAGATCGGCCAGCTTGCCCGCCTCGATCGTGCCGAGCTGGTCGCTCATCTCAATATACGACGCCGAGTTGGGTCCCATCAGCTTGATGATGTCCGGCATCGAAAACATCAGGTTGAGCGACTTCAGCTCGTGCTCGAGACCGGCCTTCGCCAGATACCCCGTGTCGGTGCCATACCCATAGACGACGCCGCCGTCCCACGAGGTGCGGGCGTTGACGGCCTTGTAGCCCGCTTCCTGGCCGCGGCCATCCCCTTCGAGGATCTTATCCGGCCACGCCCCTCCGTCGCGAAACCGCGGCACATTGTCCTCGGCGAAGACGCCGAACACCGGCACGCCGAAGCCGATCGTCGACAGCTGCTTGACGCCGGCGGCGGCGACCTTCCTGGCGTCCTCGATGCTCAACCAGCCGAAGTGCGGCGTGTGGACCAGCTTGGTGACGCCGGCATCGACCGCCGCCATCATCGCCTGGGGGCTGACGGCATGCACCTGGATCCAGACGCCGGCCTTCTTTGCTTCATCGAGGGCGGCGCGCAGGTTCTCCAGCTGCTGGGCCGTCGGTCCCGGCTTGGGCGTGATCGAAATCTCGCCGCTGAACTTGATGCCGAGCTCAGCCAGCTTCCTCACGTCGGCACGGGCCTGTTCCGCCGTCGTGTTCAGCCTGACCGCACCGGTCGGGATGATGCGCGGACCCTTGATCACGCCCTGCTCGATGTGCTCCCTGAGCGTCAGGTTCCCTTCCGCCGGGCCGCCTCCGGACAGGACCGTCGTGTAGCCCGCATCGAGCAGCTGCTGCATCAGCACCTTTTCGTTCGGGCCGGTGTTGACGTGCCGATGGGCATCGATGAACCCGGCCATCGCCGTCATGCCGCGCCCATCGATCGTCTGCCCGCCGGGCACGCTGGCGGCGGCCCCGACAGACGCGATCCGTCCGCCGCGCACGACAATGGAACCCTGCTCGATCACGCTGCCGTTGCCGACGATGATCCGGACGTTGGTGATGGCGAGGTCCTGGGCGGTGAGGACCGGCGCAGCTCCGAAGGTCCAGACGACGGCCAGGCAGACAATGCGAAGAAGTCTGATCATCATGTGACACGGGTACATTGGCTTAAACTACGGTGAACACACAAGCACTGTTTACCGCAGGCGGGCTTGCTCGAGACGCGCCTCCTTGACCGGCTGCAGGTCCGCATCGGCCTCCTTCCAGAGGGCGAACAGGCTGCCGTACTCGGCGCGGGCGGTGTTCGCGTCGTTGACCAATACCGCCGCACGCGCGAGGCCGAGGTGAGCGAGCGGATAAAGCATCGACCCCGGCACGTCGCCGCGATGGTCCAGGATGTTCCGGAACTGGTTCCTCGCCGCTTCCCCGTTCTTCAGCTGAAGATAGGCCTGCCCGCGGAGGTAGACCGGCCAGAACTCGAGTGACGGCGCGCGATCGTACTGGCGGACCGGCTCCAGCAGCTCGATGGCCCGCGCGGCATCGCCGCCCTGAACAGCCAGCGCCGCGGCGGTCACCGGCAGCGACACACGGATGGTCAGCGTCGCCTCGGGAAACCGTCTCGCCAGATCGGCCGACAGCGGCGCCGTCTCGCTGCCGGCGCCGCACAGTGCGAGGACGCGGCTGGCCCGCTCGATCGTGGCATTGTCGCGGCTCAGCGCCAGTCCGGGCGGCACCTCGCGCCGCGCCGCCGCACACTGACCAACGATCGCATGAACCTCGGCATCCTCCATCGTCAACTGGGCGGCGACTTCGGGGAAGTTGCCCTGCAGCGACATCTGGATGCCGCGGCGGAACTGCTCGTGCGCCGCCTGCACGCGCCCCGCCGCGGCGAACGTCCGCGCCTGCCAGCCGAACGCGGCGTTGGTCTCGCGAACGCCGACCGACGATTCCAGCTCGCGCGCCATCGTCTTCGCATCGCCCTGGACGAAGGCCAGGAAGTACGACAGCCGGCGGGCGCCGATGAAGTCGAGCTTCCGGTCGACGACCTGCTGCAGCACGGCCCTGGCTTCGGACGGCTGATCGAGGGCGAGCAGTGTCGCCGCCAGGTTCGAATAGGCCGGGACGAACCTGGGATCGAGCCGGATCGCTTCACGCAGCGGCTGGACGGCCGGCTCGAACTGGCCGAACCGGATCAACGCGCTGCCGAGGCTGTTGAACGCGACCGCTTCTCTGGGATAGGTGGCGGTCCAGGATCGGGTCAGCTCCAGTGCCTGGTCCGAGGCCTGGATGGCATCACGAAAATAGCGCCAGGAGATGAAGAACCGCTCACGCTCGCTGACCCGGTCGCGCAGCTCGAACGCGCGGCGGGAAAACGCCGGGGCCAGGGCGCTCTGACCGGTGTTGGCGTAGACCGCCGACAGCTGGGCGTGCGCCATGGCGAAGGTCGGGTCGAGCTCAATCGCGCGCTTGAGATGCGGGATCGCTTCGAGCCGGGGCACCTCGCGGCCTTCGTAGAGCGCCAGCGAGTAGGCGTGGAGCGCGTCGAGCGACGGCGTCGTCGCCCGCGGCAGCGGGACGTCGAATTTCTGCACCGACGCCAGCGATTCCCCGAGCTTCTCGCGCAGGCGCGAGGTCGCGGTGCCGAGCGAAGTCAGCACCTGCTCCTTGCTGTCCGCCTCCGACTGCTCGCGGGCCATCACGTCGCCGGTCTCCGCATTGATCGCCTCGAGCGCGAGGACGTAGTTGCGGCCCAGACTGGCGATCGAGCCGGCGAGCAGCGCTTTCAGCTGCTCGCGGCGCGCCACCTCGCGCGCGATCGATCGGGTGATGCGTTCGTCCGGGGACCGGCGCATCAGCCGGAGCGTCTCGCGGGCGCGGTCGTCGGGAAACACCTTGAGAAAGGGCGACTGCTCCAGGGAGACCGCCAGCGCCACTTTCAGCGCGCCGTCGAACACCGGCTCGCCGGTCGTGTTCTCGAAGTCGGCCAGGACAATCGTGTCCCGCTCGTTCAAGGTCCCCGCCCCGGGCGGCACGAAGAATGACATGCCGGCGATCACGGCGACGACCATCGCCGCCAGGGCGAGGCCGCCGACCCACCATCGCGGGTTCGACCGGATCGGCGCGGCGCCGGCGGCCGCGCCGCCGCCGTCGGGCCGGGCACCGGCCTCGGGAAGACTGGCGGCGATCGCCAGCGCCGACGCCGGCCGGTCGCGCGGATCGGGCGACAGCGCCTGCATCACCACCCGCTCGAGCTGCGGGTGGACATTCGGGACCAGGCTGGACGGCGGCGGCGGAAGGCCGGTCTGGAATCGATCGAATGCGGTGCGGCCAGCCAGCAGTTCGTAGAGCACCAGGCCGAGCGCGTAGACGTCGGTCCGCTCCGAGAGCACGGCGCCCGCCGTCCGCTGCTCGGGCGCCATGTAGGCGGGCGTGCCGGTCAGCATGTGCACGTCGGCATTGCTCCGCAGGATGGCAATCCCGAAATCGGTAATCCGGATCAGGCCGCGGTTGTCGATCAGCACATTCGCCGGCTTGAGATCGCGATGCAGCACACCCTGGGCGTGAGCCGCCGCCAGACCGGCACACAGCTGACGGCCGATGTCGATGACCTTGTCGGAGGGCAGTCGGCCAACCCGCTTCAGCAGCGCGGCCAGGTCCTCGCCTTCCACCAGTTCCATCGAATAGAAGATGCCGCCCGGAGTCTGGCCGACGTCGAAGACCCGGCACACGGCCGGATGGGTGATCTGCCGCGCCAGCCGCACCTCGTTGAGGATGCGGCCTTCGGGGACGGTCGACGAGATGATCTTCAGCGCGACGGCGGTCTCGAGGATCAAATCATCGGCACGCCAGACATCCCCCATCCCGCCTCGCCCGATCCGCGCGATCATCCGATATCGGCCGGCGAACACCTCGCCCGGCGCGAACACCTCGTCGTTGGCCTCCGGACCGGTCTCGAGGTCGTCCTCGTCGTCATGGAACTCCAGCAGCGAATCGACTTCCTGCCGCAGGGCGGCATCGTCGGCGCAGGCTCCCGCCAGGAAGGTGCCGCGCTCGGCGGCCGGCCGGGCAAGCGCTTCGAGAAACACGTCCTTGGCGCGTTGGTGTATCGACGACATCTGCGGCGGAAGGAAAAGTGTACTACTGAAGGCGGGCGGACTCCGCGCGGGCTGCCTCGATCGGCTGGAGACCCGCGTCGGCGCCGTCCCACTCGGCGAGAAACGTCCGATAGGCGGTGCGTGCCTCGCCGGCTTCGCCGGCCAGCGCCGCCGCCCGCGCCAGCCCGAGCCGCGCCAGCGGGTAGAGCGGCGAGGTCGGCGCTCCGCCGCGGTGCGCCAGGACGCCGCGAAATTGCGCCAGGGCCGCCTGGCCATCGTGCAGGGCGAGGTAGGCCTGACCACGCAGGTACGCCGGCCAGAGCTCCGACGCCGGGGCCCAATCGTAGGACTCGACCGGATCCAGCCAGTCGATCGCCCGCGCCGGTTCATTCCGCTCGAGGGCCAGCGCGGCCGCCGCCACCGGCAGCTGAATCCGGATCGTGATGGTCGCACCGGCAAACCGATCGGCCAGTTCACCCGCCAGGCCGGACCCGTCGCCGCCGCACAGGGCGAGCGTGCGGTTGGCGCGTTCGAGCGTGAAATTGTCCCGGCTCAGCGCGAGCCCGGCCTCGATTTCCTGCCGCGCCTCGGCACACTGCCCGGCGATCGCATGGGACTCGGCATCCTCCGTCGTCCACTGGGCGGCAAGCTCGAGAAAGTTGTTGCGAACCGCTGCCTGCGCGCCCTGCCGGAACAGCTCGTGGGCCGCGTGGAATCTGCCCGAGAAGGCGGCGGTCCTGCCCTGGAGCGTGGCGGCCCACATCGCGTCCGGCGTGCCGCGCAGGAGATCCAGTTCGCGCGCCATCGCCGCCGCATCGCCGTCGAGCACGGCCAGCAGATACGACAGCCGCCGCAGGCTGAGGAAGTCGACGCCCCGATCGGCCGCCTCGCGCAGCCGCGCGTGCGCCTCGGGGAACCGGTTCAGGGCGATCAGCGACCCGACCAGGTTGCCACGCGGCGCCACGAACCTGGGGTCGAGGCGGATGGCTTCGCCGAACGCCCGCACCGCCTGCTCCAGCTGACCGAACGTTCCGGAGGCGAGGCCCAGGCTGTTCAGCGCGAAGGCTTCGCGCGGATACGTCGTTGCCCACTCTCCGGCCAGGGCGAGCGCCTGGTCCCAGGCCTGAACGGCGTCGACATAGTAGCGCCACGAGATGAAGAACCGCTCGCGTTCGCTGACCCGATCGCGCAGTTCGAAGGCCCGGCGCGAGAACGCCGGCGCCTCGGCGTGCCGCCCGGTGTTGGCATAGACCCCCGACAGGAGCGCCTGGGCCATCGCGAAATCGGGATCGAGCTCGATCGCCCGCTTCAGGTCCGGAATCGCCTCGAGCCGCAGGTTCATCCGTCCCTGATCGAGCGCCAGCGAGTAGGCGTGCAGCGCCTCGAGCGACGAGGTCGTCGCGCGCGGCAGCGGCACATCGAACCGCTGGATCGAGGCCAGCGACTCGCCCAGCTTTTCGCGCAGCCGCGATGTCGCCGTGCCGAGCGACGTCAAGACCTGCTCCTTGACGGCGACCTCGACCTGCTCGCGCGCGATGACATCGCCGCTCTCGGCGTTGATCGCCTCGAGCGCCACGACGTAGTGGCTGCCCAGCGAACCGATCGACCCGGCGACCAGCGCTTTGAGCCGTTCGCGCTGCGCGATCTCCCGGCCAATCGCGCGGGTCACCCGCTCGTCGGGCGCGCGCTGCATCAGGCGCAGGGTCTCGCGCACGCGGTCGTCGGGAAAGACCCGCAGGAACGGCGATTGCTCCAGCGCCACGGCCAGCGCCACCTTGAGCGCGCCGTCGAAGACCGGCTCACCGGTCGTGTTCGTGAAGTCGGCGATGACGATGACGTCCTGGTCGGTCAGGGCGCGGGAGGTGCGCATGACGACCCACGTCGACAGCGCGGCGACGACGGCCACCAGGCCGGCGAGGACGACGGCGGTGACCGGGCGTGGGAGGCGGCGCCGGCTCCGGACCAGCGGTCCGCCGGCGAGGCTCGCGCCCATCGAGGCCGCCGACACCGGCCGATCCCGGGGATCCGGTGCGAGCGCCTGCAGGATGACGCGTTCCAGCTGCGGATCGATGTCAGGCGCGTGCGTCGACGGCGGCGCCGGCAGACGCCCCATGCTGGCCCGGTCGCGAAACGGGCCGACGCCGGCGACGAGCTCGTACAGGATCACACCGAGCGCGTAGAGATCGGTCTGTTCCGAGAGCGCCGCGCCGGCGGCGCGCTGCTCGGGCGACAGGTAGTCGGGGGTATCGGCCGACGTGTCGGTGTCCTTCCTGGCGCCGGCGAATCCGAACTCGATCATCCGGATCGACCCGTCTTCGTCGACCAGGACATTGCCAAGGTGGAGATCGCGGTGCAGGACGCCCTGGGCGTGGGCGGTGGCCAGTCCCTCGCACAGCTGACGGCCGATGTCGACGACTTTCTCCGAGGGCAGGCGGCCGACCCGTCGCAGCAGGATCGCCAGGTCCTCGCCCTGAACGAGCTCCATCGAGTAGAAGACCCCGCCGCCCGCCTCGCCGACATCGAAGACGCGGCAGACCGCCGGGTGCGTGATCTGCCGCGCCAGACGCGCCTCGTTGAGGATGCGCTCCCGCCCCGGGCGGCTGGTGGCGCGAATCAGCTTCAAGGCGACCGGGATGTGCAGCACGAGATCGTCGGCGCGCCAGACCTCGCCGAGGCCGCGCTGTCCGAGACGGCTGATCATCCGGTAACGGCCGGCAAACACCTCGCCCGGACTGAATGGATTGGTGTCCGACTCCTGCGAACCGGCCGGGGACATCTCTGGTACGTGGAGTCTAATCGGCCTGCGGGGCCGCGTCGAGGCGGTACAATCATGGACCTCATGCACGGATCATCACGCCACCTCCTCCTCGCCATCGCACTGGTGCTGGCCGCGGCGGCGGCCGCACGGGCCGCCGACACCGGCACCGTGTCGGGCGCGGTCTTCGATCAGAACGGCGAGCCGGTGGCGGAGGCCACGGTCAGGATCGCAGGCGACCGGCTGCCGAGCGGGAGAACCGTGCAGACCAGCGGGAACGGCGTCTATCTGTTCGACTATCTGGCGTCCGGCGAGTACGCGGTCGACGTCGAGAAAACCGGGATCGGTACGGCCCGGCGCGCCGCCATCGTCGGCGTGGGGAAGGACACCCAGGTCGACTTCGTCCTCGGGCTCTCGGTCACCGAAGCGCTGACGGTCGTCGCGGCGACACCGGTCGTCGATGTGCGATCGACGGAGGTCAGCTTCAATTTCACCAGCGACACCCTCAACCGCCTGCCGCTCGAGCGCACCTATCGCGGCCTGTTCCAGCTGATCCCGGGCGTTGCCGACAACCGGAGCACGGTCGGCCCCGCTGCCGGCGGCTCCCGTCAGGACAACACCTATCTGATCGACGGCGCCAACATCACCAACCCCGGGTTCGGCTACCTGGGCACGGAAATCAACGAGCTCGATATCGCCGAAGTCAACCTGAAACGCGCCGGCATCAGCGCCGAGTTCGGCCGCACCGGCGGCTCGGTCACCAATGCGGTCAGCCGCAGCGGCTCGAACCGCTTCTCCGGCATCGGCCGGATCGACTGGCTGCCGGAGAAGCTGGTCGGCGCCTACAAACTGCCGGAGGACCTGCTCGCCGCGGGCGTCAGGCCCGGGACGTTCCGCGACGCGCTGCTGACGACCGAACGCGGCCCGGCCGCCGGACTCGGCGGCCCGATCATCCGCGACCGTGTCTTCTTCTACGGCTCCGCCCGCTATTCGAGCAAGACGAAATGGGATCGCTTCAACAAGGTGGCGGCGCTGCTGCCGGACGAAACCCGGACCGGTCCCGAGTTCTACGGCAAGCTCACCGCCGCCGTCGCCCAGAGCCATCAGGCGACCCTGGGCTACCGGCATCGTCCGAGTCACGTCGAGAACGCCGGGATCACCTCGGACTATGCCGCCAGCGTCGCCACCACGACCGACAACGGCAGCCGGATCGCCACCGCCGAGTGGGCGCATTTCATCGGCGCACGCACGTCGTTGAACCTGCGCTACCTGTTCATGAAGGAGAACAACGAGGATGTGCCGGTGCGGAATCTCGGCTACCTGCCGGTGTTCAATCCCGGCAACCTCGCGGCGATGGGTCAGTACATCGATCCCACCCAGGCCAATCTGATCGTCGGCGCCAATCAATACGCCAACATCCAGAACTATCGCCGGCACGAGGTCCGCGGGACGTTCGGCCATCTCTTCGACATCGGCGGCAGCAGCCACGCGCTGAAAGCGGGCGGCGGCTATGAGTTCGGCGAGGAGACGCTCAACCGGCTGGCCAACGGCTGGGGCCTGCTCGCCAACATCACGCAGGGCGGTGTCGCGGCGGTGCGCGCGCGCTACTTCACGCCCCAGGCGGCCCAGCTCGGGCAGGGGCGGACCTACTCGGTGTTCGTCCAGGACGACATCAGCATCGCCAACCGGCTCTCGGTCAATGCCGGTGTCCTGCTCGATCGCGACGATTTTTCCCAGGAGCTGGCCGGAAGCGGCGGCTGCCCGTCGACGGTCGTGCTGACCGGCGGCGCGGCGATCTACCAGTCGCACGGCGATCGCTGCGACTTCCTCCGCTTCGGTTTCGCCGATGAAGTCCAGCCCCGTCTCGGGGTCAGCTATCAGGTCCGCGCCGGAAAAAGCGACAAGGTGTACGCCCATTGGGGCCGCTACTACAACATGGATCAGAAGTCGAGCGGCCGCAGCCTCGCCCCGAGCCGCATCTTCCAGACCCAGACGGTGTTCGATCTGAGCGGCGCCATCCTGTCGAGCGGTCCGCTCGCGTCGACCACCGGCAAGATGATCGATCCGGACCTCAAGCCGATCTACACCGACGAAGTGTTGATCGGCTACGCCACCCCGGTCGCCGATCTCTACAGCGTCGACGTGTTCTTCATGACCCGGCGGATGAACAACTTCATCGAGGACGTACCGTCGCGAATGAACGGCACGGCCCCCGACAGCGGACCGTTCGTCGCGGTCAATCTGCCGTGCGCCCGCTTCGCCGCCTGTCGATCGGCGGACGCCCGGCGCACCTACCGGGCGGTGACCGTCGACCTGCGGCGGCGCCTCGCCAGCGGCTGGATGAGCGATGTCAGCTACACCTGGAGCCGGTTCGAGGGCAATTACGATCTCGACTACTCGCCGGGATCGGTCTTCAACACCTCGTCGTTCATCCAGGACGGCCCGGGGACGAACGTCGAGGATCCGAACCGATTCGGTCCGCTGCTGGAAGATCGGCCGCACGTGTTCAAGGTCTTCAGCTCCTACACGGCGACCAGCCGCCTGACCGCATCCGGCTACCTCCGGGTGCAGAGCGGCACGCCGTGGGCGGCGCGCGGCCGCGACTGGGCGGGCGCGACACTGAATTATCTGGAGCCGGCTGGCAGCCACCGCAATCCGACCTGGGCGAACCTCGATCTGATGACCGCCTACCGCCTGCCCCTCAATGGGCGGACCAGCGTCTCGATCGAAGCGCGTCTGCTGAATGTCTTCGACAACCAGACCCGGCTGTCGACCGACGCGCAGCAGTACCTCGATCTGCGCACCACGCCGGCGCCGCCGTACTTCGAACCCTACCAGCAGCTCAATCCATTCTTCGCGGCCGGCAGCGGCTTCGCGCCGCCGCGGCGCCTCTACATCGCCGCGGTCGCCAGTTTCTAGGCCTTCCTTCTGTCCGTACTGTCCGCCTTCCGCCTTCGCCAGGGCTTCGGCGGACCGCCGTCGCTTCTCCCCCTCGTACGTGGGATCCGGCTTCAGCAGGATTAATCCGTAGTCCGACTAAAGTCGGACGCCACGTACGATTCTGGAATGCCAGGTGTTTTCCCACCTCCAACCTGATCCCGGCCACTACCTGCAACGCCAGCTGATCGAGGGAGACTTTCCTGGCGTGGTGTACCTGCGGAAGGCGATCGCCTCCGGCGGGGCTGGCCTGTACACGTCTCGCGATTGCGGCGTTACTAGGAAAGCGAGCCAAGCTGCAGAACGCGCGACGGAACGGGAACGGCACACGCCGACCCCGTGCATTCCGAACGGGGGCATGACGCCCCTCCGGTTCTGACGGCACGCCCGCACCAAGGAGACGCATCATGTGTATCAAATCGTTGTCGCCGGAGGTCCGTGCCGATCGTCGCTCGCGCGTCGTTCACACGCTGCTGGCGATCGGCAGCGCGCTGCTGATCTCGCTGCCGTCGGCCGCATTCGCGCAGGCCCAGACGGCGTGCGGACCGGAAGTGAAGGAGGAAGTCGCCAAGCTGGTCGCCAGCCTGGAGGGCGCCACCGACGCCGCCAAGGTGGCAACCGAGTACGACATCTACAAGGCGTTCCAGTACTGCGGGGAACAGGACAAGGTGCTGGTTCCGACGACCTTCGCCGCGGCCGCGCGTGAGTGTGGAGCGAGCGTCTCCAATCTCGGCAGCCTCTTCTACGAGCAGATGAGCTGCGTCGGCTACGACCCGCAGCGCCGGCAGTTCGCCGCCCCGATCACGATCAAGCAGCCGTTCGGCTTCGGCGGCGCGCCGCTGCCCGGCAGCCGCGAGCACGTGCTCCACTGCGTCGCCGACGCCGGCGGCACGCTGGTCCCGGTCGGTCGGGACAGCGTGCACCTGGCCAACTCCCCGGATCAGCGGCCGACCTGGCAGTTCGCGGTGATCGTCAACGCCAACCAGAACCTGACGACGATCTATCCGATGAGCGGTCAGACCCGCCGCGCCCGCTCGATCCTGTCCTGGGCGCTGACGCCGACCGACTGCAACTACACGCCAATCTGGGGGAACGCGCTGAACTACCGCATCCGGCTCGATCAGTAGGGCCTTGGCGAGAACGAGAGGCCGTGGTGGGTCGAGACGCCCACCCGACCGGGCGAACAGCCAGACTCCCGGTTCATGTCGGGGGGAACCGTCGCCGCGCGGTTCCCCCAGGCATCCTTCGCACGTCACGCGCACAGCGCCGGCTGAACCTATTCGGGCGGCAACCGTATTTCCAAGTATGGTGAAGTTCCTCCTCTGGTGCATCCTCCTCGTCGTCTGCTGGCCGCTCGCACTGATCGCCATCATCGCCTACCCGCTGATCTGGATCCTGCTGCTGCCGTTCCGACTGCTGGGGATTGCCGTCGACGGCGTGTTCGGCCTGCTGCGCGGCATCGTCATGCTGCCGGTCAGGATGGTCGGCGGGCCGAGGGCCCTGTAGTACAGTCGCCGGCCATGAATCTCACCGGCCGGGTCGCAGTGGTAACAGGCGGGACCAGAGGCGTCGGACGCGAGCTCGCGCAGCACGGCGCGCGGGTCTTCGGTGACCGGCCGATCGGCGCCGGATCCCCAGCCTCTCGATCCCCTGATCACCGGCATCCGCTGCGATCATCGCAACGACGTCCAGGTGGAAGCGGCCTTCGAGCTGATCGCCCGCGAGACCAGCGCGATCGACATCCTTGTCAACAATGTGTGGGGCGGCTACGAGCGCATGATTGTCGACGGCGAGTTCACCTGGTCCCGGCCGTTCTGGGAGCAGCCGCTCTGGCGTTGGGACGCGATGTTCAGCGCCGGGGTGCGCGCCCACTACCAGGCCAGCCAGCTGGCGGCGCGGACGATGGTGGCCCAGGGGCGGGGACTGATCGTGAACATCTCGTTCTGGGCCGCCCAGAAGCACGTCGGCAATGTCGCCTACGGGGTGTCGAAAGCCGCCACCGACAAGCTGACCGCCGACACAGCGGCCGAGCTGAAACACCACGGGGTGTCGGTCGTGTCGCTCTACCCAGGGCTGGTCCGCACCGAAAGCGTGATGGCGGCGGCACAATGGCTCGACCTGAGCAACTCCGAATCGCCCGAGTTCATTGGTCGGGCCGTCGTCGGCCTCGCGACAGATCCCGAGGTGCTGCGGCACACGGGACACGTCCTGGTGGCCGCCGATTTCGCGAAGGAGTACGGCTACACCGACATCGACGGCAAGACGCCCCGTCCGTTGACGCTCGCCGACATCTGATCCGTCAAGTCGAGGCGTCGTCCCCTGCGCCTGTCACGTTCTGGAGAAATCACGCGGCCGCGAATTCGTCATGGATAACCGGCTGGAGGTCCTCGATGTCGGTGTTTACGAATCCGTCCAATGGCGCCGCGGAGCATGCCGCGGCTTACATCAGTGCCGTGCTGGGGTTGCCAGGAGACCGTGACCCGGTCGCGGTGCTGCGCGAGACGCTGACCGCATTGCCCGCAGCGATCGAAGGGCTGTCGTTGCCACAGCTGCGCCAGCCGGAACAGCCGGGCAAGTGGTCGATTGCCCAGACCCTGCAGCATCTCGCCGATTCGGAGATCGTCTCAGCCTGGCGCATCCGCCTGATCCTCGGCCAGGATCGGCCGCAACTCACTGGCTACGACCAGGATCTGTGGGCGGAGCGGCTCCATTACGAGGAGGCGGATCCGATGGCAGCGATCGAGCTGTTCGCGGTGGTTCGTCGCGCCAACCTGCGGCTGGTCGAGGCGGCGTCGCCGGCCGACCTGAAGCGCAGCGGCGTCCACGCCGAGCGCGGCGACGAGAGCGTTGAGCATCTGCGCGGGCTCTGTGCCGGCCACGACCTGCTCCACCTGCGCCAGATCGCGCGTATCCGCCATGCTATCGAGTGACGGGAAATGACTCCCGACCAGAATAGTATGTGGCGTCCGACTTTAGTCGGACTACGGATCAATCCGGCTGAAGCCGGATCCCACGTACGAGGGGGCGTGCTATTCAGGCGTGCTGTGTCGCGGCGGCCCTGAAGGTCCGCACTACGCCGGTCGTAGTTCAGGCATTCAGGGCCTGCCGGAGTGGGGGCGGGGTTCTAGCGGGGAGCGAATTGCGGCTGTACTTGCGGAGCGTCTAGTTCTGAACGGTCGGCCATCGAGAGCGGTCCGGTCAGTTCGACCAGGTGTTGTTCCCACCAGGCCTTCGCCGTCCCCTGGTTCCAGGTCCGGCCCGACCGGCACCGGTCGATCATGCTGAGCAGCTCGCCGGCGTCTTTCGGCCGGCGCCGCGGATCCTTCTCCAGGCAGGCCATCACCAGTTCGTCGACTTCGCACGGAATCGGCAGCTCGGTGCGCTGCGACGGCGGAATCGGCGCGGTCTGGAGATGCTCGACGAACATCTTCATCGGCGTATCGGCTTCGAACACGAGCTGGCCGGTCAGCATGTAGTAGGCGACGCAGCCCAGCGCGTAGACGTCGGCGCGCTGGTCGACCTCTCCCTGGAGGATGAGCTCGGGTCCCATGAACGCCGGCGTACCGGACGTGGTCTGGGGGCCGGTCAGGAGCGTGGTCTCGATCGCGTTCGGGTCGCTCGACTTGACCAGGCCGAAATCGAGCACCTTGACGAAGTCGTAGTCCTGGCCCATCCGGCAGACGTAGACGTTCGATGGCGTGACGTCGCGGTGGACCAGCCCCCGGGCGTGCGCGTCGGCCAGTGAATGACAGACCTGGCGCAGCAGGAACAGCGCCCGGTCGGCGCGGATCGGGCCGAAGCTGCGCACCAGCGATTCGAGATCGCGTCCCGACAGCAGCTCCATCACGTAGTAGAACGTCTGATCCTCGGTGACGCCGAAGTCGAACAGGCGAATCGTGTGCGGTGAGCTCAGCGCGGCGGTCGCCTGCGCCTCCTGCTCGAACCGGCGCAGCATGCTGCGCGCCTCGGCTTCGCTGCCCGCGCCGAGCAGCTCCGGCCGGACCAGCTTGATCGCCGCGCTGCGCGCCAGCAGGCGATGACGCCCGCGCCACACCTCGCCCATGCCGCCGCGGCCCAGCAGCTCGATCAGGTGATAGCTGCCCATCTCCTGCGCATGCCGGAGCCGCCGGCCGAGCCGCTGCAGCACGTGCGACGGCAGGGTCGCGACGATCGCGCACGCATAGTTGGGCATGAACAGCACGAAGGTGTTGACCACCGACGGCACCTGCAGGCCGCGAAGATGCGCGAGCCAGACAGCCAGCGGATCCATCGAGGCGGCGGCCAATGACGTCGCCAGCATCTTGCGCGGCGTCGTCGGCATGATCATCGACGACAACATGATGACAATCGTGTTCCACGACAGCCGGCCGACCGCTTCGTGGCCAGGCATCAGCGCCCAGTTGTTGAGCAGCGCCACGGCGACCGCATTCAGGACGAAATACACCAGCCCGCTGTCGGTCTTGGTGCGCGGCTGGTGCGGCGCGTAGCGCACGTAAACGAACATCAGCGCCGAGACCAGAATCGCCGCCGTCTCGATCGCCAGGTGCGCCCGCGGCACGCTGACGCCGACGGTGAGGGGCCGGACGATGCCGTCCATGATCAACCCGTAGGTCCACAGGCCGGCGCCGACCACGGTGCAGAGGGCAAGACGCTGGACCTGTTCCGACACCACGGCGTCGGGAAGGAGGCTCGAGCCCTGATCGCGAGCCGCCGCCTCGGTCCTGACGCACGGCTCGATCAGCCTGGGATCGCGAGTTCGAAATCTGCTCTGGGTCATAACTCACCTACACCGCGACGTCGACTGAATCCATGCCGCGCTGCTGCCGTCTCAGGTCCTCGAGGTTCATCAGGATCGAATGGTTCGAGCGCAGCAGGTTCGCGATCACCTCGTCCCGCGGCCGCGCCGGACGGCGGACCGCCCGCCGCTCCAGGAACGGCCACAACCGCTGGCGGATCGGCGCCGGCAGCACGCCTTCGAGGTACTCGAGCGCGGTGCCCTGCAGGTGCTCGTCGTCGGTGTGCAGGCTGCGAAACGCAATCTGCAGCGGCTCGCGCTGCAGCACCAGCGACAGCAGCGTGAAGACGTGGGCCAGGCTCTCGCCCGCCCGGTCGCGGACGAACGCGTCGAGCGGCGAGACGCTGGCGACGCCATCGAGCAGCCGGCGGCTTTCCCATACCGGACGGCCGACCGCGACCTCCTTGAGCACGACTTCGAAGATCCGGCCGCTGTCGATGCTGATCCGCGGATTCTTCTCGACGATGGCGGCGAGCGATCGGGCAGCCTGGCAGCGGACGTCGAACCTGAGGTCGTCGAGCGCGAGCACCAGGCCGTCCGCGGCGCGCTGCGAGACGCAGACCGAGAAGACGCGCGCCAGGCGGCGGCGGACGGCAAACTCCTGATTCGGATCGATCAGGGCGTCGACCAGCTGGCCGATCCGCTCCTCCGCCACCTTGCGGAGCGCAAACATCGCGTGATCGGCGACCGGATCCCAGGCCAGCAGCGGAATCGCATGCGGAACCAGGCAGGGCGCCAGTCCTTCCGGCCGCGACAGCACCGCCACCACGTCGTCGCGGTTGCGCGAGCGCAGCGACAGAGTGTCCTGGATGTCGGGGTCGAGCAGAACGCTGGTGGCCCGGGCGTCGACCCGCAGCGCCGCTCCCTGCACGTTGGCGCTCCAGATGTTGCGCATCAGCGTCCGGTTCGAACCGTCCTCGACGAAGCCGTCGACGCTGCCGCCGCCGCGGTTGACCAGGCTGGTCTCGAGCGTGCCGATATAGCCGCGATTGAGGCGGCTGGCGGCGACAACAGCGCCGGCCGAGCAGACGATGGCCAGCCAGAGAATGGCCGACGACTGGACGGCGGGAAGCAGCACCACCGCGAGCCGCACCAGGCCGCCGCCGAAGGCGTCGCCCAGGCGATCGAACGCGACGTCGATTAGCGACTTGGCCGCCCGCTTCTCCGCCGCCGGAATCGGCGTATAGAACAGCTCGTAGCCGGCCCGGTAGAGCGAGCTGCGGAAGACCGACTCGCCGCCGCGCGCGGCGATCAGGCTGCCCAGGCCGGGCACGACCAGCCCGGCGAGGCTGCCGGCCAGCAGCGCCCAGGACGGCGTAGCCGCCGTCACGCCGAGGCCGAACCGTTCGAGGGCGGCGCGACTCGAAGACAGCTGCACGACGAAGGTGATGAGGCTGGTGGCGGCGTAATACAGGGCGAAGAAGCGAAGAAGATGGTCGCCTCGGCCGTAGGTCTGGAGGACCTGCGCCTTGAAGAGATAGTCGACCAGCGCGGCGCCCGTGGTGCCAAGCAGCACCAGGGCCGCGAGATTGCGCAGATACGGCGCCTCCGCAATCACCCGCAGACCGGAGCGGGCCGGCGCCGCGGCGCGAGGGCCGTCGTCGATCGATTCCGGACCGCCCGCCCTCGGCGATTCCAGCGCCACCCGGCGCACCAGCCAGGCACTGAAAAACTGCAGGACGGCGAGAAACGGCAGCATCGCGGGGACGCCGAACACTGCGGCAATCCGCTCCGCCAGCAGCGCACTCAGGAGACCGCCGAGCGTCCCGGCGCCGGCGATCTGGCCGAAGCGCTTCTTCGCCGTCCGGGGATCGAAGCGCTCGCTGGCGATCAGCCAGAAGCCTGAGGCGAGCAGCGGGCCCGCGCCGGAGACATGGAGGTAGATGACCACCGCGGCGACCGTCGGCGACGAGGGGCGGAAGAGCCATTCGCCGAGGAACAGGACACCGCTGGCGACGAAGGATGCCGGCACCAGGGTGGCCGGGGCCATCCGGCGCCCGCCGCGCCCGTTGGCGGCCACCAGCAGGAGCGAGCAGACCGAGGTCGCGATCAGCATCGCCGGAAGCGCCGTGAAGTCCAGCGAGGTCAGAAACAGCGCATCGCGGGCGGCCTTGCCGCCGACGAACTGCGCCATCACGGCCGCCGCGCAAATCATCGTCGTCGCCATGGACCGGGTCATGTCCTGCTAACGCGACAAGGGGCGGAAAACCCCGCAACCGACCCGAAATTGGCCGTGATGACGCCGGACCCCACATTCCAGACTCGTAGGTGGCGTGACTTTCGGGACAATCCGGCTGAAGCCGGATCCCACGTACGAGGGGGGCAGAATCGACGTGGCGTCCGACTTCAGTCGGACTACGGATCAAGGCAGAATCGTACGTGGCGTCCGACTTCAGTCGGACTACGGATCAAGGCAGAATCGTACGTGGCGTCCGACTTCAGTCGGACTACGGATCAACAGGGGCGACGTAGGAGGGTGCATCCCGACCTCGGCAGGTCGGGTAGACTCGCAGAGATGACCACGAAGGGAGCCGGTTCGAAAGAGGAAGTGTTCCCGGTGATCTACGGCGAACTGCGCCGGGTGGCGCGCCGCTACCTTGGTCGGGAGCGGCGGAATCATACGCTGCAGCCGACGGCGCTGGTCAACGAGGCCTGGCTGCGCCTGCAGAACGACCGCGGCGCGCAGTGGCAGGGTCGCACGCATGGCCTGGCGCTGGCCGCGCAGGCGATGCGTCGTCTGCTTGTCGATCACGGCCGTCACCAGAAGCGCCAGAAACGCGGCGGCGGCGCTCAGAACGTGGTGCTGGACGATCTCATCAAGGCCGCCTCCACCGCCGCCGTGCCGATCGAGGACCTGCTGACCCTGGAGGCCGCGCTGACCCGGCTCGAAGCGATCGACCCGCGCGGCGCCCAGGTCGTCGTCCTCCGATTCTTTTCCGGCCTGTCTTCCCCGGAAGTCGCGGAACACCTCGGCGTGTCGGTGCGCACGGTGGAGAGCGACTGGACCCACGCGCGCGCCTGGCTCAAGCGCCAGATGTCGAACGGCGAGGGCGGAGAGTCTTGAAATTAGGAATTAGGAATTAGAAATTAGAAATTTCCTAATTCATTCCTAATTCGAAATTCATAATTCCTAATGTCCCGCATCCCTAAGGCTCCGCCTCCAGCGGCCCGAAGTCGGCCGGCGGGGTGCGGTGTCGGGTCGCCGCTTCGTATGCCGACGCGATGCGGAACAGCACCGCGTCGTCGAACGGGCGGCCGACGAAGTCGATGCCGACCGGGAGCCGGGCCGCGACCGGTCCGACCAGCCGTGTGCCGGCGCCGTCGCGAACGCGATCCCAGACCCCGGTGGTGAAGCCGGCCGGGACCGAGATCACTGGAAAGCCCTGCTGGCCCAGCAGCGACCAGCCGACCGGCGAACGGCCGTTGACGTTCGGCTCCCGCGGACCATTCAGCTTGGGCGGCGGGACGCTTGCGGTCGGTGAGACGAGCGCGTCGACCTTCTGCTCCTGCATGCACTGCAGGACGATCGATTGCAGCGCGAAGCGGCCCTGCAGCCGCGCCGCGGTGTCGAGCCCCACCTGGCGCTCGATGTTCTCGCGCAGCTGTTTCCGGTCGGGAAAATTCGGATCCTGATAGAACGTCGCCTTGCTGATCAGATCGGCGTTGCTCCTGATGTTCGCATCGCCCCGCTCGCGCAGGTACTTGTTGGTCATGTACTTGCCTTCGCCCTGGGCGCCGGACGCGCCCAACGTGCGCAGCGACAGGCCTGGGGGGACCTTCGCCGGGTCGGTGGCCATCTCCAGCAGCGTCGCGATGTGATCGCCGGCCGGCTGGCCGGCGGCGTCGACGGGAAACAGATTCCGCCGCTGAGCGCCGAACGCCGCGTTGTAGAGCTCAGGCGCATAACGCGTCACGCAGCCTTGGAACAATTCGCCCTCAGGCCCCGGATCGACAATCGTCGCGCCGAGAGACCGGAGATCGCCCAGCGCCCGTTCAACGATGTCGATGCTCTCCTCATCGGCCCTGGCCAGGAGCTTCTTGTTCATGTATTCGCGAATCACGCCGAGGCGCAGGCCATCGAGGCGCTGCCCCGCGGCGAAACTGGCGTAGGGCTGCGGCGGAATCCGGCCGGCGCTGAACGCCGTCAGCTCGTCCTTCGGGTCATAGCCGGCGATCACGTCGAACACCCTGGCGGCATCCTGCACGGTGCGGCAGATCGGACCGGTCCGGGTGTTCAGACCGGCGCCCATCATGCCGTCCCGGCTGACCAGTTCCTGGGTCGGCGCCAGGCCGACGACGTTGTTGACGGCGGCCGGCCAGCGGATGGAGACGACGGTTTCTTCCGCGATCGCGCAGGTGACGAGATTGGCCGCCACGGACGAGCCCGACCCGGCGCTCGACATGCCGGGGGCGCGCTCGGTGTCGTAGGGATTGCAGAAGGTGCCGCCATAGGAGCTGCGCGCGCCGTCGGTGGCGTATTCGGCCATGTTCGCCTTGGCCAGGATGATCGCCCCCGCCTCACGCAGTCGCTTGACGAACGTCGCATCGTCGGGCGGACGGTCGTTCGCATATTGCGCGTCGGCGCCAGACGTGGTGCGCAGATCGAAGGTGTCGTACTGATCCTTGATGGCCATGACCACGCCGTGCAGCGGGCCGACCAGCGTACCGGTCTGTTGGAACCGCCGATCCTGGGCGGCGGCGACTTCCAGGGCGTCCGGCATCTCCGGCGCGGCATCGGACCGATCGGTCAGGCTGCGCGCCTTCCGGGCGTCGAATCCCCAGGTCGTCAGTGCGGCCGGCCGCAGATTGAGCGTCGCCAGCGCGTTGATCTGGCCGGCGCGCGGGATGGTCGTGATCGGACCGAGCAGGCCTTGCGGCTCGTTGACGCACCTGCCGTTGTAGGCCTTGATCCGCTTCAGATACAGCTCGACGAGGCCGACCGTGGTGATCTGTCCGGCCCGGAGCGCCTGCTGGATGCTGGCGATGGTCGCCTCCTGCAGATGAAACCTGGCCGGCGCCTGCTGCATGGCGCCGGTAGTGGAGGTCGCGATGATCAGGATCAGCAAGAGAGCGCCAGCGCGCGTCGAGCGGCCAGACGGGAATGTGTACGGCATGGTTCGCCTCCAATCAGCCAGCAAGCCGGCCCGGTGATCATACCGCTGCCCATGCCAGCGGCCTTCGGTGCAGAATGTAAGGGGTACCGCCCCTTTTCCCATGCTGGAGACGTCGATGAGATTCGCGTGCGCCATCGCCCTCGCCTGCCTGCTGTCGGTGTCGCTCTCGGCGCAGTGGCCGGCGTATGTCCGCCCCGACGTGCCGCGCGCCGCTGACGGCAAGCCGGATCTCAACGCACCGGCGCCGCGGCTGGCCAACGGCAAGCCGGACTTTTCGGGTGTCTGGGAGAGCCGGGTCCCGCCGAGCGGTCGTCCCGGTCCCGCGCTGCCGTCGATTGGCGAAGCCCCGCCGGTGGCGACGTTTTTCAACATCGCCGCCAACATCAAGGAGGGACTGCCGTTCACGCCGTGGGCCGCCGAGCTGCGCAAGGAACGGATGGCGACCAACTCCAAGGACAATCCCGACGCCAATTGCCTGCCGATCGGCTTCATGCAGCTGCACACGCACTCGCAGCCGCGCAAGGTGGTGCACACCAAGGACGACCTGGTGATCATGTACGAGGCGAACTACGGCCTGCGTCAGATCTTCACCGACGGCCGGCCCCTGCCCGGCAATGATCCACAGCCATGGTGGTACGGCTACTCCGCCGGCAAGTGGGACGGCGATACGCTGGTGGTCGAAACCATCGGCTTTCGCGACGATGGGTGGCTGGATGTGCCCGGCAGCCCGTTCACCAGCGCCGCCAAAATCACCGAGCGGTTCCGGCGGGTCAACTACGGCCGGTTGGAAATCGACATCACCATCGACGATTCCAAGTCCTACACGCGGCCGTGGACCGTCCGCGTCAACCAGCGGCTGATCCCCGGCGACGAGCCGATCGAGTTCATCTGCAACGAGAACGAACGGTCGTCGAAACATTACGTCAACTGAGCCAGCCGTTTCGCCGCCCGGCCGAGCGACCGCCCGCGCCGCCGCATGTCCGCCCACAGATCGCCGACCGCGGCCACCCGTGCGGCCATGTTGGTGAGCGTGAACGTCCGCGGGCCGACCTCGCCGCGCTCCACCTCTTCCCATGTGCACGGCGCCGACACCGGCGCGCCGGCCTTCGCCCGCACGGCGTAAGCGGCCGCGAACGTCGCGCTGTAGCCGTTGCGTCCGGTGTCGACCAGGATGCGCTGTCCGCGATCGGCCTTGCTGAACTCCTGCGTCAGGTGATCCGGATCGCGCCCGACCAGCACCGACCCGACCGCGTGCGCGAACCGAGCGACGTCACCGACAACCGCCTTCCCGTCGAGCGGCACGACGATGTGGAAACCCCTGGAGCCGGAGGTCTTGACCCAGCTTGGGAGGCCCAGTTCCTTCAGCAGATCGCGAAGCGCCAGGGCCGCCGCGCGCATGACGTCGGGCTCATCGAGCGACGGGTCGAGATCGAAGACACAGATGTCGGGCTGATAGAGATCGGGCGCACGAGAGGTCCAGACATGCGGCGTGATGGTGTTCTGATTGGCCATCCACAGCAGCGATCGGGTGTCGCGGACCAGCAGATGGTGGACGGTGCCGCCCTTTTTGGGCACCTCGACGCGTTGCAGCCAGTCGGGAAAACCCTTCGACACGTCCTTCTGCCAGAAGCTCTGTCCGGCGATGCCGCGCGGGTATCGCTCCATCGTCACCGGACGGGCGCGGAGGTGCGGCAGCATGAGCGGCGCGATCGCTTCGTAGTACGCAGCGAGATCGCCCTTGGTGATGCCCTCGTCTGGAAACAGCACCTTCTCTGGATGGGTGATCACGTCTCTTTCACGACCTCGTGCGCGGCTTTGTCGGTGCGGACGCCGAGCAGCCGGGAGTGGCGCAACTTGCCGTGCCTGGTCCATTCGATGAAGGCGACCTGCACGACGAGCTGCGGCCGCACCCAGTGTGCGCGCAGGCGCGGCAGGCCGACCGCTTTGGCAAACGGCGGTGTCGGCATCTCCAGCCGGTCCAGCCTGGCCCGAAGATCGAGCAGCAGTTTCGTATCGAAGCCGGTGCCGACCTTGCCGGCGAACACCAGTTGTCGCCCGGGGCCCGCGTCCGCGGGCGTGGATGCGGTGTCATCCGGCTCGAAGTAGCCGACCAGCAGCGCTCCCAGGCCGACCCGCCCGCCCTGCGGATCGGTGAACCCGCCGACGACCAGTTCCTGGGCGGACTCGCACTTCATCTTCAGCCAGTGCGGCGAGCGGCGGTGCTCGTACGGCGCATCGCGGCGCTTCGCCACGACGCCTTCCCACCGATCACGGCAGGCGCGCTCCCATGGCTTCGGATCGTCGAGCGCGGCGACGCGCTGGAGCGGCGGACCGAGCGGCAGCGCGGCCAGCATGGCGCGCCGTTGATCCAGCGGCAGCGGGGTGACGTCGCGCCCCTCCAGCCACACGATGTCGAAGACGTGATAGTCGACCGTGCCGCCTTCCCAGGTCACCTCCCCGTCGAGGATCAGGTCGCCGGGCGGCAGTCCGGCGATCGCGGCGGCGACCGCCGGCAGGTTCTGCGGCAACCGGTTGCGCGAGAACAGCCGGACCTCTGATCCCTGCTTGAACGCGAGCAGACGGATGCCATCGAGCTTGCGCTCGAAGATCCATTCGGGCCCGGAGAAGCGCTCCTGCGTGAGGGTGGCGGCCATCGGCTCGACCCATTCGGGAAAGGCGATCGACATCTGCACGGCATCTTGTTCTGCGGCCCTCGACCGATGCAAGCCCAGAGACGTGGTATAGAGACGCGGGACAGTGACGCGGTATATTCCACCATCCCGGGAATGGCGCCCGACGTTCCGCCAAAGGAGGCGTTATGCAGCGCGGCAGGAATATCGGCATCACGACAATCGCGATCGGTCTGGCCGTACTGACATCGATGGCGCGGGCGCAGCAGCCGGCCGGCGGCGGCCGTGGGACCGAGCCCCAAGGACGCGAGGGGGGACGCGGCGGAGGACGCGAAGGTGGACGCGGTGCAGTCGCCGAACCGGCGGCGCGGCCGGCCCTGCTCTTCAAGGAGGACTGGAAGCAGCCGCCCTACACCGGAACGCTCAACGACGAGAACCGTCGCGCGACCCAGGATGCGGTGACCAATCCCAGGCTCGAGCTCAAGCTGTACGGCACGGACGCGCGCAACGTCGGCGTCTACACCCACGAAGGGCGCTTCGACCTCTGGACCGGCGTGGTCAGCTCACCGGTGGCCATCATGCTCAGGGACAAGGGGAACTACGTCGACCTGACCGGGCTGTCGCGGCTGCGGGCGATCGTCCGGACGCTGGCCCTCCATGTCATCCACCCGGTCGTCAAGCTCGCCGACGGAACCTACCTCGCCGGGAGCCGGGCCATGGATACCGAGGGCGAGTACATCCAGGAGGAGGTGCGGTTCGGCGGCATGCGCTGGCACAAGCTGGATCCGATGAAGGTCGTCACCACCGTCGAGGTCGCCAGCCCGGACCTGACCAGGGTGGACGAAGTCGGCTTCGTCGACCTGGCGCCCGGCGGCGGACACGGCGTCGCCGGCGCCTTCAACGTGTCGACGCTCGAGCTCTACGCGAAAGCGGTGCCGCGGTAAATCCTGGTGGGGCCTGGGGCCTGGGGCCTGGGGGCTGGGGGCTGGGGGCTGGGGCAGACCAAGGACCTGAGGACGGGCCAAGGCCCAAGGACGGACCAAGGACCAAGGACCAGGAACCAAGGACCAGGAACCAAGGATTAGCGAAGCCGCGCCTTCAGGAACCGGCCGGTGTGGGAGGCCTTGCACGCGGCGACGGCCTCCGGCGTCCCGGCGACCACGATCTGACCGCCGGCGTGCCCGCCGTCCGGTCCCAGATCGATGACGTGGTCGGCGGTCTTGATCACGTCCATGTGGTGCTCGATCAGCAACACCGTGTGCCCGGCGTCGACCAGCCGGTTCAGCGACGCCAGCAGCCGTTCGACATCGGCCAGGTGCAGTCCGGTCGTCGGCTCGTCGAGAATATAGACCGTGTGCTTCGACCGCTGCAGCGTGCTCAGCTCGGTGGCGATCTTGATCCGCTGCGCCTCGCCGCCGGAGAGCGTCGTCGCCGACTGGCCGAGCGTGAGGTAGCCCAGCCCGAGGTCGTTCAGCACCTCGACCTTCTTGCGGACCGTCGGCTCGGCGGCGAAGAACGTCACGCCTTCCTCGACCGACATGTTCAGCACGTCGTCGATGGTCTTGCCGCGCAGCGTGACCTCCAGCGTCTCGCTGTTGAACCGCGCTCCTTTGCACGCCCCGCAGGTGACCTCGACGTCGGGCATGAAGTAGAGCTGTGTCGTGATCGCGCCCTCGCCCTGGCACTCCTCGCACCGGCCGCCCTTGACGTTGAAGCTGAATCGGCCCGGCTTGTAGCCGCGCTCCACCGACAGCGGCGCCTGGGTGAACAGATCGCGAATGATGTCGTAGAAGCCGACGTAGGTGGCGGGGTTCGACCGGCTGTTGCGGCCGATCGGCGACTGATCGATGTTGACGACCTTGTGCACGTGCTCGAGGCCGTCGACCGCGTCGTGATCGCCCGGCAGCGTACGCGTGTCCACCAGCCGCTTCCACAGCGCCTTGTAGAGGATGTCGTTGACCAGCGTGCTCTTGCCGGACCCGGACGCGCCGGTCACGGCCACCAGCATGCCGAGCGGGATCGGCACGTCAACCGCCTTGAGGTTGTTCGCCCGCGCGCCGCGCACCGTCAGGGTCTTGCCGTTCCCCTTCCGCCGCCGCGCCGGCGTCGCGATCGACCGCCGGCCCGACAGGAATTGTCCGGTCGGCGATGCCGCGCAGGCGAGCACCTGCTCGAGCGTGCCCTGCACCACGACCCGGCCGCCGTGAACGCCCGGCCCTGGCCCCATCTCGACGACGTGATCGGCGGCGCGGATCGTGTCCTCGTCGTGTTCGACCACGATCACCGTGTTGCCGATATCGCGCAGGCTGTCCAGCGTCGCGATCATCTTGACGTTGTCCTTCGGGTGGAGGCCGATGCTCGGCTCGTCGAGCACGTAGAGCATCCCCATCAGCCCGGATCCGATCTGCGTCGACAGGCGGATGCGCTGCGATTCACCGCCCGACAGGGTGCCCGACCGGCGATTGAAGTTCAGATAGTCGAGCCCGATGCCGAGCAGCAGTTCGAGCCGCCCCCGGATCTCCTTCAGCACCTGGCGGCCGGCGTCGGCGCCGCGGCCAGCCGGTTTGATGGTGCCGAGGAACGCGTGCAGTTCGTCGAAGTTGAGCTGTCCGACGTCGTGGATGGTCTTGCCGGCGATGGTGAAGAGCAGCCTGGTGGCGCGCACCCGCGCGCCGGCGCAGTCGGGACAGGTGTGCTCGACCATCACCTTGTCGAGCCAGGCCTCCATGCGGGAGCTGGCTTCGCCGCGCTGCCGGTAGCGGCGGTAGTAGCGCTCGATGCGGCGCGCGATCCCCCCGAAACCGACCTCCTTGCCCTCCTGATCGTCGCGCTTGACCTTCGCCTCCGGTGGTGAGGTCAGGGTGATTTTCTTCGGGTCGATGCCGTAGAGGATGGCGGCGCGCACCTGTTCGGACAGATCCCGCCAGGGCGTCTCGAGCGGGAACTTGAGCGTCTTCGCCAGGCTGTACATCACCCGGCCATCCCAGGTATCGGGGTTGTATCTGAACGCGTCACGGACGAAGCACCCGCCGATGATGCTGCGCTTCGGGTCCGGAATCAGCAGGTCCGGATGCGTCAGCTTGTCCACACCCAGGCCGCCGCAGGTGCGGCAGGCACTTTCCGGGTTGTTGAACACGAAAAACTCGGGCGCGATCCCGCCATAGACGAAGTGGTGCGTCGGACTGCAGAGTCCCCGGTAGAAGCCCTCGACCGCCTTCGCAGGGGCCGGGCGTGGAACGGTTCCGCCCTGGCCGGGGATCACCTCGATCTGCATCAGGCCGTCGCCGACCAGAAGCGTGCTGGCGATGCCGGCCTTGATCGCCTTCTCCTGCTTCCGGCTGACGACCAGCCGATCGACGACGGCGTCCATGGCCCGGACCGCCGAGTGATCGAGATCGACCTCGGCGGAGATGTCCACCGATCGTCCGTCGATGATCAGCCGCCGGCATCCTTTCTTCCGCACCTCGGTGAAGACGACGTCCAGTTCCTCGCCGTAGACCTTGAACACCGGCGCCCGCAGCTCGACCTCGATGCCTTCGGGCAGGGCAAGGATCGCCTCGAGAATCTGCGCCGGCGTCCGGCTCGGGGTCGGCTCGCCGGTCCGCGGACAATGCGGCTCGCCGATGGTGGCAAACAGGAGGTTGAGGTAGCTGGCGATGTCGGTCATCGTCCCGACCGTCGAGCGCGGGTTGCTGGTCAGCGTCTTCTGCTCGATCGAGATGACCGGAGACAGGCCGAAGACGAAGTCGACGTCCGGCTTGGTCACCTGCGCGACGAATCGCTTGGCGTAGCTCGAGAGCGACTCCATGTAGCGCCGCTGTCCCTCGGCATAGATGGTGTCGAACGCCAGGCTCGACTTGCCCGAACCGGAAAGGCCGGTAACGACAATCAACCGGTCGCGCGGTAGGTCGAGCGAGACGTTCTTGAGGTTGTGGACGCGGGCGCCCTGGACGGCAATGGTGGTGCGGGGGGCCGCTTTCCTGGCCGCCGGCGCTTTGATCGCGGGCGCAACGCTACGCGTGGTCGACATAGGCAAACGCCAGTTCCTGCATCGTCAGGTTGCTCTTCCTGGTCAGCCGGACCGGCACCGATGCCTTGGCAATCACGCCCCGGTCGGCCAGGTACTCGCACGCCACGGTGACACCGGCGACGTCGAGGTGGCGCGTGAAGTGGCCCTCGATCTCGGTGCACGATCGCGCTTCGCCGGCTTCGCGCAGATGGTCGATCACCGGCCGGAACAGGGTCGCCGCCCGATCCGCCAGGTAGCGGTCGGCGGCGTCCAGCGCGGCTTCGACGCGCGCGCGCGTCTTCCGGGCATTCAGCAGGTCGACATAGACCATCTTGAAGAAGGGCGGGTTCAGCGTCAGCGCCTGCGGGATCACCTCGCGATCCGCCAGCAGGCGGGCGCCGATCACCTCGATCCGCGCCAGCGGCGTCGCCGCGTAGAGCAGCCACAGCGCCGTGTAATCGAGATCGTTCCGCGTCACCAGCCACTTGCGGGCCTTGTCGATCGGACCGAGCGCGTGCATCGCCGCGCGCAGCAGCTGGACCTGGGTGTCGCGCTCGCCGATCGCCGGCAATCCCGCGCAGAGATCGGCGATGGTCTGATCGTGGCTGTAGAGAAGCCGGCCCCTGGCCAGCAACGAGTGCATGAACGACTGATTGATCGAACCGGCGACCGTCTGGCGGAACTCGGCGCGCGGAATCAGGAGGGCGTGCACGTTCAGACCGTCCGCGAACAGCGCGACGTCGCCGCGCTGCACCAGGCGGTCGTCGATCGTCACGAGCAGCAGGTCGATGTCGGACTTCTCCCAGACGGTGTCGTGGGACAGACTGCCGCAGAGGATCGCCGCCAGGACCGAACGGTCCTCCTTCAGTTGCTCGACCAGGACCGCGAGCGCGGCCGCGAACCGCTGCTGGATTGACAAGGGAGTGCCGGCGACAGGATCGATCTGCTTCACGGCGGATGAGCCGGCGTCAGTGTAGATAAAGATTGGCCGGCGAGTCCAACCGCGGGAGAGTTGCTAGTCGGGGATGAGGCTGAAGTTCAAGGTTGTGTCGGTCACCAGCATGAATTCGGATGCCTTGGTCGCGAACCCTGGCTTCGACGCCGTGACGATCACGCTGCCCGGCGCCGCGGCGATCCGATAGAAACCGTCGTCGTCGCTGAAGCCGGTTTTCTTCAACCCGTTCGCGCCCGTCACTTCGATCAACGCGTCGGCGAGGGGAGGATCACCCCACACGACGCTCTCGTGTACCTGCCCGCTGAGGATGGAGACGGCCGTAGGCGATGCTCCGTCCGGCACCATCGGGGACGCCCCGCCACAACCGGTGGCGACCAGCAGCGCGGCGACGAGAGCAAGCAGCAGCGTCTTCGGCACGTGGACGTTTGACCGGTGAAGCCCACAGAACGTTGCACGCCTTCGGTGTGGATGGCAGAGCCGGCAAATGTTCATGCGATTCCCTGTCCTACAAGAGAAACGCCAGCTGGGCTCGATCCAAACAGCTGCCCTGTAGATTTATTAGGACTCTTTGATTATGTAAGGTATAAAGACGCATACAATTACGTCATAAAATTACCATTTGTGTAATTCGGCCTGGCTGCCACACCCGGCCTGCAAGGACAGATGAGTTTGAACCTCCGACGTGTCCAGGTGGCGTGGTCACTGCTCGTCATGGCAGCGCTGGCGGCGTCCTGCGGGAGATCCGCACCACTGGCTCCATCCGAGCCAAGGCCTGCGGTAAACAATCCTCCCGTCGAGCCGGCGCCGGTCCCGATTCCTGTTCTTCTCGGCCCGCCCGGGGTGCTCGTCGGAGCCGGCGACATCGGCATGTGCGCCACCGGCGGGGCCGCGCAGACAGCACGTCTACTCGATGGGATTGCCGGCACGGTGTTCACGACCGGCGATAACGCTTACATGCGGGGGACGGCTGATGAGTTCCGGAACTGCTACGAGCCGACGTGGGGCCGGCATCGGGCGCGGACGCGGCCGGTGCCCGGGAATCATGAGTACGAAACCGGCGGCGCCGGCTACTACGCGTTCTTTGGCGATCGAGCCGGGCCGGGCGGCGCCGGCTACTACAGCTACGGTGTCGGTCCCTGGCGGGTGATTGCGCTGAACAGCGAGATCTCCTCCGTCCCCGGCTCGGCGCAGATGGAATGGTTGCGGGAGGAGCTCGTCAGCCCGCGGTCGCTGTGCACGGCCGTCTACTGGCACCGGCCGCTCTTCACCTCCGGTCCCAATGGCGACAACCCGGACCTGCGCAACGTCTGGCGGACGCTCTACGAGGCGAACGTCGATCTGGTGATCAACGGGCACGATCACATCTACGAGCGCTTCGCGCCGCAGGATCCGGACGGGCGCCCCGACTTCCAGCGCGGCATCCGCCAATTCATCGTCGGCACCGGCGGCGCCACGCTCTATCAGTTTCCGCAGGTGCGCGCCAACAGCGAAGCGCGCGCGTCGGTCTGGGGCGTGGCGGTGTTCACACTGTCCAGTGGCGGCTATCAGTGGGAGTTCGTCCCGGTCGAAGGCGCGGGCTTCCGCGACTCCGGCGCCGGGGTGTGTCACTGAAGCGTCGCGTCGTCTTCCGGCAGGCTTGAAGGCCGGCCGTTTTTCGACCAATCACCGCTGCACCGCCGGCGAATACGCCTGCGGCAGCAGCAGGCGCGGCTCGGACACGCCGTCGACCGACAGCACCCAGACGCCGGTCCCCTGCGATGCTGAATCGTGATAGACGATGTGGGTGTCGTCGAACCACTCGACCTGGTCATCGACACTGCGGCGGA
The DNA here is from genome assembly GCA_039931615.1 of Acidobacteriota bacterium. Taxonomy (GTDB): domain Bacteria; phylum Acidobacteriota; class Vicinamibacteria; order Vicinamibacterales; family CAVVIG01; genus JAHFUI01. The sequence goes on from JBDTRR010000002.1 coordinate 82,221, forward strand.
CCTGATTGAGCGGGCGTTCCGTCCCGGCGGCGAGATCGAGTGCGTGCAGGCGCCAGCCGATCTCCCCGACCAGCGGCTTCTTGTAGACCAGGGTCGTGCCGTCGGGTGAGAGCGACGGGCACTCGACTCCGGTGCGCAGGACCGAAACCCGCCGGGCATCGATCGAGCCGTGCACGAGGTGGCTCAGGCCGCCGGTTTTCAGAGTCGCGAAGAATTGATCCCCGTCGCGCGCGAACGTGATCCCCCAGAAATTGAAGTCGGCCGACTTGATCGTCCGGCCGTCCTTCTCCACGGCGAACTCCTCGAGATCGGCGATCCGGCGGCCGCTCGCCGTCTCGATCAGCACGGTCCGGGTCGAGAACGACGAATCGGCGTAGGAATGTCCGGTCTCGAAGACCGTCAGCACGGCACGCCGGCCGTCCGGCGCGACGCGGGCACGAATCGGCGGACCGGTCAGCGGAAAGGAGTGCCGCACGGCAAACGAGGCGTCGAACACGTCGGCGCGATGCCGCACCGGCAGGCGGCTCTCGTCCGTGATCAGACAGACGCCCCATCCCGACGCGTAATGGACGCGCTCGCACGACAACGGCGCGATCAGGCGCGTGGTGTCGGTCAGCGGCAGACGCACGATCGCCAGCCGCCCGAAAAATGTCCCGGGCGATCCGTCCCGAAACAGGATCAGCGGACCGTCCGGAACCGCCGTGATGAGGTCGACGACAGCGGCCGCCGGAGTGGAATCGGTTGCCGGCGCCGGCCCCGAAGGCACCAGCGCCACATACGCGACAACGGCGGCCACCGCCGCCAGGGAAAACAGCACGAACAACCGGCGCGCCGTCAGGGGAAACGTCATGCCGCGCCCTGCCCTGCCCGGATCGGCCCCGACGACGCCTCGCCATCGCGGCCGAACCGGGCAAATCCGACCATCACCCCGGCCAGCGCCACGATGAAGATCATCAGCGCCGGCCCATCGCCATAGACAGTCCAGAGAAATCCAAACACCACCGAACTGCACAATCTGCCGGCGCTGACGGCGGTCGCGACCCACGCGAAGCCGGTCGATCGGCCGTCAACCGGCAGCAGCCCGCCGGCGAGTCCCGCGATCACGCCGTCGGAGGCGGCGTAGTAGGCGCCAAGCAGCAGGACGCCGGCGACGGCATTCCACGGCCACGGCACGAATCGGCCGAGCGTCACGACGTACGCCGCCAGCAGCGGAGCGTGCCCGCCGATGAAGACGGCGCGCCGCCCGATCCGGTCGGCGAGGTAGCCGAATGGGATCGCCAGGATCAGGAACGACACCGCGGTTCCGGTGTAGAACAGCGGAATCCAGAAAGCGTCGGCTTGCGAGCGCTGAACCACGAGGAGGTAGAGGAACGCGTCGCTGATCGTGACCAGGCCGAACGCCAGCGCGAGGATGATCACCCGGCGAAGCGGCGCCTCGACGAAGACCCGCAATCCCTCGGCCCACGGAAAGGCCGATGGAAGCGCCGGCGGAAACGACTGCGCGTCGCGGTGCCCGGACTCTCGCCGGTTGTCCTGCACCAGCAGGACCAGCGCCGCCACGCCCAACGCCGCCACCACGAACGACGTGAAGAAGATCACGTCGTAGCGGCGCGGCATCCGCCACAGCACCAGCCACGCGGCGAGCGGGCCGAGCGCCGCGCCGGCCGCGTCGAGGGCGCGGTGAACGCCGAACGCGGTTGCCAGCTGCTCACGCCGGGCGCTCAGCGAGATCATCGAGTCGCGCGGTGCCGTCCGGATCGCCTTCCCGATCCGATCGCCGACGATCAGGATCGAAAACGCGGCAACGGTGCGGCCCGGGATCGCCCACCAGCCAAGACGGCACGCCGCCGACAGCGCGTAGCCGACACCGGCCGTCAGCTTCGAACGCCGCGACCGATCGGCGACCACGCCGCCAAGCCAGGTGATCAGGATCGGGCCGCCCGCGTGCAGGCCGGTGACGATGCCGAAGCCGAGCGGCGCCAGGCCGGCGGAGATCACCAGGTAGGCGGGCAGGACGCTGAGGACCATTTCCGACGATGCATCGGTCAGCAGGCTGGTGATACCCAGCCCCCAGACGTTGGCCGGCACGCGCCACGGAGCGGACCCAGCCGGCTGACGGAACAGCTGCGTCAGACGAAGTCGCCAGTCCCCGTCGTACACGTGGCCTCGACCCTTTTATCGCCTCAGCTCGGCGATCATCGCGTCCGCCTGCTGGAATTGCAGGCATCCCGCCGTCGGCGGACTGGCCGGGCAACCGGTCGCCCGCCAGCCGTAGTCGGTTTCCAGCGTCTTGACGAAATCGTCCTTGCTCGCGCCCTGCTTGACCAGGCCGGCCAGACGATTGCGCATCGTCTCCAGATCGGTCCGGAAGCTGACGACGTCGGCCCTTGTCGACACCGGCCCATGGCCCGGGATCACGGTGTCGAAATCGAGGGTCAGCGCGCCGTCCAGGGTTTTCGTCCAGTCGAGAAAACTGCCGCCCTGCGCGTAGTCGACATAGATATTCACTCCGGGCGGCCGGGTTGCGGCCGGCGCCCCGCCCCGTCCTGCCCGCCGGCCGAGAAACAAGTCGCCGGTGTGAATGACCTTCAGGTCCGGAAAGTAGACGATGGCATCGCCGCTGGTATGACCGCGGCCGAAGTACCTGGCGCGGACCTCCTTGCCGCCGAGGAATACCGACACCTCGTCGGAGAAGGTCACGCGCGGCAGGCCGATCGGCGTGCCCGGCGTGTCTTCGTAGTAGGGCTGCTTGATATCGGCGAGGTTGGCGCGAGCGTTCCGATGGGCGATCACCTCGACGATCGGCAGCATCTTGAGATCGCCGCCGGCGTGATCGTCGTGCTGGTGGGTATTCAGGACGTACTTGAGCGGCTGGCCGGTCACCGACTTCACCTGGGCCAGGATGTCCGCGTGGTTGCGATCGAACATGTCGTCGACCAGGACGACGCCCTCGCGCGTCACGTAGACAGCGACGTTCCCGCCCTCGCCCGACATCATGTAGAGGTCGCCCTTGACCTTCTCGATGCGCAGCGGGCCGGCCGGTTTCTGGGTCTGTGTCGAAACCACCCAGGCGCCCTGGAGCAGACAGATCGCGACGACGCCGCTCGCCAGCCAGATCCGATTCATGCCGCACACTGTAGCAGAGGCACTACGATCGAACACGATGACGACGGCCTACCCCCTGTTGATCGAGTTCGTGCCCGGCACCAGTGTCTCCCGGCAGCCCGATTTCGTGTCGAAACTGCCGATCCTGCGCAACGGCCCGCCGGGAACCGCTGTCGTCTTCGCCGACGGCCGCAAAGTGAACCTGCCGACCGATCAGATCGTGTTCTCGGAGGTGAGCGATGGCGTCGCCCGCGTGGGGTTCGGCGGGATGAGCGCGGCGGGGATGGAGGACGGTCAGCTGGTGTTCTACCGGGTCCGCGATCTCCAGCCGGAGGAGCTGTTGTCGCCGGAACGCGGCGTCCGGATGACGCTCGACCCGGGCATGGTGACCTCGATCGCGGTCGACGGCCGGGTGGTCTGGCCGGAGCCGGTCCGCACGTAGCACAAGAGATCAGTTGCAGTGCAGGCCTTGAGGCTGCCGTGTCTGGCAGACCTGACGGTCTGCACTACTTCAGGTCCACCGTACGTACTGTCCGGCTTCAGCGGATCGATCCTCTAGTCCGGCTGAAGCCGGACGCCAGGTACAGAAAGATTGGTCCCGCACGCGCTACTGCTGGCCGAAGCGCTGATTCTCCAGACAGATGAACTCGATCAGCTCGGTGTCCACCATGATCTGCTGGACCGATCGGACGGTCCACGGCTTCGTGTAGGCCTTGGGATCCTCGACGGTGATGTCGATGTCCATCCGTCCGAAGTTCACCCGGTGGAACCGTTCCGTCACTTTACCGGTCGACGTCAACGGCGTGCCCCAGATATCGAGCCACCCATCGTCGCGGAAGCCGGTCGTCTGCACGACCAGGGTGTCGCCTTCCCACTTTCCCGTCGAGTATCCGTACCACCACGGCTGAGGGTCGTCGTCGGGAAGCGGCCGGCCGTCCGTGAAGATCTGCCGGACGCCGGAGCTGGCTTCGTACAGGATGATCAACGCGCCAGGCGTCTGGTAGAACTTGCGCGGCGCCCCCTGGGTATGAAACTGGACGATCCCCATCGGCAGGCAGTGCGCTTCGGGATTGTCCTTGCTGTTGTCGGCCTTCCTCTGCTTCAGCACGTCGGCCCCCCACGGTGTCAGCGGCAGGCCCTCCTTGAGATTGGCGCCGACGTCGCGGAAGGTCGCCAGCGGCGGACCGGCCGATGCAGCGGCCGCAGCTGGAGCAGCCGGCTGGCCGGCCGGCGCGGCGGGCGCCCCGCCCCGCCAGAGGCCTGAGAGATCCGGTTTGCCGTCGGCGGTCCGCGGCGCCGGCGCAGTCAGGTTCGGCTCACCATTCGGCAGCCGCGGAACTCCGGCCGAGGGATACGATTTCCATTGCGCCAGCAGCGACGGCGAGGCGATGGCGACCATCGCGATCAGCCCAGCCGTGGCAATCGATTTGTTCATTTCAGCCTCTCTCGAACCAGCGTATTATGCTCGCGCTGAGCAAGGAGTGTACATATGAAAGTCAGGGATCTGATCGTCGCCGCGGCGGCACTGGGCGTGATGCTGCCGGCGGCTCCGGTGCGCGCGCATCATGCGTTCGCGGCGGAGTACGACGCCGACAAGCCGATCACCCTGGTCGGCACCGTGACCAAGCTGGAATGGCTGAACCCGCATGCCCGCATCTACATCGACGTCAAGGACGAGAGCGGCAAGGTCGTCAACTGGGACTGCGAGCTCGGTCCGCCGAACGGCCTGATGAGAAGGGGATGGAACCGGAACTCGCTCAAGGCCGGCCACGTGGTTACCATCACCGGTTTCCGCTCCAAGCTGTCCCCGACCAATGCGAATGCCCGGACGGTGAAGCTGCCGGACGGCCGGCAGGTGTTCGCGGGCTCCTCGTTCGATATCGGTCCGGCGTCGGAGGGACAGTTGGAGAGATAGGCGGAATTGCAGAATGCAAAGTGATGAGTGCAGAATGAATTGCAGAATGTCGGAAGAGTGAACGCTTTTGCATTCCGCCCTCGCATTCTGCAGTTAGATGCCTCGCGCTGAACACGCACTCCTGACCATCGGCGGACGCGAGGTGGCGATCTCGAATCCGGACAAGGTGCTCTTCCCGCAGACCGGTCACACCAAACTGGACCTCGCGCACTACTACCTTGCCGTCGCAGAAGGCGCGCTGGCCGGCGCCGGCGGTCGGCCCAATGTGCTGGTGCGCTATCCCAACGGCACCGGCGGCGAGTTTTTCTATCAGAAGCGCGCCCCGGCGTCGCGTCCGGCGTGGATTGAGGTGGTCGCGTTGCGCTTTCCCTCCGGCCGCAGCGCGGAAGAAGTGGTGCCGCGGGAACCGGCGGCGCTGCTCTGGATGGCCAACCTGGCCTGTCTCGAGCTGCACCCACATCCGGTCCGCGCCGACGACCTCGACCATCCCGACGAGCTGCGGGTCGATCTGGATCCGGTGCCCGGCGTCGCCTGGCCGCAGGTCCGCGACGTCGCGCACGTGGTCCACGAAACGCTGGAACAGTTCGCGCTGGTCGGCTGGCCCAAGACGTCAGGGTCGCGCGGCATGCACATCTACGTGCGCATCGAGCGGCGCTGGGCCTTCGACGAGGTGCGCCGTGCGGTACTCGCCCTGGCGCGAGAGGTCGAGCGGCGGGCGCCCGGCCTGGTGACGAGCAAGTGGTGGAAGGAAGAACGGCACGGTGTGTTCCTCGACTACAACCAGAACGCCAAGGATCGGACGATTGCCGGTGCCTACTCGGTGCGGCCGACGGCTGACGCACGCGTGTCGGCGCCGCTGACCTGGGAGGAGATCGACACCTGCGACCCGGCCGACTTCACGCTCGCCACCATGCCGGCCCGCTTCGCCGAGCTCGGGCACCGCCATGCCGCGATGGACCAGCACCCCGGCTCACTCGAACCGCTGCTCGAGCTGTCGGCGCGTCAACAGCGTGACGGGCTGGGCGACGCACCATGGCCGCCGCATTACCGGAAGCAGGCCGGCGAGCCGGCGCGGGTCCAGCCGTCGCGCCGACGCACGCCGACCGTCCCGCTGATCGAAATCGCCCGCGCCCAGCGCAAGGACGCGGCGCTCGCCGGGCTGGAGCGCTGGCGGACGCGTCATCCCGACGCCGCGGCGCATCTGGAGCCGGCCGACGTCCTGGTCGATGCGATGCGTGGCCGCTTCCACACCTGGACGCGCATCCGCGTCAACCTGGAGCACGTCCCGGCCGACATGCGGCCGGCGCAGGAGCCGCTCGATCCGGATGATGCGCCGGACGACTGGGCGGTAGCCGACGGTAGCAAGAAATGAGTCGGGAGCATTGTTCCGACTGGGCAAAAAGATTTACTCCCGACCCCTTTTCGGGGCGATCTACAAATCCGCGAGCTTGAGCCTGACGTCGGCGACCGTCCAGACGCGCTGGAACTCCGCGCGGGCGCGCGCCGCGGCCGTCTTCTTCCCCTGCGCCTGGAGGCTCTGCCACACGCCGAACAGCGATCGTCCGTTGCGCGGGTTGTATGTCAGATCGGCGCGGAACGTCTGCTCCGCTTCCGCGGCCCGGCCGCTCGCCAGCAGCGCCGCGCCAAGGGTTTCGCGGACCGGATAGTACCAGGTCGGCGGCTCGTCGTAGGCGAGCCGGTCTTCGGCGGCGACCGCGGCCTGGTAGCGCTCGATCTCGGCCGGCAGATCGCCGGCGGCCGCCGCGATCCTCCCCTCGAGCAGCGGCCGGGCGACGGCAAAGAACTGCCCGGCGGTGTTCAGGGTGCCGACCGGCGTGTCCGGCGGGACCATCGCCGCCCCCTGGACGAACGCCTGCTGTTCCTCGCGCGCCCGGGCGACGTTCCCCTTGGCGGCGAACGCCGCTGCCCGCGCGTAGTGCCAGACAATGGTCGTCAGCGTCAGCGATGCGGGCGGCGCCGGCAGGGCGAGCAGCTGGTCCCACCTGGCGAACCGGAGCAGGACGTAGTACTGCTGCGGCACGAATGCCTCGAGCATCGGCATCTCGGCAATGTACGGCGTCACGTTCGCGTTCAGCTTGTCGGCGCTCCGCTTGGCGCGCCCGAACTGGCCGGCCATGCTCGCGGCGTACGACTCGAAATGGACGTTGTGGTTGTAATACATCAGCGGATACATCCCGCGGCGGGTCTGCGTCCGCTGCATGAAGCGCTCGTCGATCGCCGCCGCCGCCGCGTTGCTGTCGGCGGACGCGACGAACTGCCCCGTCCTGGCGTAGATGTGCGCCGGCATGTGGACCAGATGGCCGGCCGCGGGGACCAGCGTCCTCAGCCGCCGCGCCGAGGCCAGTGCCTTGCCGGGCTCGGGCGATCCCTCCATGGTGTGGATGTAGTAGTGGTTCGCGCCAGGATGCAGCGGACTGCGCTTCAACACCGATTCGAGCACCCGAACCACCTCGCCGGTGACATCCGCCGGTTGCCCGTCCCGCGTCCAGAGCTGCCACGGCCGGAGATCCATCAGGCTCTCGGCGTAGAGCGTCTGCGCATCGAGGTCGGCTGGATACCGCCGCGCCAGCGCCGCCATCGCATCCTTGTAGGCGACCTGGGTCTGTTTCAGGTCGGCCGCCGGATCGCTCGAGTAACGCTTCGACAACGCGTCGATATAGGCGCGCTCGCGCGCGGTGCCGTTGGCGGCAACCGCCTGCGCCTTCCGCACGTACTCGTCGGCGGTCCTGGCGCGTTCACGGTCCATTTCGAAGTCGTTGATATTCGGACCGTAGGCGAGCGCGATCCCCCACAGCGGCATCGGCGCCTTGGGATCGAGCTCCGCGGCGCGCTGGAACATCCGGATCGCCTGCCCGTGATTGAAGCCATACAGCAGCACCAGTCCCTGATCGAACAGCCGCTGCGCCTGTGGTTTACTGGTGGTGATGCGATGGTGATGGGAGCCAAGACCGCTCATCAGTCTGACCGGGGTGGCGCTCTCGGTGGCATGCTGATGCTCCTGCGCCGAAGCAGCCCCGATCGTCCAGACGTTCAACAACACGGTGACGACACTGATGGCTCTGAACATGGCCAGAACTCCTTGGTGAGTGGACTCACTCGGACGAATTCCTAAGCGCCGAACACCTTCGCCAGCTCGTAGGCCGGCGTGACTTCGAGCTGATCGTAGCGGCACTCGGGGGGCGGCTTGTCCGGGCGCCAACGCAGAAAAACCGCCGCGTGGCGGAACCGCGCCCCCTGCATGTGATCGTATTTGACCTCGCACACCCGTTCCACCCGCACCGGCTCCCACGACAGATCCTTGCCCGCGCTCCACCGGCTCTGGCCGCCCGGCATCCGCGTGCCGTCGCCGCCCCCCGCGTCTGCCCACTCGCGCCACGGATGCGCCTCCAGCGCCCGGTCGCGCAGCGGCGCCAGCTCGTTCGTCAGCTCCCTGCGCACCGCCATGGTGAATGCCGACGTGACGCCGACATGATGCAGCGCGCCGTTGTCGTCGTAGAGGCCGAGCAGCAGCGAACCGACCAGGACGTCCCTTCCGGTCTTGTGCCAGCGAAAGCCGGCCACGACGCAGTCGGCGGTCCGCGCGTGCTTGACCTTGATCATCGCCCGCTTGCCCGGCTCGTAGATCCCATCCTCTGACTTGGCCATCACGCCGTCGAGACCCGCCCCCTCGAAGCGCGCCAGCCACTCCTCCGCCACCGCCCGATCGCGGGTCATCGGCGTCAGGTGGATCGGCGGCGCGGCGCCGGCCAGCGCCTCTTCCAGCACCATTCGGCGCTCCGCTTGCGGTACCGCGCGCAGATCGCGGCCACCGGCGGCGAGGGCATCGAACCCGACGAAGGCGGCCGGCATCTCCTTCGCCAGCCTGGCCACCCGCGACGCGGCCGGATGAAGCCGGAGCTGGAGCGCCTCGAAGTCGAGCCCGTGCGGCGTCGCGATGACGATCTCCCCGTCGATCACGCAATCGGCCGGCAGATTGGCGCCAAGCGCCTCGTGCAGCTCCGGAAAGTAGCGATCGAGCGGCCGGAGATCGCGGCTCTGGATGAACACCTCGGATCCGCTGCGAAAGACGATGGCGCGGAACCCGTCCCACTTCGGTTCATACAGGAACGCGCCGACCGGCAGCTGCCCGGCGATCTTGGCCAGCATCGGCGGGACGGGCGGCTCGATTGGATACGCGGATGCCATCTGCAAGAGGCTAACTGAACCGCTGCTCTTTTTGGAATCCTTATATAATCGATCCCGTTGTCTGTCATGACCCGATCGATGCTGTCGATCGCCGCCGCACTCGCCATGGCCGCTTCTGCCGCCGCCCACCACTCGATCTCGAGCATCTACGATGGCCAGCGGAAAGTCACCGTCGAAGGCAGCGTCACGCAGTTTCAACTCATCAACCCGCATCCTTTTTTGTTCATCGAGGTCAGGGACAACACCGGCAAGACGCAGCAGTGGCGGCTCGAGATGGACAACCGCGGCGAGCTGGCCGCCATCGGCGTCACCGCCGCCACCTTCAAGCCGGGCGACCGCGTCGTGGCGTCGGGCAGCCTCGCCCGCGCGGAGCCGGACAGCCTTTACCTCCTCAGGCTCGACCGGCCGGCCGACGGCTTCTGGTACGAACAGGTCGGCAACTCGCCGCGGATTCGATCGCCGCGGCCATAGCCCCTGGCGCGCGCCCCGGCCGCCCTTCGTCAGAACGGCGGGGCGGCCGGCTTCTGCTATCGTGAGATGCCATGGACGCGTTCCTCAGCTCTGAAGGTCTCCTGGCCCTCGTCACGTTGACCTTCCTCGAGGTGATCCTCGGCGTCGACAACGTCATCTTCATTTCGATCCTGTCGGGCAAGCTGCCGCACGACCAACAGCCGCGGGCGCGCCGGATCGGGCTGCTGGCGGCGATGCTGATGCGGATCCTGCTGCTGCTGTCGATTGCCTGGATCATCCGCCTCACCGCGCCCTTCTTCACCATTTTCGGCCGCGGCATCTCCGGCCGCGACCTGATCCTGATTGGCGGCGGCCTGTTCCTGCTGGCGAAGGCGACGATGGAGATCCACGACCGCCTCGAAGGCGAGGAGGAGCATGGCACCGCGCGCATCGCCCCCTCGTTCATGGCGGTGATCGTCCAGATCATGCTGCTCGACATCGTCTTCTCGCTCGATTCCGTGATCACCGCGGTCGGGATGGCCGACGACGTCAGCGTCATGGTCGCCGCCGTCGTGCTCGCGGTCGCCATCATGATGTTCGCCGCCGAACCGATCAGCGGCTTCGTCAATCGCCATCCCACGGTCAAGGTGCTGGCGTTGTCGTTCCTGCTGTTGATTGGCGTCTCGCTGATCGGCGACGGTCTGGGCGCCCACGTGCCGAAGGGCTACATCTATTTTGCGATGGGCTTTTCCGTGTTCGTGGAGATGATCAATCTGCGGGTGCGAGGCATCGGCCCCGCGGTCAAGCTGCATCAGCGGTTTCCCGACCAGGAGGGCTAGTGGGCGCACCATTCCTGAACGCCGCGGCGCCCGCCCTCTCACGCCGCGCCGTGCTCGGGACGCTCGGCGCGATGCTGTGGCCGTCGCGGCGGGTCCTCGGTCAGCCGGCTCCCGTCGAGATGATCCAGGTCGCCGGTGAAGGGGCCAAATACTGGCCGCGCTGGCGCGGGCCATCGGGCCAGGGCGACGCCCCGGCCGGCAGCTACCCGGATACCTGGTCTCCGACGCAGAACGTCCGGTGGCAAACGCCGGTTCCGGGCCGCGGCAACTCGTCGCCGATCGTCTGGGGCGATCGCGTCTTCCTGTCGACGGCGTACGACAATGGACGGCGCGTGTCCCTGGTGGCGTTCCGCCGCGGCGACGGCGCGCGGCTCTGGGAGGCCTTCGCGCCGGCCGGACGCAGCGGGTCGACGCATTTCAAGAATGGCCACGCGTCCGCGACCCCGGTCACCGACGGCCAACGCGTCTACGTGTCGTTCGGCGCCCGCGGCCTGCTCGCCGTCGATCTCGACGGCACCATCGTCTGGCAGCAGGACGTCGGCCCGATGCAGGCCTACCACGGCACGGCCGGATCGCCGCTGCTCTACAAGGATCGGCTGATTCTCTACCAGGACCAGTTCTCCGACTCGTTCATCGCGGCGTTCGAGACGCGGACCGGGCGGACGATCTGGAAGACCGGCCGCAGCGCCAGCGTCGGCTGGGGCACCCCGGTGGCCGTCCGGGTCGGCGACCACGATGAAATCATCGTGAACAGCCAGAACACGGTCTACGGCTACGATCCGGACACCGGCCGCGAGTTGTGGCGCTGCCGTGGCAGCAACGAAGAGGTGATTCCGACGCCGGTCGTGGGACACGGCATGGTCTACTGCTCGTCCGGGCGCGCCGGCCCGACGCTGGCCATCCGCCCCGGCGGCAGCGGCGATGTCACGCGGAGCCACCTGGTCTGGACCAGTCCGCGCGGGTCGCCGTTCGTGCCCTCGCCGATCCTGCACGGCCAGTCGATCTACATGGTGAACGACATGGCGAGCATCGTCACGTGTCTCGACGCGGTGAGCGGTCAAGGCGTCTGGCAGGGCCGGCTCGGGATCGCGCGGCGCGAAGGGTTTTCCGCGTCGCCGGTCGCCGTTGACGACAAGCTGTTCTTCACCAATGACGACGGCGAGACGTTCGTGATCCGCGCCGGCGCCACGTTCGAGCTGCTGCACGTCAACCGGATCGGCGAGGGCACGCTCGCCTCGCCGGCGCTGGTGGACGGCCGCTGGTACATCCGAACCGACCGCAGCCTGTTCGCCATCGGCTCATGAGAGAGATCCGCTTCCGCCAGGCGTTCCTGATCGTGCTCGTCGTCGGGGTCACCATCGCGTTCGTCGCGATGATCCAGACGTTTCTCCTGACCATCCTGATGGCGGCGATCTTCTCCGGGGCGGCGTACCCCGCCTACCGGCGGCTCCGGCACCTGCTCGGCGGACGCCAGGTCCTGGCGTCGCTCACCACCATCGTCCTGCTGCTGGCGCTGGTCCTGGTTCCGCTCGGCGCGGTGATGGCGGCAATCGCCAACCAGGCGCTGCGCGTCAGCGACAACGTCCGGCCGCGCCTGCAGCGGATGATCAAGGAACCGGGCGAGCTGACGACCCGGCTGCGTTCCGTGCCGGGGTTCGACCGCATCGAGCCGTACCGGGAGCAGATCCTCGCCAAGGCCGGCGAGCTGGTCGGCAACACCGGCTCGCTGCTCGTCAAATCGATCTCGGCGACGACGGTGGCGACGGCGGTCTTCTTCTTCCAGTTCATCGTGATGCTCTACACGATGTTCTTCTTCCTGATCGGCGGGCCGGGTCTGCTGCGCAGTGCGCTCGCCTACCTGCCGCTGTCGGAAGGCGACAAGGAGCGGATGATCGAGCGGTTCGTCTCCGTGACCCGGGCGACGCTGAAGGGATCGGTGCTGATTGGCGTCGCGCAGGGGACGCTCGCCGGGCTGGCGTTCTGGGCGGTCGGCATCGACGGCGCGTTGTTCTGGGGCGCGATGATGGCGGTCCTGTCGATCATCCCGGGCATCGGCGGCGCGCTGGTGTGGGTGCCGACGGCGATCGTCCTGGTCACGACCGGCGAGGTCTGGCGCGGCGTCGGCCTGGCGATATTCTGCGGCCTGGGAGTAGGCAGCGTCGACAACGTGCTGCGGCCGATCCTGGTCGGCCGCGACACCCAGATGCACGAGCTGATGATCTTCTTCTCGACGCTGGGCGGCCTGCTCGTCTTCGGCGCGATGGGCTTCATCGTCGGCCCGATTCTGGCGGCCTTGTTCCTGACCGCATGGGAGATGTTCGGATCGGCGTTCCGCAGCGAGCTCGCCGCACCCGAGTCGGTGCGGCCGGCGCCCGAGCGGCCGCCGCCGGCGTGGTGACTCCTGGTCCTTGGTTCTTGGTGCTTGGTCCGTCCTTGGTCCCTGGTCGTCCTTGGTCCTTGGTCGTCCTTGGTCCTTGGTCGTCCTCGGTCCTTGGTCGTCCTTGGTCCTTGGTCGTCCTTGGTCCCTGGTCGTCCTTGGTCCCTACATCAACAGCGCTTCGACGCGGTGGGCGTGGACCATCTCCTCGCACGGCGACCAGGCGAACACCGTGAAGCGCCCGTCCTGTGAGGCGACCAGCGCCATCGCGGCGCGTTGATCGTGGACGAACTGGGTCGCGGAGAGGTGCCGGGTGCCGCCAAGCTGGGTCGGATGGACGACCGCGGCCACCCCGCCCACGATCGGCTCCGTCACCGTCACCTGCTCGACCAGCGATGAGCCTTTCCGCCGGGCGATTTTCGCCCCGAAGGCGAGCAGTTCGTGCCGATCGGTGATGATGGCGGCGCCGTCGACCGCGGTCAGTCCGGCGACGGCGTCGATCGCCCGGCCGACGGCCGCCTGCGCCTCCAGCCCCGGCTCCGCTTTGGTGTCGCGAATCAGGCCGACCAGCGCCGCATAGGCCGGCGACACGGCATATCGAATCGGCTGCACGATCGAGGCGCGCCAGGCGTCGCTGTCTGCCGGCACGACGAGCAGCGCGCCGCCGCGGCCGTGCGCGCGCATCGAGACCGCCAGCTGCACCAGCACGTTGGTCCCGCCCCACGAGGCGGGCGAGTCGAATCCGAGCAGCGACGTCAGCAGATCGGGACAGTCCGGCAGACTCGATGCGTGTTCGTCGACCACCTTGATCTGGTCGCCCTCGAGGACCACGACGTTGACGAACTTTCCTGATTCCTCGCGGTGATGCTTGACGACGAGCAGGCCCGGCGCCGCGACTTCGAGGACCATGCAGAACCGCGGAATGGTGCGGGTCGTGCCCCAGACCCGCAGTTCGCCGCCGAGGCGCGCCACGCCGAGATGAATTCCGGCCCGCTCAACGGCCGGCGCCACCTTCGCCAGCATGCCGGGATCGAGCGGCAGCGGCTCGGCCAGAATCATCGGGTGCGGGACCTCGTCCGGCGTCAGCCAGGCCAGCGAAATGCGCGGGATGTAATTTTCCTCGCGCCGCAGGCTCGCCCAGAACGCCGCGCCAATCAACGCTTCGATGGCGGGGCGATCGGGAACCGAGGCGACAGACTCGAAACCCTGCCGCGCCGCTGCCTCGATGTGCTGGGCGAAGTGGGCGTGCACTGCCGGCGCCACCAGCTGGGCAGCGGGGTAGGCGCCGGCGGAGGTCGAGGACTCTGAAGCCATTCCGAATTGTACGGCGTGGCGCGGCGACGAATCCGACCACATCGCCACATGGTGTATTGCGGCGAGGCGCGCAGCGTATAAAAAACCGCCTCTGGCGGTGCGTCGCGGTGATGCGGCTGACGACGGCTGACGGCGGCCGCCGGATCGACCATGATAGACCGGAAGAACCGATGACCGATTCGCAGTGGACGATCGACAGCGCCGGAGCGGGCGGGCGGCTCGACAAGTTCCTGGCCGGGCTGGATTGCCTCGGATCGCGCGGACGGGCCAGCGATGCCCTGGCGCGCGGCAAGATCTTCCTGAATGGCACCGAGGCCGGCATGGGCCAGGCCGCCCACCGGCTCGTCGCCGGCGATGTCGTTCGGGTCTGGACCGATCGGCCGGGCAGCGCGAAACGGCGCCCCACCACCATCCGCTCGGCCGACCACGTGCGGATTGTCTTCGAGGACGAGACGGTGCTGGTCGTGGACAAGCCGGCCGGCCTGCTGGTCGTGCCGCTCGATCGCCGGAGTGAAGCACCATCGGTCTACGAGTTGATCGGCCACCATCTGCGCTCGCATAAGCGCCGGCCGTTCATCGTGCACCGCATCGATCGCGACACCTCGGGCTTGGTCGTGTTCACCAAGGATGAGCGGACCCAGCAGCAGCTGAAGGCCCAGTTCAAGCGCAGAGAGCCCGAACGTATCTATCTGGCGGTGGTCTACGGGCATCCGGCCCCGCCGGCCGGGATGTGGCACGACACCCTGGTCTGGGACACCAGGGCGTTGATCCAGAAGGAAACGCACCCGAACGACCCGCGCGGCAAGGAGGCGATCAGCGACTACCGCGTCGTCGAGCGGTTCGAGACGACGGCCCTGATCGAGGTGCGGCTGCGGACCGGCAAGCGAAACCAGATCCGGCTGCAGGCCCGGCTCCGCGGCCACACGCTGGTCGGCGAGAAGCGGTATACCTACGGGCCCGACCTGCTGCGTCCGATCAACTTTCCCCGGCAGGCTCTGCACGCCTACCGCCTCGCCTTCCGTCATCCCGTCGACGACCGGGATCTGCAGTTCGAAGCGCCCCTTCCCGACGACCTGACCTCGCTGCTGAGCCGGCTCCGCGGTCGAGCAGGGGGCTGATAGACGGCCACGGGACGGTCTGAAGACCGTCCCCTACACTTAAGGGTCCGGCGGCACGCCGTTTGTAGCTCAGCGGACCCATGCGGTCTGAGCAGGCGGCGATGCCTGGAGATTCACTACCACTCACGCGCAGCGATTTGCGACGCTGGATCCGCGACCAGGTGCAGCTCGCCCCTGCTGCTCACGCTCAGTTGCTGGCCGCGATTGACGCGGTCTTCGACCGCCAGGAGCAGCTGTGGCGACAGTCGAAGCAGGAGGCCGTTCAGGCGCTGTCGGCGGGGTTCGTCCAGAAGCTGGCGCGGGTCAACAGCGAGCTGGTGATGAAGGACGCAACCGCCAGCAACATCGCGAGATATTTCGAGCAGCTGGTGGCCGACCTCACCGACAAGACGCAGCGGGACCCCAAGACCAAGCTGATGAACTTCGGCCGGTTCACCGAGCAACTCGAGTCGTTTCTCGCGCTCGAGCAGCGCGGCGCGTGGTGCGCGGTCGGCCTGGTCGATATCACCGGCTTCAAGTGGTACAACGATGCGCTCGGGCACGCCATCGGCGACCGGATCATCGAGCGGGTCGCCCAGCTGCTGCGCGAGCAGGCGCGCTCCGACGACGTCATCGCCCAGGAACGCGGCGGCTCGAGAGATCTGCACGCCAGGTTCGGCGGCGATGAGTTCTGCTTCCTCATCACCGACCTCGCCGACTATCACCACGCCTATGCGGTCGCCGAGCGTTTCCGTCAGGCGGTGGAGCGGTTCGATTGGGCGACAGAGGACCGCCGCCTCGCGGTTCAACCGGTACGTGTCGACGTCGGCGTGGTCTGCCTGCGTCTCGGACGGATGGCGGATCGGCAGTTGGTCGCCCGCCGGTTGTCGGCCGGTCTCATTCAACGCGCCGACAAGCTGATGTACGATGCCAAGAACGAGCGCGCCGACCACATCTACATCACGCGCTTGCGCGTGGAGGAAGGCGCTCTGGTTGAAATCACCGATGGCCTGAACCGCGCCTCGGCCATCTAGACGTTGAAGGCCGGCTATCGTGCGACGAGTCAAGGCTTCCAGCCGGCGGGGACGTCGCCCAGCCGGAGGCGGGGCAGACAATGCTACCTGGCCAAGACGACGCCGCCTGGCGAGATGTAGCTACCACTCGCCGCGATTTCCCGAGCGGTCTGAGGCGGACGCTCGCTGGATCTGGTAATCTTGGTGGTTCATCGGCTGCAGCAATCCGCATGGTGGGTGTAGCTCAGGGGTAGAGCGCCGGTCTGTGGCACCGGAAGTCGCGGGTTCGAGACCCGTCACCCACCCCAACCTAAGTCTTTTCAATCACAAGACTTATCTGTCTGCGAGGTTTCGGTCTTCATTTCGATGCCGATCAGCGCCCGGCTGGCCCGGTCGCGCAGATCACGGGCCACCCGTGCCCTTCGGCAGCGCTGGAAACGCTAACCATCTGGACGCCGAGAGTGGCGACGGCCCCTTGAATTACAGATTGCCGTCGCGCTCGTCGGCATTGCCGTGGAACTTGCCTTTGGCGGTCTGAATCGTCTACGCGTACCGGTCTCTCATCCTCATGTATCACCGCTCCTGTTGATCGACGATTTAGTCGTCGAGCACGAACGTCACCATCATGTTCACCCGATATTCGGTGATGCGTCCCTGGTCACAGCTGACGTGCTGTTCCTTGATCCAGGCCCCCCGGATATTTCGCAGTGTCTTGGCCGACCTGGTGAGACCCTGCTGGATCGCGTCCTCGAAGCTTTTTGACGACGTGGCGCTGATCTCGGACACTTTGGCAACTGACATTTCATCCTCCTGTGGCTTGGAACGTTGCTCATGACCGCTTCATGAAGCGGCCGATCATCGACGAGACATCGTCCATGATCGAGCCGTCGCGGTTCTGATCGAGTAGCGGCGCCAGCATCGCAGCGATGCCACCTGGGGCACCCAGCCCCGAGCCGATCGAGGACGCCCGGCCCGACTGCTTCGAGAACGCGCCCATCATCAGCGTCGCCGCCAGCGGCAGCAGCCGTTTGAGCACATCGGCGCTCAGCCCTGTTTGCGCCGCCGCCCGACTGGCAACCTCCCGGCTGACGTCCTTGCTGCCCAACAGGTGCCCAAGGATGCCGTTGCCATCCGTCACGGCCGCGTCCTCGCCGAGGTTCGCGGGGTTGTCGATGTATTGGCTGTGGTTCCCCGACGTCAGTGCGGACAGCAGGTTCTCCAAGCCGCCCTGGCTCTGGATGTTCCGCTGGAATCCGGCGGCCAGTGCCGGCACCAGCGCGGAGAGCGCCGCTGTCGTCTGGTCGGGAGCGAGGCCGACCTGGGAGCCGAGCTGCTGGACGGCGGCGCCGCCCTGTGCGTTGAGCATGGCGTCGAGAATGTTCATGTCATCTCCTCTGCCTATCTGATGGAACGCGCGCCGGCGACCGGCTCGAACGCCTGCGTGCAGAAAGCGCAGCGGCGCGCCGCGATCGGGACTTCGCTCAAGCACTCAGGGCACTTCTTGGTGGTGGGATCCGGCGGCGCCTGGCCCCTGCGGCGGCGCTCCATCAACATGTTCATCGGCGCGACGACAAAGAAGTAGATGGCGGCCGCCACCAGCACGAAGGCCACCACCGCATTGATGAAGTCGCCGATCAGGAACTTGCTCCCATTGACGGTGAAGACGATCGCGGAGAAATCGGGTTGACCGACGATCGCGGCAATCAGTGGGGTCAACAGGTCCTTCACCAGCGCCGCCACGACCGCCCCGAACGCGCCACCAATCACGACCGCGACGGCCAGATCCACGACGTTGCCGCGCAACAGAAACTGCTTGAATCCCTTTAACATCTTCGGCTCCTTGAGGTGATGAACCGACGGCGATCAGCCGTGTCCTGACGGCCGGATCGTTCGTTCATGAGTGCCGCGGTCACCGCGCCTCGGGGTCGATGCCGTATCGGTGAGCGGTAGACGGACGCGGTGCGAGCGGCTCAGTTCGGCGACACCCCGAGCGACTTTACCGTCTCGAGGTTCAGGTACGAGTCCACCGCCAGGCCTTTGGCGGCCTGGTAGGCGTTGATCGCCTTCATCGTCCGGTCCTGGATCACGCCGTCGATGGGGCCCGGGTTGAAACCGGCAGCCAGGAGCGCCCGCTGGATTTCGCGCAGTTTCGCCGGCGTGGCGTTGGTTTCGCACAGAATCGAACGCCATTCGAGAGACGGTTCACCGACCTTCACGGTGGTCGAATTCGTGTCGTACACCGCCGGGACGTCGACCTCGTGCGTGGCGGCGGGCGTGTCCACCACCTGTCGCGTCAGGGTCTTGTAGACGGCCGGGACCACCTCCTCGCGCGTGTGCGCCGGGACATCGATCACGCGATGCGTGAGCGTCCGCGTCTCCGCCGGGACCGGCACCTCACGCGTGGACGGGGGTGTGTCCACCACTTGACGCGTCACGGATTGGTAGACGGCCGGAATCGTGACCTCGCGCGAGCTCGCCGGCGTATCGATCACCTGCCGGGTCACGGTGCGGTACTGCGCCGGGATCGTCACGTCTTCGGTGTGGGCGGGCGTCGCGACGGCGCGCCGGCGGATGGTCTTGTGCGTCGCCGCCACTGGCACCATGCGCACGGTCGCGGGCTGGTCGATGACCTGCCGGGTCACGGTCCGGTGTTCGGCCGGCACCGCGATTTCACGCACGTAGGCCTCTTCCCCCGACGCCGCGCCGGCGGTCCTGGCCGCGCCGGCCGCGCCCGCAACCGCGGCGGCGCGCAGAACGCGGTGGCCGTCCGGCGTGGCCACGATGTCGCCGCTGTCGTCGAACGTGTAGCCGCGGGCACGCAGCGCCTCGACGTCGATGACCGTGCGGGTCACTTTCTGGTACGTCGCGGGAACGGCGACCGAGCGTGACGACGCTTGCGTATCGACCACCTGGCGCGTGACGCTGGCGTATTCGGCCGGCACCTCCACCTCGCGCACGCTGGCCGGGGTCTTCAGGACTTTCCGGGTCACCACCTGATAGCGCGCGGGCACTTCCACCAGGCACATCACATCGTCGTCGAGCGACCCCTTCTTGGCCCGGCGGGACGCCGCCTCGACGGGCTTGCCCGCCGCGGTCTTGCCTCCGGGGTCGAGCACGAATCCCTTCACCGGACGGACCTCGCGCGCCTGGCCGATCCAGGCCCGGCCACGTTTCCACTGCGTCGACGCTTCCGCCACCTTGACCCGCTCGGTCACGGTCTCGAAGACCGCCGGGACTTCCACCAGGCGCTTTTGGGCTTCCTTGATCATCACGCGCTCGGTGACCGTCTTCAAGGTCGACGGCGCGGTCTCGATGCGGGTCGTGGCGTCACTGCTGACCGCGTTCTCGGTCACGGCGCGCATGGGAATGACAATCGCTTCATACCGCGTCGATGCGGGGCGCACCATCACCTGTTCGGTCACCGTTTTGAAGGTCGCGGGGACCGACACGGCCCTTGTCGAGGCCGGGCGGCCCACGACCGTTTCGTCGATCATCTTGTAGGTGGCGGGGATCGTCTTCACGACCTTGCGTTCAGGCGTGACGACGACCTGTTCGGTGACCGATTTGTAGGTCGCCGGCACGATCTCGATTCGAGACGTGGCCGGCGTGACCTCGACCTGCTCGGTCACGGTCTTATAGGTGCCGGGGACCGGCTCGACGCGAGTCCCCGCCGGCACCACCTCGACCACTTCGGTGACGGTCTTGTAGGTCGCCGGCACCGGGATGCTCCGCGTGTACTCCGGGCTGACGAGGACCTGCTCGGTCACGGTCTTGTATGTCGGCGGCACCACGTCGAGGCGCTTGCCGGCTGGCACTTTGACGACCTGCTCGGCGCGTGTTTCGAACCGAGCCGGAATGATCACCTTGGCGTAACACTGGCCAGCGACGGCATCCGCCGGACCGACCCCCTTCTCGGCCGGCCTGATTGCCGGCGCGGCCGCCTGGAGCCCCGAGGGGGCGGGCGGCGACACCGCTTGAACAGGCTGATTCTCCGGTGTTTCAGATCGAGCCGAAGACACCCGTGCGGATCGCCCTGCCGGCAGAGGCGAAACCCTGCCGGTTCCGAGCGCGACCACCTCGACCGTCACTTCGCGGGTGACGCGTCGGTCGATCCCCAGACGCGCGGCGGCCGCGGCAGAGATCCCAATCAGGTGCGCCGCCTGTTTCGACCGGCGATCGTTGATGCGCAGCACGACGCTCTTGTTGTTTTTCGGGTTCGTGACGCGGACGGTCGTGCCAAAGGGCAGCGTCGGGTGCGCGGCGGTCAGCTTCGCCGGGTTGTAGACCTCGCCGCTCGCCGTGGCATGACCGTCCAGGGCGCGAGTGTAGACCGCTGCCAGTCCGGTTTCTTTCTCTCCGGCCTGCGTCGGTGCCTGCGCCGAACCCGCTGCCGCCCACGCCACTGCGAGGATCACCGCCAGGACGAATGTCTTCCGCATCGTGCACTCCTGATTGACTAGAAAGACCCATCGGCGGTCGTTTGGCGAAGACTGGACATTCTACGGAACACGCGAGTTCCCGATCCGATCCTACGTCGAATTCGCAGTGGGAACTGATCCCAGACGCCGGCACCAGCAAGAAGTCAGCCAGCCCGAGCGGAACGAATCAATGACATCTCGACGCGCAGTCGTGTCGACGCAGTCGTCCGCGTCGTGTTTCTTGACAGTGCACAGTTGGTCGCCTCGTGCCCGTCGAATCGTCCCATAGCGCTCGTCAGTGCTTTGGAGCGGACGACAACGACGCCGACGAGGTGACCTCACACGTTTCAGAGAGGCGTAACCTCCCCGATGGCGCGCCGGACTGGTTCGGGAAGATCAACCGGAAGCCCGGCTCGAGGATCTGGCGTTGCGGATCGCTCGAGATTTCGTTCGTCGCAATTTCCTGTCGCCGCTGGGCGAGAAGCCTCAGTGCCGACACCACGAAGGCCGGCGCCTTCAGACGCGCGCCGCAGGCATCGAGAAAGCGAGCCGCGGTCGCGCGATGCTCGCGTTCGTTACGGCTGGCGTCGGTGAAGTTGGCCAGCAGTTCCTTCGCCGGGCGATCACCCGCCGCCAGAAGAGCGGCGCGGAAATCGGCCTGCCACCCCTGCGCAGCGCGGAGCGGTACCCGCTTCAACAATCCACAGCGATCCACGGACAGAGCCGGGTTCGTGAAATCGACCGCCAGCACATCGCTGACGAACTCACCATCGATCAGACCCGAATCGACCAGCGCACGGACGGCGACCTGATCGGCGCTGCCCTTGACCGGTCCGAGCCAGGCGTGGTCGGCGTCGCGCCGGTCGATTTCCGGAAATCTGCTCCCGGTCGTCCGTAAGGCCGCATCGTAGTCGGCGCGCGACGCTTGCAGCGGCCCGGCGGCCAGCCGTGGGTCGACGAACATCCCGCTGGGCACAGACGTACCCGCGAGGTTGTCGTCCAACGGGCGGAGATCCGACTCGAGATTGATTTCAACCGCGCAGAACAGCGGCCTCAGCTGCTCCTGCAGCGAACGACCGGCGCGAACGGTGTTGAACTGGGGACTTACGGCAAGCTTATCGAGCCCCGCCCGGACCGCCGCCGACAGCGTGTCGGCGCTGACGAAGCCGGTCGCCAGCGCAGCCAGGCGAGCGTCCAGCTGACGGCCGCCCAGCGGCAGCTGTCTGTCAACGGTCCACCAGTCATTGTGAGGCGCCGCCAGCTCCTTCATGATCGGGCCGCCATTGACGTGGCAGTGAGAGCACCTGAGGCGGCTGCCGAATGGCACCTGGCCGGACGACTTCTGCCGGTGCAGCAGTTCCGTGTCCGCCAGGATATCTGCAGAGTCGCCGGCATAACTCCAGGTCCCCGTCGATCCGTTCCCGCGGAGCTCGTAGAAGTTATAGAAGCCCTTCCCGTTGTCCCACGCGATCGCTTCGAGCATCAGGTTATTTCTCGCCGGACTCAAGTCGAGCGCCAGCCTGGAGCTGAGTGCGACGGTGAAATGGCCGAAGAAGAGCTCCCCGTCCTGAACCGCGCCAAGCTGTCCGAACTGACCGCTCACCGTTCCGAACAGGCTGAAGCTACCTGAACCCGGATTGTGAAAGCCCCGATTGTCGATGAATGCGGTCGCGACCTTGCCGCCCTTGGTCTGGAGAAGCGTGCGAAACCCGACGGCGTCGGCGGGGCACGGTCCAGTCGCCAGAAGACGGGCCAACATATCGCGGTTGCCGGTGACCATCTGCCCGTTGCGCAAGGCAGTGCAGCCCGCCTGAGCCCTCACGGTCGCACCAGGAATCAGGAAGATGCCCGTTGCCAGAACGGCGCCGACAGCGGCGATTGCCAAACGCGCGATGTTTGTGGTCATTGTGATTGTCCCTTCTAGATACCAAGGCGCAGCGGCGACAAAACAGGCGCCACTGTGCGGCAACCGGCGTCTGGCGGGAGATCCGCCCAGATTCACGCGGCGGCGTGACTCGTGAGCGGAGGCGCGCTTGCCAGCATCTCCTCCGCCTCGACCACCCAGGTGACCGGATAGCCGGCCCCC
The DNA here is from genome assembly GCA_039931615.1 of Acidobacteriota bacterium. GTDB lineage: Bacteria > Acidobacteriota > Vicinamibacteria > Vicinamibacterales > CAVVIG01 > JAHFUI01. The sequence continues at coordinate 105,041 of JBDTRR010000002.1, forward strand.
TGAGTGGTCACGAATCAGCTACCTGTCGTGGGCAGGCGACATGGACTGGTCAGTGGACAGGTCCGGAAGGCACGCTGTCTGCTGCCGCCACTACGAGGTGCGTCCATCCTTTGGCGAACGCATCCGCCGGATAGACCTTGGTGGTCCTGAAGCGACCGTTGGCGATTTCACCCACCGCCCCTTCACCGGTCCCGGCGTTGTAAAACAAGAACGTCTGAGCGGTCTTTGCAGCGACGACGTGCGTCCACCCTCGTCCGAACGACCCCGGATCATAGACCTTGGTCGTTTGAAAACTACCGCCGACGATCCTGCCGATGGCAGCAGAGCCGTCCACGGCGTTGTAGAACAGAATATCGGATGCTGCGGCTACGACATGCGTCCACCCGGTGGAGAATGCGCCGGGTCCGTAGACGGCGGTGGTGCGGACGTCGTCCGCCTTGGTTGGAGAGCCCCCTCGCGCACCGGACTCGATTGGTACCGTCACGGCACCCTGACCAGTCCGGGCGTTGTAAAACAGCGTGCCTGACTGGGTGGTCGCAATCTGAGTCCAGTTCACCGCGAAGGCTCGATCAGGATAGACCCTGACCGTGGGCGAATAGCCGACCGCGCCCGAACCAGTCGCGAGATTGTAAAACAGCGGCAGCGGTCTGCGAACGCTCCCAGTGAAAGAGTACAGGTGCGCATCCAGAATGTGGGTCCAGCCAAGTGCAAAGCCCTGGCTGGTGCTCGTGGTCCTGAAATCGCCGTGGTCCAGGACGCCGTCGGCGCCCGCTCCGGTGTCCGCGTTGTAGAACAAGAGCGAGTGTGAACTGTCGACACAGGCAATCTGCGTCCACACGCCGAATGCGCCGGCCGGAAACGTTTTCGTGGTCTGGAATTCACTGACCGTCAGTTTGCCGACGGCGCCCGCGCGCGTCGTCGCGTTGTAGAACAGGACGTTGGCTCCGTCCGCAGACGCCAGCCCCGGCACGAGCGCCAGCCACGCGGTTGCGATGACGCGAAAGTAGTTGGATCTCATCACACATCTCCTTTTTTCATATTCCCAAGAATGGACGGCGCGAGTGACCGCTGGCCGCTCGCGCATTTCCGACGGCGCCGTCACCGGCTCTTCGCCGACTCCTTTGCTGCGGACGGGAGACGGGGTTCAGACTGGTGTGGCCGGCCGCCCGCCCGCGCCCGGCCGCCAACCTGTAAGGCGCGAGCCGGCGGAAACGGGCGCCACGCAACGGCGGCCTGATCTGGATCGACGCGGCTCGGCCCGTTCGCTACAATGTGACCGACGGTCGTCGCGCGAGGAGCGTCACATGGACAAGTCGGCCGGCGGTGACATTACGGGTCTGCTGGAGCAGTGGCGCAACGGGGATCGCGCGGTCGAAGCCCGGATCGTGGATGCGGTCTACGGCGAACTCCACCAGATTGCCCAGCGGTACGCGAGGCGGGAGCGCCGCGGTCATTCTCTGCAGGCCACCGCGCTGGTGAACGAAGCCTACGTGCGGCTGGTGGCGCGACGATCCTCGTGGAAGAATCGCGCGCAGTTCTTCGGCGTGGCTGCCACCCTGATGCGGCGCATTCTGATCGACCACGCCCGTCGCAGTCGAGCCGGCAAGCGCGGCGATGGGATCGCCCATGTCGCGCTCGATGATGAGCTGCTCGACCGCGCGGCGCGTGCCAACCTGTCAGCTACCAATCTGGATGATGTGATTGCCGTCGACGAAGCGCTCACCAGGCTGGCGGCGGTGGACGGCCGCCAGGGCCGGATCGTGGAGCTGCGATTCTTTGCGGGGATGACGTCGAAGGAAATCGCCGAAGTGCTCGGGATTGGCGAACGGACAGTCGACCGCGAGTGGGCGATCGCGCAGGCGTGGCTGTACGTTGAGCTTCGAAAGCGGCCGGAGCCGCCGGCCGCGTAACGGTCACGGTAATGAACGACCGTACAGCCGCGCGCACCGAACGGATCAAGGAGCTGTTCGCGGCAGCGATGCCGCTCGATCCGGCGGGTCGAATCGCCGCGCTCGACCGCGCCTGCGCCGGCGACCAGCAGTTCCGCCAGGCAGTCGCCAGCCTGCTCGACAACTACGACTCGGCGCAGCAGTTCTTCGCGCAGTTCCCGGACAACTTCGCGCGGCAGTTCCTGGGTCTGACCGCCGGTCCCCCGACCTTCGCAACCGGCGCCCTGATCGGCGGCCGGTTCCGGATCATCGGATTCCTTGGCGCGGGCGGCATGGGGGAGGTCTACGAAGCTGAAGATCTCTTTTTGGCATCCGAACATGTCGCTCTCAAGACGCTGCCCGCTGATGTTTCGGACGACTCACACGCAATCGATCGTTTGAAGCGCGAACTGGCGCTCGCCCGTCAAGTGACGCACGTGAACGTGTGTCGCGTTTTCGACGTCGACCAACACGTCTCGTCCTCGGGCAGACCTCTCGCCTTCTTCACAATGGAGTTGCTGGCGGGGGAGACGCTGCGAGCACGCTTACAACGGGAGGGACCGTTATCGACGACGGTCGCGCTGCCGCTGGTGCGGCAGATGGCGGCCGCGCTCACCGCGGCGCATACCGCCGGGGTCGTCCACGGGGACTTCAAGCCGGGGAACGTCGTGCTCGTGCCCTCGACGCCGGCAGCGGAGCGGCTTGTCGTCACCGATTTCGGGCTCGCGCGCCGGGACGCGGCACCGGATTCCGTCAGCAATGGTGGCGCCGGTTGGGGCACGCCTGGTTACATGGCTCCCGAACAGCTCGCTGGCGGCGGTCCCACACGCGCCAGCGATGTCTACGCGCTCGCCGCGGTCGCGTTCGAGACCGTCACCGGCAAGCCGCCCTCCGGCACCGCGACGGTCGATGCGATCTCGATCGATCCTTCATGGCGCTCGGCGCTGCTCGGCGGTCTCGATGCCAATCCGAAAACACGCGTCGCCAGCGTGGACGCGCTGCTGCGGGCGTTGACGGCCGTCCCGCCAACGGCGAATCCGCACTGGCGCCGGGCCGCCGCCGTGGCGGTCCTCAGCCTGATCTTCTTCGGCGTGCTGCTGCTCCCGCCGGTCCGGGCACGGCTGTGGCCGACGATTGGCGGTGACGGCGCCGCCGTCGCCGGCCGGCGCCAGAATGTTGCCGTGCTTGCGTTCGAGGCGGCAGATCGCACGCCGGCAGCGGCGGCCTACGCGCGCGGCCTGGCTGCAACCCTCACTGATCAACTCAGTACGGTCACTCGCGACGAGCCACGGCATCTGTTTGTTCCAGCGGCCGCCCTGCTCGCGACTGGAGTGAACACTCCCGTCCGAGCCAATCGGGCGCTAGGCGCGGATGTGGCCATCACCGGCCGCGTCGATCGCGCACCGACGGATCGGCCAGGCGGTGGCGAACCAGGGTCGAGGCGGGTCACGATCGAGGTGCATGAGGTATCAGCGCCGCAATCCGTCGTCACGCCGGGTCGACACGTCGACCTCGTCGAGGGGAAGCTGGTGCTGCCGCTGGTCAGCAACGAAGTGGCACGAATGCTCGCCATGCGGCCGACGATCGCCGTTGCTGGCAACACGGCGCCGTCGCCGGCCGTCGAGGAGCGGTATATCCGCGGTCGCGGGTATCTCGAACAGGGCCGTGCCCCGCGAATCGACGTCGCCCAGCTCGAGCTGGCGGTCGCCGAGTTCGAGGGGGCCATCGAAGGCGACAGACGGTTCGCCGCGGCCCATGCCGCCCTGGGAGAAACGTTCGTGCTTCTGTACGAGGCGACGAAGGATACCAGGAGAAATACCGAGCTCCTCGACCTCGCCGAGCAACGCGCCATCGAGGCCTGCAGGCTGGAGCCGAAGATTGCACACTTCTTCGTCGTTCGCGCGCTGGCCTACCTCGCCAACGGTCGGCATTCTCTGGCGATTCCTTCGCTCGAGGCGGCGCTTCGCCTCGATCCCGACGCGGTCGGCGCGCGCGACAATCTGGCGCGAGCCTATGCGGCGACGGCGCAGGCGGCGCGGGCAGAACAGATGCTCGAGCAGGGGGTCAACGACCGTCCACGATCCTGGTCAGCGCACGAGGACCTCGGCGTACTCCGCTTGAATCGCGGACAATACCGGATCGCAGAGATCCACTTCTTGAAGGGCCGGGAGTACGCGCCGGACAATCCGCGCGTCATCAGCAACCTCGCGGTTCTCTATACGATGACCGAGCTGTTCGATGCTGCGGAACAGGAGCTACAGCGCGGTCTGGCACTCACGCCGGATCCCATCCTCTACAACAATCTTGGGTGGGCCTACTTTTACCAGGGACGCTTTGCCGATGGTGTGGCGAGCCTGAAGCACGCCGCCGACCTCTCGACCGAGAACTCGGTCGTGCTGGCGGGGCTGGCACGAGGGTATCGCTGGGTGAATCGTCAGCGCGAGGCCCGGGCAGCCTACGCCGTCGCGATCAGTGCCGCGAAGCGTCAGCTGAGCGCCGATCCGAGCAATGCCGAGGTGCTGGCCAATCTTGCCTACCTCTACTCGGAAACCGGAGAGCAGGGTGAGGCTCGGCGTTTGATCGGCCGCGCCCTTCAGGCCGCTCCAGAGAACGTCAGGGTAAAATTCACTTCCGCGCTGGTGTTCGAGCTCAGCAGCCAACGGCAGGCGGCGCTCCAGGCTCTCCAATCTGCAATCGATGGCGGGCACCCGAAGTACCAAATCGCCCATCACCCAGACTTGCGGGCGCTGCGAACGGATAGCCGCTACGTGCAACTCATCGCCGCAGCTGCATGGACACGTTAGAGTGGCGTGGTCCTGCCCGGCGCGCGTGACCAACAAGAAGGAGACCCCATGAAGCGATTCATAATCACGGTGACCTTTGCCGCCGGCCAGACGACCTGCGATCCGGCCAGCGTGGACATCGGCGCGGGCGACACTGTCCAGTGGACCTGTCCAGACGGCGATCTGGCTCTGGACTTCGACGACGACACCCCTTTTACGAGCACGCGGGTGTGGCAAGCCGTTCGGGGGCAGCTGACGCCGGTCGCCGTCGTCAAGCCCGACACGCGAAGTGGAGCCATCTTCCGGCCGAAAATTTCCGTGGGTAACAAAGTCGCCGCCGAGTCGCTCGGTGATCTGATAGCCGTTTAGTGTCGGGCCGCGGGAGAGCTCTACGCCGGAGACGGTCTCCACTCGCTAAGGCTGTGTCGCTGCCGGGGCGAAGGCGGGCCTTCGCTTCCTCACAATGAGCATCGCCGCCACCAGCCCGACGACGCCGCCGAGGCCTCCCCCGATCAGCTGGCCGCGCATCAGACGGCCCGTCGCGTACCGGATGACGTTGGGAATCTCCACGATCGCCTGAATCTGGGCGCCTTTAGGCAGGCCGCCGGGCTCGGAATACCAGGACAGCGCCGGCGGCACCACGAGCGAGGCGACGATGACACCGAGCAGCATCCCCACCAGCACGAAAATCACGACGTTCTTCATGCCACCTGGCACCAGCAACCGACGTGCCCGACTCCGAGAACACCCGATAGTCAGGGCTATCCAGCACGACCGTGCGCCGTGAGGCCAACCCCGAGCGCAGCGACCTTCCTGTTCCTCGCGGTCGCCGCGCTCGTCCTGGATTCTTGACGCGACCCGCTCATTCCAATCCGAGGGCTCTCGCCATCGTGTGAAACAGGTCGGTCTGATCGGTGACACCGATCACGTTCGCCCCCTGGGGGCCCTGGGCAGCGATCCGGCTGTACCATTCAGTGACCTCCGACGGAGATCGTAGGTGGCAGGCGCGACGGAATGGCATCGGCGGCGTAACGTTGCAATCACATCTTCCGATGGGGAAAGCAGGCAGGTATGACGTGGATGCTCTACGCATTCCTCTCCGCCGTGGCGGCGGCCGCCACTGCCATCCTGGCCAAAGTCGGTGTCGAGGGCGTGCCATCAACCCTCGCCACGGCGATCCGGACACTGGTGGTCGTGGCATGCGCGTGGCTGATGGTGCTGGCGACACACGAACATCGCGAGATGGCACGGATCTCCAGGCGATCACTGATCTTTCTGGTATTGTCCGGGATCGCCACCGGCGTCTCCTGGCTGGCCTACTTCCGGGCGCTGCAGCTGGGCCCGGTGTCGCGCGTCGCACCGATCGACAAGCTCAGCCTGCCGTTGACGGTGGTCCTCGCCGCGACCTGTCTCGGGGAACCGATCGGATGGAAGGTTGTCGTTGGAGTCGCTCTGATGACGACCGGCGCGCTCTTGACCCTTCGGTAGACCTGCGGCGCGCGACGTCGTTGGCGGGGGGACAGTCGCCGCCGTGACGATCAGCGCAGCCCGAGCAGCTGGCCGGCGCGATCGGGGGTGTCGCGGGACACGCGCTGTGAACCGCTCTCGTTCGGCGCCGTCGGTCCAATCTCCGGTTTGACGTCGTCGAGCGGGACGAGCGCCAGCGGCGGCCGCGACGACGACGGGGCCGGGGCGGCGCCGAGGTCGAAATCGCGGCACACCTCACGCACGATCTCGCCGTCGACCGGCCGCTGATCGAGCGCGAACCCCGACATCAGGGCGTTGTCGCACATCACGCTAATCGTCCGGGGCAGGCCGCGCGAATACTGGTGAATCAACATCACCGCTTCGCGCGTGAAGATGTTCTCCGGGTCGCCGCCGGCGGTCCGGATCCGCGACGCGATGTAGGCCGCGGTGTCGGCGAGATCGAGCGGCCGGAGCTCGCAGCGCAGCGCGATCCGCTGCTTGAGCTGACGCAGGCCAGGCTCGTTCAAGCGCAGCGCCAGCTCCGGCTGGCCGGCGAGCACGACCGGCAGCAGTTTGCCGTCCGGCGTTTCCATGTTCGCGAGCAGACGGATCTCTTCGAGGATCTCGTTCGGCAGCGCCTGGGCTTCGTCGATGACCAGCGCCGTGGTCGCGCCACGCGACTGGCGGCCGCGGATCAGCGAGTCCAGCCTGCCGAGCAGCGTCGCCTTTGTCGTCTGGGCGTTGCCGCCGAGCTCGAAGCGATCGGCCAGCGTTTCAAAGAACTCGGCGCGCGTCAGCGTCGGATTGTCGATGACGACGCAGGAGACCTTCCGGCACATCTCGGATTCCAGTGCGGCGCGCAGCAGCGTCGATTTTCCGGTGCCCGCGTCACCGATGAGCAGCGTCACCGGCTTCGCCGCCGACAATCCGTACTCGAGATTGGAGAGCGCTTCGCGGTGTTGAGTCGTGAAGAACAGGAATCTCGGGTTCGAAGTCAGCTCGAATGGCGCTTCGCGGAAACCATAAAAACGTTCGTACATCAGAGCCTCAAATCAGGGAACCAGGAGCAGGGTCTTGAGATAGCGGACCGGGACGCCGTCCTTCGTCGCCGGCTGATACTTCCAGGAGCGGGCGCTGCGAATGACCAGGGCATCGAAGCTCGCATTCAAGGACTTGCGGACGGTCGCCTCGAGGACCCGGCCGGTCTCGTCAATCAGGATGTCGAACAGCCCGTTGCTGTGCAGCCCCTTGATGACCGCGCCCATCGCTGCCGACATTGCCGGCAGCCGCTGGTCCACCGCAACGGGTGGAAGCACCCCTTCATCGTCGATGCTGTAGACGCGCGGACCGGCGCCGCTGGCAGGCACCGGCGACTGGGCGGCTGGGGAGGCCGCCGGCGGCCGGGGTGCGGGCGCCGTGGCGGCGGGAGCGGCGCCGCGGTTTGCCGGCGGCGGCGCAGTCGGCGACACAGGCGGCGACACAGGCGGCCCTGCGGCGGCACGGCCAGCGGCGGGGCCGGGGTCGGGCACCGGGGCGGGCACGGCGGCGGCAGCGGTCAGCTTCTCCGATTCGAACCGGATCAACTGCAGGAACCCGTCGATCAAGGTGGTCAAGTCGCCCAGTCCTTCGTCCTTCAGCTCGAGCTTCTCGGACTCGCCGATCATCAGCCGCGCGTCGGTCAGCAGCGGCTTGGCGATCTCGAAGTTCTTGGCGTCGAGTGCGCTGCGCGCGAACTTGAATTTCTCGCGGATCAGCGCCGGCAACAGCCGCTTGCGCACGTCGGTGTACATCTTTTCGAGACGCGGCGAGGCATCGACGGAGTCCAGCCGGGCCAGCGGATCCCTCCGGACCATCGCCTCCGCCACCGATTCCGCTTCCCGCGTGCGGCCCAACGCGTAGAGGGAAAAGGCCCGGTACTGGTCGACCTCGCGGGTGATCTCGGGCGCGTCCGCGCTGGTTTCCATCCGGCTCAAGGCCGCCAGTGCATCTTCGTATGCCGCAGACGCGTAGAGATCCTTGGCCGTCCGAAGCTGATCCTGGGCGGCGGCGCCGGCTCCGGCGGCGATCAGCAGGATGCCGACAATTGCAGTCGTTCTCATGACTTGTCTTTGGCGTTCAGCGTTATTGCGTGAGGTCCACGGCGATCCGGTTGGGCCCCTTGACGCTGACCGTGATTGTCTGTTTCCGTTCGCCGAGTTGCGGATGCCTGAACACCATTTCGTGCGACCCGACACCGACCGACAGATTGGCGATCGGCGTCTGGCCGACGGCTGTGCCATCCAGCACGATGTCTGCCCATGGCCGCGCGTTGACGCTGACCGAGGCTTTCGGCGCCTCGACGCGAATCGCGGTCGTCCTCCCCGCCGCCACATCGACCCGGCGCGCTTCTTCATAGCCGAGCGTCCGGTTCGAGAGCGTGATGTTGTGCCGGCCCGCGGCCAGCATGATCCGGCTCGCGCCGCTCGAGCCGATGGCATCCTGATTGTCGAAGACCTCGACCTCGAACGGCGCCGTGATCGACAGCCACCCCCCGACCGGACCGGCCGCCTTCACCATCGAAAATACCACCGCGACGGTGCCGCCGGCGCCGACCGCCACCGTTCGCTCAGCGGACCCGGCATCGTTCGTGACGGTGACACTATGCTCCGCTGCGCTGAGATCGGTGACGGTCAGCGGCGAGATTCCGCGCAGCTGTCCGTCGACGGCGACGCGGGCGCCCGGCGGATCGGTCGCGATGGACATCCCGCCCAACTGGGCGACCGGCGCTGCCGCTCTCATGTCAAAGTTATGGGAGACATCGGCCCCGGCGGCAATCGTCAGGGGCACCACCCGTTCGTCGCTCCCGCTGCGGACGACCAGTGTGTGCGGACCGGCGGGAAGCGCGAGCGTCAGCGGCGTCGGCCCACGCCCCACGCCGTCGACCAGGACCTCCGAGACGACAGCTCCCGTGTTGATCGTCAGGTTGCCGGTCGAGGAACCGGCCGGAGACAGCGGGAGGAGCCGACTGACGGCGACGCCAAGACCGGCGACGACCACGACCGCTGCCGCGAGCAGCAGCGGCCGGACGAATTTCGCGGCGACGAGCGCGCGCGGTCGTCGTCGTGCGGGTGTCGACAGGTCCCCGATTGACTGCGGCTCGGCGCGCAGGCCGGCTTCAGATCGGAACGCGAGCAGCGCGTTGGCGTTGGGGTCCGCAACCGGCTTTCCGGACGGCTTCGGGGTGAAGAGTCCTCGCAGGCGACCGAACAACGGCTGTTTGCCTGGCACTCCTTCGTCCTGGAAGACGGCATCGGGGTTCGGACCGGACGCCGCCGATTCCCGGCGCGCCCGCGACGTTGACTGCATGGCTGAAACCTCGTCTGTCAGATATGAGAGCCGTCCGGTGAAACCAATCCTTCCAACCCCGTGCCAGCAGTCGATGCCCGGAAGGCCTGACATCTATCATCGTCTGTTCGAGATGCGCCGGGTTGTCGAACTTTTGTCGCCACTACAAGGATCAGACGTCGGGAGGACTTCGGCGCGGAATTATCAGCAGCCTGGTGCAGCTCAGCGTTGACCTTGTCGCCGCGCCACGCACGTGCGGCCACTCCTCCGACCGGCCGCGGCGATGCAACTGGCACCGGCGGTGAGAACAGTCGGGCAGCGTGCTCTGCGGCGCTGTGGCGGTTCGCAACGGCAACCTTTCGTGGACTGAGCTAGATGATACAGGCTGTCGGCTTTTGACGCATGCATTTCTTCAAAGTACCGGACCGCACGGTCGTTCATGGTCGGTTTGATGGTAATCGCCCTAATCCTGGGACCGACAACCATCCCATTCGTCGCAGTACAGTCGGACGCACGTCCGAGCAGAGGTTGCACTCGTGTGAAGTGCTGCGGGTGAGCGCGTCAGCAGCAGGAGCAGCCGCGGAGAGAGGAGGGGTCGAACCGTTCGAGGGGTCCGTCCGGATCGTGGCCGACCCACACGGGACGCTTGTTGAGATCGGACAGCAGTCGCGCAAACATCAGCGCGGCGTGTGAATCGGCGGTCTCGCTCCGCTTGGTCCGTCCTGCGAATACCTGCCAGCGGTCGACCCCGTGCCCCGCTGGAGCGACCTCGCGGACGTGGCGGACGACAATATCGAGCTCGAGATTTGGCAGGTTCGACGCACGCGAAGGGTCCGCACACTGCGGTGACATCAAGGGACACGCTACCACACCGCATATCTCAGCGGGACGGCACAGGGGTTGCGAGAGATTTCGGCCGGAGGTGAAGTGTGCTGTTCACTGAATTGCTGTTGGCTCTGGAGATGGGCGGTCTGGGTGTGGGACTGCTGATCGTGGCCCTTCTTGCCGGAGTGCTGCTGGTGCCTTACCTGATTAAGGAAATCCGGCGCGGCAAGGTCGAGTTGGGATCGCGCGTGCCGACCGGCGCCGGCGACACGCATCCCGGCCGCCGAAGCAACCCCGCTCCCGGTCAGCCCGATGGCCAGGCCGATCCGTACGACGCCACCGCGCGGCATTAGAACGAACTCAAATGGGAGTTCTCCGAGGAGCGCTGTACGAGCACGTTAATATAGAAGGGATCACGGCTGAGGCTGAGGGATCCTTTCTTCCATGTCCGACAAACCCGATCTGGTAGAGCGCCGCAAACGGTATATCCAGCGTCAGATCGAACTCGACACCGGGGCCGTCAACGTGTCGGTCGAAGGTTCACGCGCGGACGGGAGCGGTCCGCCGAACCGCGACGGTCTGCCGCGGCTGCCGGTTGGGCAGCACCAGGTCAAGAACTGGCCTGTGCTCGATCTCGGCACCCATCCGGACGTACCGCTTGACCAGTGGCGTCTCGAGATCGCCGGCGCCGTCCACAATCCGCTGACCCTGACCTGGGCTCAATTCCTGGCACTTCCCCAGATCGAGGATGTCAGCGACTTCCATTGCGTGACGACCTGGAGCCGGTTCGACAATCGCTGGGGCGGTGTGCGTTTCCGGACGATTGCCGAGCTGGCGGTCCCGGACGACGATGTGCGGTTCGTGCTGTGTACCGGACACGATGCCATGCCTGGCACCTCGATTCCCTACACGACAAATCTTCCTTTGTCGCGGGCCATCGAACCGGACGTCCTCCTGGTCCACTCCTGGGAAGGGCAGCCTCTCCCGCGCGAGCATGGGGGTCCGTGCCGCCTCATCACCCCGAAGCTGTATGCCTGGAAGGGCGCGAAGTGGATCCGCCGCATCGAATTCCTGCGGGAGGACCAGAAGGGCTTCTGGGAAATCCGCGGCTACTCCAACACCGCAGAGCCATGGTTCAACGACCGGTACGCGGCTGACTGATGTCTGAACAGCGGCGCCCCGGTATGGATCAGCTGAGCGGCACGGAAAATGATACCCGGCAGCGGGCGCGAGTCTGGCCTGGGGACCCCTACCCCCTCGGCGCCACCTGGACCGGCGTCGGCGTCAACTTCGCCATCTTCAGCGCCCATGCGACCAGGGTCGACCTTTGTCTCTTCGATTCGGCCGATGCCACGACAGAATCGCAGCGGGTGACGCTGCCGGAATACACCGACATGATCTGGCACGCCTTCCTGCCGGATGCGCGCCCCAACCAGCTCTACGGCTACCGTCTGTTCGGGCCCTATGCACCGGCGCAGGGACATCGTTTCAACCCGAACAAGGTTGTCATGGATCCATACGCGAAGGCGGTGGCGCGTACGGTCCGCTGGGCCGACGAGCTGTTCGGCTACGAGCTCGACCATCCGGATGCCGACCTGTCGTTTGATTCCCGCGACAACGCGGCGTTCGCCCCGCTTGCGGCCGTGGTCGACCCGGCGTTCACCTGGGGCGACGATCGTCCGCCGAAGACCCCCTGGTGCAACACCGTCATCTACGAACTCCACGTCCGGGGCTTCACCAAGCTGCACCCGGCGATTCCCGAGCGTCTGCGCGGCACCTACGAGGCATTGACCAGCGAACCCGCCATCCAGCATCTGAAGAATCTCGGGGTCACCGCCGTCGAGCTGATGCCGGTGCATCTGCATGCGCTCGATCGTCATCTCCAGGAAAGGGGGCTGGCCAACTACTGGGGCTACAACAGTCTCGGCTATCTGGCGCCCGAGCCGCGGTTCGCGGCGTCGCGGACGCCGGCCGGCGCGGTGCGCGAATTCAAGCGCATGGTGCGGGCGCTCCATGCCGCCGGCCTCGAGGTCATTCTCGACGTCGTCTACAACCATACCGTCGAGGGAAATCACCTCGGCCCGACGCTGTCGCTCAAAGGCATCGACAACGCGTCCTACTACCGGCTGCTGGCCGACGACCGCCGCTTCTACATGGATTTCACCGGCTGCGGCAACACCTTGAACATGCAGAGCCCGCAGGTCCTGCAGCTGATCATGGACAGCCTACGCTACTGGGTGATCGAGATGCACGTCGACGGGTTCCGGTTCGATCTGGCGAGCGCCCTGGCGCGCGAGCTCTACGACGTCGATCGGCTGGGTGCGTTCTTCGACATCATTCACCAGGATCCGGTGCTGTCGCAGGTCAAGCTGATCGCCGAACCGTGGGACCTCGGCCAGGGCGGCTACCAGGTCGGCAACTTTCCGGTGCTGTGGACCGAGTGGAACGGCAAGTACCGCGACTCGGTGCGGCGGTTCTGGCGCGGCGACGGCGGAACGGTGTCCGAACTGGCGACACGGCTGGCCGGGAGCAACGACCTGTACGCGCGCAGCGGCCGGCAGCCCTACGCCAGCATCAACTTCATCACCGCGCACGACGGGTTCACGCTCCACGACCTCGTCAGCTACAACGACAAGCACAACGCGGCCAACGGCGAAGAGAACCGCGACGGCGAAAACAACAATCTGAGCTGGAACTGCGGCGTCGAAGGGCCGACCGACAACCCCGAGATCGCCGCCCGGCGCGAGCGGCAGAAGCGGAATTTCCTGGCGACGCTGCTGCTGTCGCAAGGGGTGCCGATGATCAGCCACGGCGACGAGCTCGGACGGACCCAGCTGGGCAACAACAACGCCTACTGCCAGGACAACGAGCTGACCTGGATTAACTGGGACCTCGGTGAGGAGCAGACCGCGCTGCTCGAATTCACCACCCAGCTGGTTCACTTCCGGATGACGCAGCCGGTCTTGCGGCACCGGAAATACTTCCAGGGGCGGGCGATTCGCGGCGGTGGCATCAAGGACCTGGCCTGGCTCGCTCCCGACGGCCGCGAGATGACCGATGAAGCGTGGAGCGCCGAATTCGTCCGCTGCCTCGGGATGATGCTGGCGGGCGACCTGATCGACGACGTCAACCAGCGCGGCGAGCCGCTGGTCGGCGACACGCTGCTGGTCCTGCTGAACGGGCACGATCAGAAGGTGCCGTTCATCCTGCCGGCGCTCGACGCCCAGCACCAGTGGCGGCGCGTCATGGACACGATGACGCCGCGGGCGGATGAGCGCGCCTACCGCGGCGCGACCCGCTATCCCCTGCAGGGCCGGTCGATCGCGATGTTCAAGATGACGCCGCCGATCCGCGAGCGCCGGCGCTCGCTGCGCGCGCCGATTCAACGGCAGCCTGAGAAGGCGGCCAGGCCTGCTCCCGCGATCGCAAAGAGCTGATGGCCTCCCGGCAGATCGACCCGTCAGCCTGAGAGGGACGCATTCCGTGGCCATCGAGAACCCGGCCCTGGCCATTCCGGTCGACGCGGCCGCCGCTGCCCCGGCGGCCGGCGACGATCCTCTCTGGTGCAAGGACGCGATCATCTACGAAGCGCACGTCAAGTCGTTCTTCGACAGCAACAACGACGGCGTCGGCGACTGCGTTGGACGGCTGAGCCGGCGTCCCGGCCGGACTGGGTCCGCATTCCCGTCGCGGGTCTGCTGAAGCTGGCGGACCGTTTGCACAGTCAGTCAGGGCGGACCGTGAATTGGCAGGGTGAACTGATGCCGAGAGCCATCTGGAAGGGATCGATCGCGTTCGGACTGGTCAACATTCCGATCGAGCTCCACACCGCGGTGCGCAATCATCGACCCCGGTTCCGCATGCTCCACGTCAAGGACAAGTCGCCGGTCCGATTCGAGCGCGTCTGCATCCGCGACGGCCACCCGGTGGCGTGGGAGGATCTGGTCAAGGGCTACGAGTACGAGAAGGGTCACTTCGTCACCGTCACCAAGGAGGATTTCCAGGCGGCGGCGCTGAGCAAGACACGGACAATCGACATCATCGATTTCGTCAAGTCGGAGGACATCGACGATCGGTTCTTCGAGACTCCGTACTACCTGGTGCCGGCCAAGGGCGGCGAACGCGCCTACGCCCTGCTCCGCGAGGCGATTCGGGAATCGAAGCGGACCGGAGTGGCCAAGTTCATCCTGCGCGAAGCTCAGCACCTGGCCGCCGTCGAAGTGATCGAAGACGCCATCGTGCTCTCCGTGATGCGTTTCGCAGACGAGCTGATCGACGAGGATCAGTTCGAATTCCCCGGCGGCAAGGAAGTCCGGCCCCAGGAACTGCAGATGGCCAAGGCACTGGTCAACAGCCTGGCCGCCGACTGGGACCCGTCCAAATACACCGACCAATATCTCGACAACCTGATGCGCATCGTCAAGGGCAAGGTGAAGGGCAAGCAGGTCGCACTGGAGTCCGAGCGCACGCCTCGGCAGGCCGAGGTGGTCGACCTGATGAAGCGGTTGCGGCGCAGCCTTGAGCAGGGAAACAAGGGCAAGCCAGCCGCGGCCGGAGCGAGGCCGGCCAAGGCCAGGCGCGTCGCGAAAAAGCGGCCGACCCGGGCGGCCTAGTGACGCGATCAACACCTGACACGGCGCCTGATGGCGATAAGCTTTGAGCATGCTTCGCCCGATGCTGGCGTCCCTGTCGGACGCGCCCCTCCAGGACCCTCAGCTGGTCTACGAACCGAAATACGACGGGATCCGGGCCATCGTCGAGATCAAACCAAATGGGCCGGCCCGCCTATGGTCACGGCTGGGCAACGAGAAGACCGCCCAGTTTCCCGAGATTGCCGGGGCACTGCGCAAATGGTCACGGCGTCTGAAGACGCCGATCGTGCTCGACGGCGAGATTGTCGCGCTCGACGCCAAGGGCGATCCGATCGGCTTCCAGAATCTGCAGGGGCGGATTCATCTGGGCAGCCGGGAATCGCGTGGCCGGCGCCAGGCCACTCCTCCCCCTCCCCCATCGGCGCCCACCGCCTTGATCGCCTTCGACGTGCTGCGCGAAGGCCCGACCGATTACCGCGATCGGCCCCTGATCGAGCGGCGCGCCCGGCTGGAACGCCTGTTCGGCCGCACCGGCTCCACCCTGCTCCGGCTCAGTGAGCAGGTGCGCGGCGACGGCCGCGCGCTCTACCAACGCGCCCTCGCCAGCGGCTGGGAAGGCCTGATCGCCAAGCATGCCGACTCGCGCTACAAGTCGGGGCAGCGCTCCCCTGACTGGCACAAGCTGAAAATCGTGCACGAGCAGGAGTTCGTGATCGGCGGCTGGACCGAACCGCGCCAGACCCGCTCGTATTTCGGCGCCCTGCTTCTCGGCGTCCACGGCGACGAACCGCCCGGACCCGAGCGCCGGCCACGGCCGAAGCGCGCCAACGCCCCGGCGGCGGGTGCGCTCATCTACGTGGGACATACCGGCACTGGCTTCAACGAGGGCGAGCTGGCCCGGCTGATGACGAAGTTGACGCCGATCGAAAGCAGCGAGTGTCCCTTCAGCGCGCGGCCGAAAACCAACGAGCGGCCGCACTGGGTCGAGCCGACGCTGGTCGCCCAGATCAAGTTCACCGAGTGGACCGCCGACGGAAAGCTGCGCCACCCGGTCTACCTCGGCCTGCGCGACGACAAGAAGCCGGAGGACGTCCGCCGCGAGCGCGTCTCACGGCTGCACGCCAGTTCGGCGCGCCCGGAAGCGCCTCCCCTGTCCGCGCCAGCGGCGGATCACCAGCCCGTCCCGTCTCAGCTCATCGACCAGCTCCACGATCTGGAGAAATCGCGGCGCGACGGGACGATCGACCTTCCCGACGGCGATCGGCTGAGTGTCACCAACCTGCACAAGCTCTTCTGGCCGAAGCTGAAGCTGACGAAAGGCGATCTGTTCCGGTATTACGTCCAGGTGTCGCCGTGCCTGCTGCCGGCGATTCAGGACCGCCCGCTGGTCATGAAACGATTTCCCAACGGCATTGCCGGACAGCCGTTCTACCAGCATCGCGCCCCGGAGGGCGTCCCGTCCGGGGTGCGGGTCGAGCATGTTCCTGGCGACAAGACCGTGCCGTCCCGGTTCATCGGCGGCGCCCTCAAGACGCTCCTCTACATGACGCAGCTGGCCGCCATCTCACAGGATCCCTGGTTCTCCGCCGTCTCATCTCCGGCAACGGCGGACTACGTCGCGCTCGATCTCGATCCACCGGCCGGGATGCCGTTCGGCCGCGTGCTCGATGTCGCCCGATGGATCCGCGACGAGCTGGCCTCGATTGGCGCCGTCGGCATGCCGAAGACCTCGGGCGCTGACGGCCTGCACATCTATATTCCGCTGCCGCCCGGAACGCCCTACGAAGCGGGGCTGCTGTTCTGCCAGATCATCGCCACCGTCGTCGCGCAGAAGCACCCGCGTTTCGCGACGGTCGAGCGCAGCGTGAAGGTCAGGGGTCCGAGGATCTATATCGACTATCTGCAGAACATCGCTGGCAAGACGCTGGCGACCGCCTACAGCGCCCGTGCCAGCGATTACGCCGGCGCCTCGACGCCGCTGACCTGGGACGAAGTGGACGCCGGCTTCCGTCGAGAGGAATTCACCATCGAAACCCTGCCGGCGCGGATCCGGAAGGTTGGCGATCTCTGGAAGGCGCTGCGGGCTTCGCAGGGAGTCGATCTGGCACTGGTGTCGAAGTACTCGGCGACCCGATAGCGGCACTCAATCCCCGGGGGGCGGCGTCGGCGGGATCGATGGCGGTCGATCGAGGAGCGCCCGGACGCGGTCGAGCAGCGCCCGCGGCGAGAACGGTTTCTCGAGCAGCTCGACCTCGCCCACCAGCGTGCCGTTGCTGGTCAGCGCCTCCGCCGTGTACCCCGACATGTACAACACGCGCGTCTCCTGACGCGCGCTGCGGACGCGAGCCGCGAGATCGGCGCCGGTCATGTTCGGCATGATCACGTCGGTCAGCAGCAGATCGAGGTGCCAGGGCGTGCGGCTCAACACGTTCAGCGCTTCGGCGCCCGATGACGTCTCGAGCACGTGGTAGCCGAATCGCTTCAATGTCGCCGCTGCCAGTTCTCGCACGCCTTCGTCATCCTCCACCAGCAGGATGACCTCCCGGCCGAGCGGCGCTCCGGCCTTCGACTCGGCAGCCTCGGCGATTTCCTTGTGCTCCGGCGCGACCGCCGGAAAGTACAGCTTGAATGTCGTGCCTCGGCCGGCGTCGCTGTCGACGACGATGTATCCGTCGAGCTGCCGGACGATGCCGTAGACGGTGGCGAGGCCGAGTCCGGTTCCCTTGCCGGATGCTTTGGTGGTGAAGAACGGTTCGAAGATGTGCTTCGCCGTGTCGGCGTCCATCCCCACCCCGGTATCGGTGACCGAGAACATCGTGTAGACGCCGGGCGCCGCCGAAGCGTCCGACAGGACGTCGGGGTTGTCGAGCACGACGACCCGGGTCTCGAACGTCAGCGTCCCGCCCTGCGGCATCGCATCCCGTCCGTTCACGGCCAGATTCATCATCACCTGCTCGAGCTGCGACACGTCGGCCAGCACCGGTCGAGCATCCACGCCCAGGTGGAAATGAATCGTGATGTCTTCCTGGATCAGCCGCCGGATCATCCCCTCGACCGAGACGATGACCTGATTGAGGTCGACGACGGCCATCCGCAGGTTCTGCTTTCGGCCGAACGCGAGCAGCTGCCGGGTCAGCAGGGAAGCCCGATCGGCGGCGCGCTTGATCTCCGCCAGATCGTGACTGATCCGCTGCGCGCCACCGAGCTGGTCCAACAGCATGTCGGTGTAGCCGAGAATCACCGTCAGCAGGTTGTTGAAGTCGTGCGCGACACCCGCGGCGAGCTGGCCGATCGCCTCCATCTTTTGCGATTGCCGCAGCTGTTCCTCCGACAACCGCCGCCGCGACGTGTCCTCGACGAAGATTTCATGGCCGGCGGCGCCGCGACGATCCTGGTCGATCGCCCGGCCGACCAGCGAGACGGCGATGCCGCGGCCGTCCTTGCGCTTCCATTCCGTTTCCGCCCGGCCGAACATTTTTCCCTTGAAGGCATCCACCACTCGGGTCTGCTCGCACGACGCGGAGTACAGCCGGGCCTGCGGAATGGCGAGCAGCTCCTCCCGGCTGTCGTAGCCCAGCAGGGCGACCAGCGGAAGATTGACGGCGGCGAACCCGCCATCACTGGTCGAGTGATAGATCCCGAACGGGGCGCTGTCGGCAACGACCCGATCGGCCGCAACAGGTTGGTTCCCAGGCGCCGTCGCCCCGCCGGTCGCGGCCGACGTCGCTGGGCGGCCGGTGCTGAACTCCACGCCACGAGCATGACATGGTGCCGGTCAGGAACCTGTGCACTTGCGGACAGCGATTGTCTTCGCCCGACGCCCCGATTTTCGCCCGCGACGTCGGCTCACGCGTCGCCCCCGATCGACGCGCGGCCGTGGGCATTCGACCGCCGCGCCAATCGCGTGCAAAACAGGACAAGGCCGGGTCCCGCCCGGCCCGTATCATCGACAAATGAACCGCAACGCCACGGTCCGCCAGCAGACGCTCGACAGCATCCAGTTGGCGCGCGATGCCGCGACCGGTCTCGGCGATCGCGCCACGCAGCAGGGCCTGCGGGATCAAGTATCGCTGGCCATCCGTGAGCTGACCGAAGCGGAGGCGTGGGTACACAAGTCAGATGGCGTCACCGCCGAGGCGGGCAAGATCGTCGAACTGCTGCTCGACGTGGCGCTGTGGCGCCTGACGACTGTCGGTCTGGCCCTCGAGACGGGGGGCCCCGACGCCAGGCTGGTCATGTAAAGTGTTGCCGGGTTCCAATCGGGCGCGCGCTACTGACGGGCGCAGTTCAGAGGGTTCAGCCTCGGGGACAGCGCCCAGCTGAGACTGCCGCCCACACGCCGTATCGAGATCGGGTCGACGGTGTTCGGATTCACAGCGCTGTTGAAGTCCGGGAAATGCTCCCGTATCCGGGCCGCGTCCCTAATTCGACTGCCCGTCACCACGACGCGCGCGCCAAACACCAACGCGTCTTTCGCGGGGCCGAAAATGCGCGTATTCGTCAGTCGGCTCACAGGAGCCCAATCGACGGTATAGGCCGTTCCGTCGTCCAGCCTGAGAACGATCCAGGTGTGCGGGTCCTTGAATTCGACCCTTTCGACCCGCCCCTCGATCGTGACTGTCCTGCACTCATCGTAGAAGTACGGGTGGCTGTGATGCGCGTTCGCGGCGGACGCCAGGGTGGCCACACAGAGAATCACTGCCGGCATCACCAGTGCTCGCCTCATGCCGTGGCCGCCAACGCCGCTTCGATGCGGACTCATACGGTATCGGGATACGGTATGGCGAACAGGTTACCGGTTTGTGACGGCGGTGAAATGCATCTGGGCCACCCAGCGGTCCCGCCCTGGACCACGTTACTGCTCACCGAATGCCATCGCAGTCTCTTCAGTCGTTGACTCCTCGATGTGTATACTTTGTGGCTTGGAGGCGGGATGGCAGGCAAGAACTTCTTCGAGGCGTTCCTCGAAGGCTGGGCAGAAGGCTCGACGCCCAAGAAGCGCGCTCTCAGGGCTCGGTCTGCCAGACCCGCGCGGGCGTTGAAGAATTCTGCCAGGCCAGAGCCGCCGTATCAATGGATCAGAGAAGCGAAGTATCGAGGCCAGGACACATCGCTCGAGCCAAAGCCATATGCCAGCTGGTGGCGATGGTTGGTGAACTGGATTAAGTGAATCCGCGCGTCTTGTCAGCCAGTCTGAGGCACGAAGTACATGTGGTACTGTCCTTTGAACGGCGGATTCTCGGATGCTGCTTCGACTTGTCCTGATTCTGCTGGCCGTGTTCGCTCTGCTGCTGGTGGCGCGGCTGCTGCGGGGAGCTCCTGCAAAACGGCGGCGGCGTCCCTGAGGCGGCCTTCTTGACGTGGATGACCGGGCCGATGGCGCCGGCGACCCTTCGCGCCACCGGCGAAGCCGTGGAATTTTCTGAATCAGCAGGTTGGTGCGCCCGGCAGGATTCGAACCTGCGGCCTACGGCTCCGGAGGCCGTCGCTCTATCCAGCTGAGCTACGGGCGCGCTGGGAAGACAATCGAATCTTATCAGATCGTCCGCCTGCGGCAATGGCCGCGCCCGATCGCGACCTGCCATCAATGGCCAGCCTGCCCACCCAGCCGTCCGGTCGAAAACCGATTCACAGCCGGAAAAGTTTACGCCGCCGATCACGGAATGACACAGCACCCCAACATCGACCGGGCATTCTGGTGCCGGCGTTCGCGCCGGAGGAGGGTGGACATGTCGATTGCCTCGGTGTTGGATTCTGACCTGCTGATGCGGATTCGGATGGAGTACGTCGAGATGCCCGGTCTGCAGCTGACCGACGGGCAGGCGCGCCGGTTCTGGAATCTCGATCCGATCGCCTGCGGCCACATCCTGACCGCCCTTGTCGACGAGAAGTTCCTGACCCGCACGCCCAACGGCACCTATTTGCGGTGTGGCGGCGGCCGATATCGTCCGAGTGGATCATCCGGTGCCGGCCGCGGGGCCGCGTCATGAATGCCAGCGCGGCGCTGACACTGCACGGCGAGACCCTTCGCGTCGGTTCGCGGACCTGGTCCGCGCACCTCCTCGGCGCCCAGACCGCCGCCGGACTGCGCTGCGTGCGGGTCGCGCTGCACGGGGTGCCGACTTATACAGTGCTGCTGAAGATCTCGCCCAACACGGACAATCACGAGGCGGTGCACGCCCTCGAGTGGTGGCTGCTCAATC
Source organism: Acidobacteriota bacterium (assembly GCA_039931615.1). Lineage (GTDB taxonomy): Bacteria > Acidobacteriota > Vicinamibacteria > Vicinamibacterales > CAVVIG01 > JAHFUI01. The sequence goes on from JBDTRR010000002.1 coordinate 126,163, forward strand.
CGGGGCGCGAGAACGGCGACGTCATCGAGGTGCTGTAACTGGTATCACCTGGCCGGCGGCATCGCAATCTCGCGGTCGGTGCCGTTCCAATCCACCAGGACGACGATCGGTGCCAGGTCTGGAATCTGGGGCAGCCGCACATCGTAGGCTCCAGGAACGACGGCAGTGAATTCAAACGATCCGTCCGGGCGAACCGGCGCGGTGAGCGTGCCGATGATCGGCCCGGTGGCTTCAACCGTCGCCGGCGAGACACGCGCGGTGGACAGGCCGGTAATCCGACCCCGCAGGCGCGGCAGGCGGCGCGGCGCGGCGACGGTGATGACGAGATCGGAGACGTCGGCATCTCCCACCAGCATGCCGCGGGACACGTCGTTGGCGCCCGTCCGCACGGAGGCTACCGAATAGCCTGATGGCATGCCCCCCAGATAGACGTCGTGACGGGCGGCATTGAGCCGCGTGCTGAAAGTTCCGTCCGGATTGATGGTGGCGCTGATCTGTCCCTGCGGCGTGTCGAACTGCAGCTTGGCACGCGGCAGCGGACCGTTCTGCACAACGATCCGGCCCGTGACCGCTCGTGTCGGCGGCGGCGCCAGCTCCACGTCCGTGACATCGGTCTCGCCGACCCGGACGACCAGAGAGGCCATCCCGGGTGGGGTCGGGAAGAGACTCAGCAAATACGTGCCGGTCGGCACGTGACCGAATCCGAAGCTGCCATTCGCCGCGATTGGCACTTCCACCAGTTCGTCCAACTTGCCGCCCGACAGAATGGCCCTCTCGTGCGCGGACGGGTCCGCGCCCCGGTTGACGTGGCCGCTGACCGTTCCGCCGAACGCCTTCAGGAGTCTGAAATCCAGGTCCGCCGTCGTCGCACCCGGCGTGATCGCGATGACCGTCGCACCATCCTCCGTCGCTGTACTCGGATAGAACGTGGCTTCGCCGAGGGCGCCGGCCAGGACGTAATAGCGGCCCGGCGGGATGTTCGTCAGGCGATAACGGCCCTCGTTATTGGTGAGCGCCGTGCTCACGGGCAGGGTGGATTCGACGTATTGCTGACCCTCCGCCCGTCTTGCGTTCACCGGTGGCGCGGCAATGGCCGCGACCCGGACCGCGATGGCTGGAGCTCCCGCCAGGGTTCGAAGCTGTCCGGTGACAGTGCCCATCTGAGCCGCGGGCGCCGGCGCCTGCGCGGTGAGCGCAGCCGCCGAGAGCGGTATGAGCAGCAGAAGCAGCAATCGCCTCGTCAACATGTGCCGCATCGTACGACGAATCACGTGGGACGACGCGGTGAACGGGTATGGTGCGCCCGGAGGGACTTGAACCCCCGGCCTACAGGTTCGAAGCCTGCCGCTCTATCCAGCTGAGCTACGGGCGCCTTTGGGAACAACAACCTGGCGACTCTCGTTCGGACGACAAGCGAGTGGTGCCGGCCCCCGATTCGTCGCTTTTCCGCGCCAGCCACCCCGTCCGCCTGTTCGGGAGGAGAAGGAAGGCGCGTCATGCCGGACCAGTCTATCACCCGTGCGCGACCCGCGCTCCTCGCCGCACGTTCCGGGCCATCCCGTGTTGTGCCGGCACGATCTCTCGGTCCCAACCGGTGCTCTGAATCCCGCACGTTCAACCAGCGCACTTCATGCGAGGCAGCAGCCGTGCTAGAATCACGGTTTGTGTTTGCTGGTGTCCGCGGACACCGGAACGCCATCCCGATCGGGCCGGTAGCTCAATTGGCAGAGCAGCAGACTCTTAATCTGCGGGTTGACGGTTCGATTCCGTCCCGGCTCACCACAAATCTCCCTCGTGTTCACAACGACTTGCGGCCGGCCTCATGGTCGACCACAAACGGCCACGCTGATGTGGACCCACGCATATCGGGCCGGCGGCCCTCAGAATCGGCTATTCTGGTGCCATGAGCGCCAACGTCAGCATTGAGGTCGACAAGCACACTGCGGATGTGCTCCAGACCCGAGCCGCCGAACTCGGCGTGACCGTCTCAGAGCTGATCGCCGAGCTTGCGGCCCTTGACGGCGCGTCCAGGGCAGCAGAGACCGATGAGGTGGCAGAACTCGATCGTCGATCGGCTAGCGCCGCGGAAGGCTCTCGTGTGCCGCATGACCGTGGAGTGCAGTGGCTCCGCACGTGGGGCACGCCCGGGTTCCGACCGTGGCCGGGCCCGTAGAGATCGAGTGGTCGCTGGACGCTGTCGCCGACCTCGATCGATTCGCGGCATTCCTCTACCACGGGCGCGAGGCGAGGTAGGACGTGCTCAGGCGCTCACGCCGCCCGCCGGAGCCCCTCAACTTGCCGCAACCACCCGTCGAGCTGGTCCAACTCGCGAAATTTAGGATCACCACCTAAACACAATAGAAACAATATCTTAGCGAGACATCTCGGAATTGCCAATTTCCTGAGGTCACATAGAGGTCACACAGGCCTCGTGCGTTACTGATTCTCGCAACGACAGCGGTCGCGCACCTGCCTGCCGAGTCGGACGACACCGAATTGCCCAGCGCCAATGACCTGAGAAGCAAGCTCCCTCGGGAAAATTGGCTCCGAAATCTGCTCCACGATCGGGACGTTTTGACCACCTTGAACTCACGATTCTGGCGTCCGGTCACGGCCATTCGAGAGGCGGCGTTCGACGGCAATCGCGTCACGGTGCCGGATCAGACCTGAACCCCTTACCTGATCACGCCACCCCGTGCCCGACTACCCCTCGACGCACACGGTTCTCGGAGCCGACGCGGCGACCGTCCTCATGCGCTTCTTCGGCGACCGGATCCAGTACGCCACCACCAGCGTGACGGAACCGGGGGTGACACGTCACTGACGCGGCTTCAGTGCGGCGGCCATCGAGAACGGTTGGTCGCGTGTGTATGCCGGGATTCATTTCGTCCACGGCGTGGCGGACGGTTATCAGAGGGAATGGGAATCGGGGAAAGGACGGTGCAGCTGTTGCGAGCGGCGCACTGATCTCGACGCAAGCAGCGGTTGGCGGCAATGATGTCAGGGTCGCGCGTGGCGACGCGGCCCGCGCGCGACCGGCACCCGGCACGATGGATCGTGCCGTCCCGGCCTGAGGGTCAAAACGAGAGACGGCTGTGGCCGGCGGGGAGGCGGGCTCGCCTCCTCACAGAGCTGGCGTCACGCCGGCTATTTGAGCTCGCGCAGAAGCCAAAGCCTAGCCAGACGCCAGTCTCTCTTGATCGTGTCGACCGACAGGTGAAGCACTTCCGCCGTTTCACCCGCCGTCAGTCCCCCGAAAAATCGCAGCTCGACGACGCGGCTCTTTCTGGCGTCGATGCGTGCCAGCCCCTCCAACGCACGATCCAGCGCCACCATGTCGATCGTTCGCTCGGGCGCGATAAGCTGGATTTCGTCGAGCGGCACGTGCTCGGCATCGCCACCGCGTTTGTGGTAGCCGCGGCGACGTGCATGATCGACGAGGACCCGCCGCATCAGGCGGGCACAAATGCCGAGAAAATGCGCCCGATCCTGCCACTGCAGGTGACGCGCGTCTGTCAGCCGGAGAAATAGCTCGTTGACGAGCGCGCTCGGCTGCAGCGTGTGGTCCCTCCGCTCCCGTTCCATATATCGTCGGGCGAGCTGCCGGAGTTCCGTTTCCACAAGTGGCAGCAGCTGTTCGAGCGCGGCCTCATCGCCCCGCCCCCACGCGTGCAGGAGCACGGTCACCTCCCGGGCCGGCGTCACGCCTTGGCCAGACGCCGGCGAACGACTCGCCCCTGACGAATATCGAATGTTTTTAACGATCTTCATCGATCGGCCCCGCGTTCCCGCATTGATAGACGAGAGGGACATGATGACACGAGGCGCGGCATCGAGCATCGTTCCGTCGATTCCGCGACACGGCAAGCCGAGCACGGAGAGGGCGATGATCCGCTGTCGTGGTGCAGCGGTCAGGCGCCGACGAATCCGCACTCCCGGTCCCCCGATAAGGAGCAGGAAGATTATGAAGATGACCTCATCGATCGCAGGAAACACTCGCGGGCTGGCCATGCTCGGCCTCGCCACGGCCCTTCTCATGTCAGCCGCCACCACGGTGGCCGCGCAGTCCCGCGGATCTACTTCAGCATCAAGGCTGGTCGGGACGTGGGCGCTGACTGTGACGCTGCGCGACTGCGCGACCAACGCCGCGATGGGCGCACCGTTCAACTCGCTCGCGACGATCAACAGCGATGGCACGTCAATCGGGAGCACCGCCAGCCTGGCGTTCGCCGCCGGACAGCGCAGCCTCGAACATGGTTCGTGGTTCCATCAAGGCGGACATCGGTATTCCGAATCGGTTGTCGCACTGATCGTCTTCGATAGCGCGGCGAACCTGCCCGGCACTCCGGAGTTCGACCCTACCCTGCCGGTCAGACCTGGCCTCTACGCCGGCTGGCAGACCATTACGCACACTCTTGTACTCCAGGATGCGAACCATTACACGGCTGCCGGGACCACGCAGTTTTACAGCGCGGACGGCTCGGTCTACCGGAGGGGCTGCTCATCGTCCGTCGGAGAGCGATTCGAGTAATCGACCGGCCTCGTCATCCCTCGCAACGAACGCGATCGCGGCGCGGACACGATGCGGTCAAGTGCCGATCAGCGCGACAGCGCTGTGGCCACTTGACCGCGGGTCTCTTCTTTCAGACCACGCTGCCAGTTCCGCACCACGGTGAATGGCGGCGTGGCCTGCGCCAGCGGCATCGCAAAGAGAAAGCGCGGATCGTGTGCGGTGCTGTCCCACAGGCGATTGAGCGGCAGTTGGAACTGTCGTCGAGGGACGCCGGCAGCAAAACCTGACTGCGCCGCGACATCAACAGCCATCATGCCTCCGTCAGGCGCCAGGTAGAACAGCATCCGGCTATTGTCTGTCCAATGCGGTTGCATACCGCCATCTCTGGAGACCAGCCACTTACCGCCTGCCGGAGACGCTCCCGGAGCAACCGGTGGCGTAAATGACCGCACATAGATTTCGTTGCGACCAGATTCGTTCGAGGTGTACGCGACCCAGCGGGCATCCGGGGAAAACCGGCCGTTGCCCTCCGCCGCTGTGGTCTGCGCGAACGCAAACGGCCGCCGCGCCTCGGGGCCACCATGCATCGGCAACACTTTCAAATCGAGGGCCGTCTTCGTGCTTTCGGATTGAAACAGAAGAAAGCGTCCGTCGGCAGACCAACTCACCGGGTACTTGTTCTCATCCGAGGCAAAGAGCAAGTCTTCGACCCCGTCGCCATTCGAGGCCTTCTGGTAGAGATCGTAATGGCCGGCACGACTTGACGAGTATGCGACCTGGCTCCCGTTGGGCGACCACACCGGTGAGGACTTCAATCCTGGCTCAGAGGTCAGGCGGGTAAGGCCGCGACCGAACGCCGCGATCCAGATATCCATGCTGTGGCCGTCGAAGAGCACGAGGGCCGCGTGATCGGCGCGCGGAGAAAGGACGGGCGGCGTATCGGGAGTAATGATGGGCTCGCCCTCCGTCGCCACCACCGTGCCCGTGCGATCGAACCAGGTCAACTGAGCCCGCGATCCGCTCGCGTTCCGGTAAATCAGCGTATCGATTGAGGCCGCGTAGAAACCAGAGGCATAGTTATGCCCGACCAGCTCAGCAATGGACACCGGCTCTCCGATGAGCCTGAGTTGACCGAGGTCGAATGGCTGCGCGGTGAGCGTCGTGCCCTTGAGGATCAGCAGTGCGCCACCACTCGAGTTGGGGACCGACACGAACGTCGCGGCAAAAGGCGAACCGGCGAGACGCCTTGCGGCGTGCGCGTCGGACTTCTCGTCCAACGCGCCGACATAGACACCGCTGTTTTCCGGCACGGTTGACAGGCGCGAATACAAGAAATGCCGGCCATCGGGAAGGAACGTCGGGAAGCCGTGGACCCGTTCCTGTCGATCCCGATCCAGCGTCGTCACAGAGGTGGCGACGCCGCCGCCGGCCGACACCTTCATGACGCCTGATGTCTCAGTGCCGAAGATGATCACCCCGTCGCGGTTCCAGGATCCGCCCAACACCACGCCAGGCACATCACAGATGCGCTCCGGGGGGCTGCCGGTCAGGTCGACGGTCTTCAGGCCATGCTCCGATTCGAACGCGACGCGTCGACTATCGGGAGCCCAGAATGGTGGCGAGTCGCCACCAGTGATTTCCGTTCCGGCCAGCGGCCGCCCTTCCGCGAGCGCGTCCCGCGCAGCTAGCAGCCACAATCGTGTCAGGCCGTCCGGCCCGCTGGCCAGAAACACCAGCGAATTGCCGTCTGGAGACAGCGAGAAGTTGGCGTCGGTCGGAAGGCGCGCCGCCGTCGGCACCGGAATCACGAAACGTACGGGAGCCGGAGCCGGTGCAGGCTCTTCGCGCCAGTGCACGATCGCGACGACCAGAGCGACCGCAATCGCGGCGACGCATCCGCTCCATGCAATCCACGGACGCCCGGCCTCCCGGCCCGACGCCACTTCACCTTCCGCACTCATCGTCAATGCGTCGTCGATGTCGAGACGCGCGTCGGCGATATCGGCGAGACGGCGACGGCGCTCCGTCTCGAGACACCGGCGCAACAATCTGCGGAGCGGCTCGGGAGTGTGTGCCGGCAGCGCGTGCCACACCGGCTCGCCCTTGTGAGTCGCGTCGCCGGCAGCGGCGGCGTTGTCACGCGGGCCAAAGGGCCGCTGTCCGGCCAGCATCTCGAACAGTACGCAGCCGAAGGACCAGATGTCGCTGCGCTTATCGACCGCCTCGCCGCGCGCCTGCTCCGGACTCATGTACGCCGTCGTCCCGAGAATGGTTCCATCTCGGGTGCCGCGGCTCGTCGCACGCTGATCCGGCGGCTCCTGTCCAATCACCTCCCCCGCCGCCTTCGCCAGTCCAAAGTCCAACACTTTGACGATGCCGGCGGGGGTGACCTTGACGTTGGCTGGTTTGAGGTCCCGATGGACGACGCCGCGGTCGTGCGCTGCCTCGAGCGCGCCGACAATTTGTCTCGCAATGGTCAAGGCCTCGGCCAGCGGCAGCCTCGAGCCGCGGCGAGCCCCGGCGCCGAGCCGTTCCGCTAGAGTGTGACCCTCGACCAGCTCGAGTATCAACGCGGGGACGCCGTCGACAGCCTCGAGCGCGTAGATCGCCCCGATGTTGGGATGATTCAACGCCGCAAGCACCCGCGCTTCGCGCTCGAAGCGGGTCAGGCGATCCGGATCGCGTGTGAACGCCGGTGGAAGAATCTTGATCGCCACGTCGCGGCCAAGCCTGGCATCACGTGCGCGATAGACCTCTCCCATGCCACCGGCGCCGAGCTCGGCGTAAATCGCGTACGGACCCAGTTGCCGGCCGAGCAACGAGAAACTGTCGCCGGCGCCGTCATATTCGAGCGCCAGCGCTGGTGTGCTCAGGAAGCCAGCCGTGCCGGGCGCCAGCGCCACCAGTGACTCGACCTCACGGCGCAGCGCCGTATCGCCGTCGCACGCCGCGGCGAGAAACGCCGCCCGCTCGTCGACGCTTCGCGCCAGCGCCGCGTCACACAGCTGTTGGACCTCGACCCATCGTTCAGGCGTCACGGCATACGCGCCACAGCGTTATGGCCAGGTGGCCGAGCAATCACGGTGCGCTCACCTTCGTCCGGTGAAATTGTATCCGCGCTGCCCTCGGAACAACGTGGTGTCTCGCCGCCTGCCATCGCACGGATTTGGCGCCGATCGCGACTGGGCGGGAGGGCGTGCGCGATTGGCCCGACTGCTGCTGTGATTTGACCGTCACGGCGATCCGAATAGAGAAGGATCTGGACCAGCCGACGGCGGCGGGGTCGGCAACGGGCCGCCGAGTCTGAGCGGTGCTGACACGCTTTCGCTACGCTGGTGCGCGGCGGTCGGGTCGAAGGTCGGCGCGGTGATGTTCAGGAGAGGCCCATCTGTTTCCGTCCCTTTCGGTTGACGGTGCCTCACTCGCCTCTCCATCACTCCGTCTCCGACCCCCGCCACATCGAACCGGACAGGCGGATTCCCGCATCCGGCTCACCGCGAAGGCGTCGTCCATCAGGGTTATGCTTCCGTTCGGTCGGTGCGCGCTTTCGCGCTCGCGTACGCGAGATGGTAGTCCTGAAAGAGACCCCAGGACCCGTACACGACGTCGCTACTCCACCGCTTCCAGCCGAATCCCTTGCGCTTGCGCTGCTTGGCCGCGAATCGCCGCACCTTGCGCTCAACGTGGTGCTTGACCGTGTTGAATGCCTGACTCGAGTTGCCGACCTTGAAGTAGTTCACCCAGCCCCGGAGGATCGGGTTCACCCGCGCGACGGCCGCCGGCACGGAGAGGTGCCGGCTCGCACGCAAGCTGTCCCGCACCTTCCGCAGGACCATCGTGATCTTCTTGGGTCGTGGAGTCGTGCACGGGTACCATCGTCCGGTCTTCGTGCTCGGTACCCACCGAAACTCGAAGCCCAGGAATGCGAAGACGGCACGCTCGTCGGTGATGGTGACGATACGCGTCTTCTCCGTGTTCAGCGACACGCCAATCGCGTCCGCCTCGTCGCGGATGCGCGCCAGCGCTCGGTCAGCCCACGCCTTTCCCTTGTCGGAGTTGGGCGCAAGCACGACCATGTCGTCGAGATACCGTGCATAGGTGATAAAGCCGCTGCCTCGATCCAACACGTGGTCGAGGTCGTTCAGCGCCAGGTTGGCGAGAAGCGGCGACAGCGGCGACCCTTGCGGGACGCCCTGGTTGCCCGTGCTCTTCAGAAACTGCTTGACCATCGCGAGTACCTGGCCGTCGCTGATCCGCCGCGCGACCTTCGCTAACATCCGATCGTGCCGGATGGTGTCGAATCGACGCGCGAAGCTCTTGCAGATTGATCGTGGGCGTTGTCATCCCGCGCATACCTCGCCTCGTGCGCCGACTGCCTCCGGTAGGGCCCCTTCGCTCGGCAGGCGTTACCCTGCTTCATTGCTACTACAGGCCCGTCCGCCAGGCTCTCGTCTTCGCGGCCCTTCGCCTCTCGGCTCGGACCGCTACCTTGCTTCCGCGGGCTTTCTCCGCGGGACGAGGAGCCCTTCCCTGTTTCTACCCGTGTCCTTGTGTACGTGCCGCCGCCCTCTACCCCGCCGAACGGCGCGCCCGCAGATCGGTCTCGGGGGCGCCTGTTGCCTTCGCCGTAATTGTGCCGGCTCGGCGTTCGGATCTTCAGATGACGGGGCCTCGTCCGGACGTTCACGCATCGTTGCGGCCCGTACACTCGCTCACCCCGCTGGACGGGGCTTTGTCGGTGGGCTTCGCCGCCTGGGTCTCCCACGCCGGCGCCACCCAAGCGATGCGGCTGCGATCTCTTACCGCCTCAGGACTTTCACCTTACGGATCCACGGGTACCTCCAGGCATCACACAATTGAATCTGCCGCGACGGCAGAAGTAGTTGACTCCGCGCACCTGGGTCTCGGACTATATCGGCCGCCGCAACACCTGCACGATCCTCTTCGCCATGCAGCTCGGGCTGTTCCTGTTGATCCCGCAACTCGCCGCCGGCGGCAACTGGGGCGCATTCGAGGCCATCGTGTTCACGATGTACGGCGGCGGATTCGCGACGATTCCAGCGTTTCTCGCGGACATGTTCGGCCCCGACAACGTCGGCGCCATTTATGGCGCGCTGGTACCGCGTGGAGCGCCGCGGCGGTGGCCGGGCCGGTGATCATCACTGAGCTCTCCAACCGGACCAGGGCGGCGCTTCCACCGGGCGCGGATCGGATCCACATCGATGACACGCCGCTCCAGGTCCTCGCTGCGCTGCTGGCGGTGGGTTTCTTTCTGACGCTGCTCGTCCGCCCACTCCGTCACGACCAGCAGCCGGCGGAAGACAGCGCCGGGGCGGTAGCGTGCGGCTCTAAGTTACCGGCCGGGCCGTGACCGTCGCGCCGGCGGCGCGTGTACTCTGCGCGGCTGAGCGGAGCAAGACTCGGGCGGCTGCCGCGGCTCACGGGAAGGCGCGGGCTCCACCCGACGATGATGCCTCGGCACGATGTGGAGGCTTCGTAGGTACGTCCGTCTTCAGGCGGACCAGCCACGGTCCGGCTAAAGCCGAACACTACGGTACCCGCCCTTCGACGCATTCGATCAGGCTGTGCAATAGGACACAGTAGTCTCCATGCGCATTGCGCTATCGTTGCCTTGGAAGACGTTGAAGATATGGCCGATTCTCCGCGCGACGCTTCGACGTTGACATTCGACAGGTCGACCGTGGATGGCAGCGAATCAGGCCTGGCCGCGGCGCCTGCCGGGACGGGAAGAGGCGAGGCCGCGACAAGACGCCAGTCACCGACCCGGACGCCGGACAGAGTCCGCTCACCGCCACGGATCGCCTCGGGGGGCCGCTGACGATGGAGTTTGAAGCCAGGTGTCTCGACGACGATCCGCGGCTGCTTGAGCAGGGCTATCGGTTGCGCTACCAGGTCTACTGCATCGAGCGGAAGTTCCTGCGCGTCGAGGATTATCCGGACGGACGGGAACAGGACACGTTCGATGGGGACTCGATCCATGTCGGCGCGGTGGACACCGACGGCGTTGTCGCGGGAACCGCACGTCTTGTCCTGCCCAACAGCGCCGGGTTCCCGCTCTTTCACCACTGCACGCTGTTTCCTGACGAGACCACGCTCGACGAGGCAGGCAATCTGGTGGTTGAAGTCTCGCGGGTTTCGATCAGCCGGCACTATAACCGGCGGCGAGACGACCCGCCATTGGGGCAGTACAGGGTGTCGGAGGCAGATCATGGCGTCGCGGTCGCGGCGACGGCCGACCGCCGCAGACGCCGCGCCGAGCCGTTCGCCACGCTACTCAAAGCCATCTACCATGGCGTCAAGCAGGTGGGCGCGACGCACGTGATTGGCGCGACCGAAGAGTCCCTGCACCGCTGGCTTCTGCATTTCGGCCTGCCCTACAGATTGGCGGGTCCCACCGTCGAGTACTACGGCCTGGTTGCACCTTACATCATGAGCTTGGCCGAGTTCGATGAGGTGATTCTTGGGCGGCACTTTGCAGCGCTCGATGATTTTCCCGTTGGCCTGGAACCCGGGGTCTGGCCGAGGCTGGACGAACACAATCGGCACGTCGCGCGCGCTGGTCAAGGGGCGCTGTGATTCCGGTCGATCGGATGGCCAGTTGACGCCACCACTGCCCGCACCGGTTTTCGCGGCCGGGGTGCAGGGACGGTGGTTGGCTGAGCGGACGTTCTCGCACGCCGTCCCGGGCGGTCGGCCGGTTGAACCGGGTGCTGGATGCCAGCGGGACGAGACGGCGCGCCGACCGGTTCCATTCGAGCAGGGCTGACACTGATGTGCCGGACGCGCCGCCTGCGCTTCGCACCGATCGTGTGCGCCACCATCACCGCCGTCATGATGATGCGCGCCCCCGGTCTGGCGCAAAACGTGACCGAGCCGGCCTTGAAAGCGGCGTTCATCTACAACTTCGCCAGGTTCACCGCCTGGCCGGACGGATGGCCGGCCGCGGAACCGTTCGTCATCTGTGTGCTCGGCGATGCGGTGGCCGATGCGCTCGAACGGGTCGTCAAGGGACGTCAGTTCGGCGCCCACCCAATCGTCGTGTCGCGCGCCACACCCACCGGACCACACCGGACGTGTCATCTCTTGTACATCACTGGCGTCCAGTCGAGTCAGGCGGCGCCGATGATCGCCGGACTGCGTGACGCGCCGGTGCTGACCATCAGCGACATCGAAGGATTCAACGACGTCGGAGGAATGGCGCAGTTGTTCTTCGATCGCGGACAGCTGCGTTTCAGCATCACTCTCGGTCCCGTCAAGCGCGCTCGACTGCAGCTCAGCTCGAAACTGATTGTTCTAGCGAAACCCCATGAATGATCTCGAACGGCCAAACGCCCGCACCGAAACGCGTCGGCACCGGATGAGCGTCTTCGGTCGCGCCTGCCGAATCGCGATCCTCGGCATGGTCGCCGTGTCGCCCCCGGCCTGGGCCCAATCGTCGCTGCCGGATCTCAGCCTGGAGGACCTCCTGCAGATGGACGCCGGGCAGGTCTTCGGCGCGTCCGAGCGGCTCCAACCGGTGACCGAGGCGCCCGCCTCCGTCTCCTTCATCACCGCGCAGGAGATCGAGCGGTATGGCTACCGCACACTGGCGGACATCCTTCGCGCCGTGCGGGGGATGTACGTGACCAACGATCGCAATTTCAGTTACGTCGGGACGCGCGGGTTCAACAAACCCGGAGATTACAACAGCCGGATTCTTCTGCTGGTCAACGGCCACCGCGTGAATGACAATATTTTCGGTCAGGCAGAGATCGGGGCGGAATTCGGAATGGATCCGGCGATGTTCGAACGGGTGGAAATCATCCGCGGGCCGGCGTCGTCACTCTATGGCGACAGTGCGTTCTTCGCCGTCGTGAACGTGATTACGCGGTCGGGTGCATCGCTCGGCGGCCCCTCGATTACGCTGGAGGCCGGTACCCTCGGGACCCAGTTGCTGCGCCTCAGCACCGGGCGCCGCTTCGGAAACGGCCTGGACGTGGCGCTGTCCGGGACCTACGAGCACAGCGCCGGGGTCGGCCGGCTGTATTTTCCGGCATTCGACACGCCGGCGACGAATAACGGCGTGGCGGAGGGGCTCGATGGCGAAGGGTCCAGACAATTCTACGGCCGCCTGAGCTTCAAGGGCCTCGCGGTGACTGCCGCCTATGGCAATCGGCAGCGGCAGGTGCCGACCGCCTCGAACTTCACGTTGTTCAATCCTCAGGTCTGGCGGGAGGAGTCCACCGATCGTCATAGCCTGCTGGATGCGGATTACGGGCGATCGTTCCGCGGCACGCGCGTGACGTTCCGGGCCTCCTACGATCGGTTCTCCTTCGACGGCACCTATCCGTATGTCGTCGAGCCGGATGGCGCGCCGACCAGCGTCGCGAACACCAGCGGACTCGGGGCGCGCTGGAGCGCCAGCGCCGGCATGACGCGGGCGCTTCCGGGCCGACAGACCCTGCGAGCCGGGATCGAGTTCATCAACAACGTGGATCAGAACCAGACCGCGGGCTATGTCGATGCTCCCGTGCTCGGTCTCTACATCAAACACTCTTCGAAGCAGCACGCGGTGTATGCGCAGGACGAGATCAAGCTCGGGCGCCGGTTCATCGTCAATGCCGGGCTGCGCTACGACGGCTACGAGAAGTTCGTGAAGGTCACGCCCCGCGCGGCGCTGATCTTCCTGCCGTCAGCCACTCAGTCGCTGAAATACCTGTTCGGCAGCGCGTTTCGCGCGCCCAACGAATACGAGCTGAATACCGTCTACTTCGGCCAACAGGTCACCACCCTCCGCCCGGAGTCGATCGACACCCACGAGCTCGTGTGGGAACGCTATATCAATGACCGGGTGCGAACGTCGGTCTCCACCTACTGGTACAAGGCCGACCGGCTGATCACGGCGACGGAGACACTCGACGAATCGGCGAAGCTGGGCCTGACGTTCTTCAATCAAGGGCAGGTCAGGGCGAAGGGTCTCGAGCTGGAAGCCCAGATGCGCATCAAAGGGGAGTCGCAGGTCCAGGTGAGCTACGCGCTTCAGCGCGCCGTCGATCAGCAGACTCACGACGAGCTGTCGAATTCGCCCCATCACGTCGCGAAAGCCCGGATCAGCGTGCCCGTGTTCACGCCGCGATCGTTCCTGTCCATCGAGGGCCAGTATCTCAGCAGCCGAACCACGCAAACCGGGTCGACGGTGGCACGTGCGGCGACCGTGAACGCCAACTTCATCCAACAGGTCGGACACTCCTGGCAGCTGATTGCCGGTTTACGGAATATCTTCAACGTCGAATATTCGGATCCCGTCTCGGCGGGACACCTGCAGGAAGCCATCCCCCAGAACGGCCGCACCGCCCGGATCGGACTGCGCTGGACCCTGCGGTAGCATCCGCGGTGCTATATCGCACAGCGCGCCGTGCCGAGGTGTGCACATTCTGACCAGTGATGCCTGAACTTCGCTACGAACGATTGGTTTCCCGGAATGCCGGTTATGTCTCCGATGAGCTTCAACGTCGTATTCGCACCTGCAGATTGTTGATCGCCGGATGCGGTATTGGCAGCACGATTGCCGAGGCCTGCGTCAGGCTGGGTTTCGAGCACCTGACCCTGATCGACAAGGATCAGGTCGAAGAGCACAATTTGAACCGTCAGGATTTCACGGTTTCTGATATCGGCACACAAAAAGTCGATGCCCTGGCCCGGCGGCTGTTGTCGATCAACCCATCGGCGTCGATCCATGCCGTCAATGAATGGGTAACTCCACAGAATGCCGCGGGCTTCGTCAGCGAAGCAGATATCGTTGCCGATACCATCGATTTCTTGAGCCTCGAGGGGATTGTCGCCTTGCACGACGCTGGCCATGCCCAAAGGAAACCGATCATCTCGGCGTTATCCGCGGGGTGGGGAGCCGCCGCCATCTATTTCCCGCCTGGTGGGACGTGTACGTTTCGAAGTATCTTCGGACTGCCCGCCACCGGCCCGGTCGGACACATTTCATATGTCGGTCAATTCATGCGGGTGATCGACCGTCTCGAAGCCGATCTCAGCGAAGATGTAGTTGCGGCGTTGAGGAAAACGTTGACCGTCATGGATGACGGACGCCCATGCCCGGCGCCGCATGTGTCGGCCGGTTCATGGGCCGTCGGTTCTCTGGCGGCAACGCTGGCGGCCAGGGTTCTGCGGGGAGAGCCGATCACCCCTGCGCCGCGGATGATATTCCTGAATGTGTCCAGTCTCTGCACGATGCCTGGTGTGGATCTGTTGTAGGTGACGCTTCGGGCCTTGCCCACGGCTCAACCGAGGGACAGGATGCAGGACCACCGACGATCTGGAACACATCATGGCCGGCGTGCACCACGATGACTGGAGCGCATTCTTCGAGATCTCGGATACGTTCCGGCCGAAGACCGAGGCAAGCTGGAGAGCGATCGCCGAGCGGCTCGGCGGGGGGCGAAGGACCTATTCGGCCGTGGAGCTCGCGCCGATCCACGCCGCGGCCTGCCGCTACTTCGACGAGCCGGCCAACGCCACCCACCTCATGCACCGCGCGCTCTACGAGTTTGCGCTGTCGGAGGAGGCGATCCGGCGTTTGCCTTTCCTCAACCTTGGCTACCACCCGGCAGCGAATGAGAACGCCGGCACAATCGCCTTGAGCGGCGGCCTCGAACGATTCCAGTGCAACCTCAACCTCTACACGCAGGCGCTCGGAGCCGTCCGGCTCCGCGGGCGTGATGTCGTCGAGATCGGGTCGGGGCGCGGCGGCGGCGCAGCCGCCCTGGTCCGTCACCACGAGCCGCGCTCGTACATCGCGATCGATGGCAGCCGCAAGCAGGTCGAGATCTGTCGCGCGCTCTACCCGGAGGTCACGTTCACGCACGCCAACGCGTGCGCGATTCCGCTTCCTGATGCGTCGGCCGATGTGGTGTTGAACGTCGAGTCGTCGCATTGCTATTCGGATCTGGGTGCGTTCATCGCCGAAGTTCGTCGCGTGCTCCGTCCGGGTGGCCTCTTCTGCCTGACCGACATCGTCTATGAAAAGTCGTTGATCACCCGGTATTTCGCACTCCTTCACCAGAACTTCGAGGTTCAGCGCCAGGTCGACGTGACCGCGAACGTGGTTCGCTGTCTCGAGGCCCATGGCGAAGAGCAGTTCCTCAGCTGGATCGCTTCGCTCGGAGGAAAGCCAGCGCATCCCGCGCAGAGCGTCTCGATGGTCGCGAGCGTCTTCCTGCCGCTCGACATCGCACCGTGGTCGAATTACCGCGCTCTGACCAGTGGCGGTTCGATCTATCTCACCTTCGCGTGCGTCAAGACGGTCTGACGCGCAGCCGTGGCGCGTCGACCTCTCGTCGACGCCTCGCTTGAACACCGCCCGCTCGCTGATGTGATGGCCCAGCGCGACCGCCAAGGTGCGCGCGCTGCACGGGGCTGTCGCGCTCTACGCTTTGGCGGCTACAGCGAACCGGATCCTTGCCAAAACATCACCGCATCTCCGCACCTGCTGTCGCCTGGGTGGAGCAGGACGTGATCGACTGGATGAGGGCCAAGGCAACTGCGCGATAAAGGCCGGCGGTTCGCCGCGCTTCCAGCGACCTCCGCGTCCGCGTCGAGGTTGTTGGTGAGTTTGACCGCGGCGGTATTCGAGCGATCGGACGGCAAGTTGCGTTGATCGCCACGCCGATGTTTGCGCGAGAACGCACGGAGGCGTTTCAACGTTGCGTCACGCACGTGGTCCGGCCACGACCTCCAGCACGCCAGCGCCGCCGAAGCCTTTGAGCGGCTTCGCCGCGGAGGACTTCGTACCGACCTGAGCGTCCCTGCGAGGCCTGGCGCCTGGTGGCCGGCAGAAGTCGTTGGAGCCATCGGTTATGCCATGTTGTTGCCACGACTTAGCTGACGGCGACCTGGTTCGGGTGTTGCTGTCTTACGGCTGGAGGACGGACCATGAAAGGCCTCTACGAACGGAAGGGTTGGATCAACTCACCGCTCCGCCTCAGGACCGTGGGCCGGCGGCGCCTGTCGCGTCGGCCGGACGCTCGTCCACGATTGTCCCCTCCCATAGCGGTGCACCACCGAGGGCGGCGGCCCGCGCGATGACATGCGCGCCGACTGCAGTGGTCAACAGCATGAACGCCGCAATACTGACGGCCCGGATGACGAAGGCAAACTCCGGATTTCGCAGCGCCAGTCCGGCCAGGAGACACCCGAGACCGAGCGTCGATGCCTTGGTCGACGCCTGCATCCGGGTGAACACGTCCGGCATCCGGACGACGCCGATGCTGGCCAGCAACGCCAGTGTCGAGCCGGCCATCAGCAGGCCGTCGGACAGCCATTCCATCATGATCCGCTCCGCTCAATGTAGCGAGAATACGCGACGGTTCCCACGAAACTGATCAACGCGACCACCATGCCGACATCAAGAAAGGCCTGCTGCGCCGTCGTCGCGGCCATGACCACCAGGATGCACACCATCAAGACGCCAATCAGGTCGATGGCGACGACTCGATCCGGCAGCGTCGGTCCCTTCAGCAATCTGACGAACGTCACGCAAGCCGCCGCAGCCAGCATGGTCAAGGCGGCGACGGACGGAGTAGTGAGTGTGTTCATGGTCGCCACTCAGCCGAGCACGCCGAGGACCCGGCGTTCGAACCCCGACTTGATTTCGTCGCGCGCCGCGTCTGGCGTGCTCATGTACATGACGTGAACGTACAGGAGCTTGCGATCGGGCGAGACGTCGAGCGCGACGCTGCCGGGCGTTGTGTTGATTAACATCGACAGCAGCAGAATCTCACTATCCCGCGTGACGTCGAGCGGCACGGCAATGATTCCAGGCGTCATGTGATATCGGGGCGTGGCCACGTCGAGGGCAATCCGCAGGTTGGCGCGAAGGAGCTCCCAGAGGAAGTATCCCACCAGGCCGATCACGCGGTGAACCCGGCCGATGTACGGTGACGTGGCGAGGACGCCGCCGCGAACGAGCACCACCAGAATCAGGTAACCGAGGACGTGACCCGTCACCAGCGTGCCCAGCGAAAACTCGCCTTGAAGTGCAGCCCACGCCAATCCCAGCAGGAGGTTACCGAGCAGCACGCGGTGCCCCCTCTCCGACCACCGCCCGCACATAGTCGTTACGGTCCAGGAGTTGCTGTGCGGCGCGGGTGGCCATGTCGTAGACCGGACCCGCGGCGACGCTCAGGCCGATCGTCAGGCTCACGAGCAGCACCACAGGCGCGAGAATGGCGGCATCCAGACGCGGCTGGTGAGCCGACCCCGCGGCCCGATCAGTCGCTGGCTTCCAGAAGGCCTCTTCCCAGACCCGTGCCATCGAGAGCACGGTCAGCAGACTCACGGTCAGTGCGACTGCCGCGAGCACGTAGTGTTGCCGGCCAATCATCGGCCCCACCACCGCCAGTTTCGCGACGAACCCCGAGAGTGGAGGTATGCCTGCCAGGGAGAACAGCGGGACCATCACAAGACACGCGACCAAGGGCTGCGACCGATACATGCCCCCCAGCAGTCGCAGGTCGGTGGTGCGCCTCAGCCGGAGGAACAATCCACTGACGAGAAAGAGCGTCGAGATCACGAGGATGTGATGGAGGACGTAGAGAATGGAGCCGCCCAGGGAGGCCGGCGTCCGTAACGCCAGACCGACCGTGGTGAAACCGATATGACCGATCAGATTGAAGGAGAGGATCCGACGCAGGTCGTGCTGGCCGAGTGCCCCGATCAGGCCGACGATCATGGTGACCCCGGACATCGCGAGCAGTGCGGTGTAGACGCTCGCCGCGGGATCGACGAACAGCAGCGTGAACACACGGATCATCGCGTAGACCCCCACTTTCGTCAGCAGGCCCGCGAGGAGTGCGCCGATGGCGGCCGGCGGGGTGTGGTAGGACGCCGGCAGCCAGAAGAACAAGGGGAACAGGCCGGCCTTGATGCCAAACGCGGTCAGAAACAGCATCGAGAGGGCGGCGTCGAGGCCTGGCGTCCGTCGATCCGGCCAGGCCCTGGCCAGATCCGCAAAGTTGAGAGTGCCCGCCTGCCCGTAGAGCAGTCCGATGGCGGTGAGGAGGAAGGCGGACGCCAGCAGGTTGAGGGCAACGTAGGTGAAGGCGGCGTGCAGCTGGGCCCGCGTCCGGTGCAGGGACATCAGGACGAACGACGCGATCAGCATCACCTCGAACCACACGTAGAGGTTGAAAATATCGCCGGTCAGAAAGGCCCCCGCGACGCCCATCAACAGCACGTGGATCAGTGCGTGGTAGCCAAACGCCTCGCGCCGCGGATCGACGCCGGAGAACGACGACCCCGTCACCGCCACGCCAATGATGCCGACCATCACCACCATCAGTGCGCTGAAGAGATCGGCAACCAGGGTGATGCCGTACGGCGCCGGCCACGAGCCGATTTGCAGGACCTGGATGCCTCCGGAACGGACGCGGACGAGAATCGCCACAGCGGCGCCGAGGATCAGCAGCGCGCCGACAAACGCGATCACTCGCCGCAGGCGGCGTCGCTGCGGCAGCAAGAGCAGCGCGATTGCGGCGAGGAGGGGCAGGAGAATCGGCAGCGCGAGCAGCATCACGGCCTCAGGGTCAAATCATGTCGATGTCGTCGGAACCGGCCGATCGCTGCACCCGGTGAGCCAGTACCAGCGCAAACGCGAGCACGCCGAAGCCGATCACAATGGCGGTCAGGATCAGTGACTGGGGAACCGGATCGGCAAATTGATCCGCTCGCAGCGGCGGATCCGCGATCAGCGGTGGCTTCGCACGCGTCACGCCGGCTGCCGCCAGGATGAGAATGTTGGCGCCGTTGGACATCAGACCGAGCCCGATGATCAGTTGGGCGAGTCGACGCCTCAGCATGAGATACAGCCCGGTCGCATAGAGGACACCGGCAAGAACGGCGAGTAGCAATTCCATCTCACCCCTCGCTGAGGCTGACTTCCGCCAACGTGAACACAATCGTCAGCACCACGCCGACCACCGCGAGAAACACGCCAACGTCGAACCCGAGCGGGGTCCCGACCGCAACAGCCGCCGGCCCGACGGGCACCTCGACCCATTGCGCGGTCATGAACGGCTGGCCGGCGATGATGGCTGGGATCCCGCTCGTCACCGCGACCAGCAGCCCGACGCCGAGCAGCGTGGCGGGGCTGACGAGAAGCGCGCGCCGGCTCGCGTCGACGCCGAAGGCGATCGCATACAGCACGAACGACGACGCCACCACCAGGCCGGCGACGAATCCACCGCCCGGCTGGTTGTGCCCGCGCAGGAGCAGAAACACGGCGAACAGCAACAACAGCGGCATCAGCAATCGCGTCGCGGTCTGGAGAATGGTCGATGTCATGGGCGGCGCTCCCTCCCGATCAGCAGCAGGGCCCGGACGCCGATCGCGACGGTGACGAGCACAGTGATTTCACCCAGTGTGTCGAAGCCGCGGAAATCGACGAGGATCACGTTGACAATATTCAGCCCGTGGCCCAGGCGCGGTGCGGCGTCGGCGAAATAGGCGGCCAGCCTCGACGTCGTGCCGGATGCGCCGACGAACAGCACCAGAGTGGTGACCAGGGCACCGGCGGCAGCGGCGACGATCGCGTCACGGGTCTTGATCAGGGGAGAGGAGAGATCGCCGAACCCGCGCAACTGGTAGAACGCCAGGACGAAGATGACGACCGTCAGCGTCTCGACGGCGAACTGGGTCATCGCGAGGTCGGGTGCGCCGAGCAGGGCGTAGAGCACAGCGACGCCGTAGCCGACCGTGCCCAGCGATAAGACCGCGGCCATCTGCGATCGGGCGAAGGCCGCCGTGAGCGCTCCGGCCCCGATGAGCGCCGCCAACAGGCCTTCGTGGACCGCGACTGGCGTCCAGCGCCGCGGCGACGGCAGGGCACCATCGGCGGCCAGCGCCAGTGTGACCAGCGTAATCGCCGTCGCGACGACGGTGAGCACGTACGAACGCAACGACGCACTCTGCAGCGCTGGAGCGACGCGGCGCCCGACGGCGTCAAGGGCGGCGAGGGTGAACGAGTAGAGGCGCTCTGCATGCCAAGCCTGGGGCCAGCGAAGCCGCCAGAGACGGGTGCGCAACGCGAACAGCCCGCCCGCTCCGGCGAGTGTCAACACGCTCAGCACAAGCGTGGTGTTGAAGCCGTGCCAGAGTACCAACGTGACCGGCGAGACGACGCCGGTCACGGACGCCGCTGCCAGACCAACCGGGCGTGCGGCCAGCGCCGGCAGCACGCCCAGCACGACCCCGATGCCGCCAAGGACCATCGGCCCCAGCCAGAGCGACGCCGGCGCATCATGCGGCGCCGACGTGATCATCGAACCACCACGAAACGGCGCAATGCCGGCGATGAATCCCGCGGCGCCGAGGCACATGCTGGTCCCCACCGCCAGCGCCACGAGAACGCCGCTCCACACCCCGGGAAGCGACGCGAGGCGCACGCTTTCGTAGAACTGCTCCTTCGCGATGAAACCGGCGAACAGCGGGATGCCGGCCATCGAGCCGGCCGCCAGCGCGGCGCCGATGGCGGTCCGCGGCATCGTGCGGCGCAGGCCTCCGAGTAATGCCGCGTCGCGCGTGCCGGTCTCGTGCTCGACTGCCCCCGCCACCAGGAACAACGCCCCTTTGTAGCAGGCATGCGCGATCAGATAGGCCAAGCCAGCTGCGACCGCTGGCGCTGAGCCGATCCCGAACAGCAGCATCAGGATCCCCAGCGCGCTGATCGTCGAGTAGGCGAGCACACGCTTCAAATCCGTCTCGAGGAGTGCTCGGCACGCGCCCATCACCATGGTCACCGTCGCCACCACGGTGATGGTGCCCGTCCAGATCGACGCGCCGCCGAGGATCGGCGTCATGCGCGCGACGAGGTAGACGCCAGCCTTCACCATGGTCGCGGAATGCAGGTACGCGCTCACCGGTGTGGGGGCCTGCATCGCATTCGGCAGCCAGAAGTGGAACGGGAACTGCGCCGACTTGGTGAACGCCGCGATCAGCACCAGGATGACAATGCCGACGTAGAGCGGGTGACCGGCGAGGCCGCCAGCGTTCATCAGCTCCGACAGCCGCGGCGTGCCGGCGGCGTCGACCAGGAGAATGCCCGCAGCCAGCAGGGCGAGGCCGCCGCACCCGGTCACGATCAACGCCTGCGTGGCGGCACGTCGCGCGTCGGGCCGGTCGTGCTCGAATCCGATCAGCAGATACGACGTGAATCCGGTCAGCTCCCAGAAGACGAACAGCACGAGGACGTTGTCGCTGAGGACGAGGCCGAGCATGGACCCCATGAACGCGAACAGCACGGCGTGGAACCGCCCGACGTCGGGATGGCGTTGGAGGTACTGCCCGGCGTAGATGACGATCAGCGTGCCAACGGCCGTGATGAGGACCGCGAACAGCACACTCAGGCCATCGAACCGGAACGCCAGCGACAGGTTGAGTGCGGGCGCCCAGGCTGCCGTGACACTGAACGGCCCGCTGCGGCTGATCACCGAAAACGTATACGCGTAGTAGCCCGCGAGCGCCGCCGGAACAGCGGCCACGATCCGTGACCCACGACGGCGACTCCCCAACCAGCCGGCGACCGGCGCGGCGAGAAAGGGGGCCAGGATGACGGCGATGTGAATCACTGCAGACGGCACGTGCGCCTTGGGCCTTGACTGCCGCTCGAGCGCGCATGGTTCGCGCGTCGCGCGGGGGGTTCAGTGTGAAATCAGCCGTTCAAGGTGCAGCGGTCGATTCCGTCATTCCGGCGGCCAGTGTAACCCTAAGCTAGAAGGCCGTTCAACGATTCGATCGCTCGCCGTGCTGAACGAGACAACTGGTATCCTGCGTTGCTGTCAGGTGCAACGGATCACGTGAACGTGCTGGACGCTGGCGTCGCATCGAGATCTGGTGAGTCCCGATCGATGGCCGCAGTGCGGAGGAGGGAGTCTTGGATGAGGTGGCACTTTGGTTGGCCGGGAATGGCGTTCGCCGTTCTGCTGTTCGGGGCAGGTCTGTTTCTCGGTTCGTATCGCTACCGCGGTGAGCCAATGCACAGCACCGCCAGCGAGCGCTTGCAGCCCGTCCCGGCGGATCCGCCGACTTTGACAGACGGCACCATCGTCTACGTACCCGTGTATTCAAGCCTGCATCTCGGTGTGAGCACGCGGCAGCAGACGGTCGAGCTGGCAGCCACGGTCAGCGTACGCAACACGAGCTCCCTGCATCCAATCACCGTCAGGTCGGTGCGGTACTACGATTCGTCGGGAAAACATGTCAGGGATTATCTGGACCAACCATCCGCGCTGCCGCCGCTCGGCGCCGTCGAGTTCGTGATTCAGCGTGCCGACGCCGCTGGCGGGCCCGGCGCGAATTTCCTGATTCGCTGGGACGGCCCCCCGAACGTCGATGAGCCACTGATTGAAGCGGTCATGTTCGGTCAAAGCGGCAGCGCCGGCGTGTCCTTTACCAGTCGTGGACAAGTCGTGAAGTCAGCACCCCGGGAGTAAGGCAAGCGGCCGTGGCACGAAGGTGCCGCACCGTGATTCGCGCGCTCCTGCGCTCCGAAGAGGAGCTTGTCATCGCCTCGGTAATCGGAGGGCGGGTTAGCAGTCATCCCAGAGCTCCTCGTTTTCCCCAGGAAGCTGCAGGGTCGATGCCCAGATAGAACGCGCCTGCGTGCCCCACCGGGGCTCCGCGCTCGCCGCGAGCCCGTCGCCATCCGTCGCGGTGGTGGCGCTGCAATCGCGTGACCGCGCGCTCGCGCCATACCGGCGCATCCAGTATGGTCTGCTCATCCTCGGCCTGGTTGGCAACGTGGCGGGCGTCGGCGCCAGTGCCTGGCTGGCCCGAACACTGACGGCGCCCGTAGCGCGTCTCACTGAGGGCACCCGGCAGGTCGCCGCCGGCAATTTCGACGACACAATCAGCGTGGCCGGTCGCGACGAGTTCGGCGCCCTGGCGCAGTCGTTCAACCAGATGACCCGTGGATTGCGCGTGCGTGCCGACATGCAGAAGTTCATGTCGCAGTCGACGATGGAAATCATTCAGGCCGGGCCGGGAACGGTCTCGGCCGGTGACCGGCGCCGCCTGACGGTGTTCTTTTCGGACATTCGCGGCTTCACGGAGTTCGCCGACCAGCGGCCGCCGGAGGAAGTCGTCCACATCCTCACGGATGGCGCAGGTGCCGACGCCGGCGTGGCCATCGACTGCTTCGGCACTGGTCACCCGGCTGCGGCTGCGGGAGCGCGCGTTCGGGGACAGTTGCGCAGCGGATTCGACGCACCGGTTTCCCACCGCTCGAGGCGGATGCCTAATGGTTCAGTGTGAAGTTGAACCGCATGAACCGTGGCCCGAGGATGGTCGTCGGGTTGAGCCACGTCCCGCCGTTCGCGATCAGCGTTCGGTCGGCACACCTCGCGCGGCGAGCGCCTCGCGCAGAATCTCGGCGGACCCGGGGGAGGTCTTGTGGGCGTTGGCGATGTACAGGCCGCCCGCGATCATCAGCGGCGTCCATCCCAGCCGGTTCCTGGCGTTCACCTCGGCGCCCTGTTCGATCAGGTACTTGACGATCGATGGCTGGTTGCAGATCACCGCGCCGTGGAGCGCGGTCGTCTCGGCGAAGCGCATGTCGCCCACACCCAGGTCGACCAGGTCCTGAAAGTTGTCGGGATAGCGCAGCAGCGTGTCTTCCGGCGTGCCGATCATCGGGTATTCGCCGAAGGTGGTCCGGGCGTTGATCTTGTTGCCACGCGCGAGGGCCAGCTTGACGGCCTCCAGCCGCTCGGCTTCCGGGACGCCCGAGAAGGGCCCCGCGGTCTCGCCTTCGTAGTAGTCCAGACAGGCGGCGGCCATCAACGGCGTGACGCCGAAGCGGGTGGGCCTGGTGGTGTCGGCGCCCGCGTCCGCCAGCACGCGCATCAGCGGTTCGTCGCCGTTGCGCGCCGCCAGGTAGAACGGCGTGGCGCCCTCGTAGGACAGGTAGTGCCGCCCGATGTTCAGGTTGGGCGGGTTGCGCGCCAGGCCGCCGGAGCCGAAGCGGCGCTCGGCCCAGGTGATCGCGGCGTTCGGATCGGCGCCTTTCGCCAGCAGCAGCCTGGCGATGTCGACGTGCGACAGCCTGCCGCGGGGCCGCGGGACCGGCTGCGGATCTTCACCGTTCATCGCGAAATCCGGCGGCGCACCAGGCTGGTGCGACCAGACGACCACGTGCAGGGGATGGCCGCGCGGGTCGGGCGCGTTCGGATCGGCGCCGGCCTCGAGCAGCAGCGCGGCGAGGTCGAAATCGGCGTTCAGGATCGCGATGCTGAGCGCCGCCGTGCCGTCCGGTATCCGGTCGTTGACGTCGGCGCCCTGCGCCAACAGGAACTTGACGGTCTCGCCGCGGTTGTTGCGCACGGCGAAGAGGAGCGGCGTGTAGCCGCCCGTCGAGCGCTGGTTCAGCTCCGCGCCGCGTTCGAGCAGCAGCTCGGCGGCGCCCGTGTTGCCTTCGCCCGCGGCGAACATCAGCGCCGTCTGCCCGCGGAAGGATTCGGCCAGGCCGACCTGCGCGCCGCGCCGCAGCAGCGCGCGCACGGCAGCGATGCTGCCGTTACGCGCCGCCGTCATCAGCGCGGTCTGTCCTTCCTGTGACACGGTGTCGGGGTTGGCGCCCGCGTCCAGCAGCCGCTCGACGAGCGCGGCGTTGCCATTCTGCGCGGCCAGCGTCAGGGGCGCGACCTTGTAGCGCGTGACGCGGTCGGGCTTCGCGCCGGCGTCAAGCAGCGCGTTCAAGATCTCGAGGTGGTCGCGATGGACGGCCCAGTGCACGGCGGTCGAGCCATCCGGCGCCGCCTGGTTCGGGTCGGCGCCGCCTTTGAGCAGCGAACGGACCGCGCCCAGGTCGCCGTTTCTGGCGGCATCCACCAGTCCCGGAGGGTCGGCGGCGAGGGACCCGACGGCGCAGATCAACCCGAGCGCGAAGCCGGCGAGTCGCCGCATATTCATCCTTTCAAGCAAGAACCAGGTCCGGCTGAAGCCGGACACCACGTACACTTCCAGGTCCGGCTGAAGCCGGACACCACGTACAAGTGAAGCCGGACCCCGCTTACAGGCGAAGCTTTCAGCCGCGCGCGCGTGCCGCCACCGCGGGCTGGTAGTCGAGCAGCAGCTGCCCGGTGCTGTCCCCCACCTTCGCCATCGGCACGCCGACGTGATCGAGCATCGTCACGAGCAGGTTCGCCATCGGCGTGTCCGGCGGGTAGTCGAAGCTGTAGCCGGTCTGGAATTTGCCGTGCAGCTTCCCCGCCACCAGGACGGGCAGGTCCGAATGGCGGTGCAGGTTCCCATCGCCCAGGCCGCTGCCGAACAGGATCGCGCTGTGGTCCAGCAGTGAGCCGTCGCCGTCCGGCGTGTCGCGCATCCGCTGCAGGAAGTAGTTGAGCAGGCGCATATGATGCGTGTCGATCTTGGCTTTCTGCGACTTGAGCTGGGCGTCCTCACGATGATGCGAGATCAGGTGATGGTTGCCCGGGACGCCGATCTGGCTGTAGGAGCGCCCGCTCAGCTCGCGCGCCACGATCAGCGAGAACACGCGCGTGATGTCGCTGCGGAACGCGATCAGCTGCAGGTCGAACATGAGCTGGGCGTATTCCTCGAAGCTGCCGGGGATCCCGATGGGACGATCGGGCAGCTCGACCGATTCCTCGAGGCTGGATTCGGCGGTCTGGATGCGCTGCTCGACTTCGCGCACCGAATCCAGGTACTCGCGCAGCTTGGAGGTGTCCGAGCGGCCGAGCGTCGCGGTCAGCGTACGCGTTTCCTCCAGCACCGAATCGAGCAGGCTGCCCTCCTTCCGGATACGGGCGCGCCGCCGCTCGGCGCTGCCGCCGTCGCCGAAGAGCCGCTCGAAGATCACGCGCGGGTGGATCTCGGGCATGTTCGGCGAGGTCTCGCTGCGCCACGAGACGGTGTTGACGTAGAAGCAGTCGCCGGAATCGCACGCCCCCTGCGTCGCCGGGTCGAGCGTCATCTCGATCGAGGGCACCCGGGTGTCATGGCCCAGGTGCCGGGCCGCGATCTGGTCGGCCGACATGGCGAGGCGGATCTCGGCGCCCGGGCGGGTGCGGTCGTAGGCATGGACACCGGTGAGCCAGGCCCCGGCGGCGCGGTTGTGATCGCCGCTGCCGTCGCCCTTGCTATTGGCTTCCAGGTGGGACAGATTCGTGAAGATATTGAAGTGATCCCGCACCCCTTCGAGGGGCTTCAGGTTGGGCGACAGCTCGTACTGGCGGCCGGTCTGGCGCGGCTTCCACTCCGAATGGATGACGCCGTGCGCCGCGTAGATGAACCCCAGCCGCATCGGCGCCGGCCGGGACTGGGCGGAGAGCCGCGGGATCATCGAATCCAGCAGCGGCAGCGCGACGCTCGCGCCCACGCCCTTCAGCATCGTCCGCCGCGTCAGCGTCTTCCGGGTGAGAAACGTCATGCTGTCTCCCTTGCCTCTATCGGGCGCCTCTATCGGGCGCCTCTATCGGCCGCCTCTATTGTGGCGCACCTGCCTGCGATTGGGGCGCCATTCTGCTCTGGAACGGGACGCTGCTCACCACGCCCAGCAGCAGCGAGCCGAACGTGTAGTTCTGGCGCGCCGAGGCCCGGGCGATGACGCGGATCGCCGGCTGGTCGTAATACTGGATATTACGCCGCAGCGCGTACATCAGCAGCTTGCCGGTCATCGCCTCGACGAAGAGAGCCGGGTCGCGCAGCACGAGGCGGCGCACGCCCTCGACGCCGTCAACCGTCGTGCCGTCCGGCAGCGCGCTCAACACGTCGAGCGGACGGCCGTTCTCGTCGGCGCGCCACCGGCCGAGGGCGTCGAAGTTCTCCAGGGCGAAGCCGATCGGATCCATCCTCGCATGGCAGCCCGCGCAGGCCGGATTGGCGCGGTGCCGCTGCATCGCTTCCTTCATCGACAGCGGCTGCCCGGACCGCTCGGTGTCGAGCGACGGCACGTCGGGCGGGGGCGGGGGCGGCGGCGAGGCCAGCAGGTTCTCGAGCACGTACTTGCCCCGCAACACGGCCGACGTGCGCGTGCTGTAGGACGTGAGCGCCAGAATGCTCCCGTGACCCAGCAGGCCCCGGCGCGGACTCTCCTTGGGAAGCGTCACGCGCCGGAAATGGCTGCCGGTGATGTGGGGGATGCCGTAATGCTTGGCCAGGGGCTCGTTCAGGAAGGTGTAGTCGGCCGTCATCAGATCCAGGACGCTGCGGTTCTCGCGCAGGATGCTGTCCAGGAACAGCTCGGTTTCACGCACGAAAGCGGCGCGCACGCCCTCGTCGAAGTCGCGGAACAGGTAGACGTCCGGCTCCTTGGTTTCGACGTCGCGCAGGAACAGCCACTGGGCCGCGAAATTGGTCACCAGGGAGCGGCTGCGCGGATCGGCCAGCATGCGGTTCACCTGCCGGCGCAGGACTTCCGGGTCCCGCAGGGTTCCCGCGGCGGCGGCATCCAGCAGCTCGTCGTCTGGGAGGCTGGACCACAGGAAGAACGAGAGGCGCGAGGCCAGCTCGAACTCGCCGACGCGGGCGACCGATCCGGGCGCGGTGCCGGCCGGCTCCTGCTCGATGCGGAACAGGAACTGCGGGCTGATCAGCACGCGTTCCAGCGCTCTCTGGATGCCGAGGTCGAAGTCGCGCTCGGCGCGGCCGGCGTCGTAAAAGCGGCGCACGAGGCGCAGATCGGCGGCGGTCACGTCGCGGCGGTAGGCGCGGCGCAGCAGCGTCGTCAGGATGCGGTCGGCGCAGGCGGATTCGTTGTCCGCGCTGGCGGGCCGGCAGACGAACAGCCGCCGGCGGCTGGGCGTGTCGCCGGGTCCGGTCGCATTGAACGGGCCGGTGATGGTGACCGACACGACCGAGGGCAGGGCGCCGCGGTTCCGGCCCGGCGGTCGCAACGGCGACTCCGACTGCGCCTCGCTGCGCTCGAGGAAGGCGACGCCGACGCGGCGCGGCCCCGCCGGCACGGCGAAGCGGAAGTCGCCCTGGTTCGGCGCATCCTCTCCCGCCGGGACGCGCGGCCGCCTGGCGACGTTCGTGATGGCCTTGCGCTCGCCGTCGATGCTGACCTCCAGCTGATGGACGTCGGCCGACACCTCGGCCGTCTGGACCTTGAACTCGTATTCACCGTCGAGCGGGAAATAGCCGTCGATCTCCAGCCCGCCGCGCGTGCCGAACGGCAGCGCCTCGTTGCGCCCGTCCTGCGACTGCCGCACCGGCGTGATGTGGGTGTTCACGAGCGCGCCCATATCCGGGTCGCCCACGGCCACGCGGCTGATCTTGCTCGCCGCCGCCAGATACCGCTCCATGGTTGCCGGCGAGACGAACAGCGTGTCAGCGAGGTTGTCGAAGCCGCTGCTCGCGTTATCAGCCGGCAGCAGCGTGGCGTAGTCGAGCTCCTTGGGCAGATCCGGCAGCGCCAGCAGATCGCGAATCACGTTGCCGTATTCGGTGCGGGTCAGGCGGTGGGCCAGCGGCAGTTTGCCAGGATTCGGCCGCGCCGCGGCGCTGGCCTCGAGCTCACGCGTCAGGTAAGCGGTCGCACGCGTGTAGAACGCCGGCGGCGGGCGCACGGCGCCCGGCGGCGGCATCGTTCCAGCGCGCAGCTGGCGCAGGACCTTCTCCCAGGTCTCAGACTGATCGCCGGGGTGCCCGATGCCCGCCGGGTCGAGCGCCAGGCCGGCGGTCCTCACCCGCTCGTTGTGGCAGGTGGTGCAGTACTTGGCAATGGCCGCCTGCGTTTCGGCGGCGTCGGGCGCCGGCGCCTCGGCGCGGGCGGCAGGCGGGTTCTGCGAGAAGCCCTGGGCGGGACCCAGGAACAGGCCGACACCCAATCCCGCGAACGCGAGCCCGGCGATTAAACGCCTTCGCGCCATGGCGTCGCATGATGCCGCGGTATTCGCTGGGCGAGGCAAGCGCTGTGGCCGGGGCCGGTCATGATACGAAACCATTCTACACTCCCCGAAGCTCCACGGAGATCCCGTCAGCGTCGCGGAAATGCAGGAGATTCTCACCCGTGGACGGCAGCACCGTGACGCCGATCGCCCCCAGTTTCCGGGTGACGGCCTGGCGGTCGAATGCGGCCACGCGAATACCGAAACGATCGATGTGCGGCATCTGGCCCGCCGCGACCTTCTCCAGCCCCAGCCGTGTGCGCGCGGCCGTGAACCAGATGCGCTCCGGACTTCGGTCCCGGGCACTCTCCATGCCGAAAAACTTGCGGTAGAAACCGGCCGACTTCTCCAGATCCGGCACGTGCAGCACGACGTGGTCCAGGCCGACCGCTTCGCAGATCGCGTCGTCCTGGGTCACGCGCGTCGAAGCGATGATGGTTGGCAGCAGGCCTCCCGGCGTGGCCATGAACTGCACACGAATACCGTCGGGATCGGTCACCGCGTTGAAGCCGGCCGTCCCCGTCAGCTTCATTCCCTGGGTCGCGAGTTCCGTGCGCATTTCTTCGAGGCGGTAGTCCTCGACGGTGGCGCAGAAATGATCGATCCGCGCCGGGCCGGTGGGGTTGCCGCCGAAGGCCACGTAACCGATGCCCAGCCGACAGTAATAACGCAGCGGCGGGCTCATTTCCTGGAAGATCTGCGGGTCGAAAATGCGGCCGTAGAAGGCCGCGGACTTCTGCGGATCGGGGGCGACGAACCCGACGTGCTCCAAGCCTGAGGTCTTCAGCGGCAACTGCGACCCTTGGGCGGCCAACGCGGCCGGCGCCGCCGCGATCATCGCCAGGACTTCCCGCCGGGTGAGCAGCATCGACAAGCCGAACCTCCTGCGGGCGGCGTGCGGGCGCCCGAGATTGTGACGAGACGTTCTGCGACGACCTGGCTTTCCCGTTCCGTGGGCGGGAGCTCAGAAATCGATCTGCCCGCTCACCCGCGCGAACCGGGCGTCCATCACCGTGGTCGGCCTCAGCCAGGTCGGGCCGAAGGTCTGCAGATATCCCTGGGCGACATTCGAGTTCATCACGTTGAAGATGTCGACGCCGACCTGTGTCCGGGTTCGTCCGAACCGCAGGACTTTCGCGACCCGGAAATCGACCTGGTTGATGCGGTCGCCGAAAAGCGTCTGCGGGGCAATCAGGTTCACGGTTACGCTGCTGGCGCCGCCCGCCAACGGCCGGCCCAGTGTTTGCGCCACCGTTGCGCTCGGTACGACTAGGTTCGCGGCCAGACTGGCGCCCGGCAGGCTCTGGATCGTTGAGCTCACCTGAACATCCACCTTCGGGATGGTGTACGACACGAGGCCCTTGAACTGCGTGGCGAACGGCGCCACCACACGGCAGAAACGACGGCTGGGCGAATCGAGTTTCGGGTTGACGTCGCAGTTGTCGGTCACCGCACGGCCGGTGCTCGTGCCGCCCTGGAACAGCAGGCTGTTCCGCATGCGGCCGCTGATGTTGAGATCCACGCCGTGCCAATAGCTGATGCGATTCCCGTAGTCCTCCGCCGGGGCGACCAGTTCGTCCGACTGTCCGAACTTCGCCGCACTGATCTCCCACAGATCATCAATCCTGTAACCACCGCCGTCCGGGAGACGCGAGTCGAGCGGCGCGACGATGCTGTACTGGCTGTAGTCCGCGGGCACGACGAGGAGATTGTCCGTTGCTGTGAAATTGCCGAACATTCGCCGGTGATACGTGATCTCGGCCGAGAGACGCGGCAGGATTTCGCGCTGGACGCCGACCGCCAGCTGCGTATCGGCCGGACGCACGCCCCATCCGTTGAGCAGCCGGGGGTCGTACTTCGTGCCCGCCACCGTGCTCCCGAACAGCTGATTCGACCAGGCCCCGCATTCATCATTCAGCGCCGGGTTCATCAGATCGCAGTCGGGCACGAAATTACGGTTCGCGTCGGTCCAGGTGCGCGTCGTCGAGGTCACGCGCAGCGCGATCGGATTGGTGGCGTTGAAGATCCCGCCGATCTGCAACGCATCCCGGTACTGGCCGCCGCTCACGCGCAGCGACGTCCTGCCGTTGCCGAACAGGTCGTAGGCCATCCCGCCCCGCAGTGAGATGTCGTTGTAGGCATCGATCCCTTCGGACGCGGGAATCGTCGTCCCGACCGGGACGAAGCGCGAGGGGCCGAACGGACTTTCGACGTTGTAGCTCCACGCGCGATCGAAGCGGACAGCCCCCTGCACCGATAACCGGCCGGCATTCCAGCTGTCCTGAGCGTAGAGTGCCGTCCCTTTCACACGGTCGTTGTTCAGTACCGGATTCACCCGCATGGTCAGCTGGTTCGGAACACCGTTGCTGAAGCGGTAGGCCAGGGACGGAAAGGGGAACAACGTGCCACCATCCGTCGAGAGGAACTGCCCCTCGTAGCCGACCTTCATGCTGTGGGCGCCGGTGACGTAGGACAGTGCGGCGCGCCATCGGGGTGCCGTCGCGAGATTCCGGAGCCAGCCTCCCGACCGGTAGGTCAATCCCGGAATGAGCCCAAGTTGATCCGTGACCGGAATGAGATCGGCGTTCCGGTTCTGCCGTCCATACTTCGTGCGCATCTGCGCGAAGCCGGCTTCCGCCAGCAGCCGGCTCGTAATCGGCGACGACCACGTGACCTGGTGGAACCGCTGAAAGTCGGTATCCCAGGTGCCGCCGGAGGCCTCCGGGGCCACCGTCGGCGAACCACCGGCCACGCACTCCAGGCACATCTTCTGCTCGTCCCAGAAGATGTTGAACTTGTTGCGGGGGGTGGCCTGCCACGTCAGGCGCAGCGGCACGTTGGTCCAGGTGCCGTCGTATATCGCGCGCTTGTTCAGGTCGGGTTCGTAGGTCCACGCGTTGGGATTGCCGTCGTTCGTGTTGTAGTACATCCCCGACACGTACAGACGCGTGATCTGGCGTTTGGTCGAGAGAAAGAACCAGAGCCGATCGCGGAGAATGGGGCCGCCAACGGCGCCGTTCGCCTCCCACGTCTTGATCAGCTCATTCGGATCTCTCAGACCGGCGTTCCGCAGTTCCTGCGTGAGGTTGCTCCCCTGCATCGCGCTGTTGGCGCCGCTGAAGAAGAACGAGCCGGTGAAAGTATTACCCCCTGTTCGCGGCACGACGTTCATGGTCGGCCCGCCCGTTTCCGCCTCGCCGAGCGCGCCCGACAAGGTGTAGGCAAGTTCCTGCGCATTGGCCACGTCCACCTGGTAGTTGGAGACGCCGGCGCCGCCGCGCACGGAACCCGCATTCATGCCGTCGACCATCACGCGCCCCTCGGTCTGCGGGCCGCCGTGGATCGCGAAGGTCCTCGTCGCAGGGCTGTTCAGGCCGCCGACATCCTGAGTGCCACCCGCAGTCACGCCGGGCGCGAGGCCGATCATGGTCTGGTAGGTGCGCGCGCTCGGAATCGCCGACAGCAAGTCGCGATTGACCACCTGTTCGCGACGCGCGGTCTTCACGTCGACAACCGGGCTTTCGGCGGTGACAGTGAGCGTCTCCGCCAGCGTTCCCACCGGCAGGTTGGCATCGACGGTGGCGGTAAATCGTCCTGACAGCTCGATGCCTTCACGCTTGATGGTCGAAAAGCCGGTGAGCGAGAACGTCACGATGTACGTGCCGGGCCTCAGGTCGACGATCCGGAACTGGCCCGTGCCATCGGTCACCACCGACCGCACGCGCTCGATCAGCGCCGGACTGGTCGC
This sequence comes from Acidobacteriota bacterium, assembly GCA_039931615.1. Classification (GTDB taxonomy): domain Bacteria; phylum Acidobacteriota; class Vicinamibacteria; order Vicinamibacterales; family CAVVIG01; genus JAHFUI01. The sequence continues at coordinate 159,338 of JBDTRR010000002.1, forward strand.
CTCGACCGTCACCCCGGGGAGCACGGCTCCTGACGCGTCTTTCGCGGTGCCGGTAATGGTGGCCTGAGCCCTGACGATGGCGGGGAGCATCAGGAGGGAAACCAACACCGTCGCGGTCACGCACCCGCAACGCATCCTGTTTGCGTAGTGATCCATACAGCGAGCTCCTGGCCACATCGCCGTGGCGTGCATTTCAAAACGGATGTTCGAGAAGCGACCCCCCTGTTCCGACGTGAGCGAGGGGCCAAGGCTACTGCCGGCGAAAGGTCATGTCAACCGACATGTCCCACGTCTGAACACCGCGGCTGCTACAGTACGCGGGCATGGATTGGTATGAGCCTGAAGTGCGGGAGCTGGAGCTGGCGCTCGCGCAGCAGCCGCGGCCGCCGGACCCGGCGGTGTTCTACGGCAGTTCATCGTTTCGCATCTGGAGGACTCTGGCAGAAGACCTCGGCAGTTTTCGTGCGGTGAATCTCGGCTTCGGCGGCTCGACTCTACAGGCCTGCGACCATTTCTTCGAACGACTCGTGCTGCCGATGCACCCCGCGTCGCTGGTGGTCTACGCGGGCGACAACGACCTGGGCGACGGCCGCCGTCCGGAGCAGGTCGTCGATTCGTTTCGCGCGCTCCTCGCCAAAGTACTGCGCGACCTCGGGTCCTGTCCCTTTGGTTTCGTGTCGATCAAGCCCAGCCCCAGCCGCCTGGCCTTGCTCCCTCGCATTCGCCAGACCAACAACGCGATCCGACAGGAGTTGGGACGGCATCCGACGGCCTTCTTCATCGACGTGTTCGAGCCGATGCTCGACCGCCGCGGGCAGCTGCGGCCAGAGCTCTTCCTCGAGGACGGCCTGCATCTGGCCCGGCCCGGCTACGATCTGTGGGCGGCGGTCTTCCGACCGTTCCGGCACAGAATCATTGCCCGGTAGTCTCCAGACGTTCACGCGCTCAAGACACGAACCACGCCGTCAGGAAAATACCGACCATCGCGAAGGCGAGGCCGACTTTTACGACGGTGCCGATGAGAAAGCCGAGCCAGGCGGCAACCCCGGCGCGGCCGGCGCGGCCGAGGTCGCGATGGGCGGTCAGTTCGCCGATGACGGCGCCAGCGAAGGGTCCGATAATCAGCCCGGGCAGCCCGAAGAACACACCAGCGATGGTCCCGATGGCGGCGCCGGCCATGGCGCGTTTCGTCGTGCCCAGGCGCTTCATGCCGAGTGCCATCGTGGCGATGTCAACGACGTACGAGGCGACCGTCACGATGCCGAGCAGAACGATCGTGCCGGCACCGACCCGCATGAAACCGTCCGCCCAGGCGGCAAGCAGGAGCCCCGCGAATATCAGGACGGTTCCAGGAAGGGCCGGGAGGACGACCCCCGCGAGGCCGACGACAACGAGGACGACAGCGAGCGCCCAGATCACGGGAGCATGATGAAGGATCGGCCCGGCCGTTGCCAAGTGCGGCCCGAGGAGGGTCGACACTCCCTCCTGCCGGCAGACGGCCAGGCCGAGTCCAGGCCCGGCGTTCGAATTTCCTCTGTGCGTCGTTACTCCACACAGGGCGTATTGTCAGCGGATTCGGGTCCCGTCCCATGTGTCTGGAGGAAACATGTTTGAGCCCCGCCGTGCGTTGCTGCTCGCCGCGCTCACGCTGATGGTGGCACCGTGCGGCCTCACCGCCCAGCCGGCCGAGAAGGTCAGCATTGGCCAGCTGCCCGCGCCCGGCCAGACCATCAGAGTGAAGACGACCCAGGACGTGAACATGGAAATGACGATGGTGGGCCTTCCGCCGGGCGGCGGAACGCCACCGGGCCCGATGAAGAGCCTTGGCACCATGGTCTTCGAAGGGACGCAACGGGTCACCGGACCGGATGCGGACGGCCGCCTGTCCGTGGACCTGAACTACGACCGGATCAGCGCCGGCCTGACGATGAATGGGCGGCCGGTGCCCTCCCTGAACGCACTCGACACGCTCAAGGGCAAGACGTTCACGATCGTCGTCGACGCGCAAGGCAAGGTCGTGGACTTCAAATTCCCCGACAATGTCACCGCCATCGCGCCGACACTGAAGGAGATGATGACGGCGATGATGGACGGCGGGCCAACGATCTCCATCGCGGTTGGCGAAACCATCACCGTGCCGCTGAACTTCACTCTGACGGCGACGATGCCCGGCGCCCCGCCGATGAGCATGGTTGGAGAACGGACATTCACTCTGCTGTCGATCGCCCGCGTCGATGGCGAGCGCATCGCCAGCCTCGAATACAGATTGGCAGCGAAACGGATCGCCATGGCGATGCCGGGCCCAGACGGTCCGGGCACGATGCTGGCCGACTTCTCGACGACCGGCATTGGCACGACGCAGTGGAACCTGGATCGCGGTTACCTGGTGTCCTCCGATCTGACCTCGACCACCGACGGCACCATGACCGGCCCGATCGGCATGACGATTCACGGCACCATTCGAATCGTCACCGAAGGGTCGCCCAGCCCATAGAGCGCAGACCATCCGACCGATTCCCGGGACGGACGCGCGATAGTATGCGACAGGACATGTCGCGTCGTGATCAGGTCGCGTCGGGAATCGCCAGCATCTCGCGGTATCGCCTTCTTGCCATCTGCCTCGCTGTCGGCATCGTGTCGCTGGTCGTGGCCTCCCGCGCCGAAGAGCGATTTCGCGAAGTCTCCGATGGCGCCATCCTGGAAATCTCCACCATCGAAGCGCTCAACGGGCGCCAGCTCCTGGGGCCCTATTCACGGTTCGGCTGGAATCATCCGGGTCCTCTGTACTTCTATCTTCAAGCCCCGTGGTACCTCGCGAGCGGAATGCACACGGCTGGCATGCAGGCCGGCGCTCTGGCCATCAATCTGGCCGCCCTCGGGATCATCGCCTTCCTCTGCGTGCAACGACTCCGTCCGTCACTCGGTGCGTCAGTGTCATTGTTCATGGCGCTGTATGTCATCAGGGTTCCCGATCTCCTGGTCAGCGCCTGGAACCCACACGTCATCATCCTGCCGATGATCGCGGTCACGCTGCTGCTTGGGGTGTTCGCCGAGACGGGACAGCGATCGCTTCTCTACGGTGCGATTGCCGGCAGCTCCTTCATCGTCCAAACCCACATCGCGATGGCCCCGCTGGTCGCGGCACTCGGGATCATGGCGTGCGTCGCCCAACGCCGCGCCGTGTCGGCATCGGCCTGGCGGTTGACTGGCCTCGGTGTGGCGCTGTGGGCCCCGGTGCTGCTCGAGCAGGCCACCCGCCATCCTGGGAATCTGTTCAGACTGGTGACGTTCTTCACGCGCGACGCACCCCCTGGCCAGCGCTTCGGGGAAGCCATCACGGCATGGGCGACAGAACTCACCCGGTTCGGCGCCGGTCACGTCACGCTGGCGATGGGATACGACTTCCACCCGGTGGTCATGCCGTGGCGACTGGCTGGCGCCCTCTGTGAGCTGTCGATATTGGCGGCGCTGGCGGTTCGGAGCAGGAGAATCCGCCCCGACGCCGACAGGTGGGTCATCGCGACGGCGTGGCTGGCATCGCTCGTGGCGTTGGCCGCCGTCTCCAGGGTCTCTGGTCAACTCGTTGACCATGAAGTGTTCTGGATCTCCGCGATCGGCGCGTTGAATGCGGCCGTCATCGTCGGCGCGATTTGCCAGATTGCGTCTGACCGATGGCAGCTGGCCGCGTCGACCCTGGCGGCGATCCGCTGGTACGCCGTCCTGGCGACGCTTGTGCTGAGTGTCTACCTCGGAGCGTCGGGCATGCGGGACGTGTTGCACCGGCCCCGGACACTCGACGACCACGCCGTCGACGTCATCACCGAACGCATCCAGCGGGCGATGTCAGAGCTCCAGTCGCACCGCCCGCTGTTTCGAATGGAGTCCGGCATCCGGCCGATCGCGGTCGGCTCGCTCCTCCGGCTCCACAGGGGTCACCTGCGATTCGCCGTCGATGCGGAATGGGTCCATATGATCGGCGAGTCTTTCCGGCCGAATGGAGGAGAGGACTCCGTCATCACGATTTCCGGAACGGCGGCGGCTCCCCGTGTGATCGCCACGAGGAGGCGGCCGCAATAGGGGCGCTATTCTCATCGGTCGTCCGGCGCCGGTCACCAGTACAGAATCGAAGTCTGTCTCCGCGAACGCCGGGTTCGATTTGCTCGCCCGCGTCGTTATGATGTGCAGCACCGACGAGGCCGCGCGTGTCGGGGATCACCGCACCACGACAGCGGGAGGGCAGATGGCATCGAGTGATTTCCAGGTCACCGGCAAGAGCGCGAAGGCGCTGTTCACGCTGAAACTTCATCGCGGCGACGGCATGTGTCTCCTGGCGATGAACTGGAAGAACGGACAACCGCCGGACGACTTCGTCGGTTTCGGCATCGAATCCAGGCCGCCGGACGACGACACGTTCTTCGCGCTGCACAACCGCCTCGCCTTCGCGGCGGCGGGGGGCGCAGTGAATGCGCTGCAGCTCTCGACGCTCATCTCGCCGATTCAGAAGTTCCGGTGGGTGCATTTTCCACGCAACGCCAGCCTGGACGGACCGTTCACCTACCGCGTGACGCCGATCTTCATGGATGCCGACGACCGGCTCAGCCAGGGCGAGCCCCAGGAAGCCGCCATCGAGCTGCGGCGCGAGACGTATCCCGGCCAGTTGAATGTCACCTTCACCAGGGGCTTCGTCTCGTCGCAAGCCTTCGTCGACCGCTTCGAGAAGTCCGGCAGGATCGACACGCTCATGCCCAAGACGGCGAAGGACGGATTGACGTTCAAGGCAACGCATCCCAAAAAGGACGAGGCGCTCGCCTGGATGGGCTTCGAAGCGCGCGAGACCATCCTCGAACTGCTCGATCGGGCGATCAAGGAGAAGGCCGAGGTCCGCGTCGTGGCCTACGATCTCAGCGAGCCGGAAGTCGTCGGCCGCTTCGCCAGGCTGAAGAAACAGCTGCGAATCATCATCGACGACAGCGCGGAGCACGGCGCCGCCGACTCCGGCGAATCACAGGCAGCGACGCGCCTCACGAGGACCGCCGGCACGGCGAACGTCAAGCGTCAGCACATGAAGAGCCTCCAGCACAACAAGATGATCATCGTCAACGGAGCGAAGACGAAGAAGGTCGTCTTCGGGTCGACCAACCTGAGCTGGCGCGGCCTCTACGTCCAGGCCAACAACGCCCTCGTGGTGCAGGGGAAGAAGCCCGTCGACCTGGCGCTGGCCGCGTTCGACAATTACTTCGATCAGGAAGACGGGTTCGAGGATACCGGCTCGGCCAGGCTGGTCGGTCTCGGCCTTGACAACATCGACGCCAAGGTGGCGTTCTCGCCCCATTCAGCGGCAAACGCGCTCCTCGAGACCATCGGCGAGGACATCGGCCGGACCACCTCGTGCCTGTTCTACTCGCTGGCGTTCCTCTCGATCACACCCGGCATCATCAAGGAGACTCTCAAGCAGGTCTCCAAGCAGCCCGGCATCTTCGTCTACGGCATCGCTGACAAGAAGGTGGGGGGCATCGACCTGCAGATGCCGAACGGCAACATCGCCCCGGTGTTCGCGTCGGCGCTCGACAAGAACGTCCCGGCGCCATTCAACAAGGAGCCGGCCGGCGGCGGCGGCAACCGCATGCATCACAAGTTCGTGGTGATCGACTTCGACCAGCCGACCGCGCGCGTCTACCTCGGCTCCTACAACTTCTCGAACCCGGCCGACCGCAAGAACGGCGAGAACCTGGTCGTGATCCGCGACCGCCGCGTGGCGGTGTCCTACACCGTCGAGGCCCTGCGCATCTTCGACCACTATCATTTCCGCGTCGTACAGAAGGAAGCGCAGCAGGCGAAGAAGACGCTCCAGCTCGCCAGGCCGCCGCGCCAGGCAGGCGCGACGCCGTGGTTCACCGAAGACTACACGGATCCGCGCAAGATCCGGGACCGCGAGCTGTTCGCGTAGACAACACCGGCGGCATCATCGCACGAGCTCCCAGATCTGGATGTTCCTGATCTGTCCGACCGGAGACAGCTGCAGATGCTGCAGCGGCGCGGCAAAGGCCGCCGTGAAACGGTCCTGTTCGCTGCCCTCGAGCACGACGTAGATCGGATGCCCGCGCCCGGCGAGAGCCGTCATCGCGGGTGCGAAGTCCTCGGCTCGAAGAAGATCCCAGCGCAGCGTCATCCGATCGCCGTAGTGCCGGATCGAACCGCTGTGCTGCGCGGCCAGGACGATGGCATTGGCTGGCGATCGCTCGCGAACTCGAGCGGCAACCAGCGGATACCGCAGCTCGGCCTCGCTCAGCCCGGGCACACCTTCGCGGCGCAGGAAGCGCTCGCACTCAACCGCCGGAACAATCGCGCAGGCCGCGACGATGACTCCGGCGATCGCGGGGGAGCCAAGACGCCCGGCCATCCAGGTCAGCCCGCCCGCGGCGGCGACCGACAGCAGCACCATCGCCGGCATCAGAAACCGCAGCGTCTCCCAGTGATCGAACTCGAAGTACAGCACGTAGGGAACGGCGCTGGCGATCAAGGTCGCGATGGCGAGGGTCAACGGCGTGCGTGGACGCGCGGCCCAGGCGGCGAGCAGACCCGCGAACCAGACCAGCGAGTGGATCGTCCACATCGCGCCAGCATAGATCTCGAGGTTGTGCCCCACACCGGCGCCGCCGTAGATCATCGCCAGCGGCCCATAGCCGCTCGCCAGCGGGCTGCCGAAGAGCCGCCATTGCAGCAATGCCTGCGCGGCGACGAATGGCAGCAGGCCGGCGATGAACAGCATCCCATGCCAGGGCCGCCGGTCGCGCGGCGACACGGCGAAACAGAACAGCACGACGATGGCGCCCACACCGCCGGGACGAATCAGGAACGAGGCGCCGGCCGCGAGTCCCGCCGCCAGGGTCCGCCGCGGCGCGGCGGCCAGGCACCACACCGCCAACACCGCGAACATCGTCGCCGGCACATCGCTCATCGGCTGCTTCGCGTAGGTGACGACCAGGGCGTCCGACGCGACCAGCGCGGCGGCCAGCCAGCCAGCGCGCCAGCCGTACCAGGTCGCGGCAAGCCGTCCCGCGATCACGACGAGCCCGCCGCCGCAGACGACGGGAACCAGGTAGGGCCCGATCGAGCCGGCGAGCAGTGTTGCGAGCGCCATCAACACCGGCAGTCCGAGCGGATAGACCGGTGCGATCCCGCGCCGATCGGCAGCCGCCACGTAACCCAATGGCGCGGCGACACTGAGCGGATTCTCCACCGGCAGCCACGACGCGATCGGCTGCGGCTGGATCAGTTGTCCGCGGCGAATCAGCTCACTGGCGCTGACGTAGCCGTAGCTGTCCGATCCGCCGCAGATGGCCGTCAGGTGCACGATGCCGTAGCCAGTCGCACTCAGGATGGTGGCGAGGATCGCGATATGGGCGGGACGCCAGGCGGCGGCATCGGAGTCGCGGCCCTCGCGCCGGCCGGCACGTCTTCCCCACCACACATGAATGACGGCCAGCACGGCGGTCGCCACCAGTGGACGCACCCAATCGTGCAACTGGATGGCGAGGCCGAAGAAATTGACGCTGAATCCGGAAGAGGTCGCGAGCACCGCGGTGAGGGCGAGGCCACACGCGATGACCGTGTCGAGCAGACGGATCAAGCGCCTCAGTCCGGCACGTACGCGATCATCATGCTCCGCAGGGCGCCGTAGAGAAAGACGGACGGATCGCCGAATTCCGCCTGGTATGGCTTGAGCGGGTTTCGTTCGACGGCGTCTTCGGGACCGAGTCCCATGTTCATGTAGCCAATCATGGTCTCGAAGAGCGTCCGATACATGTCGCGGTGGCGCACGATCTCGCTGCCTGTCATCACGCGGCCAAGGGCGGGCACGACGCGCGTGTCGGGTTTGACCACTCCGGCGAGCCGTTCGAGCGCGCGGACGCGGCCGCCCAGCCAGGCGCCGTTGCGGTAGTCGAGCAGGGGCCATTCCTCCGCGGACACGACGCCGCCGGCGACGAGCAGGTTGGTCGTTGGAAAATAGACGTAGATGTCGCCGTCGGTGTGGGCCGCGGGCAGATAGCCGTAGTCGACCGTCTGACCGCCAAACTCCAGCGAGCCGTCACCGCGTGTGGTCTTGTTCGGCCGGGCCGCTTCGGGCAGCGGGGGCCGGCGGCCGGTGAAGGTCACCGAATAGACGGTGTTGCTCAGGGCCATCCGCGTCTTCTCGTGGGCGAAGATGACGCCGCCGCCACGACCGACCGCTTCGTTGGCGCCGGTCTGCTCGGGATGCCAGTGCGTGTTGATCAGCGTGTGGATGCGACTGCCGCCGGTCGCGGTCCTGACGGCCGCCAGCAGCGGCTCGGCATTGGCCGCCAGGCCGCCATCGATCAGCAACACCTCGCCTGCCGGAGCGCCCTGCCCTTCCTTTGGGTCCACGCCGGGCATCGCGATGACGTTGCATCCGGCACCCTGGAGCAGGGTCAGGCCGCCCAGATCGACGGTCGAGATGCGTGCGGAGACCTGTTGTCCAGCCGCGACGGCAAACAGCGGCGCGGCAGTCCCGGCGGCAAACGCACCGCCGAGCGTGGCCGCCCCAGCCTGCAGAAAGCGTCGCCGCGAGACGCAGCCAGGCCGTTCCGTCCCACGATCTTCCAGCGCTGTCCACTGGCCGGGCGGCAGGAGCGTCCTGGCGTCCGCGGCGCGCCGAGCCTCAATCCGACTTGGGTTTGTAGATCGGCTCATGAACCTGCGACTCACCCAGAGGCCAGATGTCCGCCCAGACGCCCTGGGGCGGGCCCAGGACCGGCCACACGGGCGGGTGATCCTTCAATTTGGTTGCGCCCAGCTCGCGGAGAAGCGCCGCCTCTTCCTTCAACAGAGGAGTCTGCAACGCCATGAACGGCATGAAGCCTCGCGACTGCGTATAGTCGAGGGCCGTGAGCCCGTCCTGATCGGTGGCGTCCAGGTCGATGCCGTAGGAAGCGAGCGCCTTGATGACCTCCTTGTAGCGTTTGCGGACGGCGAAGTGCAGCGCCGTGCCACCCCGAACCTCCTCCTCGTGGTTGACCAGCGCCACGACATTGACGTCCGACCCCGCCTGCTGCAGGACGCGGATCAGTTCGAGCGCCTGCGGCTCTGAAGCGCGGCCCGCGAGCACCGCATGGATCGGCGTCTGCCGGTCCGCCAGGTTGAGCGTGGCATCGGCGCCATGTTCCAGCAACAGCTTGACGACCTCGAGATCGCCGTTGTTGGCGGCACGGATCAGTGGCGTGGCGCCCCGTGTATTGGTCGCGCCGCGCGCGTTCGCCGGCTTGAAGAACAGCTGCATGTCCGGATTGGCGCCGTGCTCGATCAGCGCCTTGACGACCGCCAGGCCGGTGGTCCGGTTCGGCGGATCGATGGAGGCCCGCCCGCCGTCGGTCCGATTGTGCAGGTCGACCGCCGTGAACAGCGGGGATTCGCCATAGATGTCCCACTGATTGACATCGGCGCCGGCCATGATCAGGTGCCGGGCGAGATCCCAGTTGACGTTCATGATCGCCACCAGCAGCGGCGAGACGCCCTCGGGATCCTGCAGGTCGATGTCCGCGCCCTTCTCGAGCAGCACCGTGACGCACGCCACGCAGTTCTCGCGCGCGGCATAGAGCAGCGGCGTCAAGCCGCCGCTGTCCAGGCTCTTGGGACGCCCCTCGGCGGTCACATGGCGCTGGTAGTTGCGATCGATGGAACGGGCGTTGACATCGGCGCCCCTGGCGATCAGGAGCCGCATCATCTCGGGATGCCGGCGCGCCGACGCCCACATCAGCGCGGTCTGTCCGCCCCACTTTTCCCGGGCATCGACGGTGGCGCCGTGGTTCAGCAGCAGTTGTGCGGCCGCCACGTTGCCCGTTCTCGCGACCGCCAACAGCGCGGTCTGGCCATCGGGATTGGGCGAGTCGGCATTCGCGCCCGCTTCGAGCAGCACCTTCAGCATCTCGGCACTGCCGACTTCGGCGGCGAGGCTCATCGGCGTCGCGCCGTAGTTGTTGGCGAGCGACACGTCGGCGCCGGCGCGCAGGAGACGCGTGACCTCGGCGAGGTCCCCCGCGTAGACCGCCCACTGCAGCGGCGTGCTGCCATCGGGACGGCGATGGTTGACGTCCTCTTTCTGGCGGGCCGGATCGCGGCTGGTGGCCAGGGCGCGCGGCGACGCCGCCTGGGCGCCAGCCGCGGCGCCGGGCAGGAGCGCCACCAGCGCCACGCCCGCGACGACGGTTCGAACCAGGATCTGACAGCCCTTCATGTCACACGTCCGAGAGGGCGCCGGTGTTGTCGGCGAAGCTCTTGATCTCTTCGGCCGGCACGCCGGCACGGTCCAGCATCGTCACCAGGATGTTCGCGTGCGGGGTGTCCTGCTTGTAATGCAGGTGCTGGTTGCCCTTGACGCCGCCGCCACGGCCGATCAACGCCTGCGGCAGCGGATCGTTGTTATGAGCGTCGCTGTTCGCCATGTTGCTCCCGAACAGGATGATCGAATGGTCGAGCACCGATCCGTCGCCGTCGGGCGTCTCGCTGAGGCGCTGGACGAACTTCGCGAACATGGCGGTGTGGTAGTTCTGGATCAGCCTCAGGTTCGCGACGCGGTCCGGGAACCCGCCCCAGTGGGAAGTCGGGTGGAAGGCTTCATGGACTCCCAGGTTCGGGTAGGTCCGCATGCTCGCTTCCTCGACCATCTTCATCGTCGCCACTCGGGTCCGATTGGTCTGCCAGGCCAAGGCGATCATCGCGAACTGGATGTCGAGGAGCTCCCCGAAATCCTCCGGCGGACCGAGCGGCGCGCCCGGCAGATCGACCAGCGTCCTGGCGTTTTCCTCGAGCTTCTGTACCCGGCTCTCGATCTCGCGGACCGAGTCCAGGTAGTCGCTGACCCGGGCACGGTCACCGGCGTCGAGCGTCCGATTCAGGCTGGCGGTCGATTCCCTGACGTAGTCGAGCAGGCTGCTCGTCGTGTTCAGGATGGCTTCGCGTTCCTGCTTCGTATCGCCCTGGCCGAACATGCCGTAGAACACCTTCCGCGGATTGCTTTCCATCGGCAGCGGCTGACCCGGCGTTCGAAATGAGATCATGCCGCCCGCCTCACCGCACAGTTCCAGCGACGGCAGCGACGTGTCCTTGCCCAGGTGCCGCGCGGCGATCTGGTCGACCGTCACCCCGACTCCGGTCTTCGCGTTGCGCAGGCGGGGGCTGACGCAACTCAGCCAGGTTTCCTCGATGATGCCGTGCGGGCTGGAGCTCTCCCCGCCCTTGTTGCGGAGACCGCTGACGACGGTCACGTGGTCGCGCAGCGGTTCCAGCGGCTTGAGGATGAAGGGAAACTCGAAATCGCGGCCGGTCCGGGTCGGCGTCCATTCGTCCTGAAGCGCACCGTGCGGGAAGTAGACGAAGCCCAGACGCGGGCTGGCGGCAGCGGCGGTCTGCGCCAGCGCCGTTCGTGCCGGGATCATCGCATCCAGCAGCGGCAGCGCGATCGTGGCCCCGGCGCCTTTGAGGACGGTACGCCGCGACAGATGCTTTCGACTCAGGAACATGGTTGGAGTCCTCCAGTCCGGATTGACGCGGCCTTCACGGACGTCCGGTCGGCCCCGCCGTCGCTTGCGCTGACGCGGGCGTGGGCGAAGGCGGGTCGGATTCCCTCTTGCGGAAGGCATCGCTCGAGATGACGCCGAGCACGATTGACTTGAAACGGAAATCGTCGGCCGCCGCCTGACGGACGATGCGGCGAACCGTCGGCATGTCGCGATAGTCGAGGCTTCGACCCAGGGCGTAGGTCAACAGGTTTTCCGTCAGGGCCTGAACGAATTGATGATCAGTGCGGGCGACGAGCGACCGGCGCAGATCGTCGGGCCCGGTGAGCGGCGTCCCATCCGGCAGCTGACCCACCGTATCGATCGGCGTCAGGGTGTCCGGATCGTTGGCGCGGTATTGCCCCACGGCGTTGAAATTCTCCAGCGCGAACCCGAGCGGGTCCATCACGCCGTGGCAGGCGAAGCAGGTCGGGTTCGCCCGGTGCTGCTCCAGTCTGGCCCGCAGGGTCTTGGCCGGCTGACCGCGCTTGTTTTCCGGCAGCGACGGCACGTTGAGCGGGGGGTCGGACGGTGGCGTGCCGAGCAGGCGGTCGAGAATCCAGGCGCCACGCAGCACGGGCGAGGTGCGATTGGGATACGCGGTCAACATCAGGATCGCGCCCTTTCCCAGCAGGCCGTGGCGCGCCTTGTCCTCGAGCGTGACTCGACGGAAGTGACTGCCCTTGACCGTTTCGATGCCATAGTGCATCGCCAGCCGCTCGTTGAGGAAGGTGTAGTCCGCCGTCAGCAGCTCCATCACACTGCGATCGCTGCGCAGGACGCTGTCGATGAACAGCCGCAGCTCTTCCTTCAACACCGCGCGGGGATCCAGCAGGCCGCTGGCGTGGGGAAACTGGCCCCGGTCCGGGGTGATCTCGTCCAGTTTGGCGAGATGCAGCCACTGGAACCCGAAATCGTCGCTCAGCGATCGGGCCCGCGGGTCGGCCAGCATCCGGCTGACCTGTCCGGCCAGGACGTCGGGAAGATGGAGGCGTGATTCGGTGGCGACCTTGAGGAGCGCCTCATCCGGCAGACTGCTCCACAGGAAGAAGGACAGCCGCGACGCCAACTCCAGATCGCTCAGCGTGCGGGTGCCACCGGCCGCATCGCCGGATTCCGCCCGATAGAGGAAATGCGGGCTCGCCAGGATCGCGCTGAGCGCGTCGCGGATGCCGTCTTCGAAGCCGGCCGTGGCGCGTCCGGACTTGTAGAACGCCATCAGGAGATTGAGGTCCTGGTCCACGACCGGGCGGCGGAAGGCGCGACGTGCGAGGTTCTCGACGATCTTTCGCGCGCAGCCCATGTCGCTGGAATCCGTGGTCGCGGCCTGCCGCGCCGCGTCCAGCGCTGCTTGTCGGGTCGCCTCGCGACCCGACGTAGCGGAGGCGGGCTGGCAGATGAAGATCTTGCCGCGGCTGGCCGACTGGCTCATGCCGGTGACCGAGAGCGGTCCGCGAATCTGCAAGGCATGCGCGGCCTGGATCCGCTCCTGGCCGCCGGTCAGCGCAACGGTGCGCGTCCGCTCGTCGCTTTCGGCATAGCTGCGCTGCACGAAGGTGATCGCCAGCTTGTGCTGCCCGGCCGTGGCGCGAAACCGGATCTTCCGCAGCCGTCCGTTGATTTCCTCGACCGCGGGATCCAGGCGCTGGTCGATCGCCTTGTGGTCGGCGTCGCCGCCGATCGTGGTGCGATGGAACTCCGTGCCGTCCAGCAGCGCGATCACGGTGTTCTCGAATTCCATCCGCGGCACTTCCCGCGCCAGCGCCATATCCCCGATCGTCAGCTCGTAGTCGCCGTCGGCCGGGAAATTGTGCTCGACGATGAAGCCGCCGCGGGTGCCGAACGGCATGCCTTCGAGATGTTCCTGCTGGCGTCCGGTGCCGGGCGCGCCGGCCGGCGGGAGGGAAATCACCATGTTGGCGACGTCGCCGTAGGTGGTCGTTTCGGCAGGAGCCTTGGGATTGCCGACCGCCTCGAGTGCGACCGCCCGCGCGGCCGAAATGTACTGGTCGATGAAATTGGGCGAGACCTGGAGGGCCTCGGCGTTGTTGTCGAAGTGGCCCTTGACGTTGTCGTCCGGCAGCAAGGTCCTGGCGTCGACATTCAACCCGAGCAGATCGCGAATCGCGTTCGCGTACTCTCTGCGGTTGAGGCGGCGCAATGGCACACGTCCGGGTTTGCCAGCCGCACCCCGCGTGTCGATTTCGTGCTCGAGCCACGCGACCAGTTCCGCCGCGGACTGGCCATCCGGGCGCCGGGCGCCTGCCGGCGGCATCAGACCGCCGCGCAGCTTGCGAATCACCTTCTCGGCAATCTCGGCGTGCTGATCAACCGCGTCCAGGTTCAATTCGGACAACGCCAGGCCGCCCGATTTCACCCTGTCGCTATGGCAACCCAGACAATACCGATCGATCAACGCACGGTGCGAGGCGACCGGCGTCGCACCGGAATTCTGAGCGGCGACGGGCGCCTGGGTTGGACGCGGCGAACCGGCGCGCCCTTCCGACCCGGTATCGTTGGCCACGACCAGGCAGAGCACAGCCATCGTCGTGATCCCGGTCTTGGCGATTCCACGCATCATGTCGGTCCCATCCAAGAATCCGTCCGAGTGTATTCGGGGGGACCGCCGTACGCAAGATGAATGTAAGACTCTCTGTTCGTTGCACTTGCAGGTGGGATTGTGGGCGGCGATGGCAGCTGGATCGGGACGCTCGCATTCCCAGCTTTTCAGTCGGACTACGGGTCAATCCGGCTGAAGCGCTTGAGAAAAATCGAGCGTAGGCAGGCGCCAATTGTTGAGTGTCGTCGTGCGGGCCTTCAGGCCTGCCGTGTCGGCAGACCTGACGGTCCGCATTACTTCAGACTGATTTCTTCACAGTTCGTTCCGGCCTTGCTGCTCGACGGCTTCCACGACCGCATCAACAGTGGGCGACGCCTCGACCGTGGTCCGTTCGATTTCGATGGTGCAGTCCTTCATCAGGGCGACGATGGCACCGAGTGCGGCAAGAACCGGCGCCACCACGGCCCCAACGACCCCCGCCGTGAGGGGAAACTCGGCCACCTTGCGACCCTCGTGCTTCACGACCACACGACGGACGTTGCCTTCGTGAACGATCTGTCTCACCTTCTCGACAACGGTTTCGCCCTCGGCCTTGAACGTCTCCCAAACGGCTTTTGTCGTCATGGCATCTCCATCCCTTTTGGACGTCGTCCCGGCCGACCGTGTTCCGGTGTCCGACGAATGCCGCCCCTTATGAGACGTCTCCATTTTTGTCGACGACATCCCCACTTACGACAAGCCTGTCGCTTTTGACCAGACATTCCTGTAGGGTCCTGGATAAGTCTGCCGGCCAGGCTTCAGCGCGCTGAACGCCAACAGACTCTGTCCGTTGGAGTTGTCCACGAAGCGCCGTCTTCCGGCCGGCTTGGCACCCGGGCTGCTTAGCACTGCCGTATCGTGCCGGATCCCGTGCCAGAACCGACGACTCCGAAGGGCAACGAGTCCGCGTCCCCCGCGGGTCGATGGCTGCCGGCCGTCGCGGCGGCCGTCGCGACCCTGGTGATGACGTTCGTCATCACGGCGTTCGTCCGGGACTGGGAAGCGCGCGACCGTCGCGGCGCGATCGTGCAGGCGTCGGCCGAACACGTCGAGGCGCTGAAGGGCCAGTTGATCGGGTCGATGGAGGTCCTCTACGCGATCGAATCCCTGATCCACGCGCGGCCCGGAATCGGTCGCCGCGAGTTTCGCGACTTCGTCAGCGGCACACTGGTTCGCCGCCCGGAATTGCAGGGCCTGGCGTGGGACCCCCGCGTCCCTGGCGGCGCTCGCGCCGACTGGGAAGCCCGTGCGCACGACGACGGCTTTCGCGCCTTCCAGTTCGTCGAGCAGGAGAAGGACGGGCGGCTGGTCCCGGCCGGCGATCGCCCGGAATATTTTCCCGTCTATTTCATGGAACATCTGGCGCCGAACCGGCCGGCGCTCGGGTTCGATCTCTCGTCCGAGGACAAGCGGCGGGCTGCCCTGGAGCGGGCGAGGGATACCGGCCTCGCCACCGCGACCCCGCCGATCCGGCTGGTCCAGGAGCCGGGCGGGCAGCTCGGCTTTCTCGTCCTGCTGCCGGTCTACGACGCCCCGGCTTCGACCGTGCTCGAGCGGCGGACCAGCCTGCGCGGCTTCGCCGTCGCCGTCTATCGGATCGGCGATCTCGTCGACGCCTCGCTGCGAACCGCCGCGGCGAAGGGACTCGGCGTGACGGTCTCAGATACCGAGGCGCAGCAGGAGATCTACCGGCGCGACGCCGGCGCCCCGGCCGGCCTGCCGTGGGAGACGACGATCGACGCCGCGGGGCGACGCTGGACCATCCGCTTTCAGCCGACGGCGGCCATCGGCGGATCGCGGGTCTTCTGGCAGGCCTGGGCATCGCTCGGCGGCGGCGTGGCGATCACCGTGCTGCTGTTCGCCTATCTATGGAGTCATGGCCGGCGGAGCGCCGAACTGGCCGCGGCCAACCACACGCTGCAGGGGGAAGTGGCGGTCCGTCAGCGCGCCGAAGCGGACGCCGACGCCGCCAACCGGGCCAAGTCAGCCTTCCTGGCGACGATGAGCCACGAGATCCGGACGCCGCTCAATGCCATCCTCGGCTACTCGCAGCTTCTCACCCGCCACGACGCGCTGGACGGGTTTCAGCGTGACGCGGTGCAGACGATCGCCGCCAGCTCGAGCCACCTGCTGCATGTCATCAACGACATCCTCGACCTGTCGAAGATCGACGCCGGCCGGATGGACGTGATGCGGGCGGAATTCGACCTGACGGCGCTGCTCCACGAAGTCGCCGTCATGTTCCAGCCGCTCTGTGACGACCAGCGTCTCACGCTCCGCGTCGAGGAACCCGGCGCGGGCAAGCCGATCCCGGTGATCGGCGATGCCCCGAAGCTGCGCCAGGTGCTGATCAACCTGCTGGGCAACGCCGTCAAGTTCACCCAGGACGGCCTGATCATCGTGCGCCTTCAGGATCAGGATGGGCGGTGGCGGTTCGAGGTGGCGGACAGCGGGCCCGGCATCGCGCACGAGGTCAGGGACCGCGTCTTCGAACCGTTTCAACAGTGCCAGCGCGGCAGCGGGCTGGGCGGCACCGGGCTCGGCCTGGCGATCGCCCGCCGCTACGTCGAGCTGATGGGCGGCAGCCTTGGCGTGGAGTCGATGCCCGGCCACGGCTCACGCTTTCATTTCACGCTCGACCTGCCCGCCAGCGCCACGCCGTTCGCGCTCGATCCGGTTCGCGCCGGAACGTGCCGGCTTGCGCCCGGGCGTCACGTCCGGGCGCTGGTCGTCGACGACGAGCCCGGGAATCGCAACGTCCTGTCGGCGATGCTTCGGATGGCCGGCTGCGACAGCACGATGGCAGAGAACGGCTGGCAGGCGATCCAGGCGGTGCGCGAGCTGCGTCCCGACATCGTCTTCATGGACATGCGGCTGCCCGGCCTCGACGGGATCCAGGCGACGCGGCTGATCCTCAACGACCCGGGCGCCGCGCCGGTCCGCATCGTGGCCACCTCGGCGTCGGTGCTCGACAACGAGCGGGAACGCAGCCTGGCGGCGGGATGCGACGACTTCCTGTCCAAGCCGTACCGCATGGAAGATGTCTACGACTGCGTCGGCGGGCTGCTTGACGTCGAGTTTGTCGAGGGGGGCTCCTCGAGCGCCGCGGCGCGCTGGTCAGCCGCGGACCTCGCGCGCATCACGCTGCCGGAGAGTCTGGTCGCGCGCATGAGCAGTGCGGCGGAGCGGCACAGCGCGACGATCCTGAAGGCGTGTCTGGAGGAGCTCGAAGGCGGCGAGGCCGGTGAGCGCCGGCTCGCCGCGCATCTGCGCGGCTGTCTGGTCAGCTACGACATGGACGTCATCCAGCAGATCCTCGCGCAGGTGTCGGTGGCAACGATCTCGGTTCGAACCGCATGACCAGCGAACAGATCCTGATCGTCGACGACGCGCCGGCCAACATCCGGCTGCTCGCCGGCGTCCTGGAGCCGCGCGGCTACGAAATCCTCACCGCCTCGAACGCGGATCAGGCGATCCGCATTGCCGCGCGCGCCCAGCCGGACCTCATCCTGCTGGACGTCGTCATGCCGGGCACGGACGGCTTTGCGGTATGCCGGCAGCTCAAGGACGCCGAGGCGACCTGCGCGATTCCCGTCCTCTTCGTCACGGCGAAGGACGACACCGCGAGCCTGCTGCGCGGCTTCCGCTGCGGCGCCGTCGACTATATTTCAAAGCCCTTTCAGGCCGACGAAGTCCTGGTGCGGGTCGAGACGCACCTGAAGGTGGCCCGGCTGACCGCCGAGCTGATCGGCCGGAACGCGGCGCTCGAGGCCGAGATCGGCCGGAGGGAAGAGGCGGAAGGCGCGCAGCGGGCGGCGACGGAGCGGCTGAACACCCTGTCCGAGCAGGACATGCAGCGCTGGGGCATTGCCGGGTTCGTCGGCCGCAGCCGCCTGCTGCGGCGGATTCTCGCGGACATCGAAAGACTGCATCAGTTCGCCGGCACCAACGTGCTGATCACCGGCGAGAGCGGCACCGGCAAGGAGCTGGTGGCGCGCGCCATCCACTGCAGCAGCCCGCGCGCCCCGGCGCCGTTCATTCCCGTCAACTGTGTCGCGATTCCCGCGGAGCTGGCCGAGTCCCTGTTGTTCGGCCACACCCGCGGCGCCTTCACCGGCGCGTTCACGGATCGCAAGGGATGGTTCGAGCTGGCGGACGGCGGCACGCTGTTTCTCGACGAGATCGGCGACATGCCGCCGGCGCTCCAGGCCAAGATGCTGCGGGTGCTCGAAGACGGACAGATCGTCCCGGTCGGCGCCAGCCATCCCAAGCGCGTCGACGTCCGCGTCGTCGCCGCGACCAACGCCGACCTCCAGGAACGGATTGCCAGCGGCGCCTTCCGGGAGGATCTGTATTTCCGCCTGGCGCGATACCTGGTCGAGATGCCGCCGCTGCGCGATCGCATCGAGGACATCGGCCTGCTCGCGGAACACTTCCTGACGCTGTTCGCGACGGAGATGGGCGTGCCGAAGCCGCCGCTGACGCCGCGCGCGCTGGCGTTGCTCGAGAGCCATACCTTTCCCGGCAATGTCCGCGAGCTGAAGAACACGATTGAACGGGCGCTGATCGAGTGCGCCGGCCGGCCGATCGAGCCGGCCCACCTCCGCCTGACGAAACGCCTGCCGGGCCAGACGCCGGCGGCCCGCGTCGCCCCGTCCGCGGGCCTGCCCTTGAACCTTGAAGAGGCCGAACAGGCGCTGATCAAGCGCGCGCTGCAGGAAACCGCCGGCAACGTCGTCGAGGCGGCGCGCCTGCTGGGCGTCAACCGGAGCCGCATCTATCGCCGCTTCCGTCACACCGAGAGCTGAGGATGACCGGCCGCGGCCAGGCCCTCGGCCTCGCCGTGGTGCGCCGGCTCCGCCGCCATCCCAGGCTGCACGGCAAACCGGTGGCAGGCCGTGAAGATGCCGGCGATCACCAGATAGCTGACGGCCACCGTCGGCGTCTGCGCGATGCCGATCTGCTCGCCGTGCATGAAGCCGAAGAAGGTCAGCGTCGCGCCGGCCAGAGCGAACCCGGCGGCTTTCGAGAACTGGCGGTCGATGATGAACACGGCGATGGCGCCCAGGATCAGGCCGCCGAGGATCGATCCGCCGCCGAGGACGTGCAGCCCGTCGTAGAGCACGCCCTGTGTATGCATATTCGCTATCAGATCCTGCATCTGGGCGGCGCTCAGCGCCCCGACCACCGTTCCCGCCGCGGCCAGGGCGTTGTTGATCTGCGTCAGCCCCCAGTTGGCGAGATGCGGCACCAGTGACAGCACGATTGCCGGCGCGTGGCTTCTCGGTGTTTCCTGGAAGGCCTGCGAGCCGATCAGCATCCCGATATAGAGCAGGATCGGCAGGATCGCGACGCTGGGGATCAGCGCCAGCATCAGCGAGATGGTGCCGAACCAGCAGAGGATGATCACCATGATCCCGGTGGCGGCGGAGTAGCCAATCCGTCCGCCCATCGCCTTCCAGCCCGGATGTCCGATGTAGACCGCGTTGATGAACGGGTTCCCCATCATCGATCCGATCAGGCTGACGATCCCGTCGGCCGTCAGCACCCGGGTGGTCGGGAAGCTGTCGCCGGCGACCGCCGCGCTCTCGACGTTGTCGATCGCCTCGACCAGATCGTAGATGCCGAAGGGGATCGCCGTGATCAGGATGACGCCGAGGAACTCGAAGCCGGAGAAGACGTAGTTGAACGCCGGCATCGGCACGTGGAAGCCGAAGTTGCTGACCGAGTCGGTCAGACCCTTGACCGTCATGTCGCCGAAATTCAGGCCCACTGCCGTCGATCCCCAGGCGATCAATGTGCCGGCCGCGATCGCCACCAGCCCCGCCGGCACGCCGCCGTAGCGGATGCCGCCGAACCAGCTGAGGAGAATGATCGCGAAACAGGTGATGCCGATCACCGGGGTCATGAACATCTGCAGTGCCGGGGCCATCGAGATGAAGGTGATCGAGACGCCGGCGAGCGTCCCGAGCAGCGCCGCCCGCGGGGTGATCCGGCGGATCAGCGGGCCGCAGAATCCGCCGATCATCAGCACGAAGCTCTGGATGAACACCCAGGTCAGCCCGGCCTCCCAGCCCTTGATCGGATCACCCGTCCGGGAGGCGATCGGCAGCATGATCACGAACGTGACGATGAACATGTGCGGGACGCTGATGCCCGAGGGCAGCGCGCAGACATCGGAGCGTCCGGTCTTCTGCGCCAGGCGGTAGGCGAGCCACGCGTAGTAGAGGGTGGACAGGCACAGCATCAGCCCGGTCGCCGGCAGGATGCGGCCGAAGACGATCTCGTCGGGCATCTTGATGACGAAGCGCAGGAGCGAGGTCAGCGTCAGCAGGTTGACGAGGATGTTGGTGCCGAAGCCGAAGAACGCGCTCCAGTCGCCGGGGACCCACAGTTTGGGACGGAATGTCGTCATGGTTGCTCCCTCGATGGATGGTTGCCTGCGCGCCTGATCTAGCGTCCGCCGTGCCAAGCGCCTGAAGGCGCGAATCAGCCGGAAATCGCTGCGGATCGGGCCGCCGGCGCGGTGCCGGCCGGATCGAGGTGTTGCGAGTGTTCGCTGTGCAACAGCGGCAACACCGGCGCGCCTTGAGACACCGGGCGCAAACCGCGCTTCTTCCCGGTGAACACGCCGATTCCCGCTGCCGCGGCCGGTTGGCAAGCTGCTGGCTAACCCGTCATATGGGCGTGTCAAGAATCGATTTCTTCAGACGCTCATATGCCCCAGGCCACTTCGCACACAGACGGGAGATCGATGATGCTGCACACCAGATGGCGAAATCGCGCGTTCACGCTCCTCGCGGCCGGCGTGTTGTGCCTGTCGCAGGCCGGTCCGGCGGCGGCGCAGGACACACTCGGCTCGAATGTCAACGTGCTGGTGGCGTGGGATGCCTCCGATCACTACATCACGCCGCGCGGCCTGAACGTCGAAGACAAGGGCCTCGTCGTGCAGCCGCTCGTGCTGCTGCTGTGGAAACTGCACGGATCCGATCAAGGTGCGGTGTCCGATGTCACACTGACCACGGGGATCTGGAACAGCCTCCACTCGCATCGCGCCGGGACGCGGCCATCGAAGTGGAATGAGATCGACCCGATCCTCGGCGTCGCCGTCAAGTTCCGCAAGGGGTTCACCGTCGATGTGTCGACGACGGCGTTCTACACGCCGACCGATGCCTACGCGACATCGACGCACGCCGCCTTCAAGCTCACCTACAACGACGCCTTCAGCAAGGGGCTGACGCTGAGCCCATATGTCTCCTACTGGCGGGAATTGAGCCACAAGTCGACGGTCATGTTCAATGCCGCGACGTCGAAGGAGAGCGGCTATCTGACGCTCGGCGCCACGCCGTCGTTCGGTCTCGGCGCCGGCGGGTCGTCAATGGACATCTCCGCGTTCGCGAACATCGCCGGCTCGAGCTTCTATCAGCGGTTCGACGGATCCGACGGCGGGTCCGGCCTGGCGCTGGTGTCGGTCTCGCCGAAACTCAGCGTGCCGCTGAAGTTCCTGGGCGTGAGCCACGGAGCGTGGAAGGGGTCGGTCTCGGCCAGCTACTTCCACCTGCGCAATGCCGGACTGCTGGATGGCAATCAGGTACTCGCGAATCCCGAGCGCGAGTCGAACCTGATCCAGTTCCACGGCGGTCTATCGGTGTTCTTCTGAGATCGGCCCCCTTGCAGGTTGCAGAAAAAGGCAGCATTCAGGCTGACGTTTCCCAGCAGCCTGCTAGCCCGCCGGGGGGGTCTGTTGCTTGCGCGCCAGCCAGTACAGCGTCGCCGGCCCGGTACCCTCCTCGGTCACCTCGAAGCCGGCCGCCTTCAGCATGGCGCGCCAGCGGGCCGGGTCGGGCTTGAAGTGCGCATTCAGGCCGACGTGCGGGATGGGCATCATCACCTTGACCCACAGGTCGGGGTTGACGATCTCCAGCAGGAACTCGCCGTTCGGCTTCAGCACTCGGGCCACTTCGCCGAGCGCTTTCGGTGTGCCCTGCCGGCCCATGTGGTCGATGGCATAGGAACTGATCGCCGCGTCGTAGCTGGCGTCGGACAGCGGCATCCGCGTCGCATCGGCGGTCACGGTATCGGCACGATCGGCGACCCCGGCAATCGCCGCGTTGCGCATCATGCGTGCGGGCGTGTTGTCGGCGATACCGAAGAAGCCGGTGTAGATGTCGAGCGCCGTGCCCGTCACCTGCGGACGCGCCAGCAGCAGTCCGATCAGCGCCCGGCCCGAACCGGCGCCGACATCGAGCACCCGTCCCCGGCCGGAGGCCATGAACTGATCCGACGGCACCCGCTGCGGCGCGTTCAGGCCGCCCATCATGGTGTGGGTCAGGATCAGCCCCACCACGCCCCAGACGCCGATCAGGCTCCAGACGCCCACCACCCAGCGCCGCCATCCGAGCCGGACTCCCAGCGCGGCTGCGGCCAGTCCCAGCACGAGCGGAATGACGTGAATCCAGGTGATCGGCCACGGATACCCGAAGTCATAAACAAATGGTGATGTCATGCGCGGGACTGTAGCGGCCCCTGGTTGAACCCGGCCTGAACACGCCGTTCAGCAGTTGTTCAGCCAGTTAGGCTTAGGCTAGCCTTCCTCCGTGCGGATTCTAGTCGTGGAAGACGAAGCCATCCTGTCGCGTCAGCTGGTACGCGCCGTTGGCGAGGCCGGCTACGCAGTCGACTGTGCCGCCGACGGCGATCAGGCCGACTTCCTCGTCCGCACCGAAACCTACGACGGCATCATCCTGGACCTGGGCCTCCCGCACGTCGACGGCCTGACGCTCCTCCGAGGGTGGCGCGACGCCGCGCTGACGATCCCGGTGCTGGTTCTGACCGCTCGCGGCAGCTGGCACGAGCGCGTCAAGGGCATCGACGAAGGCGCCGACGACTATGTGACGAAGCCGTTTCAGATGGAGGAGGTGCTGGCCAGGCTGCGCGGCCTGATTCGCCGTGCCACCGGCCAGCCCAGACCGGCGCTGACCTGCGGCGCCGTGACGCTCGACCCGCGCCTGGCGCGCGTCACCCGCGACGGCCAGCCAGTCAGGCTGACCAGCCACGAGTTCCGCGTCCTGTCCTATCTGATGCACAACCGCGATCGCGTCGTGCCGCAGGGCGAACTGACCGAACACATCTACGCGCAGGATGCCGAACGGGACTCGAACACGGTGGAAGTGTTCGTCGCCCGGCTGCGCCGCAAGCTCGGCGCCGGCATCATCGAGACCGCACGCGGCCTTGGCTATCGGATCGGCTCATGAGAGTGCGATCGCTGCGCCGGCGGCTGCTGATCTCGAGCCTCCTCTGGACCGTCGGCCTGCTGTTTGTCAGCGCCGTGCCCTTCACTCTTGTGATGGAGCAGCAGTCGCGGCTTCACATCGCCAGGTACGTGCACCGGTTCCTGCAGAGTCCTGTCGTCATCCTTACCGCCGTGTTCTGCATGATCGCCGGACTGGCTGTGGCGAGGGGCGGCCTGGCATCGGTCGACAACCTGCGCCAGCGTCTGAACGGGCTGCGAACCGGCCGCGAGCGGCGGATGGACGGCGCCTATCCCGCCGAGGTCCAGCCGCTGGTCGACGACCTGAACGCGCTGCTCGATCATCGCGAGCAGGCGATTCAGCGCGCCATCGCCAGATCCGGCGATCTCGCCCACGGCTTGAAGACGCCGCTGGCCATCCTGGCCCAGGAGGCCCAGCGGGCCCGCGGCGCGGACCAGCACGAGATTGCCGCCGCCATCGACCAGCAGGTCGAGCGGATGCGGCGGCAGGTGGACTATCACCTGGCGCAGGCCCGCGCCGTGGCGTCCGGCGCGACGGCCGGGGCGCGGTCGAGCGTGGTCCAATCGGCTGACGGTCTGGCGCGGGCGTTGCTCCGCGTCCATGCCGAACGCTGCATCGCGATCGACGTGCAGGTGGCCGGGGACGTCACCGTTCGCGCCCAGCGGGAAGATCTCGACGAAATGCTGGGCAACCTGATGGACAACGCCTGCAAATGGGCGCGCGCAACGGTCGTCGTCAGTATCGCGGCCACCGATGCGGGTCGCGACGGACCTGCGGCAGCGCCCCCTCGCGTGACGATCGTCGTCGACGACGATGGAGACGGCATCGTGCCAGGCCTGCGGGAAGCGGTTCTCCAGAGGGGCGTACGAGCCGACGAAGCCGCGCCCGGCTCAGGCCTCGGCCTGGCCATCGTGAGCGACCTCGCCGAGCTCTACGGCGGGTCGATCCATCTCGAGGCCTCACCCCGGGGCGGCGTGCGCGCGAAGCTCAGCCTGCCCCGCCTGTCCTAGCGCAGGCACACACTTCAGACCCCTCGTACGTGGGATCCGGCTTCAGCCGGATTGATCTGTAGTCCGACTAAAGTCGGACGCCACGTACGTACGACCTGGAATGTGGGGATGCGGCTTCAGCCGGACGGTGACGGATCATAGTTGCCAGATCACGGTCCGTTTGCCCGATCTGACCTCCCCGGTGGTAAGAATACTGCATGGAATCCGGGGGGGGTCCGGAGCCCTTCCCATCTCTCATCGGTAGAAGTCGGCGTCAGCGCTAACATTGGGAACAATTTACCCAGGAGGTCATCGTGAACAGTCATCCGTCGAATCATCGTCGCGCCGTCGTCGGTGGAGCGGTGCTGCTCGCCGCGTTCCTTTTCGCGGTTCCGGCAATCGCCCACCATGGCTGGGGCGGATATGCGCAGAAAACGTCTGAAATCAGCGGGACGGTCGAATCACCGGTGAGCATGGCCGGCCCTCACGCGACGATGCGCGTCAAGGTGGAGAATCAGGTGTGGGACGTGGTCCTGGCGCCGCCAACACGGGCGCAACAGGCCGGACTGAAGGACGGGATGATTGCGGTCGGCGAGAAGGTCACCGTTCACGGAAATCGCCACAGCGACCCGAAGAAGTTCGAGATGAAGACCTCGCGCCTGACGTGGAATGGCAAGGTCTTCAACGTCTACCCCGATCGAGACTAGTCCCCTGACGCGCGGGTAGGGAATACGGACATGCGCGAGCTGGCGGTCTGGCTGCAGGCGTCGCCGCTCGGCACCCTCATGCGCGATGCCGGGCCGTGGACGTATGCGTTCGTCAACCTGGCGCACATCTTCGGAATTGCTGCGCTGTTCGGCGCCATTCTCATCCTCGATCTCCGATTGATCGGGGCGTGGCGCCGAACGCCGCTGGCGGCGATCGCCGCGGTGGCCTCGCCGGTTGCCGCCTGTGGATTGGCCCTGGCAGCGACCACCGGCGCCGGTCTCCTCGCGACCAGGGCCACCGAGTATGTCGGCAACCCATTTCTCTATGTGAAATTGCCCGTCATCGCAGTGGGCGTCGCGAACGCGATCCTGCTCCGCCGCTCGGGCGCCTGGCGGGCGCTGGGCAGCCGCGACCTCTCACTGGGCGAGCGGCGCCAACTGGCGTGGATGGGCGGGACATCGCTGGTCTGCTGGCTGACGGCGATCGCGGCCGGTCGTCTCATCGCCTATTGGTGACCCACACCGCCGGCTGGGTGTCGAACGCGGACACCCCGGCTGGTGGGCTCCCCGCTCGTGTCACGGAAACCGGCCGAGCGCCAGCAGCAGGTCGAGGCGGGCCCGGCGCAGCGTGTCTTCAGCGGCGGCGACCGCCGTGTCGGCGTCGCGGGCGCTGCGCTCCGCGTCGATCACTTCGATGTTGGTGGACGCGCCGGCCCGGAAGCTGATGTTGACGATGTTGACGACCTGCTGTGCCTGATCCGCCGCGGCGCGCGTACTGACCAGGCTCCGCTCGCCGCTCGCCACCGCTTCGCGCGCGGCGCGCACTTCCGACGACGCCTGGGTCACCGCGCTGGTCAAGGTGGCCTTCGAGACGTCCAGCGCCGCCTGCCGCTGGATTCTGGCGCCTTGCCGCTGGCCGCCGTCGAACAGCGGGATGTCCGCCTGCAGCAGGAATTGCCAGCCGCGCGCGGTCGAGAACAGCGGCGTCGGATAGAGGATGGCCGGTTGGAAGATGGCGTCGACCGACGGCCACCAGTCCTTCGAGCTGTCGCCCAGCACGCGCTCTGCCGCCTGCACCTGGCCGGTGAACAGCTTGAGGTCGGTCCGGTACTGGAGCAGACCAGTCGTGAGGTTGCCCCCCTGCGCCGCCACCGGGGCGGCGTCGGCAGGGAGATCGAACGACGGCTCGTCGGTCGCGTCGACCGGGCCGTCGGCGACGATCAGCACGCCGAGCGCCTCCTGCGCGCGATACAAGGCCAGCCGCGCCGACTCGACCAGCACATCGTCGGTCGACGCCTCCTGCTGCGCCCGGATGGCATTCAGCCGGCTCCCCGATCCCGCCCGTTCGAGTTCGCTGGCCAGGTCGTAGTGCGCGCGGGCGGTGTCGCGAGCGCGGCTGTTCGCTTCGACGTTGCGCCGCTGCGCGATGATGGTCAGATAAGCGTCGGCGGCAGCCAGGGCCACCTGGCGGCGGGTGTCGGCGACGGTCAGCTCGGCAATCCCCTTCGCATCCATCGCCTGGGTGCGGCGGGCCCACGCGGCAGCCGCCACGATCGGCAGGTCGGCGGTCAGCGATCCGCGGATCTGATTGCGCGGGGTCACCACCGATCCAGCGAACTCGACGCCGGTATTCAGCGTCGTCGTCGTGATGCTGGCGGTGGCGAACGGCCGGGTCGCGGCACGCGCCTGCTGCAGCAGCCCTTCGGCGCGGAGGATACCCGCGGTCGCGGCGGTCAGGGTCGGGTGGCGCAGCGCCGCCCGCTCGATCGCCTGTTGAAACGTCACCCGTTCGACCGGCTCCGGCGTCTGGGCCGAGGCGGAGGCGGCCAGTGCGAGCAGCATCAGGACGGCTGTCAACCTCACGACGGCTTCCTCCCGATTCCCTTGACCACCACGTAGAGCACCGGAATGAACGCGAGGTTGAGGAAGGTCGACGCGATCATGCCGCCGGCGACCGCGGTGCCGACCGAATGCCGCGCCGCGCGGCCGGCGCCGGTCGCGAACACCAGCGGCATGACGCCGAGGATGAACGCCAGCGACGTCATCAGAATCGGCCGCAGCCGGATGCGGGCGGCCTCGACGGCGGCGTCGGCGGCCGAACTGCCGCGATGCCGCAGCTGCTCGGCGAACTCGACGATCAGGATCCCGTTCTTGGCCGACAGGCCGATCAGCATCACCAGCCCGATCTGGCAGTAGACATCGTCGATCAGCCCGCGGCCCCACTGCGCCACCAGGGCGCCGAGGATCGCCAGCGGTACCGAGAGCAGGATGATGAACGGCAGCGTCACGCTCTCGTATTGCGCCGCGAGCGTCAGGTAGACGAGCAGCAGGCCGAGGCCGAAGATCACGGTCGACTGACCGCCGGCCTTGATCTCTTCGAGCGAGACGCCGGACCAGGCGTAGCTCATGCCCTGCGGCAGGATGCGATCCGACAGCGCCGACATCGCCTGAATCGCCTGCCCTGAGCTGAACCCCGGCGCCGCCGCACCGTTCACCGAGACCGATCGGAACAGGTTGTAGTGATTGATCGTCTGCGGGGCCGTCGCCTCGCGCACCGACACGACATTGGTCAGCGGCATCATCCGGCCGTCGCCGGTCCGGACGTGATAGCGGCGGATGTCGTCGGGGCTCGACCGGAACTGGCTGTCGGCCTGCACATAGACGCGATAGGACCGGCTGTTGAAGTCGAAGTCGTTGACGTAGGCCGACCCGAGCAGGATCTGCATCGTGCTGGTGATGTCGCCGAACGGGATGCCGAGCGCCTTGGTCTGCTCCCGGTCGATGGTGACGACGAGCTGTGGATCGTTGGCGGTGAACTGGGTGAACACCGAGGCCAGGCCCGGCGTACGGTTGGCTTCGCCGGTCAGCTGCTGCGCCGCCGCCGCCAGGCTCTCGATGGTGCCGCCGCTCTGATCGAGCAGCTCATACTGGAAGCCGCCGAACTGCCCCAGCCCCTGCACCGAGGGCGGCAGAAAGGGGATGACGTTGGCGCCGGTGATCGCGCTGAGCGGCCCGTAGAGCTTGCCGACCAGCGCCTGCGCCGAGTGCTCTTCCCCGGCGCGCTCGGCGAAGTCTTTCAGCATGCAGAAGAAAATGCCCTGGTTGGGTCCCGATCCGGCGAACCCGAAGCCGCCGATGTCGAAGGTGTGCTGGATCTCGGGCATCTTCGTCAGCACCTGTTCGACCTGCTTCGCGATATTCATCGTGTACTCGAGCGAGGCGCCTTGCGGCGCCTGCACGATGACGAAGATGTAGCCCTGGTCCTCGTCGGGGACGAACCCGGTCGGAACGCGGGTGTAGACCCAGTAGGTGGCGGCGAGCAGGACGGCGAACAGCAGCGTCACGGGATAGCGCCGGCGGATCAGGACGCGCAACGCCGCGACCATGCCGTTGGTGCCGCCGTCGATGATGCGGTTGACGGTGCGGAAGAACACGCCCTTCGGCTTCTCCGTCTTCACCAGCAGCAGAGCGGCCAGCGCCGGGGTCAGCGTCAGCGCGTTGAAGGCGGAGATGGCCATCGAGAACGCGATCGTCAGCGCGAACTGCTGGTAGAGACGGCCGGTCGCACCCGGAAAGAACGCCACCGGCACGAACACCGCCAGCAGCACCAGTGCGGTGGCGATGACCGCGCCGGTCACCTCGCCCATCGCCGTCAACGCGGCCTCGGCCGGCGGCCGGTGATAGTCGTGGATGTGGCGCTCGATGTTTTCGATCACCACGATCGCGTCGTCGACGACCAGGCCGGTGGCGAGCGTGATGCCGAACAGCGTCAGGGTGTTGATCGAGAAGTCGAACAGCTTGACGAAGGCGAAGGTGCCGATGAGCGAGACCGGGATGGTGATGGCCGGAATCAGCGTCGTCCGCCAGTTCTGCAGGAACAGGAACATGACGACGACGACCAGCGCGACCGCCTCGAGCAGGGTGGTGACGACCTCGCGGATCGATTCAGAGACGACCCGCGTCGTGTCGTAGGCCAGCTCGACCTTCAGGCCGGGGGGATAGCGTTGGGACAGGCGGTCGAGCGCCGCGGTGACGCCGGTGTAGACCGCCAGGGTGTTGGCGGTCGGGAGCTGGGTGACGCCGAAACCGAGGGCGTCGCGGCCGTTGTAGCGCAGCGCTGTCGTGTAGCTCTCGGCGCCGAGCTCGGTGCGGCCAACGTCTTTCAGGCGCACCAGCGTCCCGCCGCTCGACCGCTTCAGGATGATGTTGGCGAACTCCTCCGGCTCGGTCAGCCGGCCGACGGCGCGGACGCTGATCTGATAGGTCTGGCCGGGCCGGGCCGGCTGGGCGCCGATCTGTCCCGCCGCCACCTGGACGTTCTGCTCGCGCAGCGCCTCGACCACCTCGTTGGCGGTGATGTCCCGTCCGGCCAGGCGATCCGGATCGAGCCACAGCCGCATCGCGTACTTGCGCTCGCCGAACACCTGGACGCCGGACACCCCGGGGACGCGCTGGAGTTCGTCCTTGATGAACCGATCGACGTAGTTGCTGAGGAACAGCGCGTCGTAGCGGTCGTTCTCCGCGAACACCGCCGCCGCGAGGACGATGTCGTTGCCGCTCTTGGTCACCGAGATGCCGACCGTCTTGACCTCGTTCGGCAGCCGTCCTTCGACCTGCGACACCCGGTTCTGGACGTCGACGGCGGCGACATCGATGTTGCGGCTGACGTCGAAGGTGATGGTGATGCTGGCGGAGCCGTCGCTGCTGCTCGACGAGGTCATGTACTGCAGGCCCTCGACGCCGTTCAACGCCTGTTCGATCGGAATGGTGACGGCCGATTCGACCACCTCGGCACTGGCGCCCTGATAGAACGCGGCGACCTGCACGGTGGGCGGCGCCAGCGCCGGAAACTGGGCGATCGGCAGGGTCGGGATGGCCATCGCGCCGCCGATGATGATGACGAGCGAGCAGACGCTGGCCAGGATCGGCCGGCGGATGAACGTGTCGGCAACCATTACTGACCCGCCTGCACGGGCGCCCCGTCGGCCAGCTTCTGCGCACCCGAGACGACGACGCGGTCGCCCGGTTTCAGGCCGTCGAGCACGAGGTAGTTGTCGCCGACGATCGGGCCGACCTTGATCGGGCGCTGGCGCGCCACCAGCTTGCCGCCGGCGTCCTCGGCGACGAACGCGAAGTGCTGGCCGCTGATCCGGAGCACCGCGACGACCGGTATGGTCAGCGCCTGGCGCGTCGCCCAGACGATCCGGGCGCGGACGAACTGCGACGAGCGCAGCCGGCCGTCGCTGTTGCGCACCATCCCCTTGACGAGGACCGACTGCGTCTGGTCCTCGACGCGCGGCGAGACGAAGGTGATCGAGGTCATCGCCAGCGTCTCGGTGCCGTCGCTGCTCAGGACCACCACGGGCAGCCCGTTCTTCAGCGCCGAGGCGCGCTCGATCGGCACCGACACGTTGAGCTCCAACGTGTCGTTGTCGTCGATCGTCGTCAGCGCCGTCTGCGTCGTCACCTGCATGCCGAGGCGGGCGGGGACGTCGCCGACGATTCCCGCGGCCGGCGCCGCGACCGTGTAGTAGCGCAGCTGGACCTGCTGCTGTTGAACCTGCGCCTGCAGCGCGGCGAAGTTGGCGTCGGCGGTCTGCAGCGTGGTCTGGGCCTGCTCGAGCTCCGCCTTGGCGATGGCGCCGGCGGCGTAGAGATCGGTCGCGCGCTGGAGCTGCTGGCGCGCCAGGGCGACGTTGGCTTGCCGTGCCGTCCGGTCGGCTTCCTGGCTCGATACCGCCGCCTGCTGCCGGCGCGGATCGATTTCCATCAGCGGCGTGCCGCGGGCGACGCGGTCGCCGGACTTGACATGGATCTGGCTGATCTGGCCGTCCACCTGCGGCTGGATGGTCGTCGACCGCAGCGACTTCAGAATCCCGACATACTCCGTCGCATCGTCCACCGCGGATTGGCTGGCGGCCGCCAGCTGGACGGCGGTCGGCGGTGCCGGCGGCGCCTGGTCGGCCGGCTGAGAGCGGCCGCAGCCCCATGAGGTGAGGAGAAGAGTTGCGACGGCTGTCGCCGCCCGGTGCGCGCACATAGACGTATGACTCGTGATTTGAGGGAGCAGGTTCCGTGGACCGGCGAGATCGCGCCGATCAGCCGACGGCCGTCGACGCGGCGGACAATCGCATGACTCCAGTATCCACCAAGCGAGGTCTGGTCACTATAGCGATCGGTGCAGTAGCTGGAGGCTGGAGACTGGAGAAACGATGCTCTTCCAGACCCCAGTCTCCAGCCTCTCATTCTCAGCCGCCGGTAGACGCGCCGCGCGGATCAACGCGGCTCCCGCGGATCGCCGGACAGGAAATGGCCGGTCACCTTGCGGAAGGCATCGGAGGTCCTCTCGCCGGCGACGCCATCCACCTTCACGAAGATGCCGGGAAACGTATTCAGCAGGAGCTGCAGGTTCTCGACATCCGGCGAGATCCGGGTCGGCGCGAACCGCACCAGCGGACCGAGCGCGGTGACAGCCTTGGCCGGTGTCTCCGCCGCCGGCGCCGCGACGAGGCCGCCGTCCGGCGTGAAGGCGATCGCCCCGAGCTCCGCCAGGCGGCGCAACAGCACCGCGGCACCGCATTGCTTCGACACCGCCGTCGCCGAGAACGTGCCGTCGGTGACGTACTTTCCTTTCGTGTAATGCCCCGAGTAGCTCCACAGGTACGGCGTCAGCACTTCCGGATGGCGCAGGCGGTAGCCAAAGCCGTTGTAGGCCTCGAGCTGATACAGCATCCGCGGGACGCTCCAATCGGCGATCTGATCGAGCTTCTTCATGCGCAGGGCATCGGTGGCGCTGGCCTCCCAGGTGAACGGCGGGCTGCCCGACACCGGCCGGTTCGGCGGCTCCTGCACCGTCCTCGCCGTCAACGGATCGCCGTTGTGGAGGTGGCAGTTGAAATTGCCGGAAGCTTCCAGCGCGTGAATGACCGCGATGAGGTACCACGGAATCGTCAGCGGCCGGCCGAGTGCCTCGTAGCGTCCGCGCGCGTTGAGCAGCGTCTTGACGAGACGATTCACCTCAGCGGCGCGCTCGGCGCGAATCTGACAGGTATCGAAGAGCTCGGCGTATTCGTCCCGCAACGCCAGCGTCAGTGTCACGGTCGCCGCCATATCTCCTCCTGGCTCGAACTGTAGCCGTTGATCAATGCAGCGTCACCGTGACGCGATAGCGCGAGGAGCCCCGCGCCGGCCCGACGCGGGCGACCGCCAGCTCGTAATCGCCATCCTCGGGGAGGGTGGCCGACCATCTGACGCGCGTCTCAGCGCGGAGCGGCAATTCCGCGCCATCGCTTCCCCGCGCGGTGAGACGAAGCGAACGGGGCGGCGTGGCGGTCAGTTGGATCGTCAGCGACTGACCGCGACGAGCCTGCAGGACGTACTCCCGCTGCGCATCGCCGCGCAGCACGCCGAACACCGTGGCGCTGCTGCGTCCGCGCTCGAGACGAATGCGCAGTGCCTCTGCCTTGCCGCCCTGCGCCGACCAGCCCGGCCCCGGCGCGGCACAATAGCCCAAAGCAATCAGCGCCGCACAGAGCAGATGCGTGAGATCCCGCTTCAGCCGCACGTGGACGAATGACAATTTGCTAATGCTCCGGCTGCGCCTGGACCCGGCGGTGTTCATCTGCCGGGTCGGTGCCGCCTGGACGGTCGAACCAGATCCGCTCCACGTCGGCGTACATCCCCGCGATCGGGAGCGCGATGACCGCGCCGAGCACGCCGCCCAGCGTGCCGCCGACCAGGAACGCGGAGATGACCACCAGATCGGACAGCCGCAGCTCCTTGCCGTAAACGGCAGGCTGGATGTAATAGTTCTCCACGAGGTTGTAGAGCACATAGAACAGCGCGACACCCAGGCCGACGGCCGGCGACACCGACAGGCCCAGAACAATCGCCGGCGCGGCGGAGAGGAACAATCCAATCACCGGTACCAGGTCGAACATGCCAGCCAGCAGCGCCAGCACGAGGGCCGCCGGCACGTGCATCGCCGCCAGCGCGATCCAGGTGAAGACGGCAGAGAGCAGTGAGGTGAACAGGTTGCCGCGGACGTACGACGCAATCACGCGACTGGCACACGCGGCGGTTTCGTGCGCCCGCGGCCGCGCGGCTGCGGGCACGAACGCGACCAGCCACTGATAGGTGCGGCGGCCGTCCAGGAGCAGATACACGGTCACCACCAGCGCGACGCCGAAGCCGGCCAGCCCATCGACGAGCCACGCGCCGAGGCCGATCAACGATTCAGACGAAGGCACCAACGACGACCCGGCCTCACGCACTCCGGGCGGGATGCGCGTCGCGACCGAATCGCGGAACCCGCCCAGCCGCTGTCCGAAGTCCTTCCCTTCCTGAACCAGGGACGCGCCTGACAGACCCAGAAAGCCGGCCAGCGCCAGCACAATCGCCAGCACAATCAGCGGGCCGCCGTAGCGGCGGGCCAGGCCGCGCCGCTCCAGCCATTGCACCGCGGGATCCAGGGCAATCGCGAGGAACACGGCCAGCACGAAAATCAGCAGCCACTGCCACAGCTGCCACCAGATCCACGCCAGGGCAACGGCGGCCAGCGCCCGCAAAAACGTCGCGAATGAGATGTCGATCGAAAGCGCTCGACGTGGCGGCCGGTCCGGCTGCCCACTGGGTCTGAGGCTGCGCACGTGCTCCCCCCATCACGACTGGCGGCGGTGTGATAGAGCCGCGCGCACCCGGGTCAGGCCTCCTACAGATAGCACAGATCCGGCGAGTCTCGCCTGAGACCGCGAGAGCGGGTTCAACGTCGGGGCGGCTGCAGCCGGACCGTTGTGGAAATCGGTCGAGGAAACGCTGGCTGGACTCAGGCGGCGACCGGGCGGCGCGCCGGTGCCGTGGAGATCGTCGCGCGGCGCAGCGGCCAACGCCGTGCCGCCATCAACAGCGCCGCGATGACGAGAATCAGCGTCACCTGGATAACGGTGTTCATCCACACGTCGTCGGACTGCGCCCGCGGCAGGTTCGACACCGCCAGGATACCGTAGACGTGCAGCACGAACGCGCCGAGCGACTGCTGCCCGAGCGTCACGAAGACGATGCCGAGCGGGCTGGCCATCCTCCATGCCGCGGTCAGCAGGGCAAATCCCACCGGCAAGGCAACCGCCAGATTCAGCAGCCGCCCGATGCCGAGCTCGGTCAATGGGAAATAACGGACGTAAACGTCGGTGAAGAAATCCGGCGACACCAGATTCAAGCGCAGCAGGCCGGGGCCGTCCGTCCACGGATTGCACAACGCGAACACGATGAACGCGGCGGAGGCGCCGATCGCCACTGACGGGACCGCGCGCGGATAGCGCGCGACAAACGCGCCAAGCCGTTCACGGTGGTAACCGATCACGATGCCGTGCACGAACAGCAGCTGCCAGGCGAGGATCGGAAAGGTGGCCTCGAACCCGGCCGGCGTCAGCGAATGCGGCGCCATCTGGTACCAAAGGTAAAGCGCCCAGCTGACTGCCAGCACGGGACGCCAGCCGCTGAAGCGGAGCGCGAACAGGCACGGAATCGCCGCCGGCACCAGCCAGACGTATAGACCCACAATCTGGAACGCCCAGGGCCCCGAGCGCATCAGCGCGATGTCCCGCCAGGCCGCCATGTCCACGGAGTGGGGGTCGAGGAATTCGTTGAACAGCGGGTTGTCGGGCGAGCTCAGCGCTCGTACGTCGACGCCGGCCAGTGCGAGGATCAGCACGGAGAGGGTGACGGCCAGGAAGGCAAAATACAGCACCAGCGCGCGATAGCTGAGGCCACGCACGACGCCCCGCCAGTCGCCGCGGTTCAGTTTCCGGGCGTAGACAATCCCGAGCACGGCGCCCGACAGCACCACGAAAACCTCTGCGGCGGTGACCGTCCAGAATCGCTCGTACGAGAACCAGCTCAACCACGAGGACAGCTTCGAGTGGTTGACGATGACGCAGGTCATGGCCAGACCGCGTAACCAGTCGATGCGAAGATCCCGGTGTCCTATGACTGCGTGCTGCCCCTGCCCTGCACCCTGCATCCAGCGGGTTGAGCAAGTTGCGTTCCGCTTCCTGCCGCGTCTGCCGCCCGCTGGCCGGCCTGGATCAACACGCCGAAGTGCATGAGCCGTATACGTTTATCGCCCACGGTGCGAGGTTCGAGGCGATCAAGGTTGAGCGCCGGTGACGGAATGAAAGGCGGCAGCTGAGTAAAAAGTTCCTACTCGTCGGTCGTGGCTTTTTCCATGTCCTGGATGAACGCATCGGCCTCGGCGATCGAACGCTGCATGTCAGCCACCAGCTCGTCGACATCGGTGCGCATGGTTGCCAGCTCCCCGGTCAGCGCGCCGAGGGCGCGGGCGTTCAGGTTGTGCTTGAGGAACAGCACCCGATCGCGCAGCGGCTTCAGCACCGGCTCGACCCGCGCCTGCGCCCTGGCCATCGACGCGATCAGCGCATCGGTGCGCCGCTTTGTCTCGCGCAGCTCCCGCTCGCTCTCCTGGCGGAGCTTCCGATCCGAATACTTCCCGAGCTCGTCGTTCCATTCGTTGAACAGGTCTTTCGAGACGTCGCGAACCGCATTGACGCGGTCCTTGACCTGCCTGCTGCGATCCTCGCTCCGCTGGAGCTCATCGTTCAGCTTGTTGTACTTGTCCTCCAGCGAGCCGCCCCTGGTTTCGACAATCGCCTGGAAGCGCTCGAGCGCCGACTTGAACTGCTGCTGCGCCTCGTCTTGCGACTTGCGCGCATCCTTCACCCTGTTCACCAGGATGTCGCGCTTCTCCTTCCCGAACTTCTTCATCGTCTTGTAGTAGAGCGAGTCGCACGCCAGCCCGGAGGCCGCCGCGGCAGCGATGACGATCAACGCAAGGAACCGCTGCAGCGGATGGCTCTTCATGTGCAGCCGCCTGATCATAAGAAGTAAGAAGGGTGTCGAACGCCGCGAGCGCTGAAGCAGGTCGCCAGTATACATCGCCGTCTCGTGGCGCCCGACTACAAGGCTCGTAACGTGACGACGAGGGTCGTAACGCGCCGGGGTCAGGCGCGATTCTGCACGTCGGCGGCGGCAACACGTCCACGCCCTGCGCCGATTCTTGCAATGACAGAAACCGAAAGAAGGGAGGGGTATCGTGGCAGCTGAACTGGAGCGATCAAAAGCCGACACAACGACGATTGATGGTGACGTCGTCGCCAGCCCGACCTCGATCGCCAGGGCGAAGAATCTCCGGCTACGACTGATGAAGGCTCGGAACGAGAACTACCTGGCTGAGCGAAGAGAAGAGCGCGAACCGGACGAAGATGTCACCAAGGAGCTCAGCCTTGATTACGAAACAGTGAACAGGAGGGCGTGATGTCCGGTGGACTCTTCAGCATGCTGGTCGCAACGATGTTCGCCACCCAGGCCGGCCCGGCCCAGCCGGCAGCGCCGAAAAGCCAGCCGGCACTGCCCAAAAGCCAGCTGGCAGCGCCGAAAAAGACGACTCCTGCCGTGGTGGCGGTCACCGGGTGCATCAGCCCTGACACGACAACCCCCGGCGGCTACCTGTTCTTGGACTCGAGCACCGGCGCGAAGTACCGGCTGAGCGGCTTCGACGAACGGAAGGACTCGGGCCAGCGGGGCGAAATCGTGGTCGGCACCGGGGCACGGCGCGTCACGATCCGGGGCGGTCTGGTGCCGTCACCAAATGTGGCCGCCCAGGCTGGCGCCATCGACCCGAACAAGGCCGTCATCGCCCGGGCCGGCAGCGGACCGAATGGGACCAACGTCCCGTTGCCGGAGTTCCGTGCCGAACGGATCCAGACAATCGGCGCGCCGTGCGTGGCCGCGCCGTAACACGCCAGGATTGAGCGCCGCCGTCGCTCACCGGGGCCTGGCGACGCGACGGGCCATATACTGCGATCGATGCGCCACGTTGTCATCGTCCGGCACGGTCCGCCGGAAGTCCTCGAGACGCACGAGGCTCCGGATCCTTCGCCGTCCACGGGGGAAATTCGAGTCTCCGTTGGCGCGGCCGGGGTGAACTTTGCCGACGTGCTGGCACGGCTCGGGCTCTACCCGGACGCGCCCAGGCCGCCCGTCGTCGTCGGCTACGAAGTCAGCGGGATCGTCGATCGGGTCGGCGATGGGGTGACGAACCATCGCGTCGGCGACCGGGTGGTGGCGCTGACCCGCTTCGGCGGCTATTCCGATCGCGTCGTGGTGGACGCCGGCTTCGCTTTTCCCATTCCTGACGACCTCGATGATGTCCGGGCGGCAGCCATACCGGTCAACTACCTCACCGCCATTCTGGCGCTGTATCGTCTGGCCAACATCACGGCCGGCGAATCGGTGCTGATCCACGGCGCCGGCGGCGGCGTCGGCATCGCGGCGATTCAGCTGGCGCGGCTGCGCGGCGCGACGATCATCGGTACCGCCTCGGCGGCAAAACACGACGCCATCCGGCACCAGGGGGTGGTCCATGCGATCGATCACCGGATTGCCGACGTGGCCGCGGAGGTTCGTCGGATGACCAACGGCCGCGGCGTCGACGTGGTGCTGGATCCGATCGGCGGGCGGAGCTTCGCCGACAGCTACCAGCTGCTGGCGCCGCTTGGCCGTCTGGTGATGTATGGCGCGTCCAGCATTGCGTCCGGCGAGCGGCGCAGCCTGTGGCGCACCCTCGCGATGCTGATGCGCATGCCACGCTTCAAGCCCCTGTCGCTGATGAACCGTAATCGCGGGGTCTTCGGCCTCAATCTCGGCCACCTCTGGGATCACCATCGTCAGCTCGCCGAGGCGATGACGCTGGTGCTCGGTGAAGTCGCCGCCGGCCGGCTGTCGCCGGTCGTTGCGAGGACCTTTCCGCTCGATCGGGCAGCCGAGGCACACCGCTACATCCAGTCGCGGTCGAACATCGGCAAGGTCGTGTTGACGACGGGCAGCGCCCGAGAATGACTCAGAAGCGAAGGCCGAGTGACACGCGGAAGGTCCGGCCGCTGCCGACATTCAGCGACTGCGGGAAGTCGGCGTTACTCGTCGCCTGGCCGAACGATGGACCCCGGACGTAGCCGGTGTGAAGCCCCAGTGCATCGACCGGGCTGGCGGCGTCCTGCGTCACCGTCGTGTCGAAGCCGATCACCTTCAGGTTGTTGAAGACGTTGAACACGTCGAGCTTCAGCCACGGCCGGAGGGCGCGAAAGGCGCGGATGTCGTAGTTGAGCGATGCGTCGATCACGCCGTAGCCGGGAAACGTCTGCGAGCCGCGCTCGCCGAAATAGACGGTCTGGCTCGACGGCGCATCGGGATAGTCCGTCAGCAGCGCCTGCTGTTCCGGGGTGACCGGCTGGTTGGTGGCGTTCAGGCTGTCGACCCGCCCTGATTCAACCCGCAGCAATCCGGACACCGACAGATGGCCCAGTCGTCCGGACTCGAAGTTGCGGATGGTCCACAGGCGCACGCGGTGGCGCTGGAAGTCCTGCAGCCGGCCGAACGGATAGTTGCGCTCCGCGCTGAACGCCTCGGGAAAGTCGCCGAGGACCGAGGGTGCCCCGGGCTGATTGGCATTCTCTCCTTCGTAGTTCCCTTCGTTCCGCAGCTGGATGGTCCAGAATCCGTTGACCGTCCACGTCCCCAGTGCGAAGCGCCCCTGCAGTACCAACCCCTGATAGCGGCGTTTTGCGAGGCTGGTATTCCGGTAGACGACGTTCGTGAACACGCCGAAGTCGGTGCCGTTGCGGGCGACCGCGGTGAAGCCGTTGGACTGATCGATGAAATCCTCGATCAGGCGGGATGTGCGCCGCCAGACGTAGCTCACTTCGGCGTGCGCCCGGCGACCCACGGCGGCATCGGCGGACACCGTGAACTCCCTGGTCAGTGGTGAGGTGAGACCGGGGGCGAAGCTCACGTTCGCGGTCGGAAACTTGCCCGAGGCGATGTCGTAGTTCGCCGGATCGAAGCCGGGCGCGAAGCCGCGGCCCTGCCCGGCCGGCCCGGCGTAGAGACCGACCGTCTCGTCGGGGTTGCCGACGTTGCTGTTGACGCCAATCTGCGCCTCGTTGTAACGCCCGGCGTAGTGACCGTAGGTCGCGTGCAGGATCATGCCGCCGTCGCCGGCGACGTCGTACGCCGCAGCCAGGCGGGGCACGAGCGTGTCGGTGTCGACGCCGACGATCCCGCCGGTCGCCTCGCTGCGGACGCGCTCGTAGCGGACCCCGAGATCCGCGGTCAGACGCCGGTTGATCGCCCAATGGTCCTGGGCGTAGACCGACTGGGTATCGACGTTCAGGGTGGCGCCCCGCACCGCCAGCCAGTTTTCCAGCATCGTCTCGCCCGGCGTGAACACCGGGATGAGGTCGCCGTTCCCGTCCGGCACCGGCCGGCCGGCCGGGTCGGTCACGTAGTCGGCGTCGAACACATAGCCGGTGGCCGACTGCGAGTTGCCGCCGGTATTCTGGCTGCGGAACCACTCGTAGCCGCTCTTGATCTCGTGCCGTCCGCCGCCCTCGGCGACATAGGTGATGTTGCCGGTGACCTGCCGGTTGTTGCGCTCCTCGGGATCGCTGGCATCGAAGTAGCGCGCATTGTAGTGGCCGAGATCCTGGGTCAGCGTGAAAAACGGGGAATCGATGATCGCGGTGCTGGTGCCGCCGACGCCGATGAACGAATACCTGCGCTCGGAGTACTGGCCTTCGGCGAGAAGACGGCTGCCGAACACGCCGCGATAGTTGGCGAAGGTGTACCAGTTGGGCGTGGTTTCGGCGCCGAGCGTCTGCGCGTCGATCGAATAGTCGAAGCTTGGCGTGTTCTTCAGTTTCCGATGGTTGTTGGCGTAGCCAGCCTGAATCGTGTGCGTCGCCTTCACCGTGGCGGTGAGCTTGGCTTCGCCGCGCCGGTTATCGTCCGTGTCGGTGTACGGCACCCCGGTCTGATTGAAGCTGGCCTGGGTGTCGATGCTCGAGAGCCGTCCGGCGGTGAAGAACCACAGTCGATCCCTGGCGATCGGTCCGCCGAAGGTGGCCTCGTGGCTCCGGTTGAATGTGCTGGTGTGGAGCGCGCCGTTGGCCACCTCGAAGGGCGTTTCGACGGCCCAGGCCGGGTTGGTCAGGTTCAGCCGATAGCTGCCGGCGAACAGATTGCCGCCGCTCTTGGTGATGGCGTTGATGACGCCGCCGGAAAACCGGCCGTACTCGGCGCTGATGCCCGAGGTCAGCACCTGCGTCTCCTCGATCGCGTCTTCGATGAACAGGTTCTGCGGCGAACCGAACAGGTTGTCGTTGACGTCGACGCCATTCAGCATGAAGACGTTGTCGAAGGCGAACGCGCCATTGATCACGACCTGGCCGCTGTTGGGCGTGTTGTCGGTCAGCGCCGGCGACAGGGTCGCGATGCCCTGCAGCGTGCGCGAGGTCGCCAGCGACTCGACCTCGTCGTGCTTGATGTTGAGGCCGACGACCGGGGTCGTGATGGGTGCCAGCGCGCCGACCACATCGACCACCTCGCTCACCCCGGCGGGCGCCAGCGTGACGTTCTGGACGATGCTGCCGCCGAGAGGGACGTTGAGGCGGCGCTGCAGCGGTGCGAACGAGCTGAGACCGAACGCGATCTGGTAGTCGCCGGCCGGCAGGGCGCGAAACACGAACACGCCGTCCTGGTCAGTGGTCGCCTCACGCGGTCCCTGCTGCGCCGGAGAGGAGATGGCGACCGTGACGCCCGGGAGCGGCAGATCCTGCTGGTCGACGACCCGGCCCCGGATGGCCCCGGTCTGGACGCCCTGCGCGGAGACGTGCATGGCCGACAGGAAGACCAGGATCGGCACCAACGGGATGATCGGGAAAGGTCGCCCCCGCCCTCGAGCCCTCGATGCCATCGGATCAGCCCTCTTGAAGGCGGCCCCGTGAGAGACCGCCCGGCGGCCGGCGGCCGGCGTCTCGCCCATCGGGGCGCGCCGGCTCAGACGCGGAGATCTTCGCGATGGTCGACGCTGGCGGCGTGAACGGCGCGGTTGCGGATGTCGGCCAGCAGATTGCGGGCGGCCGGCGACTTCGCCTGGCGCAGCGGGTCGGATTGCGGCGGACGCTTCTCCGTCAGCGCGCACAGGGACACCCCGGGCGTGTTGCCAAGGATCAGGATTCCGCCCAGCTCGTAAAGCAGGGCGAACACCCCGAGCGGCATCCAGAACGAGCCGAACACCAGATACATGACCGCCGCCACCGCCAGAATCATGGCGGCGTCGCAGCCGACCGCGAGACAGCGGCTGCTCAGGTCGGTGAGCAGGCGGCCGCGGGCGAACGGCGCGCTGGTATCGGCCAGCGTCAGGCGAAGGACGGTCTCCGCTCGCGTCGACGCAGGACGGTTGGACGGCGAGGTCGCGGACGGCTCGCCATAGGCGGGGGGCGGCAGCTCGGCCGGATCGGGAAACTGCTCGTAGAACTCCCTGCTGACGAGTTCCGGATCGAGACCGATGCCGCCCGCATACGCGCGGATGAACGCGCGGCGGAAGATACCGGTCGGCCAGCGCGACAGGTCGTCGCGCTCGAGCGCCTCGAAGAAGCTGACGCTGATCTTGGTGTTTGCTGAAATGGATGACAGGGCGATCTGCCGGCGTTCACGTTCGCGCCGCAGGCGGGCGCCGAACGTCTCCTCATTCACCACCATCGTCTCCACAGGGATGTCGCGCAACGAGCAAGTCTCGATCCACTCCGCGCGCACGGCCCGCCGTTTTTCCAGCGCATGTTCGTCCGGTTACGCGTCGGTAAAAATTGCGCGGTTCACGCCCGTGCGTCACTGATGCCATCGAGGATGCCATCGAGGGCGAACTGATACGTCACAACACGGCGCAATGATATTGTGTGTCCCGTTCATTTTCAAACCCGGAATTCCGCGGAGGCTCGATGAAAACCGTCCTCACCGCCGCTCTTCTCCTGGGGTGTCTCGGCACCGCAGCGCTCCGCGGCCAGAC
Organism: Acidobacteriota bacterium; assembly: GCA_039931615.1. GTDB lineage: Bacteria > Acidobacteriota > Vicinamibacteria > Vicinamibacterales > CAVVIG01 > JAHFUI01. Next base: position 201,393 of record JBDTRR010000002.1, read on the forward strand.
GGCGCCGTCCAGCTCGCTGCTCGTCCTGGCCAAGACCGATCAGACCCTGGCCATCGTCGACCCGGGCACCCTCAAGGTGCTCGGCCGCGTGCCCTCGGGACCCGATCCGCATGAGGTCGTCGTGTCCGGCGACGGACGCACCGCCTACATTTCGAACTACAACGGCGGCGGCAACATCATCTCGGTGGTCGACCTGGTCGGCCTGAAGGCGCTGCCGCCGATCGATCTCGGCCCGCTGCGGGCGCCGCACGGACTGGCGTTCGTCGGCGGCAAGCTGTGGTTCACGGCAGAGGGCGCCAAGGTGATCGGCAGCTACGATCCGGCGTCGGCGAAGATCGACTGGGTGCTGGGCACCGGTCAGAACCGGACCCACATGATCGCCGTGTCAGACGACCTGGGCCGGATGGTCACCTCGAACGTCAGCTCGGCGTCGATGACGATTGTCGAAAGGACGGCCGGGCGGGGACGCGGCGGCGCCGGCGGTCCGGGGGGCGGACCGGGGGCGGCTCCGCCGGGAGCGGGCAACCGCGGCCGCGGGCCGGGCGGGCAAGGGCAGGGCGACTGGGACGAAACGGTGGTCCCGGTCGGCCGTGGCGCCGAAGGGTTCGACATCTCGCCGGACGGAAAGGAGATCTGGGCGGCGAACGCGCAGGACGGCACCGTCTCGATCGTCGATCTCGCCACGAAAAAGGTCACCCAGACGCTGGCCGCCAACATCCCCGGCGCGAACCGTCTCAAGTTCACGCCTGACGGTACCCTGGCGTTGATCTCGACCCTCAGCGGGCCCGACGTCATCATCATCAACGCCGGCACCCGGCGGGAAGTGAAGCGTCTGCCAGTGGGCCGCGGCGCGGCCGGCATCCAGATGCAGCCGGACGGCGTTCGCGCCTACGTCGCCTGCACCCCCGACAACACCGTGGCCGTCATCGACCTGAAATCGCTGGAGGTGGTCGGCCGCATCGACGCCGGCGCGCAGCCGGACGGCCTGGCCTGGGCGATCCGCCGGTGATCACACGCCGCCTCTCAACGGCAGAAGCGGCCAATCTGGCGGCCGGGCGCCGCCCCGGACGCGGCCGGCGACGAGCGCCCGCCCCGGTGCGTTAGGATGTTGGCCATGGACAACGAGCAGGAGCTTTGGGAGCTGGAGAAAAAGTTCTGGCGCGGCAGCGCCGAATTCTACGCGAACGCGCTCACCGAGGATGCGTTGATGGTGTTCCCGGGCATGGCCCTGGCGAAGGCCGCGACGGTGGACTCGATCAACGCCTCGGCCCGGTGGGTAAGCGTCGATTTCAAGGACCGCCGCATCGTCCGCCTGACCGACGATGCCATCCTCCTGCACTACAAGGCGTCGGCGCGGCGCGCCGGGAACGACAAGACCTACGAACCGCTGTGCACGAGCGGCCACGTCAATCGCGGCGGCGTGTGGAAGCTCGCGTTCCATCAGCAGACGCCGGAACCGGCGGCCTGATTCCCCTCCAGCCACTGCCGGTCTCCTCCCTCCCATATCAGGCCCCCGACTTGACGTGAAGACGGTCTGTCACAATTCCGCCTCGGCCGGCGCTGAGGGACTGTGCACGCACCAGGTGACGAGGTAGCAGCGGCGGCCTTCGGCGCCCGGCGCGGCGCCGGCCGGTCGATTCAGTAAGAACGCTGCGATGGCTGCGCCTGCTGCTGGAGGCCGGGGCCGACCCGGTAAGCGACGGGGATCGCCGGTGCCGGCTGGCGCGGATCAGCCGGTGCCGGTCGGCCGCAGCACGCGCAGGCCGGAGCCCGCCGCCTGCCGGCGATGCTGGAGTCCGCTGTCTCGACGCGGCCGAAGGTATTTCGGGACCGCCGAGGCGGCCGCCGGGATTTCCTCGAGGTCGACCTCGAGATAGTGCCGCTGCAGCCACCCCATCAGGATCCCGGGGAAGCGGGTGGTCCGCCGCAGCGGATCGCCCGGGTAGCGACAGACATGGGCACGCCGCGGCAAATCACGTGGATCCGGTCGCGCCAGAAGCTCCGCCATCGCCTCGAATCGCACCGGATTGAAAGTTCGCATCATCTTGGCGGCTCCACCACCACTGTAATGGTCGTGGCACCGCGCCGGGTGTGCAGAACAGCACAGCCGCGGACGCCTGGCTGTGCCCGATCGGACGCCCGCCCGTCCACCGGTCTCCGGCGAAAGCGGACGCGACCTCCGCGGACTGACACACCGCCGTGCGGGTGCCAGGATCAGGGCGCCGGCTCGATCCGCAGCACCGCGCCCGCTTTCTCGTCAGTCAGCAGATACAGCAGGCCGTCGGGCCCCTGCCGGACCTCGCGGATGCGCTGGCGCAGTTCACGCAGCAGCGCTTCGCGCCGCAGCTCTTCCATCTTCTCGTTGAACAGGATGCGCTCGAGATGTCCGGTGCCGGGAATCTCGCCGGTGCGGAGCGAGCCGACGAACACATCGCCCTTCCACTTCGGGAAGCGATCCCCCGTGTAGAACGCCATGCCGGAGACGGCGATCGCCGGCGTCCAGTAGACGATCGGCGCCTCGAAGCCTTCGTGCGTCAGCTTCGACTGCCAGGCACCGACATAGGTGCGGCCAAGGCTGACCACCGGCCAGCCGTAGTTGGCGCCCGGCTTCAGGATGTTGATTTCGTCGCCGCCGTTCGGACCGTTCTCGTTCAGCCACATCTCGCCGGTGACCGGATGCATCGCCAGGCCGAGCGCGCTGCGGTGACCCAGTGTGTAGATCTCCGGCCGGTGGCCGGCCCGGCCGACGAACGGGTTGTCGCCCGGGATGCCGCCATCATCGCGCAGCCGCAGCACCTTGCCGCCCTGGTTGTTGGGATCCTGCGGTGAATCCGGCTTCTGCGGCTCGGCCGTCGTCGTCATGTAGAGCATGCCGTCGCGGCCGAATGCGATGCGCGAGGTGCCCGCGAAATCGGCGACGAAGATGTCGCGCACCTCGGTGAGCCCGCGACCATCCCACCGGCCGCGGGCGATGGCGACCGTCCGCCGCTTGTCGTCGAGCGGCTTGGTGTAGGTGAGATAGACGAAGGGGCTCTCGGCGAATCGGGGGTGCAGAGCGATGTCCATGAACCCGTGCACCGCTCCAGGCAGGCCGGATTCGCCGGTCCAATACGCGACCGGGGCGCCGGCCACCGCCTTTGGATCGAGCACCCCGTTGCGGATGATCCGCAGCCGGCCGGCCCGCTCGGTGACCAGCATGCTGCGGTCTGGAAGAAACGCCAGGCTCCAGGGGTACTCGAGCGCTTTGGTCACCACGGTCACCCGGATGTCCTGTCCTTCGGCGGTGTCGAACACGACCGGCGCGTCGGGCAGCGGCCGGGCGGTGAGACCCTTCGGCGCGACCGGGATGCCGCCCTCGAACGGGACCTTCTGCTGACCCGATCCGACCAGGGAACCTGCGGTGGCAGCCAGCAGGAGCGCGAACGGCACGGCGAACCAGGCGAGCCTGGGCGGCATCGAGTGCGGAATCTTCACGGCTGAATGTCCTCCTCGGGAGCGAACAGTATAGACCGGGCCCGTGGATAATCGGGGCTGCCGATATGAACCTCGTACTGCTGGACGCCGATGAGCTGACGACCGCCGGTGACGCGGTGCTGCACGGCGCGCGCGCGCGGCACATCCGGACGGTCCACCGCGCCGCGGTCGGCGACTCGCTGCGGGTCGGTCTCGTCGGCGGGCAGGTCGGCGAAGGCGTCGTCACCGCACTCGCTGCCGACGAGGTCGTGCTCGCGGTCCGGCTGTCCGGTGCTCCGCCCGCCCCACTGGCGATCGATCTGCTGCTGGCGATGCCGCGCCCCAAGATGCTGCGGCGGATCGTGGCGGCGGTCGCCTCGATGGGGGTCAAGCGGCTGGTGCTGATCAACAGCGCGCGGGTCGAGAAGAGCTACTTCGACTCCCCGCTGATCACGGCGGCGGCGATCGACGAGCAGCTGCGCCTCGGCCTCGCCCAGGCGCGCGATACCATCCTGCCGCAGGTGATGATCGAGCGGCGCTTCCGGCCGTTCGTCGAAGATCGCGCCCGCGCACTCTGGCCCCCGCCCCACCGATGTCTGGTGGCGCATCCGGAAGCCGCCGGCGATCTCCGCCGGGTCGTGCCGGCGCCGACCGACGACCCGATGGTCCTGGCGATCGGGCCGGAAGGCGGCTGGGTGCCGTTCGAGCTGGCGCTGCTCGAGGCGAATGGCTTTCAGCGATTGAGCGCGGGGCCGAGAGTGCTGCGCGTCGACACCGCCGTGCCGTTCCTGCTTGGCCAGCTGGCGCTGATGTTCACGAAGTAAAGTACAACCGACATCACCTCATGGATGCCCTCGCCGCGGCAATCGAGAGGCGCGCAGGCGCCCGTGACTGACTGGTCCTCTGCACCGCGCGCCGTCGGCGATTGCAGCTGGTCGTTTCCGCCGGTGTCGCAATGGCCGGATCATGATGTCGTCGCCACCGGCGCCGATCTCGATCCGGCGACGGTCATCGCGGCCTATCGGCGCGGCCTCTTCCCGATGGAGCTGCAGGCGCGCCGCCGCGCACTCGCCTGGTGGTCGCCCGATCCCCGCGGCATCCTGCCGCTCGATCGCCTGCGGGTGACGCGCTCGATGCGTCAGAGCGCCAAACACTACCGCGTCCGCGTCGATACCTGCTTCGTCGACGTCATGCGCGGCTGCGCCGATCCGTCACGGCACGGCGCCTGGATCACCGGCGAGTTCATCGCCGCCTATACCACGCTGCACCAGCTCGGCTGGGCGCACAGCGTCGAGGTGTTCGATCGCGACGACCGTCTGACCGGCGGCCTCTACGGCGTGCGCATCAACCGCCTGTTCGCCGGCGAGTCGATGTTTCACATCGGCCGCGACGCGTCGAAGGTCGCGCTGATGGCGCTGGTGGAGTTGATGCGCGAGTCGGCGATGATCCTGCTCGACGTGCAGTGGTCAACCGACCACCTCGCCTCGCTGGGCGCGATCGAGATCGGACGTGACGATTACCTGGCGCGGCTGGCCGCTGCGGTCGCGCCGGAGCCGGCACCACTCTGACAATTCACAATTCACAATTCACAATCAGGCAATTCGCGGGACTGGCAGGCGTGAGTGCCGGGCCGACGCTACGAGTCTGGCGCCGGAGACGACGGTCGGAGCGGCGTCAGCGGCCGCAGCTCCAGCGTCCGGGTATCGCCGGCGTAGAAGACGCGTTCGAGGAACAGGCCGGAGGGGGGCGCCGTCAGCCTGGCCGGGGCGTCAGACGACTCGCGCAGGAAATTGGCCGCGGCTGTCGGAGCGAGCGCGCCGCGGCCGGTTTCGACCAGGACGCCGACGACGCGCCGGACCATCTTCCACAGAAAGTGCGATCCTTCGATGCCGACCAGCACCAGATCGTCGCTCTCGACGATCGTCAGGCGATCGATCAGCACCAGGGTCGATCGCTCCGCCGCCCCCGATGCTCCTTCGCCGCCATCCCTCGCTGCGAATGATTGAAAGTCCCGCATGCCGACGAACGCCTGTCCGGCCTGGCGCATCAGGGCGGCATCAATCGGATCCTTCACCCACCAGACGTAGGCCTTGGCGAACGCCGTGCGGCGGCGGGCGATCTGATAGAGATAGCGCCTGGCGACCGCATCGTGGCGGGCATGAAAGCGATGCGGCACGGCTTCGGCGCGGAGAATGTTGATGTCCGCGGGCAGCTCGTCGTTCAAACGGCGGCGCAGCGACTCGGCCGGCAGCGGCGAGACGACGTCGAGATGGGCGACCTGGCCCGAGGCGTGGACGCCGGCGTCGGTGCGTCCCGACCCATAGAGCTCGAAGTCCTTGCGCAGCGTGACGACGCGGACCGCGCGGTCGATCTCGCCCTGCACCGTCCGCGCGTTCTTCTGGATCTGCCAGCCGCTGTAGCGCGTCCCCGCGTACTCGATCGTCAATTTGAAACGTGGCATCGCGTCGTGCGTCGTTGAATCGTGAACTGTGAATTGTTTGTGAGGTTGTCGAATCGTGAATTGTGGATTGCCTGGGCGTGGATCGTGATTTCTTTGTGAATTGTCTAATCGTGAATTGTGAATTGTCTCAGGCCCGGCGTCCACTCCGGACCAAAACGCGTGCCGAGAGCGAGCCGGACCACCTGCGCGTAGCTGGCCGTACCGGCTTCGACACGATTGGCCTTCAGATATCGGTCGTAGACCTGCCAGCCGGCCGCCGAGAGCGCCGGGCTGACCTGACGGCGGAGTCGATCGGCGATCGCCTCGAGATCGGCCCTCGGCCCCGGCGCCAGCCGTGCCGACAGCGCGGCGCGATCGGCCGGCCGGACCGCCCGCGTCAGCTCTTCATAGAGAAACAGCCACCCGCTGTACTGGTCCCCCGTCGATCCGCGCACGCAGGAGAGCCAGCCGACGAAGTTGGCCTCTGACTCATCGGCGTAGCCGGCCAGGTGCGCCCACTCGTGCGCGACGACAAAGGGACGCTCGAACGGCAGCAGCTCACTCTCGACCAGCGTCTCGAGGAAATACGGGTCGGTCATCCCGGCGACGCCGGCGCGCCGGAAGTAGGGCTCGAGCAGCGTCGTTTTCGGACGTCCGGCGACGGCGGCGGTCGTCGCGCCCAGTTCACGCTGACGACGATCGAACGACGCCGCCAGCTGGCGGTTGATCGCGGTCAGCGCGAACCAGCCGCTGGCGTGTGCGGCATCGTGGAGCGTGTTGAGCTCGTGGACCGCGGTCGCCGCCAGCGCCGCGGCGCCTGCCGGCGAGACCCGGTCGGCGTCGAACTGCAGCTTCTCCGCCAGCGGCACGCGCCGGTAGTTGAGGCCCCAGATCAGCAGGAAGGCGAGGTAGAAGCCGGCTGACCAGACGACGGTGCGGCCGGCCAGGCGGAGGGCCATCCGCGCCCACGAGCCTCGAGCGCGCGCCAGGTCGATGCCGAAGGCAATCAACCAGGCCGCCACCGTCGCGGCCAGCAGGACGTCGAACAGCGCGAAAGGAAAGAGGTTCGAGACCGACGTCAGGATGCGCTGCAGCCAGAGATAGGCCCCGGACGAATAGGCCCGTTCGACGTGCAAGGGCGAGAGCGGCGCAACGGCGAGCGCCGCGGCGGCTGAGACGAGCAGGACCCCGGTCCAGGGGAATCCGTTCGACCGGCGCCGCGGCCGGGGCAGGCCGTCGCCGCGCCTGGTGTGTGGCAGCCCGACTCGGTTGTATGAGCCAGGCCGGGCACGGCGGTCCGCCACCTATCGATCCTGCAAGGCGCGCCGGAAGAACGCGAGCGCCTTCGTCCAGGCATCGGCGGCGGCGTCCGGATCGTAGACTTCCGGCCGCTGGTCGTTGAAAAAGGCATGGTCGGCGGCCGGATAGCGGTGGAACTCGTGCGGCTTGCCAAGTGCGGTCAGCTGTCGATCGAGGGCGTCGACGCTCTCGGGCGTGACGAAGCCGTCCTTCCCGGCATAGATGCCAAGCACCGGCGCCTGCAACGATTCCAGAGCCGGCTTCACGTTCGGATGCCCGCCGTAGAAAACGGCGCACGCGCCGACTTCCGGGTTGCGGCAGGCGGCGAACAGGGACAGCGCACCGCCCATGCAGAAGCCGATCGTGCCGATGCTCTTCGGCGTGACGTCGGGCTGCGCGGCGAGGTAGTCGATCGCGCCAGCCAGATCCTTCGCCGCTTCATCGATCCGCAGCGCCATCATCAATTTGCCGGCCTGGTCAGGCGAGGAGGCCTGCTCGCCGTGGTACAGGTCTGGCGCGAGCGCCACGAAGCCGGCGGCAGCGAACCGGTCGGCGATCTGCTCGATGTGTGGAACGAGGCCCCACCATTCCTGAATCACCACAATGCCTGGACCCGGCTGGTCCGGCCGCGCCAGATAGCCGGGCGTGGTGTGACCGTTGGCCGGGAATGAAACGTGCTCCCCCATCTAGCGTCACCTCTCTCGTCAGACGTGAAGGCCGACCGTCCGGACCGTGCACGGCGACTCATCCAATTGATCGAACGCTTGACTCATATCCGCGTAACCGCCGTCTTTGGAGGCAATTATCGGCTGCATGCAGCCCCGATTGCCAGCGTCGGGCCACGCCTTGCCGCGGTGGACCACCCGGCAACACACCGGTCGTCGATTGTTCCCGTCTGACATTTTGGAGATCCCGGTGCCAATTCTGGCCTGTCTCGCGGCGATTTCAGCCGATAATACTTTTCCGAGGCCAGCAATGCGGCGGATTTTGTCAGTCGTCGCCGGAGTACTACTTGCCGCGACATCCGTAGCACTGTCGGCGCAGCTGCCGATGGCCACCTCGGTCACCCCGGACAGCCCTACCAGATCGATCAGCCACGATGCGCTCGCCAGCTCCGCGGTGCGCGACAGCGATGCGGCCACCGTTCGTGGGGCGGCCGCGCCGGCTCCGCCGGCTGCCCCGGCCGGCGGTCGGCCATGGCTGCTGACGCTGGCTATCGGTTTGACGATGATGATTGGCGCCGCAGTCGGCATAGACCACCGGAGCGACACCATCAACACGCCCGAGGACGTGAACCTGCACCTCAAGCAGCCGTTCCTCGGTCCGGTGCCGCTGGTACGCGGCGGCAAGGACCCGCTGCTCGCCGCATCGGCGTCTGATTTCCGGGAGTCGTTCCAGGCGGTCCGGACCTCCCTGCTCGCACGCTACCCCGACCCGGGCACGAAGATCCTGATCGTCACCAGTGCGCGGCCGCAGGAGGGCAAGACGATCACGGCGACCAACCTGGCGCTGGCGCTCGCCTATGGGGGCGCCCGGGTCCTGCTGATCGATGGCGTGATACGCCGGCCGGGCCTCCACCGGCCGCTCCGCCTGACCAACGAGCGCGGTCTGTCGGAAGTGCTCAACGGACAGGCGCGCGTCCGCGATGTGATCCAGCGCACCGTGGATCCGAACCTGCTCGTGATCACCGGCGGCAAGACGCCGCGCCACCCGTCGGAACTGCTGTCGTCGGAGCGGATGAAGACGCTGCTGGCCAACCTCGCCAACGGCCCGTTCGACTGGGTGCTGATCGACACGCCGCCAGTGCTGACCGTCAACGACGCCATCGTCCTGGCGCCCAGCGTTGCCGGGGTGGTGTGCGTCATCGGCGCGGGCATGACGCGGGGCGTGCAGGCGCAGCGCGCCGTCGACACGATCCTGCTGGCCAATCCCCGCTCGGTGTCGATCGTGCTCGATCAGGTCGATTGCTCGCGCGACACGTCCGACGGTGCGCGACCCGCCGGTCGACAGGACAGGAAGACCGACGCCGGCGCATCAGTCTAGGTGTCTCGCCGCGCCGGAGGCCGGCAAGGAAGGCTGCACCAGCAAGATTAAGGCACACCAGCTGGCGCTTCTCGCCGGTTCAAGGCGGAGCGTCGCTGGCGTCAATCGATCGCCCGCGTCAGGGTGATGCCCAGCTGGCGGGCTTTCCGGTACAGGTTGGGACGCTGGATGCCCAGCGTCCGGGCGGCGTCCGCCATCTTCCAGCCGTGGTGTTGCAGCACCGCCGCTATGTAGTCGCGCTCGAATCGCAGCCGCGCCTCCTTGAGGTTGCCGGCAGGCACAAAGGCGGTCGGCGCGCGGTCGAGCTGAAGCGCCGCCAGCAGGTGCTCGATCTGAATGACCTCGCTCGTCACGCCGTCGACCACCCGAGCGATGACGCGGCGCAGCTCGGCGAGATTGCCGGGCCAGGTCAGGGCGGAAAGCAGCACCAGCGCCGCGTGTGTAAAACTGCGCGCGGTGTGTCTCGCCGGGTCCCGCAGATCGGCGAGGGTGCGCACGGCCAGGGCCGGCACGTCTTCGAGCCGCTGGCGGAGGGGCGGAAGGTCAATCCGGGACCCCGACAACCGGCGATGCAGATCCAGGCGGAAGCGGCGGGCGTCCACGTCACCGCCGAGCGCCGCTGTCGCGCTGCCGATGAGACGCAACGGCACCGACACGGGCTGGCCATCGATGGACGCCTCGCCGTCGCGGATCACCCGTGCGAGCCTGGCCTGGACGGAAGCCGGAAGCTCGCCCACATCCTCCAGAAACAAGCTGCCGCCCCGGGCGGCCGCGATGCGGCTGTCAGACGTGATCGGTTCCAGGTCGACGGCGGCGATCGTCGGGGTGCCGAACAGCAGCAGATCCAACCGCGCGCGTTCTCGCGTACAGTCGACGCCGATGAAGGGACCCTCCAGCTGGCGGCTCCAATGGTGCAGGTCCAGCGCCACCGATGCGACGTCGACGCCGGGTTCGGCGACGATCAGTACGCCACCCTCGGCCGCCGCGGCACGCCGCAGCAGTAGGTGGACCCGGGTGATCACGAGGGACTGGCCTTCCAGCTCGGCGGCACACCTCCACCTCGCGGGCAGGGAATCGGCGGACGTCAGCTGATCTGGCATTGGATCATGAGCACGGAACGGTGCGGAACGCCGGAGCCGGGCCTGAGCAACGCCGGCTGGAGGAAAGATCAGCGAGCTAGCAGCACATATACGTACTGTTAAGTATCATAACAGACTTTGTATGACTTTAAAGACATTCAAGCAAGCGTATTTCCGCGGTGGCGGAGCCCGCGATACGAGGCCAGCCGATACAAGCGTGAGGATGGGCAGGGCAGCCCGGGAAACCGGGGATGAGATGTGCGTCTGATCTGTGGGACGAGTTGTTGGATCAGGCCGGGCGCGACGTTAGATCAGCTGGGGTCGGTGGGAGACGCGGACGGGATCGGAGAGGCAGGCGAACGGGACGACAGCGGCATCCGGCGCAGTTCCCGGGAGTCGAACAGGCTGTTGATCAGGAACGCCAGTCCCATGATCACGAGAAAACCGCCGACACCGACGGCGGCGCGACCGTCTCCGCTCGCCAGGGCGATCAGCGTCATCGAGCCCAGGCCGATCCCGATCAGCGTGATCCCGCCCCGGCGATGTCGTCCGGACCGCCGCTGGCGAGCCCGGTTGGCGTAGAGGTCCTGATGGACCATCGCCTGCTCGAACCCGCGGGGATCGACCTCAGGGGGAGGAACCAGCCCTTTTTCGATCATCGCGATGCGTTCACGAATCTCGAGCTCGCGCACCCGGCCGCGGGCGATGGTCCCGACAATCGCGACTGCACAGCCGGCGAGGATCGCGACGATCGGAATCATGAACGCCCCGGCGTGGAACAATCTGCCTCCTCGGAACTGCGCTCCGACCTGATTAGACTAGCCGGATCGGGCAAATGTTTCATCCTGGCCGCGAAACAATTGCCAACCTCGCGTGCTCTAATGGTTTGACGGATGGAGGCCATCAACGAGCGCGAGCTCGTCGAGCGCTGCCGTCGAGGCGATGAGGGCGCGTTTCAGGAACTGGTCGACCGTTACAAGACGTTGGTGTTCGCACTGATTGCTCGCACGGTTCAGGATCGGTCGCGGGCCGAGGATCTGTCGCAGGAGGTTTTTCTGCGGATCCATCGGGGGCTGCCCTATTTTCGCGGGGAGGCGCGGCTCTCGACCTGGATTTACCGGATTGTGGCGAACGTGTGTGCGCAGCCGCCGGTCGCGGCCGCGGTGTCGCTCGACCACGGCGGCGCACCCGAGCGGGTCACCGCCACGCACGATCGCCGTTTCGGCGATCTCGAGCTGCGCGATCGGCTGGAGAAGGCGATCGCCCGTCTGCCGCCGCACTACCGGCTGCTGATCGCCGCCCACTATCTCGACGGCGTGCAGTACGAGGATCTGGCTGAGGCGCTGTCGCTGCCGCTCGGCACCGTCAAGACGCACCTCTACCGGGCGAAGCAGCAGCTGCGCCGCCTGCTCGAAACGGAGTTGAAGTAGCCGGCTGATGGCTGGCGGCCTGTCACATGTTCTGCGACGAAACCCTCGACGCCATCGAAGCGATTGCGGCCGGCGAGCTGAGACCTGAAGGCCGCGTCGCGCTGCATCTCGGAACCTGCCATCACTGCGCGGCGGCGCTGGATTCGGCGCGGCGGCTCGACCGGATGCTGGCGGCCCGCCCGGTGCCCCGGCCTTCCCAGCAGTTCACCATCCGGACCATGACCCGTATCCGCCGGGCGCGCTGGCGGAGTGATCAGTTTCTCGACGTCGGCTTCAACGTCGCGATCGCGCTGATCGTGCTCGGGATCAGCGGCGCCGGATGGCTGATCTTCGACCGCAGCGGCCTGATCGCCGTCACTGGCGACCTGATCGATTTGATCGAGAGCGGCGGCATGGCGCTGGCCCAGCGCATCGCGCCGTCGGTGCCGGTCTACGCGGCCGCGGCCGCGCTGGTGGTGACGGCGCTCGGCATCTGGTGGTGGGCGGAGCGGGAGACAGCCTGAATTAGGAATTCAGAATTAAGAATTAGGAATGCGGGCTGCGAGCCTTTCCTGGGGTTTCCATTCTGAATTCTGCATTCTGAATTCCGAATTCAGGTTGCTCGGGCCTTTTTCAGCAACCTGCTAGTCCCCTGGAATCGTGATTCCTCGGACAATTCCCGGGCGGGGCATCCCGCCTCGCATCGTTGCTCATCGCTCACTTATGCCCAATAAGCTCGCTCTTCGCGCCTTGCGATCCGGGCGCCGCGCCCCGGGACTTATCCCAGGAATCACGGTTCCAGGGGACTAGACCCCGGCCACCCAGACGAACCGCTGGCACTCCGGGCAGGCGTAGGCCATCCGCAGATCGCCGTCGAAGGATACGTAGCCGCCGTGCCCCTGGACGGAGCAGCCTGGACAGATCGCCGATGCGCCGGCCTCGATGGTGGCGATGCGGAGCGGCCGGCCGGTGGTGGGGCAGGGGAGATCGCCGGGGCCCGCCTCGTGGCGGACCACCCGGGGCCGGCCATCCGGCCCAATATCGCAGCGGAAAATGCCGTGGAACAGCCCGCCGCGATCGCCGCGGCTGGACGGAGCGTATTCGGATCCGGTCATGATGCCGGCAGATGGTAGCATCACCCGCGGGCGGCGCCGCAACCGGACGCCGCGCGCCGTGCCCACGGCGCGCCCCCGACCGCCGGCGGATCGGCGCCCGGGGCGTCCGCCCGGAGCGGCGTTGTCATGGCCCTGAGGCCGTGCTAGGCTGATTCGCGGACCAAGTCTGCGCGAAAGTGGCGGAACTGGCAGACGCGCCGGACTTAGGATCCGGTAGCCGTAAGGCTTTGGGGGTTCAACTCCCCCCTTTCGCACGCCTTCGCTCGCGTCACCCGTGCGGGCATCGGCGCGCAGGCACGGAACCACGCGAAGGCGTCTCCGAAGCGGCGAAGCCGCGACGATAAACCTCGCAGACTGATCGAGCAATGAAAACCGAATTCGTCGATGTCAACGAGACGCGCAAGAATGTGCGCGTCGAAATCCCCAGCAGCGTGGTCGACGCCGAAATCGACCGGCACGCGCGCGACTACTCGCGCCAGGCGCGTATCCCCGGCTTCCGGCCCGGCAAGGCGCCGGCGCGGGTGATCAAGCAGCGCTTCCGGGAGCAGATTCTGCAGAGCGTCGCCCACGACCTGATTCCTCCGGCGGTCGACGAGGCGCTGCGTGAGCGGGGCGTCGAGGCGGTCGACACCCCCGACGTGCGCGACGTGACCGTCGAGGAGGGCCAGCCGCTCGTCTTCACCGCCTCATTCGACACCGTCCCGGCCTTCGAGCCGGGCGACTTCACGACCATCGCGCTCCAGCGGCCGCCGGGCCGGGTCGACGACGACGCGGTCGATCGGGCGCTGCAGCAGCTGCGCGATCGGGCCGCGCGCTACGATCCGGTGGATGGCCGCGGGGTCGACGCGGGCGACACCCTGACCGTCGATCTCGATCGCCGGGATGCGGCGGGCACTGCCGACAGCCACAAGGACGTCAACGTCGAGATGGGAGCGGCCGCCAACCCGCCCGGCTTCGACGAACAGCTGCTTGGCCTCGAGGTCGGAGCGAACCGGACATTTTCCATCAGCTATCCGCCCGACTATGCGATCACCGAGCTGGCGGGGACCGATGTCGAATACACCGTCGCCCTGAAGGCGCTCAAGCGGCGGACGCTGCCCGAGCTCGACGACGAGTTCGCGAAAGACCTCGGCTCGTTCGAGACCCTCGAGGCGCTGCGCGACCGGGTGCGGCAGGATCTCGAGCACGAAGCCCGCCACGCCGGCGATCGCGACGTGCGGGCGCAGCTGATGAAGCAGCTCGCGGCCCGCGTCCCGTTCGAGGTGCCGGCCTCGCTGCTGGAGCGCGAGCTGGATCGCCGGATCGAAGACTTCGCGCACCGGCTGGTCGACCAGAAGATCGATCCGAATACCGCCGGGATCGACTGGCAGGCGTTCCGCGAGAGCCAGCGCGAGCCGGCGCGCGAGGCGGTGGCGGCGGCGCTGGTCATCGAGGAAGTGGCGCGGCGCGAGCAGATCGACGCGACCGACGAAGAGGTCGATCAGGAGGTGACGCGATACGCCGAGCGGATGGGCCGCGCGCCGGCGGCGCTGCGCGCCGAGCTCGAGAAAGAGCGTGGTCTGTCCCGTCTGCGCTTCGGTCTGCGCCGGGAAAAGGCGATTGACTTCCTGATCGGGCGTGCTACACTGACTACGATAGACTCGTAAGATCCCCCGCTCGGCTCTTTTCCCCGGCCAAACAGCGAACCACAGAGTATGCGAGATCAGTTCGAAGCAGCCCCGCGTATGCAACTTGTCCCGATGGTGGTCGAACAGACCAACCGCGGCGAGCGCGCCTACGACATTTTCTCCCGGCTTCTCAAGGACAGCATCATCTTCATCGGGACGCCGATCGACGACCAGATCGCGAATCTCGTCATCGCCCAGATGCTTTTCCTCGAAGCCGAGGACCCGGACAAGGACATCATGCTGTATATCAACAGCCCGGGCGGGTCGATCACCGCCGGGCTGGCGATTTACGACACCATGCAGTTCATCAAGCCGGACGTGCACACCATCTGCCTCGGTCAGGCGGCGTCGATGGCCGCCGTCCTGCTGGCGGCCGGCGCCAAGGGCAAACGGTTCTCGCTCCCCAACTCGCGCATCCTCATCCACCAGCCGCTGATGTCGGGCCTGGCGGGGCAGGCCACCGATATCGACATCGCGGCCCGGGAAATCCTGCGCATGCGCGAGCGCATCAACGACATCCTGGTGTTCCACACCAATCAGTCGGTCAAGCGGATCCAGGACGATACCGAGCGCGACTACATCATGTCGGCGGATCAGGGCAAGGAATACGGTATTATTGACGATGTGATCCGGAAGCGGGCGTAGGTCATCACGGGTCGGTGCGGGGCGGCCGCCGGCCGAACGCCGCCGGCCCAACATCGACGGCCGAACATCGACGGCCGAACATAGACGGCCGAAGATAGCCCCGCTGGTCCGCATGACATCAGGACGGACAATGGTCAAGAAAAACGGCGAAACCGAAGTCCTTCGGTGCTCCTTCTGCAACAAGGACCAGAACGATGTCCGGAAGCTGATTGCCGGGCCGACGGTCTTCATTTGCGACGAGTGCGTCGAAGTCTGCAACGACATCATCGCCGACGACAACCGGTTCGAAAACCGCGGCACGCGCTCCTCGCTGCCGACGCCGCAGGAAATCAAGAAGTTCCTCGACGAATACGTCATCGGGCAGGAACGGACCAAGAAGAAGCTGGCGGTCGCGGTCTACAACCACTACAAGCGGATCGAGATCCAGAAGCAGCCGCGCAGCCGCAACGACATCGAGCTGACCAAATCGAACATCCTGCTGATCGGCCCGACCGGCACCGGCAAGACGCTGCTGGCGCAGACGCTGGCCAAGCTGCTGTCGGTCCCTTTCACCATCGTCGATGCCACGACGCTGACGGAAGCGGGCTACGTCGGCGAGGATGTCGAGAACATCATCCTCAAGCTGCTGCAGGCGGCCGGCGGCGATATCGAGAAGTGCCAGCAGGGCATCATCTACATCGACGAAGTCGACAAGATCTGCCGCAAGGACGAGAATCCGTCGATTACGCGCGACGTCTCCGGCGAGGGCGTCCAGCAGGCGCTGCTGAAGATCCTGGAAGGCACGGTCGCCAACGTGCCGCCGCAGGGCGGCCGCAAGCACCCGCACCAGGAATTCTTCCAGGTCGACACCACCAACATCCTGTTCATCTGCGGCGGCGCCTTCGTCGGCCTCGACAAGCAGATCGAGCGCCGGGTCGGCAAGAAGACCCTGGGCTTCCGCGCCGATGTCAAGTCGATCCGCACGCGCGACATCGGCGCCACCCTCGAACAGCTCGAGCCGCAGGATCTGATCAAGTACGGCCTGATTCCCGAGTTCGTCGGCCGGCTGCCGGTGATCGGCACGCTGCACGAGCTCGATCGGCCGGCGCTGGTCCAGATCCTGACCCAGCCGCGCAACGCCATCACCCGTCAGTACATGAAGCTGTTCGAGTACGAGAACGTCAAGCTGCGCTTCACCGACGATGCCCTCGAGGCGATTGCCGAATTGGCGCTCGAGCGGAAGATTGGCGCCCGCGGTCTGCGCATGATCATCGAAGAGCTGATGCTGGACCTGATGTATCAGGTGCCGAACCAGAAGAAGGTCCGCGAGGTGACGATCACGCGAGAGATCGTCATGGCGAAGGACAAACCGATCACCCTCATAGAGAAGGCTGGTTAGGGAAATTGGTAAACGGGTCAGTTGGGGGCTGGGCCATGCCAGCCCATCGTCCCGACTGACCCGTCTACCAACTCACCAACTCAAGTATGGAATCCCCCCTGGAAGTCTACGAAACGCTCCCGATCGTCCCGCTGCGCGACGTCGTCGTGTTTCCGCACATGATGATGCCGTTCGTGATCGGCCGGCCGTCATCGACCCGTGCGCTCGAGCACGCGCTGATGAAGGACAAGCGCATCTTCCTGGCCGCGCAGCACGATGCGTCGGTCGACGATCCCCGGCCGGAAGACATCTACACGATGGGCTGCGTCGCCAACATCGTGCAGAGCCTGAAGCTTCCCGACGGCAATATCAAGGTGCTGGTCGAAGGTGTCGACCGGGCGCGCGCCGTGGAGTGGAAGGAAGACAAGGGGTTCTACCGGGTGGTGGTCAAGGTGCTGCCCAAGGCGCGCGAAGCGAGCGGCGAGGCGGAAAGCACGATGAGCCGCGTCGTGTCGTTGTTCGAGCAGTACGTCAAACTGTCGAACAACCTGCACTACGACGCGATGATCGCGGCGGTGCGGGTCGACGACCCGGGCAAGCTGGCCGACACCATCGCCGCCCACCTGGTGGTCGGCGTCGACGAGAAGCAGAATCTGCTCGAGATCATCTCGCCGCTGGAACGGCTCAACCGGATCGCCGGCATCCTCGAAATCGAAGTCGACAAGCTCCAGGTCGATCGCCGCATCCAGTCGCGCGTCAAGAAGCAGATGGAGAAGGCGCAGAAGGAGTACTACCTCAACGAGAAGATGAAGGCGATCCAGAAGGAACTGGGCCGCAAGGATGAGAAGGGCAACGAGGTCGACGACCTGAAGAAGAAAATCGAACAGGCGAAGATGCCGAAGGACGTCGAGGAAAAGGCGGTCCAGGAGCTGAAGCGCCTGGAAGCGATGCCGCCGATGTCCGCCGAAGCGACGGTCTCGCGCAACTACCTGGACTGGTTGATCGCGGTCCCCTGGCACAAGAAGACGCGCGAGAGCCGCGACCTCAAGCGGGCCGAGGAGATCCTCAACGAGGACCATTACGGGCTCGAGAAGATCAAGGAACGGATCCTCGAGTTCCTCGCCGTGCGCGCCCTGGTCAAGAAGCCGAAGGCGACCATCCTGACCTTCTCCGGGCCTCCCGGCGTCGGCAAGACGTCGCTGGCCAAGTCGATCGCGCGGGCGATGAACCGGAAGTTCGTCCGGCTGTCGCTCGGCGGCGTGCGCGACGAGGCCGAAATCCGCGGCCACCGCCGCACCTACATCGGCGCCTTCCCCGGCCAGATCATCCAGATGATGAAGAAGGCCAGCTCGATGAACCCGGTCTTCCTGCTCGACGAAGTCGACAAGATGTCGATGGACTTCCGGGGCGATCCCTCGGCGGCCCTGCTCGAGGTGCTCGATCCGGAACAGAACCATACCTTCCTCGATCACTATCTCGACGTCGAGTACGACCTGTCGCACGTGATGTTCATCTGCACCGCCAACGTCCTCCACACCATTCCGCAGGCGCTGCGCGACCGGATGGAAGTGCTGCAGCTGGCCGGCTACACCGAGCTCGAGAAGATCGAGATTGCCAAGAAGTTCCTCGCCCCCAAGGCGATCGAAGGGACCGGCCTGACGAGCGAGAACATCACCTTCGCCGACGAGGCGATCCAGACCGTCATCAACCGCTACACCCGCGAGGCCGGCGTCCGCAACCTCGAGCGCGAGCTGTCGTCGATCTGCCGCAAGGTCGCCCGCAAGGTCGTCGTCGAAGGAATGAAGTTCGCCGAGGAGATCAACGCCGAGAAGGTGACGCAGTACCTCGGCGTGCCGCGCTTCCGCAACACGATGGCGGAGGAATCGAACGAGATCGGCATCGCCACCGGCCTGGCCTGGACCGAAGTCGGCGGCGAGATCCTGGTGACGGAAGCGACGCTGATGCCGGGCAAGGGCGTTCTGACGCTGACCGGCAAGCTCGGCGACGTGATGCAGGAATCGGCGCAGGCGGCGATGAGCTACGTGCGCTCGAAAGCCGAGGAGTTCGGCATCCCGAAGGAGTTCAATCGCAAGACCGACGTCCACATCCACGTCCCCGAGGGCGCCATCCCGAAGGACGGGCCGTCGGCCGGCATCACCCTGGCGACGGCGCTGGTGTCGGCGCTGACGCGGGTGCCGATTCGCAAGGACGTGGCGATGACCGGCGAGATCACCCTGCGGGGCAAGGTGCTGCCGATTGGCGGCGTCAAGGAGAAGGTGCTGGCGGCGCACCGGGCCGGCATCAAGAACCTGATCCTGCCGAAGGACAATGAAAAAGACCTGGCGGACATCCCCAAGAATGTGCTGGACACGCTGAACGTCTACATGGTCCAGACGATGGACGAGGTCCTGAAAA